>NZ_AFPB01000138.1 GCF_000218485.1 Aquimarina agarivorans | reverse complement strand
TCTCAACCAAAATCCCCGCGTTAAGGATTGAACGGTGTGTTTGAGCTCCTTGGAACGCTAGTGGAAAGAGCGAGTAGTGAAAGCCTGACCCGAAGGGAAACGCCATTAATAGTACGCTTCCTAAATTTGGTAGCGCTAGTGAATTGTTTAGTTCTATATTGTTTTCTTTATTATTCTATATTGTTTTCTTTATTATATATAACTAGACCCGTTTTGAACTAGACTTAATTACCTAGTGTTACACTAAATCTTATTTTTTCTCACTACTCCAAACTCACAACTCACAACTCAATGTAATCGCTGAAATACAAACTAAATTTTAGATTTCATTTTGCACAGCATCTAGACTTAAAATGTTAAAAAAGAATGCTCCGAATAGCGCTACAATTCCACTATGCCTGAAGCTTAAATATGACTACAAACACTGTTATTTTTATTAACATATATAGACTAGTTAAAATTTGATCGTAAAAAAAACACCGATAAATAGCTCGATATTTAAGATTTTAGCTGTTTTTTAAACAAAATTCAAAAAAATGAAAGATTACACCTACTAATTACACTATAATGAACAATAAAATACAAATAGCATGAGTTACATTGTATTCAAAGGTGTTTTTAAACAAAAACCTTAAATTTGAATGACCTACTTTAACAATAATAACCAACTATGAATAGCGTATATACTCATTACATATACATGCTGTTATTCTTTTTATTTGCCTTAACAGCTACATCCCAAACTTACCCTGGTTATTATACCGACAATTATAGCGGCATACATTCTGTATTACACAATCCCGCCAATGCTTCTGATTCCCGTTTGGAGTATGATTTAAATATTGTTTCAGCTAATGTGAATTTTTTAAATGATTATGTTTCTGGAACTTTTTCAGAAATAATTGATGGCGACTTCAATTTTAATACTGATGGAAATGTTACTGTTAAAAACCCAAACACTATACAATTTAATAATAGTATTTTAGGACCTTCATTACTATATAGTTTGAATCCTAAAAGTGCTATTGGTATTACAACTAGAGTTCGAGTTTCAGGTAATGTCAATAATATTGACGGTAATTTAATTAATTTATTTGATGTTGGCCTGTCGGGTGATTCCCCTTTGATTGTTGAAAACAATAACCTAAATGCTACTTTGAGTGTTTGGAATGAGCTTGGCTTTACATACAGTGCTGTTATTGCAGACAGGAAAAAGCATTTTGTAAAAGTTGGAGCTACTGCTAAATTAGTCAGTGGACGTGCTTTTATTACAGTTGCTTCAGATGATGCCACGGTAGAATTTGATCCTGCTGATCAGGAATTAGAAGGTAGAGGAACTGCTACCTACACTTTTAGTAAGAGCTTAGACCGTAATATTAATGGTAAGGCTTATGAAAGTTTTGATGATTTTGATTTGAAAGCCTCTACACTAAATGTAGGATTGGATTTAGGTTTTGTATACGAGTGGAGGCCAAATGAAAAGGAATATCATGCCGTAGACATTGATACGAATCGTGTGGGTATGCAACATAAAAATAAATACCGTGCAAAATTTGGATTATCAATTACAGATATTGGATCTTCGACCTACGATAGTGCCGTATCAAATTTTTATGACCTTGACACGTCAATTGATCGCTCTTTGGTTGAAAACGGTAGCCTAAACGGAGATATTGACGATGAACTTGACCCTGAAAAGAATTTAGTGAACAAAAAAATTGGATTACCTACTGCTTTACATGCTAATTTAGATTATAAAATTAGAGAGAAATTATACATTAACTTGAATGCTGATCTTTCATTAATTGACGAAGAACAAGGAGATGCAAATCATATTATTAATAATTACACTATAACACCAAGATTTGAATCTAAATGGTTTGGTGTTCACGTTCCTGTAAACTATCAGGAACTTAATGGACTTACTATTGGCTCAGGAATTAGGTTAGGTCCTTTATTTGTTGGTTCTGGAACTGTGATTAGCAACATCATTTCAGACAAAACAGGATCAGCTAATTATTATGCTGGAATAAAATTACCTATTTACCATAAACCTTCCAAAGATTTTGACAATGATGGTGTTGCTAATGAAATAGATACTTGCAAAATGATTGCAGGACTTATTGAAAATAAAGGTTGCCCAGGTCCTCAACCAGATGATAAAAGTCAACTCTCAAAAGTTAAAGATTCTGATGGCGATGGCACTGTTGACTATATTGACAAATGCCCATATACTCCAGGTAGCGTTGCTACTAACGGTTGCCCTGAAGATGATGTATTTATTTATAGCGAAGAGGCTGCGCAGGAAATTGAAGCTGCCTTACAAATACATTCCGATGCAATTTCATTCAAATACGACAAAGCATATTTACTACCTGAAACACATGCTGTTTTAGACAAAATTTTGGAGTACATGAACAAGTATCCTACGACTAAATATATAGTTGAGGGACATACTGATCCAATTGGAACGGAAGAATACAACTTTAACCTTTCATTATTACGCGCGCTGAACGTTAAAAAATATTTTACTAATAAAGGTATTGATCAGGAAAGATTGATTATTAAAGGATATGGTGAATCACGATATGAAAAAGGAAATAAGAGTAAAAATAGAAGGGCCGCGGTAATTTTAATAAAATAATACTACCTTGCGTTGCTTTACGTTTACTAATTAACCTATATTATATTTATGCGTAAATTAATTGCCCTTTTTACCACAATATTGCTTCATTACGTATCCTATGCACAATCCTATATTGGTTTTGATGCTGATAATTTTAATGGTGTCCATGGAGTAATTTTTAATCCTGCTAATATTGCAGATTCCCGAACTAAAGTTGATATTAATTTAGCTTCTGCCAGTTTATTTGCCCTTAATAATTATTACCAAATTAATTATTGGGAATGGCTTACTGGTAGTGACAATGATTTTGACGAGCTATCTACTCCCAAAGGGATTGATCAAGATAATTACGGGTTTGTTAACGCGGATGTTCTTGGCCCATCTGCAATGATTACGCTTAATGAGAAACATAGTGTAGCGCTAACTACCAGAGCACGTAGTATTACTAATGCAAATGCGATTAATGGCGAAATTATTGATTATGTGGACAACGAAGGTTTGGATAATAACCTTCCTCTTTTTACCTCTGACATTACATCATCTGCCGTAAGCAACAATTGGATTGAGTTAGGGGCCACTTACGCTAGAGTTCTAAAAAACACCAGAGTTCGATTCATGAAGGCGGGGGTCAGTTTGAAATATTTATTTGGTATAGCAAGCACGAATGTTACTCTTGATAATGTTTCTGCATTAGGAAATACCGATGACTTATTTTTTATTGGAACTGGAGGATATACCTACAGTGGTAGTATTGATGCTGGTGATTTGGATGGCATCCCTTTTTCCACTGGTGATGATTTTGATTTTAATTTAAAAACTAGAGGTGTTGGTTTAGATTTAGGTTTTGTGTATGAATACCGTCCGAGACACAGAAGCAACGTGTCACGGGACCATGTAAGAGAACAGCTAGTCATAAGACATATTAGCACTTATAAATACAAACTAGGAATTTCAATACTTGATATAGGAGCTATAACTTATGCCTCAGTTAACAAACCTTATACAGGGAGAACAGTTAGCAAAGACGATTTATTAAATGGTGAATTTTTCGAAGATATCGAGCCTCTATTTAATCCTGAAGGTCCGCGTATTGTTGATAATAAATTTACACTACCAACTCGATTGCGTGCAGAACTTGATTACAAAGTAAAAGATAAATTTTATGTGAATGCTGTAACTAATTTAACATTAATTTCTCGAGAAAATAGCCAAGCAAACCGTTATGCCAGTCAGTTTAGTATAAGCCCTAGATATGAAACTAAATGGTTCAGTATGTATAGCCCTATTACTGTTTCCGTTTATGGAGGAATGCAATGGGGGGCTGGTTTTCGATTAGGTCCATTGTTTATGGGATCGAGTAGTTTGTTTAGCAGAGCTATTGATAGTGAAACTCGTGCTTTTGATGTTTATGCAGGCTTAAAAATTCCTATTTATTTTAAAACACCTAAAACAAAAGAAGAAGAAGATCATATTGAACAGAAAAATAGGTGCAAAAATTGTGGAAGAAAAGGACAGTTAAAAAGTCCTAAAGGATATACCGAAGGAGGGCGAGGGTAGTCCATATAATGACTTTACTTTTGTCTTTTGCACTAAACCTAGGTTTTAAAATAGTGCACTTGTAAATCCGTGTTTTAAAATTGAAGTAAAATAATCCAAGAAAAAAGTATCCTAATTTTATTCGAAAACAGAAAATACATGCTTTTCATCTAAATTATTTAACTGTAAAATAAAATTATTATAAAATGTAAAACAAAAAAGAGACCTATTGGCCTCTTTTTTGTTTTTCGAGTTGCAGTTTTCAACTTCTTATATTACATGCGTTCGGGCACTTGAATACCTAATAAACCAAATCCAGATGCTATAACTGTACCCACCCACTCGGATAATTGCACCCTAAAAGTTATTTGCTCTTGCGTATCTGCGCCAAAAATGGGTACATTTTGAAAAAAAGAGTTATACGCTTTTACTAAATCATAAATGTAATTTGCAATTAGAGCTGGACTGTATTGTTTTGCTGCCTGTTGAATAACTTCAGGATACAATTCCAGTTGTTTTAATACCTCCTTTTCCTTTGCTTCCAAATTAATTTCTGTGAGCACCTCGTTTTGATCATGAGCTGCTTTACGTAAGATTGCTTGAATCCTAGCGTATGTATATTGAATAAAAGGTCCGGTATTTCCTTGAAAATCGATAGAAGCCTGTGGATCAAAAAGAATTCTCTTTTTAGGATCCACTTTTAATATAAAGTATTTTAAAGCCCCCAGTCCAATAGTATTGTACACTTTTAGTTTTTGATCCTCTGAATAGTCATCTAGTTTTCCTAATTCCTTAGAAATAGTAGCTGCATTGGTTTGCATTTCGGTAATTAAATCATCGGCATCTACTACAGTACCTTCCCTACTCTTCATTTTTCCACTGGGCAAGTCCACCATACCATAACTTAAATGGAATAAATCCGCTGCCCAATCAAACCCTAATTTTTTTAAAATTAGAAATAATACCTGAAAGTGATAATCCTGTTCATTTCCTACAGTATATACCATTCCATTTACATTAAAGTCTTTGGCTCGCTGAATAGCAGTTCCAATATCTTGAGTCATATAAACTGAAGTTCCATCGCTTCGCAATACTAACTTTTCATCCAATCCATCGTCAGTTAAGTCAATCCAAACGGAACCATCATCTTTCTTATAAAAAACCCCTTTTTCTAATCCATCAGCAATGACATTTTTACCTAATTTATAGGTATCACTTTCGTAATAATTTTTATCAAAACTAACGCCTAGCTTATCATAAGTGCTTCCAAAACCATCATATACCCATTGGTTCATCATTTTCCAAAGCGCAACTACAGCTTCGTCTCCTTGCTCCCACAAACGAAGCAACTCCTGAGCTTCCAATAACAAAGGTGCTTGTTTTTTCGCTTCATCAGCTGACATTCCGCCTGCCACTAAAGTTTCTATTTCCTTTTTATATTCCTGATCAAACTTTACATAATAATTACCAACTAGTTTATCTCCTTTAAGACCTGTGGATTCTGGTGTTTCTCCATTTCCAAATTTTTTCCAAGCTAGCATGGATTTGCAAATATGTACTCCCCTATCATTTATAATTTGAGTCTTGTATACCTTTTTTCCGCTTGCGCTAAGAATTTCTGCAACAGCGTACCCCAATAAATTATTACGCACATGACCTAAATGTAGTGGCTTGTTTGTATTAGGCGAAGAATATTCAACCATAACTCCATTGGCTTCATCAGGCGTAACAAAACCATAAGCAGTATTTGTTTTATTTTCATTGAAGAAATTAAGGTAATAACTATCCGAAATAACTAGATTTAAAAAACCCTTAACAACATTATAAGCCGTAACTTCTGCCACATTTTCTTGCAAATATGCTCCAATTTGCGATCCGATTTCAACAGGGTTTCCCTTTACTACCCGTAACATTGAAAATATAACTACCGTAATATCTCCTTCAAACTCTTTACGAGTTGACTGAAACTCTACCGTTGGTAATTGCTTATCAAATAAGTCTGAAACTGCCTGAGTTACTTTTTGGCTAAGTAAATGTTGAATTTGCATACTATAATTTTTGAAGCGCAAAGATAGACAAGTATATTATGAATTGAGAATTCTGAATTACGAATTTTGCTGTATTTACAACAGTGAGTTGTGAATGTAGAGCAATAAATTTTTTGATAGCATAAAAATCGATTAACGCGCAAAAATACAAATCTGTGGCCCTCAACCTTAACAAAACGGATAATCCACCCCTTCTTCCTATAACTGACAACCCGTAACAAGTAACAAAACATCCTCAAACGCTTGTTAATTATACCTAAAGTGAGTGGAATTAAATTGCTCTTCACTAAATTTATAATTGAGTTCACATTAACAAGTGTTTTAATTTTCACAATATGCTTCTAAACAATTCTCATAATGACCCCGAGATTACACGGAAAATAAATGATTTTGTGGGACCACCATTTCCATTGTTACAGCGTATGAAAATGAAAGGTGTGGGATCACCAAAAATGAAAATTACCAAATCCAGCACTCAGATTTATAATTTACTTCAGTTGGATCAAAATACGAACACTTGTAATATTGAATTGCGTCCAAAAGGAATTATCATTGGATTTCAAAAGCGCCTTGAAACTTATAATTTAGTGATTCCGTATTATAAATTGACTATTTATAAAGGAACTAGTGATGAATATAGCTTTCATATTGACACTTACTTCATAAAAGTACTGGCTGCAGCTAAGGATGTTTCCATACATAAATTTGTGTCCAGAGTAATTTCAGAAAAAGAAAAGCAACAGCCAACGACATTAGAAGATTTATAAATCACTATTGGTTTCGATGCAATTTATGGACAATAAAGAAGTAAAAAATCTTTAATTATATACAAATTGAACTTTTGTACGAAGATTTTGAAATTTAACTATGACTCCTTAAAAGATATACTTTAAAAATTATGGATTGAGCAAAGTAAATTGATTGAATTAAAGTAATTTTAAGTTATGCGAGTATTAATAACTGGAGCCAACGGATATATAGGAATGCGCTTATTACCATTATTAATTGATAATGGTTTTGACGTAGTGTGCTGTGTTAGAGATAAAAATCGACTTAATGTACCACCTGATATTTTACAACAAATTGAAATTGTAGAAATTGATTTTTTAGACGCAGTTGACACCATTAACTTTCCCAAGGATATTGATGTAGCTTATTACCTAATCCATTCCATGTCTTCCTCCACTGAGGATTTTGATAGAAAAGAAGCATTATCTGCCGAAAACTTCAACAAATACATGGTTCATGCCAATACAAAACACGTTGTATATTTAAGTGGTATCGTTAATGAAAATCAATTATCAAAACACCTACAATCCCGAAAAAATGTAGAAACTATTTTATATAAAGGAAAACCTGCAATAACTGTATTACGTGCAGGAATAATTGTAGGATCAGGAAGCTCTTCCTTTGAAATTATAAGAGATTTATGTGAAAAGCTTCCTTTTATGATTACGCCAAAATGGGTAAATACAAAAACTCAACCTATTGGTGTAAGAGATGTGTTGCGGTTTTTAATAAACGTTCCCCTTAATGAAGCAACCTACAACCAAAGTTTTGATATTGCTGGTCCAAATGTGATTACTTATAAAGAAATGTTGCAACTATACGCTAAGTACCGTAAACTTCCGCTGTATATTATAACTGTTCCTGTGATGACCCCTAAATTATCTTCGTATTGGTTATACTTCGTAACTTCCACCTCCTACAAATTAGCGGTTAATTTAGTTGACAGCATGGGTGTTCCTGTGGTTGCTAAAGATAAAAAACTTCAAGATTTACTTGGCCTTAAACCTATGACATATACTAAGGCATTAAAATTAGCTTTTATAAGCATCAAACAAAATCAAGTGGTATCTAGCTGGAAAGATTCCATGGTAAGTGGCCGATTTAAAAAAGACTTAGAAAAATACATTTCGGTACCCACCAATGGGTGCTTATTGGATAAAAAACAAGTACAAATAATTGCTCCTACCCCAGTTTTAGAACGCATTTGGTCCATTGGCGGCGAAACTGGATGGTATTACGGAGATTGGATGTGGAAAATTAGAGGGTATATTGATAAAGTTTTCGGTGGTGTGGGCTTACGGCGAGGACGCACTCACGCAAACAAAATAGATTCTGGTGATGTTATTGATTTTTGGCGCGTGTTAGTGGCTGATAAAACTAAAAAAAGATTACTCCTTTTTGCTGAAATGCGATTGCCTGGCGAGGCTTGGTTGGAGTTTAAGATTGATGACAATAATGTGTTACACCAAACTGCTACTTTTAGACCCAAAGGCTTAGCTGGTAGAATTTACTGGTTTAGCATGTTGCCTTTCCATTATTTTATTTTTAACAAAATGATGCAGTACATAGCATTTGGACGTTACTCTAAAATTACAACTTGATTTAATACCTTTTATCGATTAGCTATTCTTAATTTGAAAAACATTTTATTTCAAAGGCAGCTGTATTAGTAATTTTATTGGGACTAATTCAATACAAAATGGTTACTACAACAACAAACACTGACGAGCTGGCTAAAATTATTCGGCGCCTTATGTATTTCATTATTAATGATGGAAAAAAATGTATTGATGATAATTTAAAGAAAGTTTACGTATCAAAGTACCTTTTTCTTTTTGCTAAAATAATGAATCAGGTTGATGAACCGAATGACCCCGAAATAGCACAACTTATCAGCATTATAACAAAAGACATTGAAACGTCTGATTACAATAAAAATTAAAAGCTGTCAATTTTTTGTATAATCAGCTAGCGTGGTATTTTCTAAAATTTTCAATGTACTATCTCGTACCTGTATCATCAATTCGTGTACTGAGCATGCTTTTTCATCGGGGCAATCATCACACTTTTCGTAGAAATTTAAACTCACGCAAGGCAGCATCGCTATAGGACCTTCTAATACACGAATGATTTTAGACATCTTAATATCTTCTGGCGGAAGCAATAAATAATACCCCCCAGTTTTTCCTTTTTTTGAACTTAATATGCCTGATTTTTTTAGGTTCAACAATATACTTTCTAAATATTTTTGAGATATATTTTCGCATTTAGCGATTTCGGATATCGACACTGGATCCTTGCACTTTTTTTTTGCAATATAACTTAATGCCTTTAATCCGTATTTTGTTTTTTTCGAAAGCATGTGACTTTTTTAATTCTCCATTACTCCTATAGGAATTAACGAATATAGTAAAAAGAAATTTAGCAATGTGATTTGGAATCGGTAGTTGGTAATTGGTAATTGGTAATTGGTAATTGGTAATTGGTAATTGGTAATTGGTAATTGGTAATTGGTAATTGGTAATTGGTAATTGGTAAAATAAATTTTAATTATAAATAAACCCAAACTTTTATTATTAAATGTCTTAAAATCTAATAGTCATCTATTTACAAACGATTCTGACAATTTTTTTTGCAATAATGAATTGAATAAAAAAGACCGCTAAGTTAGCGGTCTTTTACTCTTTTTTTTAAAATATATTATCTTGACTCTAAGTCTTTAAATGCTCTGGCGTTTTCACCAGTATAAATTTGTCTTGGTCTTCCTATAGGCTCTTTATTCAGTCGCATCTCTCTCCACTGAGCAATCCAACCTGGTAAACGACCTAAGGCAAACATTACCGTAAACATATCCGTCGGAATGCCTAAAGCACGGTATATAATACCCGAATAAAAGTCTACATTAGGATATAATTTCCTTTTTACAAAATATTCATCGTTTAAAGCTTCCTGCTCCAATCCTTTTGCAATATCTAAAATTGGATCGTTAACTCCTAAATCTCCTAACACTTCATCAGCGGCTACTTTAATGATTTTCGCCCTTGGATCAAAATTTTTGTATACCCTATGTCCAAAGCCCATTAAACGGAATGGGTCTTCTTTATCTTTTGCTTTAGCCATGTACTTTTTAGTATCACCTCCGTCATCTTTAATCCCTTCCAACATTTCTAATACTGCTTGATTTGCACCACCATGTAATGGCCCCCATAAAGCTGAAATACCTGCTGAAATTGAAGCAAACAATCCTGCGTGAGATGAGCCTACAATTCTAACTGTAGATGTTGAACAGTTTTGTTCATGATCCGCATGTAAAATCAATAGTTTATCCAAAGCATCAATCACTATATCATTTTGCTTATATTCTGAATTAGGCTTTTTGAAAAGCATTTTTGCTATATTTTCAACATAACCTAAGGAATCATCACCATAATCTAAAGGAAATCCTTGCTTTTTACGTAGCGCCCATGATACCAATACTGGGAATTTACCCATTAACGTCACAATGGCATTATACATATCCTCTTCCGAATCTACATCCTCTGATTCTGGATTAAAAGCGATCAATGCACTTGTTAAGGAAGCTAATACCCCCATAGGGTGCGCTGATTTTGGAAAACCATCTAAAATTTTCTTTACCTCTTCATCTACATGAGATTGCGCTTTAATATCAGTTTCAAATTTAGCCAACACCTCTTTACTCGGTAACTCACCAAAAATCAACAAATACGCAGTTTCTAAGAAATCTGCATCATTAGCTAAATCTTCAATAGCATATCCTCGATATCTCAAAATTCCCTTCTCACCATCTAAGTAAGTAATGGCACTTTGACAACTACCTGTATTTTTAAAACCTGGATCTAAAGTAATGACACCATTGGTAGCACCGCGTAGCGCTTTTACATCAATGGCAACCTCATTCTCAGAACCTTTAATTATAGGGAATTCGTATTTTTTTCCGTCTATTTCTAAAGATGCTATTTCTGACATAAGCTTAATGCTGTTTTTTTTTAATATTATTATCGAAGAAGCGCTAATTTACAAATTAAACCTTAAAAAAATGTATAACAATACCTCAAATAATTTAAATACTTAAGTATTAACATAAGTTTAAAATTTTGGCAAATTTATACAATTTTCGTAAGGCCAGCACTTCGATTAATTTGGTCGAATTTTCACGAAAAGGTTACAACTATATCATATAAAAAAAGAGACTATCAATATTGATAGTCTCTATTATATAATTTAGCTTGCTAAATTTTTATTTTACTTTAAATGCATTTTCTTGCGGAAAATAAGCCACGTTACCCAATTCTTCTTCTATACGTAACAATTGATTGTATTTAGCCATACGATCAGAACGTGAAGCCGAACCAGTTTTGATTTGTCCTGTATTTAATGCTACGGCTAAATCAGCAATAGTATTATCTTCAGTTTCTCCTGAACGGTGTGACATTACAGATGTATATCCTGCATTATGTGCCATATTAACCGCAGCAATAGTTTCCGTTAAAGTACCAATCTGGTTAACTTTAATTAAAATTGAATTAGCAATATTTTCTTTAATACCGCGAGATAAACGTTCCACATTAGTTACAAATAAATCATCACCAACTAATTGAACTTTATCACCAATTTTATCAGTTAAGTACTTCCATCCTTTCCAGTCATTTTCATCCATTCCATCTTCAATAGAAATAATTGGATATTTACCAGCCAATTCAGCTAAATAATCAGCCTGTTCTTCGCTAGTTCTAACCACTCCTGCATCACCTTCAAACTTTTTGTAATCGTATTTTCCATCAACAAAAAATTCTGCAGCAGCACAGTCTAAGGCTACCATAACATCATCACCAAAAGTGTAACCCGCATTAGTAACGGCTAATTTAATTGAATCCAAAGCATCTTCCGTTCCTCCTTCAAGATTTGGTGCAAAACCTCCTTCATCGCCAACAGCGGTACTTAACCCACGATCATGCAATACTTTTTTAAGGTGGTGAAAAATTTCAGTTCCCATTTGCATAGCATGTGTAAAATTCTTCGCTTTTACAGGCATAACCATAAACTCCTGAAAAGCAATTGGTGCGTCGGAGTGAGAACCACCATTTATAATATTCATCATGGGTACGGGTAGTGTATTTGCACTAACTCCACCAACGTAACGATACAATGGCATGTTTAATTCATTTGCCGCTGCTTTAGCAACTGCTAAAGAAACACCTAAAATTGCATTAGCTCCTAATTTTGATTTATTTGGCGTACCATCCAAATCAATCATCAACTGATCAATTAAATTTTGATCAAAAATTGAGTAACCAATTAATTCTTCAGCTATAATTTCATTTACATTAGAAACTGCTTTTAGCACACCTTTACCCATGTAATCCTTTCCTCCATCACGAAGCTCAACTGCCTCATGTTCTCCTGTTGAAGCTCCTGAAGGAACAGCTGCTCTACCCAGTACTCCATTATCAGTTACAACGTCTACTTCTACTGTTGGATTTCCACGTGAATCAAGAATTTGTCTTGCGTGAATATTAGTGATAATACTCATTAGTTTTAATTTTAGTTTTGTTATACTTTTCGCAATATAATGATTACTTAAGTATTAAATATTGCTTTAATGTTATAAATTTTCCTTATTTCAAATTTGCTATAAACTGGTTAAATAAGTAAGTCCCATCATTAGGGCCTGGACTTGCTTCGGGGTGATATTGTACCGAAAAACAGTTCTTATCTTCAATACGAATTCCGGCAACTGTTCCATCATTCAAATGCTCATGAGTAACCTGTACATTAAGATTTTGTTCCGCACTTTCTCTGTCCAAAGCAAAACCGTGATTTTGTGAAGAAATCTCTCCCTTACCCGTTAACAAATTTTTCACAGGATGGTTAATTCCTCTATGGCCATTAAACATTTTAAAGGTTTTTACACCTTGCGAAATACCAATCACCTGGTGTCCTAAACAAATACCAAATGTGGGTAAATTTTCTTCTATAAGTTCCTTTGCCACGGAAATCGCGTTTTCTAAAGGCTCTGGATCACCAGGACCATTAGATAAAAAGTACCCGTGAGGATTCCATGCTTTTAAATCTGCAAGCGGAGTGTTATATGGGAACACTTTAATATAAGCATCTCTTTTAGCAAGGTTTCTTAATATATTCTTTTTAATTCCTAAATCAAGTGCAGCTATTTTATAAGTAGCATTTTCATCACCATAAAAATAAGGCGTTTTAGTAGAAACTTTTGAAGCCAATTCTAAACCTTTCATATCTGGAGTGGCTGCTAATTGCTCTTTCAAGGCTTCAATATTATCTACTTCAGTAGAAATTACAGCATTCATAGCTCCGTTATCGCGAATGTAACTTACAAGAGCGCGCGTATCCACATCGGAAATGGCCAATAAATTATTTTCTTCTAAAAAAGATTGCAAAGATTTGCTACCAGGTCTTGAAAATTCATAACTGAAATTTTTTACCACCAAACCTGCAATTTTAATAGAATCAGACTCTACATCTGTATCTAAGGTTCCGTAATTTCCAATGTGTGCATTAGTAGCAACCATTATTTGACCAAAGTAAGATGGATCTGTGAAAATTTCCTGATACCCAGTAGTTCCTGTATTAAAACAAACTTCACCAAAAGCGCTACCAGACTTACCTACTGCTTTACCATGAAAAATGGTTCCGTCAGAAAGTAAAATAATTGCTTTTTGTTTAGACTGGTATTTCATATGTTCATTCTTTTTAAGGCTAAAACAATCTTATTTTAACCTATTATTTCATTTTTTTGCTAGACTTATTTTGGATATAAATAAATCTGCGCAAAAGTACAGCATTTTATTAATTTTTTAAACTACTATAGTATTTTTTTGACGACATCGCATAAAAAAAGGACAATCGTTAATTGATTGCCCTTTTTTATATTGTCAAGAAAAAACATCTATTCTTCCTCGTTAGTTGCTGGTGTTTCTACTACTGGTTCAGCAGCCTTTTTTGATCTACCTCTACGAGTAGATTTTTTTAGCTGTTGCCTTACCTGCCGTATAAAGTTCATTGAAATCTACTAATTCGATCATTGCCATTTCAGCATTATCACCTAAACGATTTCCTAACTTAATGATACGAGTATAACCTCCTGGTCTGTCACCTACTTTTGGAGCAACTTCTCTAAATAATTCAGTAACTGCTTCTTTTTGACGTAGTTTACTAAAAACTAAACGTCTGTTATGCGTAGTATCTGACTTAGATTTTGTTACCAAAGGTTCCACAAACTGTTTTAAAGCTTTTGCCTTAGCTAACGTAGTGTTAATTCTTTTATGCTCAATTAGGGAACAAGCCATATTAGCTAACATAGCTGTTCTATGTGCTGTTTTTCTACCTAAATGATTTATTTTTTTTCCGTGTCTCATGACATTTTATTTATTCACCATCTTGCTCAACTCACTCTGAGGAGCAAAATATGATGTAATTAATCTTTATCTAATTTATATTTAGACAAATCCATACCAAAACTTAACCCTTTTACATTTACTAATTCTTCTAATTCAGTAAGTGATTTTTTACCGAAATTACGGAATTTCATTAGGTCATTTTTATTGAATGATACTAGATCTCCTAAAGTATCTACTTCAGCAGCCTTTAAACAGTTTAATGCTCGTACGGAAAGATCCATATCGATTAATTTTGTTTTCAGCAACTGACGCATATGTAATGATTCTTCATCATAAGTTTCAGTTTGCGCTATTTCATCTGCCTCAAGCGTAATACGCTCATCAGAGAATAGCATGAAATGATGAATTAGAATTTTTGCAGCTTCTGTTAAAGCATCTTTAGGATGAATTGATCCATCTGAAACAATTTCGAAAACTAATTTTTCATAATCTGTCTTCTGCTCTACACGGTAATTTTCAATGCTATACTTCACATTTTTAATTGGTGTGTAAATAGAATCAGTAAATATAGTTCCAACGGGAACGTTAGCTTTTTTATTTTCTTCAGCTGGCACGTATCCTCTTCCCTTTTCAATTGCAATTTCCATATCGAAACTTACAGATTTGTCAAGGTTACAAATTACTAAATCAGGATTTAAAATTTGAAAACCAGATACAAACTTTTGGAAGTCTCCTGCAGTCAATTGATCTTGTCCTGAAACAGAAATAGATACTGTTTCATTATCAACATCATCAATCTGACGTTTAAAACGTACTTGTTTCAGGTTCAAAATGATTTCTGTGACATCTTCAACAACACCTGCTAGAGTTGAAAACTCATGATCAACACCTTCTATTCTAATAGATGTAATTGCAAAACCTTCTAATGAAGAAAGCAATACTCTACGCAAAGCATTCCCAATGGTTAAACCGTATCCTGGCTCCAAAGGTCTGAATTCAAATTTACCTTCAAATTCAGTAGAATCAATCATAATCACCTTGTCAGGCTTCTGAAAATTTAATATTGCCATATTTCTTCGTTTTAATTGTTATTTAGTTGCGCGGTTTGTATGCATGAAGAAAAGCAAAAAACCCTTTGGCTAAATACCAAT
The DNA here is from genome assembly GCF_000218485.1 of Aquimarina agarivorans. Taxonomy (GTDB): domain Bacteria; phylum Bacteroidota; class Bacteroidia; order Flavobacteriales; family Flavobacteriaceae; genus Aquimarina; species Aquimarina agarivorans. The sequence goes on along the minus strand of NZ_AFPB01000138.1, from coordinate 75,248 downwards.
ATGATAAATGTTATTATTTTGAGTAAAGCTCGACGATGAACTGCTCATTAATCGTTTCAGGAATCTGAATACGTTGTGGTACGGATACAAAAGTACCCTCTTTAGTGGCGCTATTCCATGTAATCCACTCATAAACCACACTACTTGCAGATAAAGAATTATTGATTACCTCTAAAGATTTAGATTTTTCTCTTACACCAACTACATCACCTGGTTTTACTTGGTAAGAAGGTATATTCACTATATCACCATTAACAGTAATATGGCGGTGAGAAACCAATTGACGAGCACCACTACGAGATGGGGATAATCCCATTCTGTACGCTACATTATCTAAACGAGATTCACATAATTGAAGTAATACTTCACCCGTAATTCCAGTAGCTCGTGTTGCTTTATCGAACATATTACGGAATTGTTTTTCTAAAATTCCATAAGTATACTTAGCTTTTTGCTTTTCCATTAATTGAATAGCATATTCACTTTTCTTTCCTCTTCTACGGTTGTTACCGTGTTGTCCTGGAGGATAATTTCTTTTTTCAAACGACTTATCGTCTCCGAAAATAGCTTGTCCGAATTTTCGGGCAATTTTAGTTTTTGGACCAGTATATCTTGCCATTACTATAAAAATAGATTAAAAATTAATTGGGTGTTTATGAATTAAGGTCACTTTCCTTCGATAAACAAAAGCCCCAAAGATAATAAATTAAAGTTAATTAGACTCTTCGTCTTTTTGGTGGACGACAACCATTGTGTGGCATAGGAGTAACATCAATGATTTCCGATACTTCAATTCCTGAATTATGTAAAGTTCTAATTGCAGATTCACGCCCATTTCCTGGACCTTTCACATAAACTTTTACTTTTTTCAATCCTGCTTCCGAAGCTACTTTTGCAGCATCTTCAGCAGCCAATTGTGCTGCATAAGGAGTGTTTTTTTTAGAACCTCTGAATCCCATTTTACCAGCAGATGACCATGAAATCACGTCACCTTTTTTATTTGTTAAAGAAACAATAATGTTATTGAATGAGGCAGTTACATGAGCTTCACCTACTGCTTCCACAATTACCTTACGTTTTTTTGTAGTCGACTTTGCCATACTTTTGTTATTTAGAAATAAGTATTGAAATTAACGCACTAAGCATTGGCACCAATACAATTTCTAATTATTATTTAGTTACTTTTTTCTTGTTAGCAACCGTTTTTCTTTTACCTTTTCTAGTTCTAGAGTTATTCTTAGTACGCTGACCTCTTAAAGGCAAACCAGCTCTATGACGAATTCCTCTGTAACATCCGATATCCATTAAACGCTTAATGTTCAATTGAGTTTCAGAACGCAACTCCCCTTCAATAGTGTATTGACTAACGGCTTCACGAATAGCTCCGATTTGATCATCATTCCAGTCAGAAACTTTGATATCTTCATCCACTTTAGCTGTTGCTAAAATTTCTTTCGCTCTACTACTTCCAATTCCGAAGATATAGGTTAATGCTATAACTCCTCGCTTTTGTTTAGGTATATCTACCCCTGCAATTCTTGCCATAATTACCCTTGTCTTTGTTTAAATCTAGGATTCTTTTTATTAATTACGTAAAGACGTCCTTTTCTGCGTACAATCTTGCAGTCAGCACTTCTTTTCTTTAATGATGCTCTAACTTTCATAATTAGTATCTATAGGTTATTCTTGCCTTCGATAAGTCGTAAGGACTCATTTCTAATTTAACTTTATCCCCAGGAAGCAATTTAATGTAATGCATACGCATTTTCCCTGAGATATGAGCGGTCACTACGTGACCGTTTTCTAATTCAACACGGAACATTGCATTTGATAATGCTTCAATTATGCTTCCGTCTTGTTCAATTGCTGGTTGTTTTGCCATTCTTTTTAGTTATCAGTTTAAAGTTGTCAGTTGTCAGTAAAATTTCTTTGTACTTTATACTGACTACACTGTACTAAATTAAGCTACCGCTTTTCTTTTACTACCTGTTTTCATCAAGCCATCATAATGACGGTTTAACAAATAAGAATTTACCTGTTGTACCGTGTCTATTGCAACACCTACCATAATCAATAACGAAGTTCCTCCAAAAAATAAAGCCCAACCTTGCTGAACACCCAACAAACTCACTGCAATAGCAGGAAAAATAGCTATAAGTGCAAGAAAAATTGACCCTGGAAATGTAATTTGAGACATAATCTTATCCAAGTATTCAGAAGTTTCCGTTCCTGGCCTAAAACCAGGTACAAAACCGCCACTTCTTTTAAGATCATCCGCCATTTTATTTGTAGGCACTGTAATTGCGGTGTAAAAGTACGTAAATACTATGATTAACAAACCAAACACCAAATTATACCAAAAACCGAATATATTGCTAAAAGCAGCAGTAATCCCTTGAGCAGTTTCAGTTTGAGACAAACCTGCCACTGCTGCTGGCACAAACATAATTGCTTGTGCAAATATAATTGGCATTACACCCGACGCATTTAGCTTTAAAGGGATATACTGGCGTGAACCAAATATATTTTTTTCATAACCTCCATCAGCAGTTCTACGTGCGTATTGCACAGGCACTTGACGTACAGCCATTACTAACAATATAGAAGCCAAAATAATGACAAACCATATTACAAGTTCAATTAAAACCATTATCAATCCACCACCTTCTTCACCGCTTACGCGAGAAATTAAGTTTTGGATAAATACCTGAGGCAGTGTAGCAATAATACCCACCATAATTAAAAGTGAAATACCATTACCAATACCTTTTTCTGTGATACGTTCACCCAACCACATTGCAAAAATACAACCTGTTGTAATAATAATTACCGAAGAAGCTATAAAGGCAACTGAATTACCCATTACAAATGCAGACTCTGGCAATGTGTTAAACAGATTATAAATATAACTTGGCCCTTGAACCAAAGTAATACCAATTGTTAACCAACGCGTAATCTGATTAATTTTTTTACGTCCACTTTCACCTTCTTTTTGTAGTTTTTGTAAATAAGGAATAGCTATTCCCATTAACTGAACAACAATCGATGCTGAAATATAAGGCATAATACCTAACGCAAAAACCGATGCATTAGCAAACGCTCCTCCTGTAAAGGCATTGAGCAGTCCCAACAAACCATCTTGTGTTTGTGTTCCTAATTGTGCTAATTGAGCAGCATCGATACCTGGGAGCACTACTTGTGCACCAAAACGATACACTAGCAATAAACCAAGAGTTAAACCAATACGGTTACGTAACTCATCTATTTTCCAGATATTCTTAATAGTTTCAATAAACTTCATAAAGTTGTTATTAAAGAGTTATTGCTTCTCCACCCGCTGCTTCAATTGCTTGCTTGGCAGAAGCAGTAAATTTATGAGCTGATACTTTCAACTTAGCTTTTAACTCTCCTCTTCCTAGTATCTTTACTAATTCGTTTTTGCCGGCTAATCTTGCTGCCACTAGTGCATCAAAATCAACCGTATCAGAAAACTTACCCGCATCAACATATGCCTGTAATGTATCTAAATTTACACCTTGATATTCTTTTCTGTTAATGTTTGTAAAACCAAACTTAGGTACACGTCTTTGCAATGGCATTTGACCACCTTCAAAACCTATTTTTCTGGAATAACCAGAACGAGACTTAGCTCCTTTGTGTCCACGTGCAGCGGTACCACTTTTACCAGAACCTTGTCCACGACCTAAACGCTTTCCCTGACTTTTAACTGAGCCCGAAGCAGGCTTTAAGTTACTTAAATTCATCTTTATTCGTTTTAAATCGTTTCAACAGAAACTAAATGTTGCACTTTATTTATCATTCCAAGTATGCTTGGACTATCAGTGTGCTCTACAGTTTGACCAATTGTTTTAAGCCCTAAAGACTCTAAAATTCTTTTTTGGTTCGCTGTACGGTTTATAGCACTTTTCACCTTAGTTACTTTTATTGTCGCCATAATTTTATATTAACCGTTAAACACTTTATCTAATGATATTCCTCTTTGCGTTGCTACTTGCTGAGCAGAACGTAAACGCAATAAAGCATCAAATGTTGCCTTAACCACGTTATGTGGGTTTGAAGATCCTTGGTTTTTTGACATTACATCATGTACACCAACTGCTTCCAATACCGCACGGATAGCTCCACCTGCTATTACCCCTGTACCTTTTGCGGCAGGTAATAACAACACTCTGGCACCACCATATTTCCCTTTTTGCTCATGAGGCAGTGTTCCTTTATTTAATGGGATACGTACCAAATTCTTTTTTGCATCCTCTACTGCTTTTGCAATAGCTTCAGCAACTTCCTTTGATTTTCCTAAACCATGACCAACAACACCATTTTCATCACCAACTACAACGATAGCCGAAAATCCAAAAGCACGTCCACCCTTTGTTACTTTAGTAACACGTTGAACACCTACTAATCGATCTTTTAAATCAAGACCACTAGGCTTTACTAATTCTGCGTTTTTATATTTTTGATACATCTTTCTTAGAATTTAAGTCCTGCTTCTCTAGCTCCTTCAGCTAATGATTTTATTCTACCGTGGTAAAGGTAACCACCTCTATCAAAAGCAACAACTTCTACTCCAGCTTTAACAGCCTTTTCAGCGATTGCTTTTCCTACTAGATTTGCAATTTCAATTTTGGTTCCTGTGGCATCAGCAATTGCTTTATCACGTGATGAAGCTGCTACTAATGTATTTCCATCTACATCATTAACAATTTGAGCATATATCTCTTTGTTACTTCTATAAACTGAAAGTCTAGGACGTTCCGCCGTACCACTAACGGCACCACGTATACGCTTTCTTATCTTTAATCTTCTTGATTCTTTTGAGAATGCCATAACTTAGTTATTATGCAGATTTACCTGCTTTTCTTCTTAATTCTTCACCTACAAACTTAATTCCCTTTCCTTTATAAGGTTCAGGCTTACGGAATGATCTAATTTTAGCAGCAACTTCACCTACTAACTGCTTATCAAAAGATGACAGCTTGATAATTGGATTTTTACCTTTTTCAGAAATTGTTTCAACTTTAATTTCTGGTGCTAAATCAATCACAATATTGTGAGAAAAACCTAAAGCTAAGTCAAGCTTTTGTCCTTGGTTTGATGCTCTGTAACCTACACCAACCAATTCCAACTCTTTTGTAAATCCTTCGGATACACCCTGAACCATATTAGCAAGTAATGCACGATATAAACCGTGTTGAGCTTTATGTGCTTTTCCTTCAGATGGTCTATCCAAAGTGATTGTATCACCTTCAACAACAGCAGAGATATCTCCAATTTCTTGAGACAACTCTCCTAATTTTCCTTTAACAGTAACGTTATTCCCTTTCACATCAACTGTGACACCAGACGGTATAGTTACTGGATTTTTTCCTATTCTTGACATTTCTGTGTCTTTTTACTGTTAATAAACGTAACAAAGTACCTCACCTCCAACATTATCTCGTTTAGCTTGCTTACCTGTCATTACACCGTGAGAAGTAGAAACGATAGCAATCCCTAAACCATTTAATATACGTGGAATTTCACTTGAACCGGCATACTTACGTAAACCTGGCTTACTAATACGCTGTAATTCCTGAATTACAGGTTCTTTAGTGAACTTATTGTACTTTAATGCAATCTTAATACTTCCTTGAGCGGTTGTATCTTCGAATTTGTAACTTAAAATATATCCTTGATCGAATAATATTTTAGTGATCTCTTTTTTAACTTTTGAAGCAGGAATTTCAACAACTCTGTGTTTTGCTGCATTTGCATTTCTGATTCTAGTTAAAAAATCTGCAATAGGATCTGTATTCATTTATAGTTATTTGCGGTAATGGTTTTCGACAATAGCCAAACCTTTTACCAATTAATAGTATTTACCAACTTGCTTTGGTTACCCCAGGGATTAATCCTTGGTTTGCCATTTCACGGAATGTTACACGAGAGATTCCAAACTGACGCATATACCCTTTTGGTCTTCCCGTTAATTTACAACGGTTATGCTGACGAATTGGAGAAGCATTTTTAGGTAACTTTTGCAATGCTTCATAATCACCAGCTTCTTTCAAAGCTTTTCTTTTTTCAGCATATTTAGCAACCGTTTTTGCTCTTTTTACCTCACGGGCTTTCATTGATTCTTTAGCCATAATTAATTCTTTTTAAAAGGTAACCCTAATTGAGTTAATAATGATTTAGCTTCGCTATCTGTTGGCGCGGAAGTTACGAAGGTTATATCTAATCCCGAAATTTTATTTACCTTATCGATATCAATTTCTGGAAAGATAATTTGCTCTGTAACACCCATAGAATAATTTCCTCTTCCATCAAAACCAGTAGCTTTAATTCCTTGAAAATCACGCACACGTGGTAAAGCCACAGTGACTAAACGATCTAAGAATTCGTACATACGATCCCCACGTAAAGTTACTTTAGCTCCTATAGGCATACCTTTTCTTAATTTAAAAGATGCAACATCTTTTTTAGAAATGGTAGATACTGCTTTTTGACCCGTGATAGTTGTAAATTCATCTACTGCGTAATCAATCAATTTTTTGTCTGCAACAGCACCACCAACACCTCTACTCAAAACTATTTTTACAAGTTTTGGCACTTGCATGATGTTACCATAGCTGTATTCTTCTTTAAGAGCAGCGATCACTCGATCCTTATACTCTTCCTTAAGTCTAACTGTATAAGACATAACTATATTACTTCATTAGATTTTTTAGAAAAACGCACTTTTTTGTCTCCTTCAATACGGTAACCTACACGTGTAGCATCACCAGATTTAGGATCAACCAAAGCTAAATTCGAAATATGAATTGGCGCTTCCTTTTTTACAATTCCTCCCTGAGGGTTAGCAGCACTAGGCTTATTGTGTTTTGAAACTAGGTTTACACCTTCAACGATAGCCTTGTTTTTTTCAATAAATACCTTTTGTACTTTTCCTTCCTGACCTTTGTCATCACCGGCTACTACTTTTACCAAGTCGCCTGTTTTGATCTTTAATTTTGCCATTTTATAAATGATTAAAGCACTTCAGGTGCCAGTGAAACAATCTTCATGAACTGTTTGTCACGAAGCTCTCTTGCAACAGGACCAAATACACGTGTACCTCTCATTTCGCCGTTTGCACCTAAAAGGACACAAGCATTATCATCGAAACGGATATACGATCCATCGGCTCTACGCACTTCTTTTTTGGTACGAACTACAACTGCAGTTGAAACCGCTCCTTTTTTAACGCTTCCGTTTGGAGCAGCCTCTTTAATGCTGACAACGATCTTGTCACCTACAGAGGCGTATCTTTTTTTCGTACCACCCAATACACGTATTGTAAGGACTTCCTTACCACCTGTATTATCAGCTACTCTTAATCTAGACTCTTGTTGTACCATGTTACTTCGCTCTTTCTATTACTTCAACTAATCTCCAACATTTTGACTTACTTAAAGGACGTGTTTCCATAATCCTTACAGTATCGCCTATGTTACAGTCATTTGTTTCGTCGTGCGCAACGTATTTTTTAGTTTTTAACACGAACTTTCCGTACATAGGGTGTTTTACTTTTTTTACTTCAGAAACAACAATAGATTTCTCCATTTTGTTACTAGTAACCACACCGATACGTTCTTTTCTTAAATTTCTTTTTTCCATCTTTTCAGCAGAATTAAGCGTTTAATTCACGTTTAGTTAACTCAGTTGACAATCTTGCAATAGATTTTCTTGCATTACGGATTTGTAATGGATTCTCTAATGGAGAAAGTGCGTGAGCCATTTTTAATTCAGAATACGCTTGTTTTGATTTACCAAGTTCTTCTTGTAATTCAGCCACAGACAGACCTTTAATTTCTGATTGTTTCATAATTCAAATATTAAGCTTGATAATCTCTAGCTACGATAAACTTAGTTTTTACAGGTAATTTTTGAGCTGCTAAACGCAAAGCTTCCTTTGCAGTGTCAAATGGCACTCCAGCAATTTCAAATAAAATTCTTCCTGGTTTAACAACTGCAGCCCAATATTCAACAGCACCTTTACCCTTACCCATACGTACTTCAAGAGGCTTTTTTGTAATTGGTTTGTCTGGAAAAATCATAATCCATAACGAACCTTCTCTTTTCATATAACGAGTAGCAGCAATACGCGCAGCTTCTATTTGTCTTGCAGTTACAAAATTTGAATCCAACGATTTGATTCCGAAAGTACCGTTTGATAGTGTATGCCCACGTTGAGCAAAACCTTTCATACGTCCTTTTTGTTGTTTACGGAATTTTGTTCTTTTAGGCTGTAACATTGTCTAAAATTTCTTTATAAAATTACTTTCTACGACGTGGTTTATTGTTTCCACCTCTTCCTTGTCCTCGGTCTGATTTACCTTGCTTCTTTGATAAACCTACCAAAGGAGAAAGCTCCCTTTTACCATATACTTCACCTTTCATGATCCATACTTTGATGCCCATTCTACCGTAAGTAGTATGCGCCTCAACTAATGCATAGTCAATATCAGCTCTGAATGTAGACAACGGAATACGACCGTCCTTGTACGACTCTGAACGTGCCATTTCAGCACCATTCAAACGTCCAGAAATTAATACCTTAATACCTTCAGCATTCATACGCATTGCAGCCGCAATTGCCATTTTTATTGCACGACGGTAAGAGATACGATTCTCAATTTGACGCGCAATACTTGAACCTACTAAAAATGCATCAAGTTCAGGCCTTTTAATTTCGAAGATGTTCAACTGAACCTCTTTACTTGTAATTTTTTTAAGCTCTTCTTTTAACTTGTCTACCTCTTGACCCCCTTTACCAATAATGATACCTGGACGTGCTGTAGTGATAGTAACGGTTACAAGCTTAAGCGTACGCTCAATAATTACTCTCGATACACTAGCTTTTGATAAACGTGCATGGATATACTTTCTGATTTTATCATCTTCAGCAAGTTTATCTCCATAGTCATTACCTCCGTACCAGTTAGATTCCCATCCTCTGATGATACCAAGGCGATTTCCGATTGGATTTGTCTTTTGTCCCATATCTTTATCTTAGCTTTGTGTATTATTATTTGATCCAACTACAATAGTAACGTGGTTAGAACGCTTTCTAATTCTGTGTGCTCTTCCTTGTGGAGCTGGACGCAATCTTTTTAACATTGCTCCACCATCAACACGTATTTCAGAAACAATAAGATCAGCATCTTCAATGCTTGCATCTTCGTTTTTAGCTTGCCAATTTGCCAAAGCTGACAATAACAATTTTTCTAAACGACGTGATGCTTCTTTAGGACTAAATCTAAGTATCTGTAGTGCATTTTCCACTTTTTTACCACGTACTAAATCCGCTACTAAGCGCATTTTTCTTGGCGAAGTAGGACAGTTATTAAGTTTAGCAAAAGCAATTTGCTTTTTCTCTTCCTTAATCCTGTCAGCCATTTGTTTTTTACGAACTCCCATAGCTTACTTATCTTTTACCTTTATTTTTCTTATCAGCACCATGCCCCCTATAAGAACGTGTTGGTGAAAATTCTCCTAATTTGTGACCTACCATGTTCTCAGTTACATAAACAGGAACAAACTGACGACCATTGTGTACAGCAATTGTTTGACCTACAAAATCAGGACTAATCATTGATGCTCTTGACCAAGTTTTAATCACTGTTTTTTTGTTTGCCTCTACGTTTGCCGCGACCTTTTTCTCTAACTTATAGTGAATGTAAGGTCCTTTTTTTAATGAACGAGCCATATCTTATTTCTTTCTACGTTCTACAATATACTTATTACTTGCTTTCGTTTTAGAACGGGTTCTGAATCCTTTAGCAGGTAAGCCCTTTCTTGAACGAGGGTGACCTCCGGACGAACGTCCTTCACCACCACCCATTGGATGATCAATCGGGTTCATAGCTACTGGTCTTGTTCTTGGTCTACGACCTAACCAACGCGTTCTACCCGCTTTACCCCCTACTAACAATTGATGATCACTGTTAGATACAGCCCCAATTGTTGCTAAACAAGTAACTAGAATTAATCTTACTTCACCAGAAGGTAGTTTTACCGTAGCAAACTTACCATCCCTTGCCATTAATTGCGCAAAAGAACCAGCACTACGAGCCATAACAGCTCCCTGACCTGGATGAAGTTCAATACAAGAAATAATTGTACCTAATGGAATAGCACTTAAAGGCATTGCATTTCCAATTTCTGGAGCCACATCAGCACCTGAAACTATGTTTTGCCCTACCTGTAATCCATTTTGAGCAATTACATAACGCTTTTCACCATCTTGGTAGTTTAAAAGCGCAATAAATGCAGTTCTGTTTGGATCGTATTGGATAGAAGCCACCGTTGCAGGCACACCGTGCTTGTCACGTTTGAAATCCATAATACGGTAACGCCTTTTATGACCACCACCTTTGTAGCGCATGGTCATTTTACCTTGACTGTTTCGACCTCCAGTACGTTTTTTCGGAGCTAATAAACTCTTCTCCGGCTTATCAGTAGTAATGGCGTCAAACCCATTTACTACTCTAAATCGCTGTCCTGGGGTGATTGGTTTTAATTTTCTTACTGACATTTTTTAGTCTTAAAGATTACTGTATAAATCAATTGTATCACCTTCCGCCACCTGTACAATTGCTTTTTTATAAGCATTTGTTTTACCAGTTACAATACCTGTTTTTGTATAACGTGTATTGCGATCCGGGCGGACGTTTATTGTTCGAACTTTATCTACAGAAACACCATAAGCAGCTTCCACCGCTTTTTTGATTTCCACCTTGTTCGCCTTCTTATTTACTACAAAACTGAAGCAGTTTCTTAACTCACTTGCAGCAGTAGCTTTTTCTGTAATAATAGGTTTAATTAAGATACTCATCGTGTGCTCTATTTACTTAAATTCGTTTCAATTCCTTCTAAAGAACCCTCCAACAATACTACATTATTAGCATGTAATATTTTGTAAGTACTCAATTCTGAAGCTAAAACAACTTCAGTATTTTTTAGATTTCTTGAAGATAAGTACACATTTTCGTTTGCTGCACCTAAAACGAATAATGACTTTTTAGCATCCAAGCCTAAAGACTTTAATACGTTTACAAAGTTTTTCGTTTTAATTTCTTCAAAATTGAAATCCTCAAGTACCGTTAAAGAACTTTCTTGTACTTTTAAACTTAAAGCTGACTTACGCGCTAAACGCTTCACCCCTTTATTTAATTTAAAAGAATAATTTCTTGGTCTTGGCCCAAAAATTCGACCACCACCTTTAAAAACACCAGATTTGATACTACCCGCACGAGCTGTACCAGTTCCTTTTTGTTTTTTTATCTTTCTTGTACTACCAGTAATCTCAGCTCTTTCTTTAGCCTTGTGCGTTCCTTGGCGTTGGTTTGCCAAGTATTGCTTTACATCTAAGTACACAGCATGATCATTTGGCTCAATAGCAAAAACAGCATCAGAAAGGTTTGCCTCTCTACCTGTTTCTTTTCCGTTGATATCTAAAACTGCTACTTTCATTATTTCTGAATAGTTACATATGCGTTTTTATGACCAGGAACACATCCTTTGATCACAAGTAAATTCTTATCTGAAACTACTTTTAAAACACGTAAGTTTTGAACTTTTACTTTTTCGCTACCCATTTGACCTGCCATTCGCATACCTTTAAATACACGTGCAGGATATGAAGCAGCACCAATAGAACCTGGAGCTCTTAATCGGTTGTGCTGACCGTGAGTTGCTTGTCCAACACCACCAAATCCGTGACGCTTAACAACTCCCTGAAAACCTTTACCTTTTGAAGTTGCAGATACATCCACAAATTCACCTTCAACAAAATGCTCCACGGTGATTACATCACCTAACTTGTACTCCTCCTCAAAACCTTGAAATTCGACAACTTTACGCTTGACAGTAGTACCAGCTTTTTTAAAGTGACCTTGAGCCGCTTTACTAGCATTTTTATCAGCCTTGTCATCGAAACCTAATTGCACAGCATTATAGCCGTCAACATCCTCAGTTCTGACTTGGGTAACTACACATGGCCCAACTTCTAAAACAGTACACGGAATATTTTTCCCACTCTCGTCAAAGATGCTAGTCATGCCAATTTTTTTACCAATTAACCCAGACATTTTTACTTATTTAATTATTACTATTTATTTAAAAAAATTCAAGGCCGAAAATACCTCCGACCTTGAATGTATTTTTTTACCGTTTTTCCCCCGCCCGCAGCGTAAAGGACATGTAATTCTCATAATCTATGAGAATTTTGGATTGCAAAAGTACAAATAATTTTCAAATAAACAAGCTATGATAGCTAATTATTTGTAAAAAAGTAAATTACTTGTTTTTTCAGAATCCAAACACAAACACTAACCACCACCGATGTCACTATATCGCTTTTGACATTAACTCTTATATTTAAATCGGCACTGCTATTCACTTAGACATATAAAAAAAGCCATTCAGAAAATTTTCCGAATGACTTTTAGTATTATTAAGACTGATAAAAAAATATCACACTTTAATTTCAACCTCAACTCCACTTGGCAATTCAAGCTTCATTAAAGCATCAATTGTTTTTGAAGATGAACTGTATATATCAAGTAACCTTTTGTAAGAACTTAATTGAAACTGCTCACGTGATTTTTTGTTTACGTGTGGCGAACGTAAAACAGTGAATATTTTTTTGTGCGTTGGTAATGGAATAGGTCCCGTTACAACTGCACCAGTACTTTTTACTGTTTTTACGATCTTTTCAGCAGATTTATCTACTAAATTGTGATCGTAAGATTTTAATTTAATTCTAATTTTTTGACTCATTTTAGTAGATTTTAAGCTTGTTCTCCTTTAGCCGCTTTGATCACTTCTTCCGAAATGTTCGACGGAGTTTCAGCATAATGTGAAAATTCCATTGTAGATGTTGCTCTACCTGAAGATAATGTTCTTAATGTAGTTACATAACCAAACATTTCAGAAAGTGGCACTGTAGCTTTTACAGTTTTAGCACCCGCTCTATCTCCCATATCACTTACTTGACCTCTACGACGGTTCAAGTCACCAACAATATCACCCATATTTTCTTCAGGAGTAATTACCTCCAATTTCATTATAGGCTCCATGATAACTGCTTTTGCAGCTTTTGCAGCATTTTTAAATCCTAATTTAGCTGCCAATTCGAATGATAATTGATCCGAATCCACATCATGGTATGATCCATCAGTTAAAGTTACCTTCATAGCATCAACTTCATATCCCGCTAAAGGACCTGCAACCATTGCCATTTTGAAACCTTTTTCAACAGAAGGAACAAATTCCTTAGGTACGTTACCACCTTTAATGTTAGAAATAAATTCTAAACCTACTTTTCCTTCTTCAGCTGGCTCTAATGTAAATACGATATCTGCGAATTTACCACGACCACCTGATTGCTTTTTATACACTTCTCTGTGCTCAGCAACCTGAGTAATAGCTTCTTTATATTCCACCTGAGGTTGACCTTGATTTACTTCAACTTTAAACTCACGCTTTAAACGGTCCACAATAATATCCAAGTGAAGCTCACCCATTCCAGATATAATTGTTTGTCCTGAAGCTTCATCAGTACGTGCTGTAAATGTTGGATCCTCTTCAGATAATTTTGCTAAAGCCATACCCATTTTATCCACATCTGCTTTTGTCTTAGGCTCCACCGCAATACCAATTACTGGATCAGGGAAGTCCATAGATTCCAAAACAATTGGATTTTTTTCATCGGACATGGTGTCACCAGTCTTAATATCTTTAAATCCTACTGCCGCTCCAATATCTCCTGCTTCAATAAAATCGATAGCATTTTGCTTATTAGAGTGCATTTGGTAAATACGAGAAATACGCTCTTTTTTACCTGAACGGTTATTTAAGATATATGAACCTGCATCCAAACGACCAGAATATGCACGGAAGAATGCTAAACGACCTACGAAAGGATCAGTAGCAATTTTAAATGCTAGCGCCGAAAATGGCTCCTTAACATCTGGCTTACGCAATACTTCCTCATCAGTCTTAGGATCAATACCCCTAATACCTTCTTTATCGGTAGGAGAAGGCAAGTAACGACATACAGCATCTAACAAGAACTGCACTCCTTTATTTTTAAATGCCGATCCACAAATCATTGGAATGATTGCCATATCCATTACGGCAGCCCTAAGCGCAGCATGTACTTCTTCTTCTGTAATAGAATCTTCATCTTCCATAAATTTCTCTAAAAGATTCTCATCGTAACTCGCCACTTCTTCAATAAGTAGTGCACGATATTTACGAGCTTCCTCTTTCATATCTTCAGGAATATCAACGATATCAAAAGTTGACCCTTGTGTTTCATCATGCCATACGATAGCACGGTTTTTTACCAAATCAACCACCCCTTTAAAGTCAGCCTCATCACCAATATTTAATACAATTGGCACTGCATTTGACTTTAACATGTCTTTAACTTGCTGACAAACTGCCAAAAAGTTAGACCCCTGACGGTCCATTTTATTCACAAAACCAATACGAGGTACTTTGTAGTTATCTGCTAATCTCCAGTTAGTTTCAGACTGAGGCTCCACCCCATCAACTGCACTAAATAAGAATACCAGACCATCCAATACACGTAGTGAACGGTTTACTTCCACCGTAAAGTCCACGTGACCAGGAGTATCAATAATATTAAAATGATATCCTTTTGTATCTGCTAATGATTTACCATTTTCGGTTGGGAAGTTCCAAGTACAAGTAGTAGCAGCAGAGGTAATCGTGATACCACGCTCTTGCTCTTGCTCCATCCAGTCCATTGTTGCCGCACCATCATGCACTTCACCAATTTTGTGACTTACCCCTGTATAGTAAAGGATACGCTCAGTAGTAGTGGTTTTTCCAGCATCAATGTGTGCTGCAATACCAATGTTTCTAGTAAATTTTAAATCTCTTGCCATTTCTATATATGATTAGAATCTAAAGTGTGAGAATGCCTTGTTTGCCTCGGCCATTTTGTGCGTATCCACTCTTTTCTTAACAGCAGCTCCTTCTTCTTTAGCAGCAGCTAAAACTTCTGAAGCTAATTTTAATGCCATAGATTTTTCATTACGCTTACGAGCGAAAAGAATTAACCACTTCATTGCAGTTGAAATTTTACGATCTGGGCGTATTGGGTTTGGAATTTGAAATGTTGCCCCACCTACACGACGGCTACGAACCTCAACGTGTGGCATTACGTTTGACAACGCTTCTTTCCAAATTTCTAAAGCTGTTTTTTCGTCATCATTATTCTTTTCTTCTACGATATCAATTGCATCATAAAAGATTTTGAAAGCTACCGACTTTTTTCCGTCCCACATCATCATGTTTACGAAACGAGTTACTAACTGATCATTAAAACGAGGATCTGGAAGTATCGGTCTTTTTTTTGCCTTTCTTTTTCTCATGTTTTGTTTTTAAGTTTTTTAGTTTTTTGTTTTTTGGTTGCAAATCAAACAACCTTTCAACGCTTAACTTTTAAATTACTTTTTAGGGCGCTTTGCTCCGTACTTAGACCTACGCTGTGTTCTTCCTGCTACCCCAGCGGTATCAAGTGCTCCACGAACAATATGGTATCTAACTCCTGGCAAATCTTTTACCCTTCCACCTCTAACCAATACTATCGAGTGCTCCTGAAGATTGTGTCCCTCGCCACCTATGTATGCATTTACTTCCTTACCATTTGTTAACCTAACACGGGCAACTTTACGCATTGCTGAGTTTGGTTTTTTTGGTGTAGTGGTGTAAACACGTGTACATACGCCACGTCTTTGTGGACATGAATCTAAGGCAGCCGATTTACTCTTCTTGGTTATTTTGGCTCTACCTTTTCGTACTAATTGTGAAATTGTTGGCATAATTGCTTTACACTAATTATTAAATTTATTTAATCCCTATTCTAAGGGCTTGCAAAAGTATGAATAATTATCAGCAATTCAAATAATAACGTATTTATTTTAAAAACCGCTTGATTTTTGTTTGTTTTTTTCAATTATTTTATTTTTCAATCTTATTTTTTTTGCACCTCATGCTCACTAATTAATACATCTTGCTTTTTTTGCTTCGGCAAGAAAAAATAGATATCTATAAAATCACTGTTATTATTTATATTATTACTTTAATTGGGTTAATAAATTGAATTAAAAGTCACAACATGCTTTTTTCGACTGAAACTCCTTGAATTTTATTTGCATTTTTGCGTGAGGGATTGCAATGAAAATCCCACAGCCTGACGTTAGGAAGTGTGAGGAATTGAAATGGAAAGCCCGACCCTTGTGGGCACGCCCTAATTTTAAGCTTGTTACTTTTACTTACATATATATTAGTAGTAATGATTTTTTTTATTTATATAATCCTATCACTTTGCAATCTTATGTCATGATTTTTTGCCAGTAGGGTTCTTTTTAATATTATTGTTTTAGATTAATTTGCCGTATGTCGTTGTCCAAATCTTCATTTTGTGTTTTTTTATGTTGCTTTTTGGGATTATACGTAACTGGAATTTGTCAAACAACGCCGCAAAAATTATACTTACAAATTAAAAACAGCGATAGTATTGAAAATTTGAAAAGTTTTTCAAATTACAAGTCCTTGCAATTGCATATTGACAGCTTAACCCACACCTTGCACAAACAAGGGTACTTGACTGCTTTTTTTGAAAAGCCCGTTTTTAAAAACGACACTACTTATACAACTCAGCTTTTTAAGGAAAATATTACTAGTTATGTAGCCCTTAAAAATTGGAGTACACTCCCAAATAGCATTAAAAAAAATGCTAGATTAAAAAAGAGTAATATTATTAGCATTACAGATTTACAGCAGAAATTAGCATATTGGAATGCCTTGCTTTCCGATAAAGGAAATCCTTTTAATAGCCTACAGCTCAAAAATATTAGTACAAAAAACGACACTATTTATGCCGATTTACATTTTGAAGGCATTGAAAAACGTCAACTTGACAGTATTATAATTAAAGGATATCCTAAATTTCCTCGTGGTTTTTTAACTCATTACATAGGGATCAAAAAAAACAGCTTGTATCAAAATAAAAAAATTCAGGAAAAGGTACAACAATTAAATAGCCTACCATTTGTGAGTACAATTAAGCCTGCCGAGGTACTTTTTAATCCTACATCAACTCAATTATACGTTTATATAAATAAGAAAAATGCTAATAATTTTGATGGCTTTTTAGGATTTTCAACCGATGAGGAATCTGGAAACTTGGTTTTAGACGGGTACTTAAACTTAAGTTTAAGAAATAATTTAAATTATGGTGAGGAAGTGAACCTGACTTACAAGAGTGATTCCGAAGAACAACAACAATTTACCGTGCAGGCCAAACTGCCTTATTTATTTAAATTGCCACTTGGCGTAGAAGCTGGACTACACATTTTTAGACAAAGGGATGTGTTTTCAACTACGGAACAAAAAATTGGCCTAAACTATGCGTTTACTCCTCAAATTGAAGCTTTAGTAGGTTTTAAGCAGTACGAATCTGCAGATTTAAACGAAAATGAGTTTATTTTAGGCACTGTTACAGATGACTTTGACGCCAGTTTTTTTCATTTAGAATCCAGATACGTAAAAAAACAGAACAGTTTGTTGTTCCCGATAAAAACAAAGGTAATTGCCCATACCGAAATTGGAAGCAGATCACAAATAGACATTACTACTAATCAGCTAAAAATTGGATTACAATTCAGTCATATTTTTCAATTAAATAGGCGCAACAGTATTTATGTGGCTAATAACGCTCAATTTTTTAATTCAAATAATTTTTTAACTAACGAACTATTCCGACTTGGCGGAATTTTATCCATCCGCGGTTTTGAAGAAAATAGCTTAAGAGCTTCAATTTTTAACGTGTTAAATACAGAATATCGTTTTCAGCTTAGTGAAACAATTTACGCTCACAGTATTGTTGACTTTGCGTTTACTGACAATCAAGCTCCGCAATCAAGTACTAATCCTGAACCTATAGGTCAAAATCAACTGACTAGCTTTGGTGTTGGACTTGGGATGCTGACAAAGGCTGGTTTATTTAGACTAAACTACGCCAATGGCACCAGCGATGATATTCCTTTTGAATTTGGAAATTCCAAAGTAAACCTCAGTTTAACCGCATTTTTTTAAGGCTTTTTTGCTTCTACCTTTAACCAACCCCTCAACTGATAACAGATAACTCTCAACTAAAAAAAAATTCCTAATTCACAATTAACATATTACCTTTGCGACATGAGTAACGAATCACAACTTTTCGGTATCCACGCAGTAATGGAGGCAATAAAATCGGGAAAAACTATTGATAAAATTTTTTTACAGAAAGGACTTCAAGGGAGTTTATCCAAAGAATTAATTCAATTACTGAGAACACATAAAATAACTCCCAATACCGTACCAGTTGAAAAATTGAACAAACTTACTCATAAAAATCACCAAGGTGTAGTTGCTTTTGTTGCGCCTGTTGATTTTTACGATTTGGAAGAATTAGTAATCCGCACGCAAGAATCTGGTGAAACACCATTATTTATAGTACTCGACCAACTTACTGATGCCAGAAATTTTGGAGCCATCATAAGGTCTGCCGAATGCGTTGGTGCCCATGGAATTGTTATTGCAAAAACTGGTGCCGCGCCCGTATCTGCTGATACGGTAAAAACCTCCGCTGGAGCGGTGTTTAATTTACCCATTTGCAAGGTAGCCCATTTAAAAGATGCGCTTTTTTTATTTCAATCTTGCGGCATACAAACCGTAGCTGCTACTGAAAAAACAGAAGATAGTATTTACCAAATAAATTTTAAGCTACCTACTGCTATTATTATGGGTTCCGAAGGAAAGGGAGTATCGCTTGGAATTTTAAAACTTGTTGACCATAAGGCAAAACTACCTATGTTTGGCGAAATTAGCTCGTTAAACGTTTCGGTTGCTGCGGGTGTATTTTTGTACGAAGCTATTAGGCAGCGTATGTAAGCTGCTGTTTATAAGTGTTGTGTGTTTTTTATTTTTCGAGTTTCTTTTGTTTATACCAAGTTCTTGAATCAGATTTA
This sequence comes from Aquimarina agarivorans, assembly GCF_000218485.1. GTDB lineage: Bacteria > Bacteroidota > Bacteroidia > Flavobacteriales > Flavobacteriaceae > Aquimarina > Aquimarina agarivorans. Next base: position 56,151 of record NZ_AFPB01000138.1, on the reverse strand, counting down.
AAGAGCAGTATAAGTGCTATTAATTGTAATACTGATTGTACTAATGAAAAGAATCCTACAATAAAACTAAGTCTAAAAGTGTCAGGGATTACAAAAGGAAACATTAAAAAACCAATCGAGGTGAGAACCGCGTAAATATTTCGAGAAGTAACACTTCCTCTTTTAATGAAATAAGCTAATAGCCCCAAAATAGCTGTGGAAAAAATAATGACGACTAAACTCATTCTATCTGAGGCTATATTGATATTGGTTGTTCCTCTATCAACCGATTACAGCCATAAAGAAATGTAAATATTGGTAATAGTATTATAAATTTTTTAGACATCAGATTTCTGCTTTGTCAAATTGTTTACAACGTTTTGTGTAAAATGCGTTTTAATGCATTTTTACATGGTGTTGTGGTGTCGTCTATTTAGTTGTTTCTTTTATAGTCAAGTTCATTTAACTTTTCATACGTCCAGTTTAGTTCGTTCAATTTCCATTCACCGAGTTCTTTTGGATCCATTATTATTTCCTCTATTTGATTCTTCAAGTCTGCAAGTCCATAGTCTGTGTTTAACCAATCGAATACAATTTTAGAAATCACACCATCTGCGAATCCACTTGACAAAGTATCGTTATTTGCTCCCTTAAATCCTCCACATACCAAATCACTTAAGTGTAATAAGCTGGAGCGATTTATAACCGTCCGCCATTCTCTTAATATTTCCAACATATCAACTTTAGCCTTGTAAAGCATAATGATTATAGAATCAATTTTTTCGAGTTCAGGAATAGGGTAAATAGAAAGAAAATGTTTAAATAACTCCTTCGAATAATTCTGAATTATCTCAATTTCTTTTACAGTCCATTCTTCTATGGAATAGTACTCAAATCTACTTAATATAAGCTCTGCAGAATGGTGTAAAAACTTCAATTCTGCAGTTAACTCCAAAAATCGAGGGAGAAAATGTTTGAACTCTTCGATGTTCGGTAAATCTGTTTTAGCGGCTGTATTATATTCATAAAGAAGTTCAAACGGAATCTGATTTACAGACATACCTGCTAATTCACTTTCCTGATTAGGTGTCATACAGCATTCTGTACAAATGTCTAAAGGAATAGTGACATCGTATTTACTGAAAACCGAATAGCTTTCATCAATTATATTTCTTAGTTCACTTGTCATTTTTTATGCACCACAACGGACTTGTAATCGAGTAGGCAAAGGGATTTTCACCCTAAGCCTCTCACAGAACCGTGCTTGAAAGTCTCCCTTCACACGGCTCTTGTTGTACAAATCTACGCAATACAATTTATTTGAGAGAAGTTCCAATGATAAAACAAAGTCGGGTATTGTTTCCGTACTGTTGCTAACCATTTATACCCCTTCTTAATACTGGTTTTGTAGCGTTTATACCTTTTCCGTGCCCACCAAACTAATCGTTTACTCAGTAGCCGAAAGACTTTTCCATTAGTATTTTCTTTTAATTATTTAAAACAACTCCTTTACAGCATCAAAATCCAAACCACCATAATTCCCACTACTCATTAGCAATAAAGTTTTATTGTCGAACTTTTGCGCAAACAAAAAATCCTTAAAGGCTTTCGACTCAGTATACACTTTTAGATCTGTCTTTTGAAAAGCCGTTTTAATTTGCCGTTCACTAATGGGTTTCATCTGCTTTATAGCTAAAGCTTCTGGCGAATAAAATACAACCGCTTCATCCGCTGCATTTAATGCGCCTTCATATTGTTTTAAAAATTCCGCATTCAAACTACTGTAAGTATGTAACTCCAGGCAAGCAATAAGATTTCTATTTGGAAATTGATTTTTAACCGCTTGTGTAGTTGCCAAAACCTTTGAAGGGCTGTGGGCAAAATCCTTATACGCCACAGCATTGGTAGCTTCGGCAATTTTTTCAAGTCTTTTGGATGCCCCTTTAAAGCTAGCGATGGCTTCATAAAAATCATCTTCATCAATAGCCATATTTTGACAAATCCATTTGGCTCCTGCCAAGTTACTCAAATTGTGCGCTCCAAATATTTCTAACGGAAGTGATCCTTCATTGGTTTCAATTAAAGTTTCACCATCCTTTACTGTATATTCAGGAGTGCGATAAGGTATTTTTCGAATTTGATTTTCGCTTGCTTCTACTAAACGCTTTACCGTTGCATCTTCTTCATTATAAATTAAAATTCCTCCTGGCGTTATTTGATTGATAAAAATCTCGAACTGCTCCTCATAATCTACCAAGGTTTTAAACACATTTATATGATCCCAGGCGATTCCACTTAACAAAGCAATATTGGGTTTGTACAAATGAAATTTAGGGCGTAAATCAATAGGCGATGACAAATACTCATCCCCCTCCAGTACCATAAAATCATTATCCTCAGTTAAATGTACCATGGTTTCAAAGCCTTCCAATTGTGCGCCAACCATATAATCCACCTCTTTATTATGATAATGCAACACATGTAAAATCATTGAGGTGATAGTTGTTTTTCCGTGTGATCCACCAATTACTACTCTGGATTTTAATTTTGATTGTTCGTACAAATACTCAGGATATGAATATATAGCTACCCCCAATTCCTGCGCTTTTAACAATTCTGGGTTATCTGCTTTGGCATGCATCCCAAGGATAACAGCATCCAAGTTGGTTGTAATTTTTGTTGCTTGCCAACCTGTTGACTCTGGTAATAAATTGTATTTTGATAACCTTGATTTTGAAGGCTCAAAAATAGCATCATCGCTCCCAGTAACGTGATATCCTTTTTGGTGTAATGCAATGGCTAAATTGTGCATGGCACTTCCGCCAATTGCTATAAAATGTACGCGCATATGTTAAAATTGTGAAGTAAATATACGCGGTTTACGGCAATTTTCTATTTATTCTTCCGAATATAAGCCATGGCTTTTTCTCCCTCAATAGCATTTAAAACCAATAATTCCTTAGCGTATTTTGTTGCTTTAGTCACGCTTCCGCCAAAAGTTGATGGCAATTCCATAAACAATTGCACCAAAGCTATTCTGGGTTCTTCATACGAGGTATCTAGGGTAGCCGCTTTTATAAAATGTTTTTTTATGTCGTCAATTAAAAAAACGGCACTCAATTTATTATTTTTTGCTTTCATTCCTATAGCGCCTGCGTATTTAAAATGATAACGTGCATTGGTAACATCATCCGTTAACAACGGTTTAAAATAGCTAGCCGCTAAACTCCACTTTTTATTTTGAAAAGCAATATCCCCTAAATACTCCATAGCTGTGGTGTTTTTTGGATGCTCGCTTAAATAGGCTTCAAAAACTTCCTGAGCTTCGTTATACTGGTGTTTATTGAACAACTCTATGCCTTTTTCCAATGACTCTGGTGTAAATGCTATCATTTTTGTCAAACTAAAAAAACTGCTAAAAAAAATAATTTCATAAATTATTACTTGATTTACTTTAAAAATTCAAACGTCTAAAATTAGTTGGTTTCTGTATGCAAAATTTACTTTAAAGTGGCTTTGAATACCGTTACGGCATTGCCCTTAATTTCAACAATATCATCAATCAATCCTACTTTTAAATGGCCAGTTCGTTGCGATAATTGCAAAGCATTAAATACTTTTCTTCCTGTTTTTATATGCCAAATGGGCACTAAGGCACATTGTGCCGAACCGGTTACAGGATCTTCATTAATCCCAGATTGCGGCGCAAAACATCGCACTACAAAATCAATATCTGGAATATTCGATTCAGCTGTTATTAACAAATGTCCTAATCCATTAACAGGCAATTTATCAAAAATTGGACCAGCAATTTCAATATCATTTTGGCTTTTGGCTACAGCCACCGTCCAATCTCCTGAATTAAAAAATTCAACGGGTTCAAAACCAACTAGCGCATTAAAATTTTCAGGTACAGCTACTTGCTCAATAGCATATTTAGGAAACCTCATTTTTATACCATCAGCCTCTTTAGTAACTTGCAATTCCCCTCCTTTTGCATTAAATTGAATTTGCTCTTGTGTAGCTGCTATTCCAAGTTCATACATAAGGTGAGCACTTGCTAAAGTGGCATGCCCACACAAATCAATTTCATTAGTTGGGGTAAAAAAACGAATATCATAACTTTCACCATTAGACATTACAAAAGCAGTTTCGGACAAATTCATTTCCATAGCTAACTGTTGCATCCATTTGGGATCAGTATTGTTTTCGGCAAATACCACTCCTGCCGGATTCCCTTTAAAAACTTCTGAAGTAAATGAATCTACCTGATAAACTATTTTATTATTGGTCATTTTAGTTGGTGTGTTTGGACTCCTTTCCTGAAAAGAATTAATTAAAAAATGAAATAATTAATTCAACATTTATAAAAATACGTTAATAATTCTATACTCCACTAAACTGCAACAAGTAATCCCAAAGTTAGTATCTTTAACCGTATAGTTTATAACGAATTCTATTCTAACTTATGACGCGCTTTCTTATTTTTTTTATTTGTTTTATTGTCAGCATCACTTCTACGTTAAGTGCACAAAATAAAAACTACTCCAGTATGTGGCAAACTATTGAACAACTTGAAATTGAAGGTAAAGTGACTACCGCGCTAAAAAAAGTAAACGAATTGCATCAAAAAGCAGTGAATCAAAAAAATGATGTACAGCAGCTTAAATCGTTGCTATTTCGTTGGAAGTTTATGCAAATTATTGATGAAAAATCGCAAATAAATACCCTTAATGAGCTGAATACTGCAATTGAAAAGCATTCCTTTCCCAACAAACAGTTACTACACATGTATAAGGCGCATTTTTTGGAGAGTTATTTAAATGACAATTATTTGCGCATAAGTGACCGTACAGCAACTGTTGATGCCAACCTCAAAAGTTTTCAAACTTGGGACTTGAACACATTTTTAGCTGAAATAAGTACCCAGTATAACAAGGCTTTAACGCCTGCCGTGGCTTTGGCTAATATTAACACCACTAGTATTAGCGAATTATTGATTACCGTTCCAATCTCGCGAAAATTTAAACCCACTGCTTATGACATTATTGCACACAAAGCCTTAAAATTTTATAAAAATCCTCGTAATCGAATTAATAAACCAAAGGATGAATTTTTGATTACCTCATCATCGTATTTTGCGACTTCTTCCAATTTTATAAAAAGTAAATTAAACACAACAGATCATGCTTCCCTACTTTTTAAAGCATTGGAAACCTATCAACAGCTTGAAAAAATTCATTCGCAACAAAAAAGCACCGTTGCGTGGGTGAATGCTGCTTTAAAGAGGCTTCAGTTTGTGAAAGCAAATCACCTTGGTCCGGAAACCGAGTCTTTGTATATAGAAAGTTTAAAAAATTTAACCTATGAATTTAAAAAAGCCAATGATATTGCAAAAATAAATCTAGCGCTAGCTAAAGCATACCGAAACAGTGCTTTTGCAAAAAATGCTGATGGTAAATTAAAACATCCTGACTTTAACACCCTTGCTTTAAATTTGGTCACTGCTGTAGAAGCACAAAATGTAGATACCCAAACCCTTATTGAAGCTAAAAATTTAAAAAATCAAATACTACAAAAAAAATAATTTGGCTAACGCAGGATAAGTATCTACCAAACAAACCTCATTTGGCACAAATTACTTTTACCAATTGCTCAAAAATTACCGTAAATGCGTATCGAGTTCCAGTGGCATTTAAATTGAATGATTTAGGCTATAAAAATCGAGATTCATTAACGGAAGATTACTTATCGAAACGTAAACTGCTTTTTACCAAAACTTACGCGTTGCCCAAAAAGAAAGATTACAATACTTATAGCACAGAGGTTTCTGTACCGCAACTTCCACTAGGCAATTATGTGTTTCGAATACAAACGGATACCTTAACTGACAGTTATAAATACCACCAAATTGATGTGACTGAAATTGGCGTAAACAAAACAGTACTTCCCGATGCCAATCGTTATCAAATAGTAAACCGATACACAGGAGCACCCTTAGTTGGGGCTAAAATAAATGTGGAAACCGAAATTAATCGACGTACAAATCAAAAAGTAACCACCAATTACACAGCGGATGCATGGGGTAATTTTGTGCATCGTAAAAAAAATAGTTACCAAAATCAAAAAATTAGTATTTCCACTACAAAGGATACTTTACTGCTAACAGATTATGCTTACGGAAGAGCGGTGAGCAATAATAATGAACATAATGCCTACCGTTCTAAAACATTACTTTTTTTGGATCGAGCCATTTACCGTCCGGGGCAACCTGTGTATTTTAAAGCCATTTCCATTAGCGAACTCAATAAAAAAAGTACTGTTATTGCTAATCAAAAAATTACAATTGAAGTCACTAACCCTAATAATGAAAAAGTCCATGAAACTACCCTGACAACTAATGAATATGGCTCCGTGCACAGTGAATTTAAACTCCCTGAGACTGGAATTACGGGCAATTTTGCCATTTCAGCCCGCTTGGAAGCCCCTAAAAACAAAAAAAATCATCAAAATGGTAGTGCGTATTTTTCTGTTGAAGAATATAAACGCCCCACTTTTGAGGTCTCTTTTTTACCCGCTACCGAAATATACAAACCGCTGGACAGCATCAAAATTATTGGTAATGCCAAAGCATTTTTGGGTACTGCTATTACCGATGCTACTGTAAATTATTCCATTTCTCGCACCAAACAATATCGCAATTACTGGTGGAGCCAGCCTGCAAATAATGAAAGTAAGCAAATAGCATTTGGAGAAGTAGATACTAACCAAAAAGGAGATTTTACCATTCAATTTAAAGCAGAAACAGATGAAGTGATTACTGCAGATAAAATTTACAAGTACGTTATTGAAGCCAAAGTTATTGACCTTAACGGCGAAACTAGGGAGGCGACCACTACACTAAAAGTAGCGGACAAAAATTTAGTTGCAACAATAAATACCGAAGCTATTTGGAAATCCTTTAAAACCAACATGCTTAAAATTAATACCACCGATGTTAACGACAACCCCATACTGACCAATGGCTCTTTAAAGGTGTATAAATTAAAGGCTCCTAATCGATTTTTAAATGCTCGTCCGTGGGCCACCCCTGATATTCAAACTATGGAACAAGCTGAATTTGCCGCGAAATTTCCACACATTCCGTACACTAACGAAAATGACACCAAAAACTGGAAAAAAGGACGAAGCTATTTTGAGCATTCGTACTCAAATAAAACGGAAGAAACAGTAAGCGTCAGCAATTTTAAACTTTGGCCTTCGGGCAAGTATCTTTTGGTTATTACAAGCACAGATCCTAATACCAAAACACAAACAACTACCGAAAAGGTAATTACATTGGAGCATATTGATCAACGTTTTCCTGCCGACAAACAACTATTTACGCACTCTGCTAGCATAAATTCAAAAAAAGCTTCCCAATTAGTTATTGACATGAAAACCGCAGTTCCCGATCTAACTACTTTTGTAGAGGTTTTTGATGGGGACATTTCCATTTGGAAGCAAAAAATAGAATTAAAAAAAGGAAGTAAATCCATTCCTATCAATTTTAAAAACTTAACCTACAATCAACTAAACGTAGTGTATCACTATCAAATTTTTAATCATTTTTATACCGCAAAAGACCTAATTGACTTAAGCAAAAAACCAGCTACACTAAACATTACAAAAAAACATTTTACGGATAAAATAAGTCCTGGTGCTAAAGAAACCTGGAGTTTTAATGTTGAAAGCTCAAACAAAAAAGCTTTTAATGCTGAAGTTTTGGCAACAATGTACGATGCTTCCTTGGATCAATTTCGCACCCATTCCTGGAATACTAATTTCGGTTTTTATCACTACATCCCGCAACCAAACGCAGCCAGTGAATTGCAACGACTAAATACCAATACAATTAGTTTTAGGGAAACTATTCCAAATTTACGCTATCCAAATATTCCAAACGAACAGTTAAATCTTTTTGGTTTTGATTTTAATGTGATTAATTCATGGAACTACCGGAAGTATTTGAGGGAGTTGAAAAGTAAATACGCAACAAAAATTAAAAAAGAATTTAATATATCAGGAGTAATTCTTGATAATGATAAATTACCAATGCCCTTTGTCAATATTATTATAAAAAACTCAGAAATAGGAACCAACTCTGATCTAGATGGTAAATTTAGTATTCGAGCAGACAAAGGTGACACCCTCGTTATTTCTTTCATTGGTTTTGTTACTAAAGAATTCGTTGTAACAAAAGAAAATGAATTTCTTAAAATTAAACTTTTACCTGATCCCAACATAAACATAAGTGACGTCATCATCAATACTAAGGCCAAGCAAAACTGGAATGAATTTACTGGAGGTGTAAGCCGAATGCCTCGCCAGAAAATGTTAGCAAATGAATCTTTAGAAATGATGGATTCAGGCATTGCTTTGAAAGAAATAGATGCAGAATACGAAACGGCGGAAGGTAGTCTTGTAGATAATTCTGGAATAGAACAAGACCCTGATACAAAAACACCCGTTATAGAAACCCAAGACCTAAAAAACATCCGAGCTCGAACCAATTTACAAGAAACTGCTTTCTTTTTGCCTAATTTACGCACCAATAAAAAAGGGGATGTTGAATTTGAATTTACCTCCCCCGAAGCCTTAACGCGTTGGAATTTTAATTTGCTAGCGCATACACAACAGGCAGAAACTGGTCAACTTTCGGCGCAGACCATCACTCAAAAAGAATTGAGTATTGTTCCAAATGCGCCTCGCTTTGTGCGTGAGGGCGATAGTTTGCGCTTTACAGCAAAAATTACCAATCTTACTGAAAAACCAATTTCAGGAACTGCTCTGCTGGAATGGTCCAATCCTACCAATCAAAAAAATGTAGATTTACAGTTGCAACATACAGGGACTACCAAAAAATTCAAAATTGATAGCCATGGTAATGCACTTGTTGACTGGAAAATTGTTGTTCCTTCGGATTTATCCGCCATTCAGTATAAAATTGTGGCACAAGCAGGACAGTTTACGGATGGAGAGCAAAATGTGATTCCAGTACTTTCCAACCGCATGCTGGTAACCGAAAGTATTCCTATTTGGGTGCGTGCTGGCGAAACTGAAAGTTACGAGTTAGCAAATTTTGACCCATTAAGCAATACTCAAAAACCACATGCCATTACCTTGGAATATACCACTAATCCTGCTTGGATGGCTATAAAATCCTTGCCCTACTTAATGGAATTTCCGCATGAATGTAGCGAGCAAACTTTTTCCAGGCTTTATGCCAACGCCGTGGCAAGTCACCTTATAAACTCCCAGCCAAAAATTAATGCTGTTTTTAAAAGCTGGGAAGCAAAAAAAGGAAGTTTACAAAGTCCGCTAGAAAAAAATGAAGAATTGAAAAGCATTTTAATTTCGGAAAGTCCTTGGCTACAAAATGCTAAGTCTGAAACCGAACAGCAACAACGTTTGGCAACACTTTTTAACCTTAAAAAAACAGCTCAAAACCAACAAAAGGCGATTAATAAATTACGTCAATTACAAAATACTGACGGAGGATTCCCTTGGTTTAATGGTGGGCAATCAAATCCATACATTACCAGGCATATTTTAGCTGGATTAGGTCATTTGGAAAAATTGGGAATTACCAATCAGCAAACCAAAACGGACAATATTGTTAAAAATATGATTCGCTTTTTGGACAGTGATTTGTTATATCATTACAATGAGTTCCTAAGGCATAATAAAACCCCCGATAATTTTTACAAACAAGTACAGTGGCTTCATTTGGCTTATGCCAGAAGTTTTTTCCTGACTCGTTTCCCCTTAAAGGGAGAAGTAAAAACAATTATCACGAAAGCCCTCGATTTTCAAAAAACAACTTGGCAATCGCGCTCCATTTATCAAAAAAGTTTGATAGCCTTAACATTACATCGTTTTGAAAAAAGTCGAGTAACACAGCAAATTTTAACCGCATTAATTGAATCTGCAGTAAATTCTAAAGAAAACGGCATGTATTGGAAAGAAAATACCAACTCCTGGTGGTGGTATCAATCGGAAATTAGCACACAAGCGCTTTTGATTGAAACGTTTTCCGAAACCAATCAACCAAAAAAATACCTTGAAGAATTAAAGATTAATTTACTTAAAAACAAACGCACAAATCGTTGGGAAAGCACTATTGAAACTGCCGATGCCACCTACGCCCTTTTATTGCAAGGTAAAGATTGGCTTTCGTTAAAGGACAATACTACTATTACTGTAGGCAATCAAAAAATAGCTACAAAAAAGCTAGCCGAAACAGAAAAAGAACAAGGCACAGGCTATTTTAAAACACATTGGAGTGCCAATGAAATTACACCGAATTTTAAATCAATAAAAGTATCTAACAAAGGAAAAGTGACCAATTACGGTGGCTATTACTGGCAGTATTTTGAGAATTTGGATGCCATAAAAACATCCAATCAGTCGCCACTGGCTATTGACAAAAAATTATATAAAAAAGTAATTACTAAAAAAGGAACGGAATTACAGCAAATTACCACAAGTACTCCTTTACAAATTGGTGACAAAGTAACTGTACGCTTACTTATAAAAAATGAAAATCTTATGGAATTTGTACACCTCAAAGACATGCGCGCTAGTGGTTTTGAACCTGTAAAAGTACTTTCAACATACCAATATAAAGATCGTTTGACCTATTACCAAAGCACTAAGGATGTAGCCACTCACTTTTTTATAGATCGCTTACCTAAAGGCAATTTTGTACTAGAGTATGACGTTATTGCCAATCAAACAGGTAATTTTTCAAATGGAATAACCACCCTGCAATGCATGTATGCCCCTGAATTTAGCAGCCATTCTGCTGGACAGCGCGTAATCATTACTGAATAATTATTATATTCTTAAATCCCAAAACTTAAACTATGTTTTTCAAAAACATAATCTACATATTTTTACTTTCATTCGGCGCTTTATTATCAGCGCAAAATAGTCATAAAGTAACCTTTGACTTTGATGCTTGTGATAAGGGAAATTATTCAAAATGCTATAAAAATTTGCCCATTAACCTTTTTTCAGATTTAGATGGTGCAAAAATGCAAAAAGAAGCGTTTGATTTAAAAGTAAAACAGCTGATACAGGAATACATTTCACATCATATTGGAAAAGAACTTCTGAAAATTTATACTAATTCAAATTCAAAAAAACTGGGCATCACTTTTTGGGTAAACAGCTCGGGACAAATTGAAAAAAGACTTTTTAGTTCTACTATAAAAAAGCATCGCGCTACATATAAAAAATTGAAATTTTTATGCTCAAAATTAGACTTTGATAAAAAAGTGAACCCTTTGTTCAAAGATTATTTAAATGAACAGTATACTTTGATTTCCGAAATTAATCAAGACACTACAGCTACTAAAGACCAAATTTTACAAATGCCACCTAACAAACCCGCTTTTGATGTATCCAAAACGCTTCCAATTTACAGTGGGTGTCATAAACTTGGTAGTGGCTATACGCCCGAAGAAAAGTACATAGCTGAAAGAAAGTGCATTGAATACAATATTAGTCAATTAATTCAAAAGAAAATTAATCATCCCGTAATTTGGTCTGTAGAAAAGAAACTGAGTTCAAACTATAATATGTATGAATCAAAAATCACTACATACCTTATGTTTTCCTTTGATAAAAAAGGAAAACCAAGCAACCCCAAAGCCCTTGGCATTTTACCTGAACTTGAAAACGAAGCTTTAAGACTATTTACAATGATACCTAAAGCTATTTTACCAGGAACACTTGACGGCAAACCCGTTGGATTTTCGTTTAACCTACCGATCACTTACGTTACCGCAAAAAAAGATGTTACACAACAGTTGCCCGAATTTAAAAACTAATATTCCATTTTCATGAAAATTTCATTTTAATTTTCGCTTTAGCAATAATGACGCTTTATGATGCCAAAAGACTCATATCAATTGCTTGTTTTTTATGGTAGCTTTTAAATAATTTGGGTTATGATTTTGAATTACTCAAATAAAAATTAGGAAATTTTGCTAAGGCAGGAAAGTAAATATAAGCGTAACCCCAAATACAGTATATTGTTTTTTGAGATATCAAGTAAAAGTGAAATTTATGTTGTGGGTTTTATCATAAATTTTTCTAATTGACAAGGGTTGAATGCAAAAAAAATTCGCCAATTATATGAGCTAACTATTCATTATACGAACAGCAAAACCACGTAGTGATTCTAGAAAATCTTACTTAATTTTTGGGTCTTCATTTCACTCAAAATTTACTTTACTGTTAACAAAAAATACTTTTTAAGTCCAAAATATTGAGAATTACCATGTTAAAATCCTTTATTTTTAATAAAAATCTCAATTTTAACATAAGCTTATTCTTTCAAGTACTACATCACCTATCTCATTTTGTAAGCCAAAAAACTGTGGATTTTTACAATTCATCGAAAACTGAAAAACATTAAATCCATCAATTAAAAACCCTCCCATTTATACATTACATTTACGTATAAAAAAAAGTTATGAAAAAAATTAATTTATCAATTTTAGCAGCTGCGGCTACTATTATTAGTGCACAGGCCATTGCGCCAACAGCAAATGGCCTATCAGCTGATGCTGTAAAGGCAGCAGCTACAAACCTAGGTGATATTTCTAATGTTGTTACTCTATCGGCTTCAAGATCTACTAGTCGAAGTTTAGATATTGTAATCAACAGTGACATTGCTGATAATGTGCGATTAGAGGTACTGAATGGTGGCCCCTCAAGAATATTTATTAGGTTTGTCGATCAAAACATTTCCCTAGTAAAAGGTACAAACACAATCAGCGTAGACTTGGATTCTTCGCCAGGAACGAGATTGGCAATAAAAGTATCATCTGATAATACTAGTGGTTCTGAAGTTATCGAATTTTTAGAACCTGAATTAGCAGCTTCTGGATTAGGAGATATTAATGACTTAGTAAGTATTGAAGCTTCTAGTGCTAACGGAAATTTGGACCTTGTTATCAATAGCGATATCAGAGATAACGGTAGTTTAACTATTAGAACTACTGGTTTTAATAATAATGGAAGTATCATTGACAGAGTTGTACCTTTAGTTACTGAACGTTCAGTTCCTTTGGCTAGAGGCGAAAACAACCTTTCTTTAGATCTTGACCTTATCCCGGGTATTATTCTTGATATTACTTTTACTTCAGCGAATACAAGCGAAACTGTTATAAAAGGATTTACCGTACCTGCACCAGTAGTTTCTGGATTAGGGGATATTAATGACTTAGTAAGTATAGAAGCTTCTAGTGCTAACGGAAATTTGGACCTTGTTATCAATAGCGATATTAGAGATAATGGTAGTTTGTCCGTAACATTTTTTGGCTTTGAAAGAAATGGAAGTATTTTGACCAGACCTGTGAATCTGATTTCAGAACAATTAGTTCCACTTGTAAGAGGGGAAAATAAGTTATCTTTAAATTTAGAGCTTGGCGCTGGCGCTATACTAGATATTTTTTTCGCATCTGCTAACACAAGTGAAACTGTAAGTGAACGTTTTATTGTACCTGCGCCAGTAGTTTCTGGGTTAGGGGATATTAATGAATTAGTAAGTATAGAAGCTTCAAGTACTGATGGAAATTTAGACCTTATTATCAATAGCGATATCAGAGATAATGGTAGCTTAACAGTTAGAACCACTGGTTTTAATAATAATGGAAGTATCATTGACAGAGTTGTACCTTTAGTTACTGAACGATCAGTTCCTTTGGCTAAAGGCGAAAACAACCTTTCTTTAGATCTTGACCTTATCCCGGGTACTATTCTTGACGTTACTTTTACCTCAGCAAACACAAGTGAAACTATTGTAGAAGGATTTACCGTACCTTTTGGACTAGGTAACATAAATGACTTAATTAGTTTGAGGGCTAATCCAAGTAGATCAACCAGAGGAAGTGTTGATTTAGTAATTAATAGTCAAATTAGCGGTGATGTAAACATAGAAATTTCAGGTACTGATGTCCTTTTTAACAGATTAAACAGAATTTTAATTGAGCAAACTGTTTCACTAACTAAAGGTATTAATAGATTATCTTTTGATATTGGGCTTGAACCAGGACAATTTGCATTTATTAGATTGGATTCAGATAACACAGATGATCAAATAACGAAAAGATTTGTTGCTCCTGAATTTGCTACAACTGATATTCGTAGTTTGGTTGACCTAAGCGTATTTACCCCAAGTAGAGGAAGCGCAGTAATTGAACTAAAAAGTGACTTAAGAGATAATGCTAATTTACTATTGATTAATTTGGCTACAGGCGAAAGAACAAGACAAAGAGTTTTAATTTCAAGAGGAGTTTCTTCAATTGAACTTGATAATTTAAAATCTGGTGCTTATGTTGTTCACCTAAGATCAGTAAATACTGAAAAAAGAGTTTCTAAAAAATTCATGGTAAAATAAATTTTATTAAAAATTTTATTTATAAAGCCGCTACTTCAAGTTGCGGCTTTATTGTTTTTAATAATATGACATTACAACGTTTATACAACAAAGGATGATTGCAAAAAAAGTTTTTTTTAGCTTAAATACTGGAAAAAAAGTAAATACTGATAGGCTGTTTAAAACTAATAATGTAAATCGATTTTAAAAAACACTTGAAATAATAGCGTTTATACAATAAATGATTTTCCTTACATGGAATCCAATTCGTACAAATACTACAATACTTATACTGAAAATTACAACCAATCAACTAATATTCAAGGCAAACGACTAATAGCAAAAAAAATCTAAAAAATTTTGTTAGTTTAAACAAAAAACATATATACCATGAAAAATTTTAATTCTTTTTTACTTACAACAGCACTTGTTTGCTCTGGATTATTGGGTTATGCATCTAACTCAAATCATAATTTAAACACTAACGAGTCAGAATTTAGGTTAGGAAATATCCGCCAATTTGTAACAATCAATACCTCTAGCTCCATAAGAGGTAATCTTGATCTAACAATAAATAGTGATATCAGAGATAACGGAAATTTAGTTGTGCAAACAGCAAATGGTAGACTGTTAACAATTTTGGACAACAGGTCAGTACCATTAGCAAGAGGTGAAAACAAAGTCTCTTTAAATTTGAACCTTCAACCAGGAGAAACTGTTTCCATTCGATTTACAACAGCAAATACAAATGGTCAGTTACAATCATTTTTTACCGTACCACAATTTAATGCAAATGATATTCGTAGCTTAGTTGATTTAGATGTATTTACACCTTCGCGAGGAAGAGCGGTAATTCAACTAGACAGTGACCTTAGAGATAATGGAAACTTACTTTTGATTAATTTATCAACTGGAGTACGAACAAGAAGAAGAATACTAATTTCTCGAGGACAATCTAACACTAACATTAACTTACCTTCTGGTCCTTATGTAGCACATTTACGTTCTGCCAATACCGTTAGACGAGTTTCTAAAAGATTTATGGTTAGATAATTAACTGATAAAAATCTTTTAAATTGAAAAAAGGCTGTCATTAATACTTTGACAGCCTTTTTATATGTTATTATTTTTTATGCTTCATGCAGAAACTCGCTTATACTAGTGCTAACTTTAAATTACCTGAGTAAAATTAGAATTTTCTAAGACTACCAAAATTTCCACCATGGCTTTTCTGCATCAGTAACTGCTGCGCCCACTGGCTCCTGCTTCATTGTCGTACTTGCAGCATCTTTCATAGTAGTAGCTAATACGGAATAAACTTCCGTCCATGCATCTTTAACATTAGGAGTAAAATCGTCTCCTAAACCTGTTTCTAGAGTATACAATAATGCTGATCCTACAGTATCATAATGTTCGTTTTTAACACCATAAGCCAAGTGATTTTTTCCTAAATTTTGAACAGCTGGCACTATGGCCTCTAAATTATCTAAACCGTTTACGGCGGTACCAATCATGCTCATTAATTTAGCTCCTTGCTGTTTCATATCGCCTTTAAACATAGGCTTTACCGAAGGATCTAATTCAAAAAGTTTATTGTAAAAAATTTCAGCAGCTTTATCCGCAATTGGCGCTACTTTAGTAAAACTAGATTGTACTAATCTTTTTTTACGCTCCGTCAATCCTTTTTCTTTTGGTAAGCTATTTGCTGCATCTTTCATAGTTGTAGCTAACACGGTATATACTTCAGTCCAAGCCTCCTTAACTTCAGGCGTAAAAGCATCTCCCAAACCTACATCTAATGTTTCCAATAAAGCCGCTCCTACCGTATCGTAATGTTTGTCCTCCACACCATAACCCGCATGTCCTTTTCCTAAATTTTGTACAGCTGGCACTAACGCTTCCAAATTATTTAAACCATTTACAGCAGTACCAATCATAGCCATCAATTTAGCTCCTTGCTGCTTCATATCACCTTTAAACATTGGTTTTAATGAAGGGTCTTTCTCAAATAATTTACTGTAAAAAATCTCCGCCGCCTGATCTGCTATTGGAGCTACTTGCTTAAATGTACCCTGTACTAATTCAATAGTCTTACTTTCCATAGTTGCTTACTTTGCTGGTTAACAATTTAAAAAGCAATATACAAATTTAACTAAGTATTAATACTTAATTTTAATACGTATTTATACTTAGTTAATATTTTTATGAAAAAAGCAACACAGCACTACAAAAAATCAATAAAGCTCAAAAATTAGCGTATTTTAATTAAACTTTATGAAAGGAAATCAGTAAAAATGAACCACTATGGATTAAAAGTACCATAGTTTCGGTTATGAATAAAAATCATTACTTTTTAAACATCCGTTTTTTGTAATTTAAAGCCAACAGCTAATTACTAATTACCAATAACTCTTGTAATATTTATAGAAGCTAAAAGCGAAATGCTTTAAAAATGCATAGTTTTAACTAAACCTGAGACCAATAAAGAAATTCCATAAAAAACTTCATTCATGAATAGACAACATCATTTATTTTGATTGAGGCGGATATTTAGAAAAAACTTTTTGCATCATCACATTAAAAAAACCAACCCTATTTTCTGGAGTTTGTCGGGAGTTTTGAGTGTCGTCAGCCTCCGCTTGCCAAATAAGTTCATCATTGGCAACATCCACAAAATCTACAGTCAACTGAATATGTTGATCAGGACCTCCAAAAGGAATAGTACTTCCAACATTAATAGGACCATTACCCACTCCCACCCCAATGCCAGTACGCGAAGGTGTTTGATACTTTGCACTTTTAAAATTCACATACAATTGCGGTGTATCTGATTTTGTAAATCCTTTTTCCTTGAGCGCTTTATCCGTAGCATCAAGCAAGCGCTTGGTATCTAAATCGCTTAACCCCGTTTTTAAATCTGGGTAGTAATTATAAGTTTTGTACGCAGAAAATGTAGTTTTTGTATCATAATCATACACAACTCGTGGACCAGTACAAGAAATCGATAACAACACTACCATAAAATAGACTAAACGCTTCATAAATTAAAGTTTATATGAATTTATTAAAAAAATGGGTGAAATGTATTACTTATAGCAAAAAACGTGCTAATTCTAATGAATAAGCACGTTTAATTATTTTTGACAACTTCTTCTTATTGCAACATTTTCCAAAGTGCATCTTTAAGTTCCGTTAATCCTTCCTGCGCAACCGAGGAGATAAATAAAAATGGCACATCTAGTGTTTCCGTTATTTCTTTAGTAATTTCTGTTTTCAACTCATCATCAAGCATATCTGATTTCGATATCGCTATAAAACGTTGTTTATCCAACATTTCAGCATTGTAGCGTTTTAATTCATCCAGTAAAATATGATATTGCTCAACAATATCTTTAGCATCCGCCGGAATCATAAACAACAAAGTGGAATTACGCTCAATATGACGTAAAAATCGATGTCCAATTCCTTTACCTTCAGCTGCACCTTCAATAATTCCAGGAATGTCAGCAATTACGAAAGATTGAAAATCTCGATATTCAACAATTCCTAAATTGGGTTTTAAGGTAGTAAATTCATAAGCTGCTATTTTAGGTTTAGCAGCAGTAATTACGGATAATAGGGTAGACTTTCCTGCATTAGGAAAACCAACCAAGCCAACATCGGCCAACACTTTAAGCTCCAAAGTAACATCTGCCTCCAAACCAGGCATCCCTGGTTGTGCATAGCGTGGCGTTTGATTGACACTACTTTTAAAATGCCAATTTCCTCGGCCACCCATTCCGCCTTCTAAAATAATCAACTCCTGACCAGCGTCCACCAACTCGTGTAAAATTTCCTGAGTTTCGGTAGCTCTAACTACCGTTCCCATAGGAACATCAATATAAACATCTTCGCCATCAGCTCCCGAGCTTCGGTTTTTACTTCCGTGTTCGCCATGACCTGCTTTTACATGTCGCTTGTACTTTAAATGTAACAACGTCCACATATTAGAATTTGCACGCAAAATCACATGACCTCCTCTTCCTCCATCACCCCCGTCGGGACCACCTTTTGTGATGTATTTTTCTCTATGTAAATGTGCTGAGCCTTTACCCCCGTTTCCGGAGGACAAATGCAATTTTACATAATCTACAAAATTCCCTTCTGTCATATTCTTTGTATTGCGTACCTTCTAGCAGCCATTAACGATCAATTTTATTGAACAATAAATACTACAATTAATGTTGCTTTTCAATTCTTAAAACAAACTGAATGATTCTTATCAAAAATGTCTTAATTATTACAATTTATCTATTACGCTACTAATACGCTCTGTAATTTCAGGAATATTCCCTACTCCATCAACTCCGTGATACTTGTTTTGCTTTTCGTAATAGTCTTTTAAAATTGCAGTTTCGGAGTAGTATACTTTTATTCGGTTACGAATAATATTTTCATCCGCATCATCTGCCCTACCTGATGTTTTTCCTCGTTCTAACAAACGCCCTACCAAAACTTCATCATCTACCTCCAAAGCAACCATACCACTCACTCCCGTATTTTTTGTTTCCAATAATTCAGCTAGTGATTCTGCTTGCGCCTCAGTCCTTGGAAAACCATCAAATATAAAACCTTTAGCCTCCTTATTTTTTTCCACTTCTGCGTTAAGCATATTAATAGTAACCTCATCAGGTACTAATTGCCCTTTATCAATATATGATTTTGCCAATACCCCTAATTCAGTAGCATTTTTTATGTTATGCCTAAACACATCTCCTGTTGAAATATGCACCAACTGATACTTGTCTTTTAAAAATTCAGCTTGTGTGCCTTTACCTGCACCTGGAGGACCAAAAAGTACTACGTTTATCATTTATTTGTTTTTAATTCCTATTTTTTGCAATAATCATGAATTGATATGCCAAAAATAACAATGGATGTGTAAAATTAAAGAAACGCAAAGATAGTAATTTACTACTTAAGCCTTAACACAACCTAATAATAGTATAATTTGAACAAGAATAGCTACTCAATTATAAAGTTGATACACAATTTGAAAGTTAGGCGTTTGTCATCTATAATTTTATCATCCAACAATTACTATTATTTAAACAACAATTAATCAGTAACAAATTGATAACATAAACCAAAGTTTATATTAACAATTGCATTCTGTTGACTTATTCCTTTTTGCCTCCAACCATAAGTACAAAAATCGTATTCACATGAGTAACAATTTTATAAATAAATCATCTTCTTTTTTTTTCGCATCTTTTAATTCAACCTAGTTATTACTAGTTTAGTATAAAAGAAAAAAGTAATTTTGCAACTTAATTATACGCATTTATGCAACATTTTTTTTCATCGGATTTCAAGTTGGGAATTCTAGGAGGTGGACAACTTGGTAAAATGTTATTATACGAAACTCGCAAATATGACATTAAAACCCATGTTTTAGATCCTAGTAATGAAGCCCCTAGCAAAATAGCTTGTAATTATTTTGAACAAGGTGATTTATTAGATTTTGACACTGTTTATAATTTTGGAAAGCAAGTAGATGTACTTACTTTTGAAATTGAGGCTGTTAATGTTGAGGCGTTAGAAAAACTTGAAGCAGAAGGAAAAAATGTATATCCATCCGCAGCTACGCTAAAAAAAATTCAAAATAAAGGAAAGCAAAAACTTTTTTATCAAGAAAAAGGAATCCCCACTGCTGATTTCGAAAGATTTGAAACAAAAAGTGATTTAGTAAAGGCAGTGGCGTCAAATAAAATTACTTTACCATTCGTATGGAAATGTACTGAAGGTGGTTATGATGGCAACGGCGTTAGTATTATTAAACAAAATAATGATATTGATAAACTCCCAGATGCCGAGTGTATTGCTGAAAAACTTATTGATTTTAAAAATGAATTGGGAGTTATTGTGGTAAGAAACCCCACTGGAGAAGTAAGCACTTATCCTGTTGTTGAAATGGAGTTTCATCCCGAAGCGAATCAGGTGGAATATGTAATTTGCCCTGCTCGTATTGATGAAAATGTTACCCTAAAAGCCAGAGCGATCGCAAAAAAAGTTTCTGAAAGTTTTGAACACGTTGGCGTCCTTGCTGTTGAGATGTTTCAAACAAAAAATGATGAAATTTTAGTTAACGAAGTAGCCCCCAGAACACATAATAGCGGTCATTTTTCAATAGAAGCCAGCTACACCAATCAATTTGAACAACATTTGCGCAGTGTGCTTAACCTTCCTTTAGGAAATACCGATAGTAAAGTTGCTGCTGTAATGGTTAATCTTGTTGGAGAAGAAGGCTTTGCTGGAAATGTACGTTATCAAAATATTGATAAAATTATGTCGTTGCCTGGTGTGACCCCGCATATTTATGGCAAAAAAGAAACCAGGCCTTTTAGAAAAATGGGACACGTAACCATAGTTAGCCCAAATGTTAATGATGCTAGAAGTGTAGCTGAAAAAGTAAAAAAGTCGATAAAAGTAATCAGCAGTTGAATGCATTATTTCATTAACTTAGTAAGCCAAATTCATATTAATCAAAAGATTAGATAATACGTTATAAAATTACACATGGATAAAGTAGGAGTAATCATGGGAAGCAAAAGCGACTTACCTGTAATGCAACAAGCTATTGATTTTTTGCAAGAAATGGCAATTGAAACCGAAGTTGATATCGTATCTGCTCACCGTACCCCCGAAAAATTAATTGAATACTCATCTAACGCTCACTTAAGAGGAATTTCAGTTATAATAGCTGGAGCAGGAGGCGCAGCTCATTTACCTGGCATGGTAGCCTCCATGTCACCATTACCTGTAATTGGCGTACCCGTTAAATCCAGGAATTCAATTGATGGTTGGGATTCTATTTTATCAATATTACAAATGCCTGGTGGTGTGCCCGTTGCTACCGTGGCCTTGGACGGCGCTCTTAACGCTGGCATACTTGCCTCGCAAATATTAGGAACTAAAAGTGAGAAAATTCAAAAAAGAATTTTAGAGTACAAAAAATCTTTGAGAGAAAAAGTGCTACAAACGGCAGACGAACTTAAAACTAAATAACAATTATGTTAGGAGGAGGTCAGTTAATACAAGTATACAGATAGTAAGCATCGCTAGTATTGCATTCTGTACGCTTGGAATTAGGCTATATTATTGATTAAAATGGTTCTAAAATAAGGTTATCTCGTAAAACCAACTGCTTTATTTATAACTACCCCCTTAGATAAGTTATTTGTGCAAAAGCTGATAATAGTCTACAACAACCTTATTGAACTACAATATAAACAATACTTTTAAAAGTGGATACAAAACGTATCCACTTTTCTTTTGACTTCATAGGTTAAAAAAGTAACCAACTTAAATATTAACACAACTAAAAAGCCAAGACAAAAATAATGCAACCTTATGTTTTTCAAATCATTGATAAATAATATACAATACAAAATCGATAAAAGGCAGTAAAATAGGTCAACCCACATATTGTAGACTAAATTTTATGCAAAAACAAAAAAGCTATTCAAAATGAATAGCTTTTTTTAAAGTTGGACCTTACTTTATGAAGAATAAATATTATTAACCAACTTAAATATATTACACAAAACTTCGTAAGATCCGTTTTTTACACATTCAAATATAAGATAAAATATTGAATAAACAAGACTAAATGCATTATTATTCGTTAAAATAACTTTTTTTAAAAAAAAATTCGTTTTTTCTTACACTAAAATTTCACGTATATTCTAAGATACAACTAAAATTTAATGAAACCAATCATTGAAATTGAATTTATAAGTTTTTATCTTGGTCTGCATTATTTTTTATAAAAAAGCATCTAATGAGCAATCCTCTTTTAACAATATTCGATCAGGCACCTTTTTCAAAAATTAAAACCTCCCATTTTTTACCCGCTTTTAAAAACGCTATAGAATTAGCAAAAAGTGAAATTGAAGGTATTTGCCAATCAAAAGCACCTCCTACTTTTACCAATACTATTGAAGCCCTTGATTATGGTGGCGCACTTTTAGGTAGGGTTTCCAGTGTATTTTTTAATTTAAATAGCGCTGAAACTAATGACGAAATTCAAAAAATTGCTCAGGAGGTTTCTCCAATGCTTTCTGAATTTAGTAATGACGTTACCTTAAATGAAACATTGTTTAAAAAAGTTAAGCAAGTTTTTGATGCAAAAAACTCATTAAAGCTAACTAAAGAGCAACTTCAATTACTAGACAAACATTACAAATCCTTCACTAGAAATGGTGCCCTATTAAATATTGAGCAAAAAGAGGCGCTTCGTAAAATTGATAAAGAACTTTCACAAAAAACACTTCAATTTGGGCAAAACCTTCTAGCAGATACTAATAATTTTGAATTGCTACTTACTAACGAAAGTGATTTAAAAGGACTACCTGAGGGCACAAAAGAAGCCGCAAAAAATTTAGCTAAAAATAAAGATAAAGAAGGCTGGTTAATAACATTAGATTATCCTAGTTATATTCCTTTTATGAAGTATGCTGAAAATAGAGCACTCAGAAAAAAATTAGCGATTGCTTTTGGTGCAAAAAGTTTTAAGGATAATCAATTTAATAATGAAAAACTCATTAAAGAAATTGCAACACTTCGCTTTGAAAGAGCCAATTTACTAGGGTATAAAACTCACGCCCATTTCACTTTAGAGGAGCGCATGGCTCAAACTGCCGACAATGTACTTTCTTTTTCAAAAGATTTACTTGAAAAAGCAACTCCAGCAGCTAAAACCGAATTTGAGAACCTGACTGATTTTGCCAAGGATTTGGACGGAATTGAAACGCTTCAAAAATGGGATGGTGCATATTACAGCGAAAAACTAAAACAAAAGCTGTTTAATTTGGATGATGAAACCCTTAAACCCTATTTTAAACTTGAACATGTTTTAAATGGTGCTTTTGCTGTAGCTGGAAAATTATTTGATTTAAATTTTGAAGAAAATCATACAGCCGACAAATATCATAATGAAGTAACGGTGTACAATGTGTACAATTCGAATGGGAAATTCATCTCCTTATTATATACTGATTTTCATCCTAGACCTGGTAAACGTGCCGGAGCATGGATGACCTCATACAAATCCCAGCAAATAAAAAACAATCATAACGAAAGGCCGCACATTTCAATTGTTTGTAATTTTACCCGGCCTACTGAAACAAAACCATCGTTACTTACTTTTAATGAAGTTACTACCTTGTTTCACGAATTTGGTCACGCTTTGCATGGCATGTTAGCCAACACCACTTATCCAAGCCTATCAGGAACAAGTGTTTTTTGGGATTTTGTTGAGTTACCAAGTCAAATTATGGAGAACTGGTGCTTTGAAAAAGAAGCATTAGAACTTTTTGCTCATCATTACGAAACTGGTGAGCTTATCCCCATGGAATACATAAAAAAAATTAAAGAATCAGCAACCTTTCATGAAGGTATGGCAACACTACGACAGTTAAGTTTTGGATTACTAGATATGGCTTGGCATACAACACCCCCAAAAGGTGATTTTAATGTAAAAGATTTTGAAATGGAAGCTTTTAAAAACACACAATTATATCCCGATGTGGCTGAAAATTGTATGAGTACCTCGTTTGCTCATATTTTCCAAGGCGGATATTCTTCAGGTTACTACTCTTACAAATGGGCTGAAGTTTTAGATGCCGATGCTTTTGCTTATTTTAAAGAAAATGGTATTTTCAATAAGGAAATAGCCACCAAATTTAAATTAGAGATACTTGAAAAAGGTGGTACTGAACATCCTGCAACATTATACAAAAACTTTAGAGGGAAAAAGCCCACTAATGAAGCCTTGCTTAAAAGAGCTGGACTTGCATAATTTAAAAGTATTTATTTAGTACATTTGATACTTATAAAAAAAAATGGCTGAACATCAATTAAACCCCAATACATGGATAAAAAAGTATAGTGATTACTTATTTAATTATACTATTGTTCGTGTTGATGATCGAGAAATTGCCAAAGATATTGTTCAAGAGACTTTTTTTGCTGGATTACGCTCAATGAAAAATTTTAAAGGGGAAGCTTCTGAACGTACTTGGTTAATTTCAATTTTAAAAAGAAAAATAATTGACCACTACCGAAAAATAAATAGTAATAAAGGCAAAGCAGAAGTACGTATGGCCTATAATTCTGATTCCGAAACCGAAGGTGACTGGTTGGAAGAACGCGTTGCAGACCCTTACGCATCTAATGCCGAAAACAAAATTGAAAATAGCGAGTTAGGGAAAGCCATCAACAACTGCCTAGATAGCTTACCTGATAAGCAAGCCACAATTTTTAGAATGAAAACCATTGATAATTTTGATACTGAAACTATTTGTAATGAATTTAATATTACAGCGTCTAACTTATGGGTAATCATCCACAGAGCAAGAACTGCAATGGCATCTTGCATGGAAAAAAATTGGTTTTAAAAAATTATTATGAGTATGTCGATGAAAAAAAACTATAAACTATTCATACCTTGTGATGAGGCTCAGCACGTTTGTGATAAATCACAATACAATGAAGCTACTTTGTTAGAAAAAATCAAATTAAGTATACACTTGATATTTTGTAAAGTATGTCAAAAATATGTTTCAAGCAATAACAAGCTTACAAAAGCAATGCAAGAAGGAAAAGCACCTAGTTGCGCTATGGAAGTGAATGAAAAAAATAGCCTTGAAACGATGTTTGAAAAAGAACTTGCAAAACAACAGTCAGGCAATTAATCCCACAAACATCCAATATACTATTGGGATTGATTCTATAAAAAATGAACAGTAATATTTAGGATTAGTGTCTTTTGTATTGTAAATAAAAGACACGGTCATAAAACTCACCAAGCCTGAAATCCAAAAACTCTCAGGCTTTTTTTGTATCGCAATTTCTATTATTACAAATAAAACTAGTAAAATCCCCGCTATAATTTTTGCCTTTTTTACTCCAAAAACCTGAGGAAGTGTGCGCAAATTTTCAGTATCATATTTTAAATCCCGGATATCAAAAGGAATAATTAACGCTACAACAAGCACAAATATTTGCAAACAGTGCATTACAAATTTCCAATCCGTTTTTAAACCAAAATGAACTGTTGGCGCAATCACCACTGTAAGCACCCAACATAAAGCTACCACATAAATTTTTGCTCCTGAAAACGACCTTAAATTTTTACTCACAACTACAGGGATAGCATATAAAAAAATCAATGCTCCACCCAGGGCAAAAACTAATAATGTTTGTATTGGTAATTGCGCCCCA
The DNA here is from genome assembly GCF_000218485.1 of Aquimarina agarivorans. Classification (GTDB taxonomy): domain Bacteria; phylum Bacteroidota; class Bacteroidia; order Flavobacteriales; family Flavobacteriaceae; genus Aquimarina; species Aquimarina agarivorans. The sequence goes on along the minus strand of NZ_AFPB01000138.1, from coordinate 30,476 downwards.
TAAAAAACCAAAAGCAAAAAACTTAAAAACGAAAAAAACTGAATTCCCCTTAAAAAAGCGGTTAAACTACGATGATGAAGCTTAGCCAAAGGTGCATATTTAACAAAATTATACCCAGTAATTGATCCAAATAGCACAACTGCTGACAATGGCAAATAGGCATTAAGATTATTTTTTAACAAGAATATTTGAAATAATGCAAAAATAGCTATCGAAACATGGATACTTGCTTCTATATAGAATCTAAAAATTGACATTAGAAAACGCCTCATTACACCGTTTGTAAAAGTTGAAAACTTAACAATTGTACGTTATTTTTTTCTAAAATCTACTAGATAATATGTGTATTTTTGCAGCGTAAAATTCAATGTAGTAGCACATGAATGTCCCTCAATTTAGTAATCGACATATAGGAGTTTCTGAAAATGAACTGCAAACCATGCTAAAAACTGTTCAAGTAAACAACTTAGAACAACTAATTTACGAGACCATCCCTGATGGCATTCGATTGCAACATCCGCTGCAACTTGAACAGCCGATTTCCGAATACGAGTACCTAAAACACATTCATGAATTAGGCTTAAAAAATAAAGTTTTTAAATCCTTTATTGGATTAGGATATCATGAGGCATGTGTCCCTGCAGTTATACAGCGTAATATTTTAGAAAATCCTGGTTGGTACACAGCATATACCCCATATCAGGCTGAAATTGCACAGGGCAGGCTTGAGGCTTTACTAAATTACCAAACAATGGTTGTGGAGCTTACAGGTATGGAACTTGCTAACGCTTCCTTGCTTGATGAAAGTACCGCTGCTGCAGAAGCAATGACCATGCTTTTTGCATTACGCAATAGAACTCAAAAAAAGAAGGTATTTGTAAATTTTTTGTTTCATCCGAAACTTTACCGCAAACTATTTCATTATTAAAAACCAGAGCAGTTCCTTTAGGTATTGAAATAGTAGTTGGCAATCATGAAGCTTTTGATTTTTCAGCTGCTTATTTTGGCGTTTTGCTTCAATATCCAGGCAAAACAGGACAAGTATTTGATTACTCAAATTTTGTTTCCAAAGCAAAAGAAAACGATATTAAAGTTGCTTTTGCCGCTGATATCATGAGTCTGATAAGCTTAAAGTGTCCTGGAAAAATGGGAGCTGATGTTGTTGTTGGCACTACGCAACGTTTCGGTATTCCATTAGGGTATGGTGGCCCACATGCTGCTTATTTTGCTACCAAAGCAGCCTACAAGCGCAATATTCCAGGGCGAATTATTGGCGTATCTAAAGACCGCCTAGGCAATCGAGCCTTACGCATGGCTTTGCAAACAAGGGAACAGCACATAAAACGTGATAAAGCAACTTCAAATATATGTACTGCTCAGGTATTACTTGCAGTTATGGCAGGCATGTATGCTGTTTATCACGGGCCAAATGGACTTAAAGCTATAGCAAATGATATTCATTTAAAAGCGGTAACTACCGAAAATGAACTGAAAAAACTAGGTTACAAGCAACTTAATGATTCATTTTTTGACACCTTACTTTTTGAAGTAGAAAATAGCAAGGACATAAAAGTAGCAGCAGAAAAATTAATGCTTAATTTTTATTATCCGAATGAAAAATCAGTTTGCATAGCCATTAATGAAACTACTTCAATCGATGATATAAACGCTATATGTAATGTTTTTGCTTCTGTTATTCAAAAGAAACACCAAGGAATAACCACACTTGTAACTGATCCTAAAATTGAAAATAACGTCAAAAGACTCAGTCCTTTTTTAGAACACGAAACCTTTACATCCTACCATTCGGAAACTGAATTAATGCGCTATATTAAAAAATTAGAGCGTAAAGACCTGTCCTTAAACCACTCCATGATTGCATTAGGCTCATGTACTATGAAATTGAATGCTGCTGCAGAAATGCTTCCGTTAAGCAATCCGCAATGGAATAATATACACCCATTTGCTCCACTGGAACAAGTTGGAGGGTATCAGCAAATGCTTTCTGAACTTGAAAAAATGTTATCAGAAATTACTGGATTTAGCGCCACGTCATTGCAACCAAACTCTGGAGCACAAGGGGAATTTGCTGGCTTAATGGCAATTAGGGCTTATCATGAAAATAATGGAGATCACCACCGTAATATTTGCTTAATACCTTCATCAGCACATGGCACCAACCCCGCTTCAGCAGTAATGGCAGGGATGAAGGTAGTAGTTACAAAAGCAGCTGATAATGGCAATATCGACATAAACGATTTACGCGAAAAAGCGGAGTTACATAAAGACAACTTAGCTGCCTTGATGGTCACTTACCCGTCTACTCACGGGGTTTTTGAATCTGAAATTAAAGAAATAACCAGCATTATACATCACCACGGAGGCCAGGTATACATGGATGGCGCAAATATGAATGCACAGGTTGGCCTGACTAATCCAGGCGCTATTGGCGCTGATGTTTGTCATTTAAACTTGCATAAAACTTTTGCAATTCCGCACGGTGGCGGAGGGCCTGGTGTAGGTCCAATTTGTGTTGCCGAACAATTAGTCCCTTTTTTACCGGGCAATCCGATAATTAAAACTGGCGGCACAAAAGCAATATCAGCAATTTCAGCAGCTCCGTTTGGTTCAGCTTTAGCTTGTTTAATTTCATACGGATACATTAAAATGCTTGGAGCAAAAGGACTTACACAAGCTACTGAATATGCAATTTTAAATGCCAACTATATCAAAGAGCGACTTGCGGGGCACTACGACACTTTATACTCTGGCATCATGAATAGGGCTGCACATGAATTGATTATTGACTGCAGGCCTTTTAAAGAGCAAGGCATTGAAGTTTCCGATATAGCAAAGCGATTAATGGATTATGGTTTTCATGCACCTACTGTTTCATTCCCTGTAGCGGGCACATTAATGATTGAACCTACGGAAAGTGAAAGTTTGCTAGAATTAGATCGTTTTTGCGAAGCAATGATTGCTATCAGAAAAGAAATTAAACAAGCTAATATTGATGAACCTAATAACATTGTAAAAAATGCACCTCATACACTAACTATGCTTACGGATGATGTTTGGAATTTCCCTTACAGCCGAAACCAGGCTGCATATCCATTAGATTTTGTAAAGGAAAATAAGTTTTGGCCAAGTGTAAATAAAATTGATGAAGCACACGGGGATAGAAATTTAGTTTGCAGCTGTACTCCTATTGAAGCATATGCTTAAAATGTAATAAAATGTTATTTACCAAAAGATTAGTATCCCTAAAAAAAGAATTGGAATCTCATCCGTTAGTAATATTAAAAAAATTTAACATTAGATCACCTCAGGCTTTTGATTTAGGCATTTATTCTAAAATTGACCCCACTATCATCAATTTCTATACTGAAATGGATGGTTTTGAAATTGAATGGGATTTAAAAGATTCTTATGAGGACAGAGATAGCTATGGTAATATTCAAATTGCCCCAGCAGGAACTGTTTTTACAAAGCCATCGGAATATATTGATCCTAGGTACCTAGGCTTTGATTATTTTATAGCTGAAGCCAATTGCGGATTATGGTTTGATCCTAAAAATGATTCAAACCCAATATATTTTAAAGATGGTGATGACAACTATTGTCCAATTGCTTCTAATTTTAATGAATACTTTGAACTACTCATCAAATCTCGTGGATTTTGGTATTGGCAAATGACAAAAGCTACCCCTAAGCTTTTCCCAGAAATTACTAGCCCTGAAGAGCAAGAGTTTTTTCAAAAAATGCCTTTGTTATTTGCAGATTTTGATCCTTCTGATTTTAACAAATTCAATTCATAAGTGTAGCATCCAAAAAATGCACCTATATTATCAATAGTAAAAATTTAGACTGTATCGCTAATGACTGATATCCAAAACCGTGCTGATTTAGAATTTTTATTCAATTCTTTTTACGAAATCGCAATGAGCGACCCAAAGATTGGATACTTTTTTACTGAGGTTGTCGCCATTAACTTACAAACACACCTCCCTATTATTATTGATTTTTGGGAATATAATCTATTTCACAAAGGCAGCTATACCAAAAACCTGTTAGAAATACACAAAAATATACATTCAAAAGCTACAATGGATTTTTCTCATTTTGATCATTGGCTTTTCTTATTAAATAAAACGGTAGATCGTTACTTTTGTGGAACAATTTCTGACAAATTAAAAACTAATGCGCTCTCCATAGCAACAGTTATGAAAACCAAAGTCATTTAGGTTTTGTAAATTTGTTAGTACAACCAAAAAAAACCTCACATTGAGTATTAAAATTACAGGACTTGGAAGCTATATCCCTAACAAGGTTATTGCTAATGAAGATTTTGAAAATCATTCCTTTCTAAATATTGATGGATCAAACTTTAAACAAAATAATAAGACTATAATAAAAAAGTTTGTTGCTATAACTGGTATTGAAGAACGTCGCTATGCCTCAGAAAATTTAAACACCTCTGACATGGCTTACGTTGCTGCGCAACGCGCTATTGAAAATGCATCATGTGATCCTGAGTCTATTGATTATATTATTGTATCGCATAATTTTGGCGATGTAAAATATGGTGATGGACAAGCAGACATGATCCCCAGTTTGGCATCGCGCGTAAAACAAAAGCTGCAAATTAAAAACCCTAGTTGTGTTGCGTATGATCTGATCTTTGGATGTCCTGGTTGGGTTGAAGGAGTTATACAAGCAAATGCTTTTATAAAGGCTGGTATTGCTAAAAAATGCTTAGTTATTGGTGCCGAATCACTTTCAAGAGTTATTGACCCGCATGACAGAGACTCTATGATATATGCTGATGGTGCAGGAGCGAGTATTATTGAAAGTACTACTGAGATAGGCGGAATTATTAGTCATGAAACCGCAAGTTTCACCTTGAATGAAGCAAATTTCATATTTAATGGCAAAAGCTACAATGCTACTGCTGATAATACTTACTTCATAAAAATGCATGGGCGAAAAATTTATGAGTTTGCGCTTACAAATGTTCCTTTAGCCATGAAAAAATGCCTCGATGAAAGCAAATTTAATATTCAGGATATTAATAAAATACTAATCCACCAGGCAAATGAAAAAATGGATGAGGCCATTGTAAAGCGTTTTTACCAGCTTTTTGATATGGAAACGCCTCCCCAAATAATGCCAATGTGCATAAACAAACTTGGAAACAGCAGTGTAGCCACTGTTCCAACACTTTATGACTTAATTTTAAAAGGTAACCTGCATCCTCATGAAATCAACAAAGGTGACGTGCTTTTACTGGCAAGTGTTGGTGCTGGTATGAATATTAACGCTATTGTTTATCAACATTAAAATCAACTGATCTTTATCTTTATAAAGTATGCTTAAAATTGGTGTTGTTGTAGATAACGAATTTGACCATGACCATCGGGTTCAGAAAGAAATACAATTACTTTTAAATCAAGGACATCAAATATGCGTACTTTGTTTTGATTTTGGTGATAATTATCGACACTACTCAAATTTTACAGTAGTACGAGTTAAAATTCCTAAAAAAATAAAAGACCTACTTGTTCTTTTAAGCACGAACTTTAATTTTTATGAGCAATTTTGGGTTAAATCAATTGCCAAGTTTATAACTAATTTTGAACTAAATGCAATTCATACTCATGATTTGTACATGAGCAAGGCTACTCATTTAGGTATTAAAAAAAGCAATAAAAAAATACCTTTGATACTAGATTTGCATGAAAATTATCCTGCTGCAATCAACAGTTATCAGTGGGCAACAAAGGGCTGGCGCAAATACATTGTACAACCAAAAAAATGGTATATAAAAGAAGCTTCTTATTTAAAGTATGCGGATTACCTGATTGTTTTGAGTAATAGTTTTAAACAAAATCTTATTTCAAGATATTCCTTTCTTGCTACTGATGCTATTTTTGTAAACCCAAATATGCCAAACTTGAATAGTTTTAAGCATTTCGAAACACAAAACTTGCACGTTGACTACACTTCATCCCTACCAACGTTGTTCTATTTTGGAGTAGTTGCCAAACGTAGAGGGATACTTTCTATTTTACCCTGGATGGCCTCACTACTAAAAGAAGGACTTCGGTTTAACTTACTTATTATTGGCCCAGTAGACAAAGCAGACAAAAACGAATTTACTACCTTAATAAACAGTAAGGACTTAAAAAACAACATCACTTATTTACCGTGGGCTGATGTTAAATACCTGCCTGCCTACTTGAAAAAAACACAAATCGGGCTAGCTCCTTTTGAAGTAAATGCACAACATGATTCAGGTGTAGCAAATAAGCTATTTCAATACATGTATGGAGAAATACCCATTTTAGCCACACCCTGTAAAGCACAAAAAGAATTAATTGAAACTAACAAATGTGGATTAATTTATAAAGATTACAAAAGTTTTCGCCGAAATTTAATGCTGCTTTTAGACAAAGCATATGCGCATGAACTTGGAACGAATGGAAAAAAGGAATTACAAAACCTGTACAAAAACAAAGAAGACCAGCAATTTTTGAAAGCTTATGAATTAATTGAAAAAAGCTATTTCAAGTAATACCTTTACAATTCATACTTTAACATAAAAAATATAAGCATAGCCTTAGCTACAATATTGATTTGCCTTAAAGTATCAAGCAGAAAAGAACTATTTTTAATGGGAAATTTGATTTCGGGTACGGTATTATGTCCGTGCAACAGAACAACTATATTTCGGATTTTTACCATACCTCATTTTTGAAAATAAAAAAGCCTAGTTACAACAACTAGGCTTAAAGCTTTTTAAACTCCTTTTTTAGAATCAGCGATAGCCGCAATAAATTTCTTCCTTTGAGCTTCAGAAAGCTCTTCTTCAATCCTTTTATGATGTGCTTCTTCTAATTCAGAAAGCTTTTTATTCTTCATTTCCATTTCATCTTTTGATAAATAGATTTCATACTTTGCTGTTTCGTATTTGGTAACGTGTTCTGTAATTTTTTCAGTTTGACTTACAGACAGTACCAATTTATTTTTTAAGGTTTTTACATTTCTAATCACACTCTTTTTCACCGATTCAGAAGGATTAGTTGTATCTTGTGCTTGGAGTGTATTAGTAAAAATTAATAATAAACACGCTAAAGCAATATTTTTCAAGTGTCTCATTTTAATATATTTTACATTTCTAAATATAATAATTTTATGCATTAATTAGCTCTTATTCGTTAAAACAATTCCTAAAAAGTAAGAATTTACAAAGTTTACTCAAATCCAAGACTAATATAAGAGCAAACTGTTAAAAATTTTCTTTTAAAAATTTGAAATAACAAATTTTTAAAACCTACCGTTTTAGCTTGAATTTAAGCTTTAATAAAGTAACCAAATTATTATCTTTAATATAAAATTATTTAATTGAATAATCCAAATAAATATGTTGCTCATGAATCTGCAATAATTGATCATGGCGCTGAAATAGGATCTGGAACTAAAATTTGGCATTTTTCTCATATAATGCCGCATGCTATTATTGGTAAAAATTGTAATATTGGACAAAATGTTGTTGTTTCACCCAATGTAAAACTTGGTGATGGTGTAAAAGTGCAAAACAATGTTTCAATTTACACTGGGGTAATTTGCGAAAATGATGTTTTTTTAGGTCCATCCATGGTATTTACCAATGTTATAAATCCAAGAAGTTTTATTGTTCGAAAAAATCAATTTTTAGAAACTTATGTGGAAAAAGGAGCTACAATTGGTGCTAATGCAACCATAATTTGCGGTAACAGAATTGGCGCTTACGCCTTAATAGGAGCAGGTGCCGTAATAACGAAACCTATTTTACCCTATGCGCTTGTAGTAGGAAATCCTGCCAAACAAGTTGGCTGGGTAAGTAAATATGGACACCGATTGCAATTTAACGAAGAGCAAATAGCCGTTTGTCCCGAAAGTTATGAAAACTATAAACTAACTGAAAACGGCGTAATTGCTGTTTAAAAATTATCGATGAAAAATTTTGCCATTATGGGGGTAGCTGGTTTTGTTGCTCCCAGACATTTAAAAGCCATAAAACACACCGGAAACGAATTACTATCATCCTTTGACCCCAACGATAGTGTTGGCATTATTGATTCACACTTCCCAAAAGCACGTTTTTTTACTGAATTTGAGCGCTTTGACAGACACATTGAAAAAATTAGACTTGAAAACAATAAGGCTGTAGATTATATGTCTATTTGTACACCTAATTATTTGCACGATGCACACGTTAGATTTGCACTTAGAAATGGCGCCCATGCCATATGCGAAAAGCCCTTAGTGTTAAATCCATGGAATGCTGAAGCTTTAGCTAAATTGGAAGCCCACTCTAATAATAAAGTAAACACTATTTTACAATTACGTTTGCATCCATCTATAATTGCGCTAAAGCAGAAAATAGAAAGTAGCCCAAAAGAAAAAATTCATGATATTGATTTAACCTACATTACCTCACGAGGAAATTGGTATTATGCATCATGGAAAGGAGCTATTGAAAAATCTGGTGGTATTTGCTCAAACATAGGAATACATTTTTTTGATATGCTTATTTGGATTTTCGGCGATGTCGAAAAAAGTACGGTACACTTAATGGAACATGATAGAGCTTCTGGCGTATTGCGATTGAAGAATGCTAATGTTCGTTGGTTTCTTTCTATTAATTCAAGCACTTTACCCGAAGAAGTTGTCGCACAAGGGCAGCGTACGTTTAGAACGATAAAAATTGATAATGAAGAACTGGAATTTAGCGCTGGTTTTACAGATCTTCACACTGAATCCTACAAACATATTTTAAAAAATAATGGCTTCGGAATTTCAGAAACACTTAAATCATTAGAATTGGCTTATAACCTAAGACACTCAAAATCTGAACCTTTAAAAAATGATTTCCATCCTTTTGCCAAATTACCTTCAATAAATCATCCATTCCAATCAAAGCCTCGCTAACTTTGAAACTTCTCAAAAAAATAACTTTTTAAAAGTTTTCACTCCTAAAAAAAGATATTTGCACAGCAATTTAGCTTTTTAGAATAAAATTATATATTACAATGATTAAATAGCAAAAAATTTGAAAAAAAACCAAAATAAAACACATGTTAAAAAGTAATCAAAATACTACAAATAAATGCTAATTTTGCTATTTTTTTGTATTTTGTCGCATAATAACTAATTAATTTGCTTTTTATATGGTTCATGTCATTTGTTTTGTGAGCAAAATATGTAAATCTGTTTCCAAAGAGGAACAGGATCATATTTTAGAAGCTGCAAAACAATACAATAACAGAAATAAAATTTCAGGTGTGTTATTGTGTTCTTCTGGCTTTTTTTTTCAAATACTCGAAGGTGAAGAAACTATAGTTAAAGATTTATTTTATAATAAAATTTTAAAGGATTCAAGACATAAGGATATTTATACCGTTTTACAAAAATCCACCAGAATTACCTTTTTCAAAGGCTATTACTCCAAGTTTAATTGCTCCGACCATCCTGATTTAAAAATTTGTCAACTAAAAAAATATATAGAAAAGCATAAAATTCAAGACAATCCTGACCGTTTTAGACGCTTACTCATCCCTCATTTGGCTACTGCGCTAACCAATCTATAGGTTTCTTAAGTATTTCTATCAACCTGGCTTCTTCTGTTTCTGGTTCTGGAACGTGATTATAACGCCATTGTACGCTTGGAGGTAAACTCATCAAAATACTTTCGATACGACCATTGGTTTTCAAACCAAACAATGTTCCTTTATCGTGTACCAAATTAAATTCTACATAACGACCACGACGAATTTCCTGCCAATCACGTTGTGCTTCTGTAAATTCTAAATTTTTTCTTTTCTCTAAAATTGGGACGTAAGCAGACGTAAAACTATTACCTACTTCAGTTACAAATGCATACCAGTCATCAATACTTCGGTCTTGGGTAGCTTTACAATAATCAAAAAATAAGCCTCCTATCCCACGACCTTCTCCTCGGTGTGCATTATAAAAATATTCATCACATTTCTGCTTGTATAATGGATAAAATTCGGCACCATGTTTATCGCAGGCTATTTTACATGTGCTGTGAAAATGAATAGCATCTTCATCAAATAAATAATAAGGTGTCAAATCCTGTCCTCCACCAAACCATTGATCTACAATTTCGCCCTGTTTGTTATACATTTCAAAATAACGCCAATTGGCATGAACTGTAGGAGCCATTGGGTTTTTAGGATGAATAACCAAACTTAAACCACATGCAAAAAAATCCACATCTTCAACCTTAAAATAAGCTTGCATGGTTTTTGGCAGTGACCCATGAACTGCGGATATATTGACTCCTCCTTTTTCTATAACGCCCCCATTTTCTATCACACGGGTACGACCACCTCCACCTTCAGGGCGCTCCCAAAGGTCTTCCTGAAAAGTAGCTTTAGCATCTACTTTTTCTAAAGCAGTAGTGATTTCGTCTTGTAGATTTTGTATGTATTGATAAAATTTTTCTTTCATTTTAATTAAAATGTTTGATTATTATAGTCTGCTGTAACCGTCCAATTCTAATCTAAAGTGTACTTCTTACTTAAAACATCTGTATCTTGGCTGTGTGCTGCGATAAAATTCTCTATACCCCAAATAATTCTAGGACTTCTATTCTTTTTAATTTTGTTGAATTTTTAGATACCATTCCTTTATAAGAGGAAAAATTATAGCTCTCAAAACTCAACCCTAAGTGATTTTTTGGGTTCAAATGAACATATCGGATAAGATTCTTTAAATAATGTTCGTTTTTAAGTTTGATTCTTTTAAAATGTTTTTCAAATAAACTACCTGTCCTACCCTCTTGCTTATTGAAAGCTTGTGCATATGAATTGAAAAAATTAGAAAATTTCTGAATGACCTTTTTTTCATCGGAAATTATTTCAACAACAAAATGAAAATGATTATCCATTAAGCAATAAGCATAAACATTAACCGCATCTTTCAAATATTTATCAAATTGTCTTAAAAAATAATACTTATTTTCTGCTATGGAGAAAATAGCTTGACCGTTAATCCCTTTATTATAAATGTGATAAAAGCAATCTTTTTCTATAACTTCTAACTTCATCTGTATTATGTTATGCTATTTTTAAATACTAAATACGAAACAATTAAACACTTCCGCAAGGTTTGAAAACTTTGCAGGATATACTAGGTAACTATTCAATATAATTTCAAAATTAGCACAACACGCTTCCTGCAAGGTTTGAAAACCTTGTAGGATACTCTAGGTAACTATTCAATATAATTACAAAATCAGCACAACACCCTTCCTGCAAGGTTTGAAAACCTTGCATAACATTTTATCTATACCCCTTAACTGCATCAACAAAAGCCTGTGCATTTGCTACTGGAATATTTGGCAAAATACCGTGTCCAAGATTAGCGATGTAACGATCTTTTCCAAACTCGTTAATCATTTGAGTCACCATCTTTTTTATTTCTGCCGGAGGCGAAAGTAAACGCGAAGGATCAAAATTACCTTGTAATGTAATATTTCCCCCTGTTAAATAACGTGCATTACGTGCCGAGCATGTCCAATCCACCCCTAAGGCCGATGCTCCAGACTTACTCATTTCCTGCAAAGCAAACCAACAACCTTTTCCAAAAGCTATTACTGGTGTTTCTTCTTTTAAAGCATCAATTATTTGTTGAATATATTTCCATGAAAATTCTTGATAATCCACTGGGGATAACATTCCTCCCCAACTATCAAAAACTTGAACTGCATTTACCCCTGCAGCTACTTTAGCTTTTAAATACGCAATAGTAGTATCCGTAATTTTTTGTAATAACGAATGGGCTGCTACTGACTCTTGAAAACAAAAGGCTTTAGCTTTATCAAAGTTTTTGGATCCTTGCCCTTGTACCATATAACACAAAATTGTCCAAGGCGAACCTGCAAACCCTATTAAAGGTACTTCATCTTTTAACGATTCTTTTGTCATTTTAATAGCACCCATCACGTAACCCAAAGTTTCTTCAATGTTAGGAATGATCACTTGATCAACATCTTTTTGAGATCTGATTGGATTTGGCAACCAAGGTCCAATACCATCTTTCATTTGCACCTCAACATTCATTGCTTGTGGTACTACTAAAATATCACTAAACAAAATAGCCGCGTCCGTACCTATTTGATGTATTGGCATAACTGTGATTTCGGTAGCTAGCTCTGGAGTTTGACAACGTGTAAAAAAGTCATATTTAGCTTTTAATTTCATAAAGTCAGGAAGGTAACGCCCCGCCTGACGCATCATCCAAACTGGCGGACGCTCAACAGTTTCTCCTTTAAGCGCTCTCAAAAATAAATCGTTCTTAATCATTGCTTCTAAAATGTTTTATGGCTTTAATTAGTACATTTTCAATACTAGGCTGTGAAGCCACCGTGTAATTTTTTGTATATTTTTTTAATGCCTTTGCTGTAGTTTCACCTATGCAGAAACTATGTAGCGGCTCTTTATTTTTTGCAAAATAACTTGCCACACCTGATGGACTGAAAAACAACACTCCATTGAATTGTTGTTCATATTTTTTTGGTGTTAGAATGGTTTTATAAACTGGAATTTCATCCCAGTTAATTTTATTTTTTGTCAATGCATCGGGTAACGTATTTAAGCGGTCTTTAGCGCAAAAGTAATGATAGTGCTTATCCCTATATTTTGTTATTATATATTCTGAAAGTGCCTGAGCGTTTGGTGCACAAAATTGAACGGCAACACCCAAATCGTGTAATAACTGCTCAGTTCTATTGCCTACACAAAGACTATTTTCAATAACTATTTCCTTATCAATAACTGCTTTTACTCCATTCAAACTAGTAAAAATGGCGTTTTCAATTTTAAATTTGGGGACTAAAAATGGAATAGGCGTAGTTGCAATAAAATTAACATCAACAACAGCCAATTGCGCATTTAACAAATGTTCCTTTTGCGATAAACTTAATTTTTTTGTTGATAAAATTGTTTTCAATTATTAAATTCTTATGCAACTACTTTTTCAAGTTTGCCTTGATTTCTTTCATTAACATTGCTCCTCCTTGTGCTAATAATTCCTCAGCATATTTGACACCTATGACTGATGCCTCTTTTAAATCACTTGTTTTTGAAATACTAAGCTTTTGTTTTCCGTCGAGCGAGAAAAGCACCCCTTCAAAGTGAATTTTATTATTCTTAATTTCAGCCAGCGCACCTATTGGTGCTGTACAGCCCCCTTCTAAACTTCTTAAAAAATCACGCTCTATGTGCACACATAATTGCGTTACGGGGTCATTAAGTTGTCCTAAAGCTTCTTTACAATACGTATCATTTTCCATGGCAACAACCAACATGGCTCCTTGTGCTGGAGCGGGAATCATCCAATCTAGCAAAATTACCTCTTCTGGCGCAAGCCCAATACGCTCTAAGCCAGCTGCTGCAAAAATTGCTCCTTGCCAATTATTATCTTTTAGTTTTTGCATGCGAGTATTTACATTCCCTCGCAAATCAACCACCGTATGACTTGGGTATTTATGCAACCACTGAGCTTGCCTACGCAAACTTCCTGTGGCAATTGTTGCATTGGCAACCTTATAATCATTCCCTTTGGTCACTAACACATCAGCAACATTGGCACGTTTTAGCACCGCCGCCTCAACAATTCCTTTTGGAAGTGACGTTGGCACATCTTTCATGGAATGTACTGCAATATCAACTTCACCATTAATCATAGCAATATCCAATGTTTTGGTAAAAACACCAGTAATTCCCAACTCATATAAAGGTTTGTCTAAAATCAAGTCGCCAGTTGACTTAACAGGAAGTAACTTTGAAGGATATCCCAAATCTGCAAGCTGTTTTTGAACTGTTTTGGCTTGCCACATAGCCAACTCACTATCACGGGTTCCTATCCGAATTACTTTGCTCAATCTTATAAATTTTGAAGTTGAAATACTTTTTGAATAAACTCTATACTATCCGTTGAGTTATGTTGCTCTTCGCGCAAATGATTTGCAAATTGCGAAGTAATTTTATGAATAATACGATCACTTACTAATGCCGCTTCATTGGCATCAAAATCACCTTTCTTTTTTCGCAATTGATTTATTTCGCTGTCGCGAATTAAGGTCAGTTTTGTTTTTAATGCTTTTATTGTAGGCGCAAATTTTCTCGTTTCTAACCAAGCGTTAAAGTCATTTACAATTTCATCAATAATTTTTTCCGCATTTGGAATTTGCAACTCACGCTTTGCTAGAGTATCATCCGTAATTTGCGATAAATTATCCAAATGTACCAAACTTACGTTTGGCAATTCCAACACATCATCGGACACATTTCTTGGTACTGATAAATCAAGAATTAAAAGTGGTTTTCTCGTATGAATTAACTGTTTTGAAATTGTTGGATTTTGTGCTCCAGTAGCCACAACTAATACATCGGTTTGTTTTATTTCCGCTTGAATATTAGCATAATCTTTGACCACTAAATTAAATTTGCCTGCTATTTTTTCGGCTTTATCTTTCGTACGATTGATCAATGTAATATGATCATTTTTAGTATGCTTAATTAAATTTTCACAAGTATTGCGACCAATCTTTCCGGTTCCAAATAGCACAATTTTTTTTGTAGAAATAGCATCCACATTTTGCATTATGTATTGTACTGATGCAAAAGATACCGACGTAGCTCCAGACGAAATTTCAGTTTCATTTTTTATTCGCTTACTTGCCTGAATTACAGCATTTACCAAGCGTTCCATAAATGGATTAATCATGGTGTATTGTTTAGCCAGCTTAAAACCATGCTTTACCTGACTAATAATTTCAAAATCCCCAAGTATCTGACTATCCAAACCTGTGCCCACTCTAAAAAGATGTTTTACTGCCTTAGAGTTTTTAAATACATAAGCTACTTTTTCAAACTCTTCAACAGTTCCATGCGTATGTTCGCAAAGTAATTTTATGAGTTGAAATGGATGCTGTGCAAAACCGTGCAATTCGGTTCGATTGCACGTGGACATAATGAGTAATGATTCAACACCCTCTTTTTTAGCCTGCTTTAAAATATTCTTTTTAGCCTCATCAGTAATACTAAAACTACCGCGTGTTACAACATCGGCTTTTTTATAACTAAGTCCAATACTGTAAAAGTTTGTTCCTTTTGCTCGTAAATGGGGCTCCATAAATATTTTATCGTTAAGGATGTCACAAAAATACTATAATCGTAGTACTTTTCATAACGCTGAAAGTTTTATAAATGTCGTTCAAAGCCTTTTACCTTGTCACTTGTCAATAAATTACTAAAAATTAGCCTTAATTATTGTCAATACTGTATATTTGAGTAGCTAATAAGGCAAACTGCTCCCACAAAAAAATAAGAACACATGGAAATTGTATCAAAAAACATCGCAGAAGGGTTAATGGAGGAAATTCCTTTAGAAAATTATTTTTTGATTTTAAAATTCCAAAATGAAACCGACAAAACACAAACTGTTGTTCGGGATATTGACAGCAGCTTTATACAATTTCATTACGCCATCAAGGGCAATGGACTTTTTAGTTTTAACAACGGGGCGTATATGATGCCCATGAAGGAGGAAACATCGCTCCTACTCTACAATCCAAAAAGGGAGCTGCCAATGAACCTTCAGATTGAAGCAAATTCATGGTTAATTACCTTACTTGTATCAATTAAAAAATTCCACAGTCTTTTTTCTGCAGAAGCGAATTATATTCCATTTTTAAGTTCCGAGAATAGCGACAAAAAATATTATGCCGATAAAGCCATTTCACCATCTATGGCAGTAGTATTAAATCAATTGATGAATTTTAATGTACACAGCTCCTTAAAAGACCTGTACCATAAAGCAAAAGCGTATGAATTATTGAGCCTTCACTTTAATAAGCCTGAAGATGCCGATATTGAACAGTGTCCGTTTTTGGCTGACGAGCTTAACGTTCAAAAAATTAAACACGCTAAAAAAATTATTATCGACCGTATGGCCGAACCACCAACGTTACAAGATTTAGCTATGGAAATTGGTTTACCTTTGAAAAAATTGAAAAATGGATTCAAACAAATTTACGGCGAACCAGTTTACACTTTTCTTTTTGACCACAAAATGGAACTAGCCTGCAAATTACTTGCCGAAGGTAACAATGTAAATGAAGTTGGCCATAAGGTTGGCTATAGCACATCAAGTCATTTTATTGCTGCTTTCAAAAAAAAATACGGAACAACACCAAAAAAATACATCACCACTTTAACCTCATAAGGTTTAAATTAATCTTAACAATTAACAAAGGCATTGAACTGCTTATTTTTTTTAGCCAAGCTCTCATAAGCACCCCTAAAGACTTCACTTTAGAAAACTTGATTAGCATTTCCTCTATACAATTTCTCGTTTTAAACAAACAGAAAGCAAATCAATATACCGCTATATAATTATTATATAGCAATCCATTTAGATGATGCCTCAAATTGATTGCGCCAACGTTTATGGCTTGAATTTGGCTTAAAATTACACAGAGCCCCTTACAAAACAAGCTAAAAACAGGAAACACAAAAAGCCCTCTGTTTACACAGCGAGCTTTATATCTTATAAAAAACTAGATTCAATTATGCCTCAAAAGGAACAATTGAAACATAAGATTTATTATCTTTCTTTTTCGTGAACTTTACTATACCATCAACTTTAGCATGTAAAGTATGATCTTTACCAGCATAAACATTTTCACCTGGTCTGTGAGCAGTTCCTCTTTGACGAATGATTATGTTACCTGCAATAGCAGCTTGACCACCAAAGATCTTAACACCTAATCGTTTCGATTCTGATTCTCTACCATTTTTCGAACTACCTACCCCTTTTTTATGAGCCATCTTATTTCGATTTGTTTTTTACGTTACCGCAAAAAGGATTAAACTTTAGAGCGGAATTACTTCCCTCCGTCTAACTTATCTTGTAATACTTTTAATTCATCCCAGTTACCATCAGCGGCTAATTGAGATTGCTGAGGCCAAGTTCCTGGCTCCAAATGCGCTAAACGAGAACTTGCTGCTACTAAAATTTCTTTAATATTAGCTGGATCCGCTTTTGCTAGTTTAGCAAAAGTATCAATACCTGCATTTACTAAAGCTTCAGCTGCCTTTGGCCCAATACCTTCAATTTTTTTTAGGTCATCTCCTTTAGCCGTTTTTTTGGCTGCTGACTTTTTAGCTGCTGCTTTTTTTGGCGCTTCGTCTTTTTTTACTGGCTTAGCTCCACTTACCACAATACTTTCAATTACGATTTCAGTAAGTGATTGTCTGTGTCCGTTCTTTTTTCTGTAACCTTTACGTCTTTTCTTCTTAAAAACGATTACTTTATCACCTTTAAGGTGTCTAGAGATCTTTGCTCCTACTTGAGCTCCCTCTATAGCTGGGGCGCCTACAGTAATTTGTTCTCCTTCAGCAGCTAGTAATACATTATCAAATGTAACGGTATCACCTTCGTTCCCTGCTAAACGATGCACAAATACTTTTTGGTCTTTTGCAACTTTAAATTGCTGCCCTGCTATCTCTACAATTGCGTACATAGCGTAAGTATTAATAATTTATTTTTCCAATAATGGTTTGCAAAAGTACAAATAATCTATCAATCTACAATATATTCTAAAAAAATAGTCCTATTTAGTAATTTACATCCCCAAAAAAAATAATTTTTTACTTTTGACCCTAATACTTTCAGAAGAATATTAAGAAATATTCAATATGATACATTCCGACATTAAATTACTCATCTAAATTGGCTCATTTTTGTTTGACATTTCAAAAGGAAACTACAACTCCCTTTGTCATTGCACACTATTTACTATTACTGTTTAAAACACAACAATATGCAACGCTCTTTTTACCCAACCTAAATACTGTTTCCGACATAACCATTCTTATCTAACAGACAGTTTATGTTGTAGCTAAAGTCAACGTGTTATTTCACCATTAAACAAACAAAAAAATTATAATTCTACTTAAAGAACCAGTATTAAATTCAAGCGACAATTAACGTTACTTCCTGAAGAAAGCTCCATACGAAACCAAAAAGAAGCCTTGCTTTTCTATAAAAACAAGGCTTCCACTTAGCTGCCACTTTACTTATCAAAAATAAGTTTCCACGAGATAAAATAAACTTTATAAAGTTAATATTTAACTTATTGTAAGTAATTAACAGCCTATTTATACACTAATTTCAAATACTACCTAATTCAATTTTCGGTTTTGCCTGATGTGTATTCCAGCTTGGTTTAAATAATTGCATAAATGCTAAAGTTAACACCATTGTTGTTGCCATACCCATTACAAACACGACAAAAACCACCAAACCTTCAGGAGTATTGTAATGCGAACTCCAATTGCCTAACATTACTGAAATGTAATCAGGTTCAATCATACTACCATAAAGGGCAAAAAATATCGTAAAAATAATTGTAGCATTTAAACCTGTTAAAAATGTAGCCACAAAACCTTTCTCATACTTAAAAAGGTTCCCTTTTTCCTTTTTATACATTTTTACTGAAAGAAACATGCCATAAGCCATGAACACACCATTTATTAAACTATAAATTGGATTGGTATGTAAACCAAATGATGCAAAAATTAAAAAAGTTAAAATTAACACCACTGCTATTCCAATACCGAAAACTACAGGAAGCTTAGATTTATTCATAACACCAATTTTATAATTCAACTAATAAACACAATTAAATTTACTGATATACTTAAAATTACAAAAATATACAGCTTAAATTATCAAAATAAGTGTTAAATTATTTAAAAATAGTAGATTCATCCTTTTCCCACCGAATAGTCTCCATCAAATGACGCATATCGCGTTGAAGGTATTTTGCAGCTGGATAAATCGAATCGTAGTTGGGCTTTGCATTAAAATAGATAGAACCTAATAGAAAATGCCGAACACTGTCAGTAACATAAAATTGCGACTGCGAAGCTGCATTACCTAAAACATCATAAAACATCCCGTACACTTTATGCGCATCATTCACATATTCTTTAGGAATAATCTCATCCGCTTTAACCACATGCTCTTGCGTTAAGTTTTGGGCATCGGTAAGTAATTTGCGTAAATCATTATTAACCGCTCTATATGTTAAATACATGGAAGCATTTAAATTTGGATAATTGATTATATAACCACACTTATGCTTTTTTAGGGCTTTTTTTAGCAATGCATATTTATTTTTCTGAAAACTAAACCCACATTCAGCGATACTTTTTTCATAAACAGGCTTGTCATATTCCAAACTCAACATCCCCTTTGGTTTAGGCAACACCTCTTGCTTACAACTTATTAAACAAAACATAACTCCCAAAAACACACCTGCTGTTTTAATTGCAGTAAATGCATAATGCTTTAGAAAATCCTTTTGTTTTGGCTTATTATTATTTTTTTGCATTCTTGATTGTAAATTTTATCTCTTTAATTCTCTTTCGATCGACTGACTCAATTTTAAAAACATAGTTCATAAAATATATTTGATCGCCCCTTTTTGGTAAGTTGTTTGAAATTTCTAACAAAAAACCCGCTAGTGTTTCCGCTTCTCCTTTATATTTTTCAAAAGCAATCGTATTTTTTAACCTGACCACCTTATAAAAATCTTTTAAATGCGTACGCCCACTAAAAATATAATTGTTATCGTTTAATTTGTTGAAAATTAAATCATCATCATATTCATCACTAATATCACCTACTATTTCACTAATAATGTCATCCATTGTTACCAAACCGCTTGTTCCACCATATTCATCTACAACGATGGCTAAATGATTTTTCTTTTCCTGAAACTCAGTTAAAATATCATCCAACTTTTTATTTTCAGGAACAAACATTGGCTTACGCACTAATTGCATCCAATTAAATTTCTTTTTATTTAAATGTGACAACAAATCTTTAACATGCAAAACCCCAACAACCTTATCAAGACTGCCCTCAAAAACAGGCACCCTAGAAAAACCCTCTTCAGCAATTGCGCTCACCACTCTTTCAAAGGTTTCATCGCTTGGTAGCGAAAATAGATCCAACCTGGGACACATCACCTGTTTTACATCGGTATTCCCAAAACTAACAATACCTTGCAAAATACGCTTTTCGTCGGATGAAGTATCCGTATCCGAGGCCACCTCAAGCGCTTGAGAAAGGTGCCCTACACTGATATCAGATTTTTGATCTGCAAATTGATTGTGAATTTTAAGCGTAACGTAGTGCATTGGTGAATTTATGAAAAATAACATTCTATTTAATAGACGCAATGGTCGCACCATGAAAATAGCAAAAGATAAATTATTCCTATTGGCATATATTTTTGGTAAAATTTCGCCAAACAGTAAAATAAGAAAGGTTACTAAAACAACTTCTACAAAAAAACGAACATGCAACCATCCCCAAATAATTTTATCAATATCATCCAAAAAATACCCCCCCAAGGAATCAAATAATAGCACAATAGCAATGTTTATAAAATTATTTGCTACCAAAATTGTGGCCAACAACTTTTTTGGCTTTTTTAATAGCTTTTTTATTCCCCGTATGGCTTTTTGCTTTTTATTATCATCACAAAGCTCTAAGTCCGAAGGGGCTAATGAAAACATAGCAATTTCGCTGCCTGATATTAATGCCGACATGAGCAAAAGCACCATCAGCAATAACACTTTAATTAGTGGTTCAAAAGGAATTATGTAAATTAAATTTATGGGATCAGGATCCAATTAAGTTGTGTTTAGTAATCGAATTGGTTTAAACTTTTAGACTAATATTTGTATTTAAAATAAGCCGCATTTCATTAAAATGGCAAATCACCCTCATCAACAGCCTTATCAATTGACTCACTTTTAATTATTGCATTAGGCTTACTACTTGGTTGAGCAGTTTGACTTGAGGGCATTTGATTTTGCTGAACTTTACTCCCGCTTACATTTTCGCTTTTAGGGTTTAAAAAGGTAAATTCCATACATTGAATTT
Organism: Aquimarina agarivorans; assembly: GCF_000218485.1. Lineage (GTDB taxonomy): Bacteria > Bacteroidota > Bacteroidia > Flavobacteriales > Flavobacteriaceae > Aquimarina > Aquimarina agarivorans. Next base: position 9,440 of record NZ_AFPB01000138.1, on the reverse strand, counting down.
CAGTACTATAACGATCCTTACCTTCATTATCTTGCCATTTACGAGTTTTTAATCTTCCTTCAACATAGACCTTATCGCCTTTTTTTAAATACTTTTCACAAACTTCCGCAGCCTTATTACGCACCACAATAGTGTGCCATTCGGTATTTGTTACCCGCTCGCCCGTACTTTTATTGACATAATCTTCATTTGTAGCTAGTGGAAAACGCCCAATAGCTCCGCCTCCTTCAAAATACATCATTTTAACATCATCTCCTGTATGCCCAATAAGCATAACTTTATTTAATGTGCCTGCCATAATAAAATTATTAGAAAGTAAATTTACAAAAAAACACAAACAGAATTTTCAACATTAACCACAAGAAGATTACTTTTTAAACAATAGTAAGTATCAGTTACATTATCTTAAAACGAATAACTTTCTAAAAAATTTGAAATTAATACTGACACAGGAAAGGTTTCAATTTCAACAAAACACACCTTTTGATACATATTAGTTATAGGCAATTCTTTTAATTGCACCTCATAAAAACTAGCAAACAAATGCTGATGTGATAATTTATGTGCTTTTTGATTTTTTTGAATTAACCGAAAACCATCAGCAGATTCTCCAAATAATTGATTAAATTCTTTTGTAGCCGCTTCAGTATTTAGCTCATTTTCAGAAACAACTAAAGGAAACTCATACAAACCCTGCCATATATCCTTAGGTCCTCGTCTATGCAACAGCAGCTCATTTTTACATCTTACTATATAATAGGTAAAGTACCTTTTTTTGACTTTTGTTTTTTTTAGCTTTACTGGAAGCTCTGCTATGGCTCGTTCCTTAAAAGCATAACAATTCTGCTGAAAAGGACAATCATCACATTTTGGTTTTTTAGGCGTACAGTGCAATGCACCAAACTCCATGATTGCCTGATTGTGCGTTGCTGCATCTTTTGTATTCAAAAGTAATAAAGCCAACTCATTAAATTCCTTTTCACCTTGCGTACTATTAATAGGAGTAAATATTCCAAAAATCCGTGCAAGAACTCGGTATACATTTCCGTCTACCACAGCCACAGCTTCGTTTGACGCAAATGATGCGATTGCACTTGCCGTATATACACCTACTCCCTTTAACTTAATCAATTCTTTATATTTTTTAGGAAACTCACCGTTATACAGATCAACCACCATTTTAGCGGCAGCATGCAAGTTTCTTGCCCGGGAATAATACCCCAAACCCTGCCAAAGTTTAAGTATTTTATCCTCCGGAGCAGCTGCCAGATCAAAAACAGAAGGAAATGTTTCTGAAAATTTTAAAAAATATGGCAAACCTTGCGCCACTCTGGTTTGCTGCAGTATAATTTCGCTAAGCCATATGTAGTAAGGGTTACGGGATTTTCGCCACGGCAAGTCTCTTTTGTTTTCTAAGTACCAGAATGACAATATCTTATAAAAATTTGCAGGCCACATACTTTTTTCACAAACATAAGCGTTTAAATAATATAAAATAATCGTTATCTGTTGATAATTTGAGTTTTAAATTCATATATTTGCAGGTAAGTTAACCCCGAAAATAATTATTATATTATGACAAAAGCAGATATTGTTGCAAACATTACAGAGAAGTTAGGAATGGAAAAAAATGATGTTCAAGCTATCGTTGAAACATTTATGTCCGAAGTAAAAACATCATTGGAAAGCGGTGACAACGTTTACCTAAGAGGTTTTGGTAGTTTTATCATTAAAACTAGAGCTGAAAAAACTGGAAGAAATATTTCTAAAAATACCACTATTAAAATTCCAGCTCACAACATTCCTGCGTTTAAGCCAGCAAAAGTTTTCATTGAAGGTGTGAAAACTAATGTAGAAGTACAGTAGTAAAATAACCAATAAATAATTTAATATATGCCAAGCGGTAAAAAACGTAAAAGACATAAAGTAGCAACTCATAAGCGTAAAAAGCGAAGAAGAGCTAACCGTCACAAGAAAAAGTAGTCTCGTACTACTTTTTCTTTTTTTTAAAAAACAGTTCATTGAAATAAAACACATTTTATTATGTGTTTAATGGAAAATACAGTAAGTACATCACCTAATTATTTGTTGCAAGATAAATGGTAATGTACTTATATATTTCCTGTGATTAAATTTGTAATAACCGCGTTTTAATAACGCATAAACCTAATAAAATGAATAAAGAATTAATTATTAGGTCGGGTTCATCTACAGATTTTGCCTTACTAAAGGATGGAAAACTAATCGAACTTCACAAAGAGGAAGACAACAGCGACTTTTCAGTTGGTGATATTTTTATTGCCAAAATTAGAAAACCTGTTGCTGGGCTAAATGCAGCTTTTGTAAATGTAGGCTATGAAAAAGATGCCTTTTTACATTATCATGATTTAGGCCCTCAAATTAACTCTTTGATAAAGTTTGTGAAACGTGTAAGCACAGGTAAATTAAAGGAATATTCACTTGAGAATATTCGCACTGAAAAAGACATTGAAAAAAGCGGTGTAATAACCGATGTTTTCAAAGCAAATCAGTCTGTATTAGTACAAATAGTAAAAGAACCAATATCCACTAAAGGTCCGCGTTTAAGCTCCGAAATTTCGATAGCTGGACGTTATATCGTTTTAGTTCCTTTTTCAAACCGAGTATCTATATCACAAAAGATTACCAGTAATGAGGAAAAAGATCGCTTAAAACGATTAGTAAAAAGTATTAAACCTAAAGGATTTGGTGTTATTATTCGTACTGTTGCAGAAGGCAAAAAAGTAGCAGAACTAGACAAAGATTTAGAAAACTTAGTGGAACGCTGGGAAACTATGTGTAGCAAATTACACAGAGCGGAACACCCTTCAAAAGTACTAGGCGAAATGAATAGAGCTTCCTCTATTCTAAGAGATGTTTTTAACGATACCTTTACAGGAATTCATGTTGATGAAGAGGATCTATACAATCAGGTAACAGATTACCTAACCGAAATAGCACCCAATAAAACATCCATTGTTAAGCACTACAAAAACAAAGAACCTATTTTTGAAAAATTTGGCATCGAACGCCAAATTAAAACAAGTTTTGGACAATCTGTTTCTATGAGTAAAGGCGCATACCTTGTAATTGAACACACTGAAGCACTACATGTAATAGATGTAAACAGTGGTAACCGTTCAAACAAAGCCCGAAATCAAGAAGACACCGCGCTTGAAGTAAACTTAATAAGCGCAAAAGAAATTGCTCGTCAACTAAGGCTTCGAGACATGGGAGGAATTATAGTTGTTGATTTTATTGATATGGGAAAATCAGAAAATCGACGTAAATTATTTGATTACCTCCGTAACGAAATGCTTGATGACAAAGCAAAACACAAAATTTTACCTCCAAGTAAATTTGGATTGGTACAAATAACGCGACAGCGTGTTCGACCCGAAACAAACATTAAAACCCGCGAGGTGAACCCTAATGGTTCTGGTAGCGAGGTAGAAGCACCAATTGTTTTGGTGAATAAAATTGAGGTTGAACTTAAGAAACTCATTAACAACAAAAAGAATAAAAGTGTTAGCATTACTGCTCACCCTTTTATTGCAGCTTTTTTAACTAAAGGCTTTCCATCCATCCGTGCTAAATGGTCCTTAAACTATAAGCATTGGATTAAGATCTCACCAAGAGACGCTTACACGTATTTAGAATACCATTTTCATAACGAGAAAGGGAAAACTATAAAATAAATTAAAGCCACTTAAAACTACAGTTTTTAGTGGCTTTTTTTGTTGAAAATATTCATGCAAGCATACTGTAGTAAAATAATAGATTTGCCATCTACAATTTCCCCTTTAGCTATCATATTATAAGCGATATCAAAATCCAATTCAAGCACTTCAATATTTTCTTGTTCTTCAGCTAAACCACCACCCGATGCAACTTTCATTGATTCGTTATAAACCGCTGTAAAGTAAGATACTTTTTCCATCACTGCTCCTGGTGTCATATAAGCATCAAACAAAAAATTAACTTTATCAATTTGGTAACCTGTTTCTTCCAACGCCTCTTTTTTAGCGCAACTTTCTGGATCCAAACCTTCTAAAAGCCCTGCACAAACTTCAATGACCATGCCGTTTTTTTCACCTTCATTAATATAAATAGGCAAACGAAATTGACGTGTTAAAATTACTGTGCGTTTTTTGATATTGTAAAGCAGAATCGCCGCCCCACTTCCTTTATCATACACCTCCCTGATTTGCTCTTCGGTGCTACCATCATCTTTTTTGTAATCAATTGTTATTTTGTTCAATACATAGTAATCTTTTGACAGCGTCTCCTTGGACTTAATTGTTATTTCAGGGTGTTTTTCCATGGTTAAAATTCTTAAATCAAATATAAACAAATCAAGCAAATGGTGGTGCTACAATTAATGAGTCTGCGACTCTCTAATCACCCTTTTGGATCATTCTTTATTTAAAAGAACTATATTTACTGTTTAAGATACATACACTGGAATACCCTGCTAAATGATGTTAGAAAAGCAAATCTCGAATTACAACAGAGCCAAAAGAGACTATTCAACATATTACAAATTTATTCAAAGCATTATCGGAAAAATAATCTAAAATTTCTTAAACCTTTAAAAAAACTTATAACAAAATAACATGTTACAACACCCAAAGCATTCCTCTTGCCTATAGCTATAGAAGAATGCTTCGTTGACAAACGCCAAAAAAATTACAAAAAAATAGACGCAAATACTTATTTTTTTTCGATAGCTGCATTGTGTTCTATTTCTATAGCCAAAGCTATTAAAATCATCCACGCTTTAACCTTAAAAAAAGCAACGGCATATTTTCAGGCTCATTTTATAATCTATTTTACACCTATTTCGAAAATTTCCCGTAAACAAAATCACCCCAATCAGCAATAGATTGGATCAATGGGATTAAAGTTTTACCAAAATCAGTTAAGGAATACTCAACTTTTAAAGGCGGTTTTGATGTATAAACCTTTCTTTTAATCAAACCATCTTCTTCTAAAGCTTTTAGTTGTAAGCTCAATGTTCTTTCAGTAACTGTAGGCATTGATTTTCTTAATTCATTATACCTTAATTTTTCATTCATCAAATGAAAAAGAATAACTGTTTTCCATTTTCCACCTATAATTCCCATCGTTAAGCTTGCACAACAAGGGTATTCATTACCTCTGAAATTAAGCATTTTTGGCGCTGCTGCTTCCATATAATTTATACTATCATTTTTGACCGTTATTGCAAAGATATATTACTATACTTACTTTTGCAACTATAATTTATATAGTAATTAAAAAACAACACAATATGAAAGCAATGACAATTAGAGAATATGGAGAAAACGCAACCTTTGAAGCTAAAGAAGTTGAAATACCCTCTTTACAAAGCGATCAAGTATTAGTTAAAATTTCTGCATCAAGTGTTAATACAGTAGATACAATGATTAAAAATATGGGAAAGGACTTGCCTTTTTCACCTGATACACCGGCAATTTTAGGGATGGATTTTGCTGGTACCATTGAAAAAATTGGAACAAATGTTACTGAATTTTCAATTGGAGACGAAATCTATGGCTGCGCAGGTGGATTAGGAGATTTACAAGGAACATTGGCAGATTATATCGCTGCCGATACTAAACTAATTGCTAAAAAGCCCAAAAATCTAACCATGAAAGAAGCCGCCTCTCTTCCTTTGGTCGGAATTACAGCTTACGAAGGTTTAATGCGTGCCAATGTTAAAAAAGGACAGAAAGTTTTGGTACACGGCGGAACTGGTGGAGTTGGGCATGTTGCAGTACAGCTGGCTAAACATTTTGGTGCGAAGGTTTATTCTACCGTGGGTAGTAATGAACAAATGGAAATCATCAAAGGCTACGATGCTGAACCAATAAATTACAAAACAGAAAAGGTTGAGGATTATGTGAAGAAACATACTAATGGAGCAGGTTTTGATGTTGTGTATGATTCTGTAGGTGGAGAGAACTTAATTAAATCCTTTGAGGCAGCTGCCTTAAATGGTCAAGTTGCAACAACTGTATCTTTATGCGAAATTGATTTGAGTACGGTCCATTTTAAAGGATTATCGTTACACGTTGTATTTATGCTTATTCCTATGATACACAATTTTAAGAGAGAACAACACGGAGAAATTTTAAGTAATATTACTACAATTGCTGAAGCAGGCTATTTGAAACCATTATTGGATGAACAACACTTTTCATTAGAAAAAGTAGGAGAAGCTTATGCAAGACTTGAAAGCAAAAATGCAATAGGAAAAGTAGTTGTTGAAAATTAAAAAAAAAGATATTATGAACTTAAGAATAGCATACATATCGCTTATAGTTTCACTTTTGTTTACGGTCTCGTGTAATGTAACACTAAGACAGAAAACACCATCGTTAAAACTATTGTAAACCAGTATTTCAGCTATTTTCGAACAACATTTCAAAAAAATCGAATCTATTTGCATGAACTAGTTACCGCAAATTGTAAAGAATTACACTTGACCTTCCAACCAAGCTTTAAAATCTTTTACTTTTTCCCTACTCACTATTACCTCTGAAGCATCAAAGTGATTGAGCTTTAATTCCAATCTGGAATTGGTGTAAGCGACTATATCTTTAATGGCGGTAATGTTGATGAAAAATTTTCGGCTGATCCTGTAAAAACAGGTGATATCCAATTCGTTTTCCAACTGTTCTAAGGTAGTATCCATCAAATAACTTCTATTTCCTGTGGCATGCAAATAGGTTCCTTTATTTTCCGAATAAAAACACTCAATATCATCAACATTAAAAATTTTAAGATGCTGCCCTACCTTAATAGTATATCGCTTTTTGTAGGTAGTGGCAGGCGGAGAGCTTAACAGCTTTGTAAGCGCCATAAAATCTACTTCTGGTTTAGAGGTTTTAATTTGCGATTTAAATTTTTTAACCGCAAACTCCAATTCATCTTGATCAATTGGTTTTAGCAAATAGTCAACACTTTTAAGCTTGAACGCCTTTAATGCATATTCATCATAAGCCGTGGTAAAAATTATGGAGCTTTCAATAGTTACCTCATCAAAAATTTCAAACGAAAGGCCATCGCTTAACTGAATATCCAAAAAAACCAGGTCCGGATGCGTATTGGCTTTGTACCAAACAATAGCTTCTTCTACCGAATGCAGCACCTGAAGCACATGAATATCCATTGCCTCCACCATGCGTTTAAGCCTTCGAGCCGATGGTTTTTCATCTTCAATAATTACAGTGGTCATACTTATACTTGTTATTTTTTTAATTTCAAACTAAATGTCATTATTCCCATCGCTCTTTTAGCGCTTCCTTTTCTAAAAACTCGTTCATCTTTTTTTGCTCCCAGTTTTTATTGAAAAAAGGATTGACACTAAATACTGAAATTGCATTAAAAATTAATCCTAATCCCCAACCAAATGCGGGCCATACTACCCAAGGATACACCAACTTATTTTGATAATAATTTAAGGCTACCAATCCTAAAATTACGGCAGTATAAGAAATCAAATTTTGGTAAAATCCTTTCACTTTTTTAACGTGCTCTTTTGCTTTTTTTAATTTTTGTTGTTGTAAATTTTCCATAACGATCAGTTGTTATCATTTTCCATAAACTCTTTTAACTTACGCTCCTCCCAATTTTTTCCTAAAAACAAATTGTTATTAAAGGTATTAAATGCATGCAAAATCACCCCCAAGCCCCAACCAAACATGGGAAAGAAAAACCAATAAAATTGAGGTGATGTTATATGATTAAATATAGCCAAACCAGGGATTGCAATACAATAGGCGATCAGATTGGCGTAAAAACCTTTTATTTTTTCCACATATTCCTTAGCTCTTTCATACTTAAAATTATCATTGGTATCCAATATTTTTGTTTGTTCCATAACGGCAGTTATTTTTTTAGTTAAAATGGGCAGTTTTGCCACAAATTCAGTTCGTGTTTTTTGTGTACTAAACACTCTGTTAGTAAGCAAGGCATAGCGTTGCGCAATGTTAGACAACCCTACGCCACTCTCGCTTTGCATCACTTTTTTTGGTTGCAAATTATTTACAACATATAAAAAGCCTGCTTTTTCATAAATTTCAATTTTTAAAGGCTTGCTAGGCATTACCGTATTGTGCTTTACGGTGTTTTCCAAAAGTAATTGCAAAGACAAAGGCACAATTTTAGCTTCAGGATTTACTATACTTTTCGGCAAGGTTAGCTCAATACTATCTTCAAACCGCATTTGCAATAAAGACATATATGTTTTAGCAAAATTTAGCTCCTCATTAACCGAAACTAGATCTTTGTTTTTTTGCTCCAACACATAACGATATACTTTTGATAATGATGTGGTAAACTTACTGGCAGCCTCGGTATTTTCTTCAATTAATGAAGTAAGCACATTTAGGCTATTAAATAAAAAATGAGGATCCAGTTGATTTTTAAGCGCATCAAATTTTGCCGAAGCAGTACCTGCAATAATTTTCTGTTCATTAAGTTTTTTTTCCTGATAGGCTTTATAAAAACCTACAGCCTGAAAAGACAAAGACACTGATATAGTAAGTATGGCCGAAAATAAATAATTTGTAGAACCCTCATTTGCCAAAAAAGTTTCAAAATCATACTTTTTAACTATATAAACCAAATGAACAATTCTGCACAAAAAATAAACTGGTAATACTACCACTAAACTGCCAAGTACTCCCCAAATCAAATTATTAATTCCCTGTTTTTCCCAACTTATTTTTTTATACAAAACATGAAAAAAAATCATGCAAGCCGAAGCTATAGAGCCATTATATAAAAACGAGATTTTTAAAGATTGTATACTAAAAAGTGCTTCAAAAAAAGGCGCTTCAAAAAAAAATATAACATTGATCAAGTGAACAATTAGTGTTAAGCTGACACTTGTAAATGCTATTTTTTTCAATAATTTCATTTTATTCTATTTACTATTAATTATATCACTGTTCATATTTAGTAAGCAACTACTAACTTAAAATGCATTACTTACCACATTGTTTTAACATCATTTCCACTCTTTCCTTTCCCCAGGTAGGACCAAAAGGCACTGTTGATTTGTCCTTTTCAAATAAAAGTAAGCTTTTTTCAAAATCTTTACATATGGGTGTTGTATCTTCTTTAAAAAACTTTGCTGAACCTAATTTCCACTCTGCATAACTGGCATTTACCCGTGGATTTTCAGGCGCTATTGCCATTGCAGTTTCGTAAATTTTAACAATTTTAGGCGCCAACTTTTGCGACAATACTGCTGGATTTTCCATCATTTGTGCCGTATACAAAAGCGCTTGGAGTACCATAATTTCCGGATTGTTAGCAGAATAGGTAGTCGCTGAATTTAAATTGTTTTGGGCTTTTTCCAATTGCGCATTAATAATTTTTCGATCCTTTGTCCTAAAACTATTATTAAC
>NZ_AFPB01000139.1 GCF_000218485.1 Aquimarina agarivorans | reverse complement strand
TTAAGTCATTCTTTTAATAGTTGAATAGTAGGTAATTATTTATTAAAACTTAGGTTGAACTATCAATTATTTAATGTTTAAAACTGAAAAAAAAGCAATACTTTTAGTCCCAAATTATGGATTAATGCTTTTAAGAGTAATTTTTTTACAGCATATTGCGAAAAATGAATTGAAAGTACTTTTTTGGAACTCAATTAAAATTTTAAATTTCTGTAATTAATACCTTATATAATTATTGGGTATATTATTTATGGGATCAAAATTTTTAGTGAAACAAATAAAATTAGCTAATTATATAATTAATGAAAGCAAGTATTTACGAAGGGAATAAAACATTCTCAATAATAGAAAAAGAAATTGAAGCTCCAAAGGCGGGTGAAGTTCGTATCAAAGTAGCTTACAGTGGAGTTTGTGGTACTGATGTGCATATTTATCATGGTATGATGGATAAGCGTGTAAGCGCTCCATTAACTATCGGACATGAAATGTCGGGTACAATTGATGCTATTGGCGAAGGTGTTACTGGATATGCTGAAGGAGAAAAAGTGGTTGTTAGGCCATTAGATGACCGTGGTGCAAAAGCTTCCGATAAAGGATTTAATCACGTATGCGAGGATCTTAAATTTATTGGTATTGACAGCCCAGGATCTATGCAACAATATTGGAATGTTCCTGCTTTTACATTACATAAATTAAAAGAAGAAACGGATTTAAAACTTGCAGCACTAATCGAGCCACTTTCAGTAGCAGCGCATGATGTACGTTTAAGTGAATTGACTAAAGGTGAAACTGCCGTAGTTTTAGGCGGTGGACCAATTGGTTTACTTGTTGCTATGGTAGCCAAAGATGCTGGAGCCAACGTTATTATTTCTGAGGTAAATGAAAACCGTATTACTAAAGCTAAGGAATTAGGTTTTGATGCGGTTAATCCAATTAATGTTGATTTGGTTTCTTACGTAAGAGAAAAAACTGAAGGGCGTTTAGCTGATGTTGTTTTTGAAGTAGCAGGAGTACAACCAGCTTTGGATATTATGACTGAAGTTGCAGGAATTAGAGGACGTATCCTTATGGTAGCTATTCATGGAGAAAAGAAACCTGTAGATTTATTCAAATTCTTCTGGAAAGAGTTAAAATTAATTGGCGCTCGCGTTTACGAAAAAGAAGATTACGAAAAAGCTATTTCTTTAATCACAGCGAATGAATTGCCATTTGAAGAGATGATTACTGATGTGCAACCTTTATCAAACATTCAAAAAGTATTTGAAGACATCGATAATAATCCCGATGGTATGAAAGTTCTTATGGATTGTCAATCTTAAAAAAATAAAAAGTATCAACCGTAATTAGTTGGTACTTTTTTATAATATATATTACGTTGGCAGCTGATAGTGCTTCTAGCGTAAGCGAAAAAAAACAAACTAAATAAGCAAATTTACGGCAATTGATGTTTTCAACAACAGTTGTGGTAACTATTAAACTAAATTGTAATGAGTATATTAAATAGTTTTAGTTTACAGGGAAAAGTAGCTATCGTTACTGGATGTAAACGAGGAATAGGAAAAGGAATGGCGGTTGCTTTGGCTGAAGCTGGTGCTGATATTATTGGAGTTTCAGCTTCATTGGAGTTGGAAGGGAGTGCTATTGAAAAAGAAGTAACAGCTTTAGGAAGAAAATTTACAGCCTATCAGTGTGACTTTTCAGATAGAAAAGCATTATACGCTTTTATTAAAGCTGTTAAAGCGGATCATCCACAAATAGATATTTTGGTAAATAATGCAGGTACTATTTTACGTACGCCTGCTGCTGAGCACCCTGATGAAATGTGGGATAAGGTAATTGAAGTAAACCAAAATGCGCAGTTTATTTTAACGCGAGAAATTGGTAAGGACATGATTGAGCGTGGTTCAGGTAAAATTGTTTTCACAGCGTCATTATTAACTTACCAAGGTGGAATTACAGTTCCGGGATACGCAGCAAGTAAAGGTGCTATCGGACAAATGATTATGGCATTTGCTAATGAGTGGGCAGGTAAAGGTGTAAATGTGAATGGAATTGCTCCAGGATACATCGCTACAGATAACACGGAGGCTTTACGTAACAACCCAGAGCGTGCTGACTCTATTTTGGCACGTATTCCGGCAGGTCGTTGGGGAGAGCCAGCCGACTTTGCAGGACCAGTAGTGTTCTTAAGTTCAAAAGCGTCAGATTACATGCACGGATCTATCACACTAGTTGATGGTGGATGGATGGGTAGGTAATCCCAAATTAACTTTTTATAAAACGTATTAATTTTTATAGCATGTCAGCAAAAAAATATCAATTATTTATAGGTGGTGAATGGGTAGATGCTACTACAGGAAAAACTGCCGAAATTACAAGTCCAATTGACGAGAGTGTTGTTGGAACTGTAGCAATGGGTGTCGAAGAAGACGCAAACATAGCTTTGGAAGCAGCGGAAAAAGCACAAAAAGAATGGAAAAAAGTTCCAGCAAGAAAACGTGCCGAATTAATGCGAAAGTTTGCTGCTGAAATAAGAGCGAACAAAGCATATTTGGCTGAATTATTAACTAGAGAGCAGGGTAAGATTATTACACTTGCTGAAATTGAAGTAGAAGTTACTGCAACTTTCATCGAATATGCTTGCGATTGGGCGCGTCATATTGAAGGTGATATTTTACCTTCGGATAATGAAAACGAGCATATTTACATTCATAAAATTCCTAGAGGTGTAGTTGTAGCAATTACAGCATGGAATTTCCCGCTTGCTTTGGCAGGAAGAAAATTAGGACCTGCATTAGTAGCTGGTAACGCCGTGGTAGTTAAGCCAACTCAAGAAACACCATTAGCTACGTTGGAATTAGGTTTCCTTGCTGAAAAAGTAGGTTTACCAAAAGGATTGCTAAATGTGGTAACAGGATCGGGTAGAGTTTTAGGAAATGCACTAGTTGAAAATCCAATTACCAAAATGGTAACTATGACGGGTAGTACACCAGCTGGACAATCAATTTTTAAGGCAGCTGCTAAAAATTTAACGCATGTACAGTTAGAGCTAGGAGGAAAAGCACCAAGTATTGTATTTGCTGATGCAGATATTGATGTTGCTGTGGATGCAACATTTAATTCTCGCTTTGACAACTGTGGACAAGTATGTACTTGTAATGAGCGTATGTATGTACACGAAGATATCTATGATGCTTTCATGGAAAAATTCATGGAAAAAGTTAAAAGTTACAAAGTAGGTAATCCATTGAATAGAGATACACAAATGGGACCAAAAGTAAATGCCAATGAGTTGAAAAACATGGAGCATTTAGTAAAAGTAAGCTTGGAAGAAGGTGCTACATTAGCTCACGGAGGAAAAAGACCTGAAGGTGCCGAGTTTGAAAAAGGATATTGGTTTGAACCAACAGTACTTACTGATGTTACTCAGGAAATGACAATTGTTCATGAGGAATCTTTTGGACCTATTTTACCAGTGATCAAGTTTACTGATTTTGATCAAGTGATGGGGTATGCAAATGATTGCGAATACGGTTTAGCTGCTATGGTATTTACTAAGGATATGGCTACCATTTTACGTTGTAATGATGAGCTTGAATGTGGTGAAATTTATGTAAATAGAGGTCATGGAGAGCAGCACCAAGGTTTCCACAATGGATACAAATTAAGTGGATCAGGTGGTGAAGATGGTAAATATGGTTTTGAACAATACTTAGAAAAGAAAACATTCTACATGAAGTATTAATCAATTCAATTTGTTTTAAAAGTAATTTGAAACCTGCAAGTACCTACTTGCAGGTTTTGTTGTTATATCAGTTCATATACATTATAAAAAAGAACGATGTTTAGTTGCATTTTATATCATATTTGCTATAATTTAGTAGATAAACAATATATTGGTTAGCCCGTATAATAATTAAATATTTAGTCATTATATTTTTTAGATTGCTGACTCAATTATATGTTATTCTTTTCTAATTAAAACCTATAAAAAGTATACTATGTCAATTAAGCATTACAAATTATTTATCAATGGAGCGTGGGTTAAGGCTGTTGCCGAAGAAACATTGGAAATTATAAGTCCTATCGATGAAAGTACTGTAGGTGTTATAGAAATGGGAGCGGAGGCTGATGCAGAAATTGCATTAAAAGCAGCTGAAGCAGCTCAAAAGGAGTGGAAAAAAGTTCCTGCAAGGTCGCGTGCAGAATTAATGCGAAAGTTTGCCGCAGAAATAAGAGCAAACAAAGCTTATTTGGCTGAATTATTAACTAAAGAACAGGGTAAATTAATTACTGTTGCGGAAGGAGAAGTTGAAGTTTGCGCTTCATTTATTGAATATGCCTGCGATTGGGCACGTCATATTGAAGGTGATATTTTACCTTCGGATAACGAAAACGAACAAATTTACATCCATAAAATTCCGCGTGGGGTTGTGGTAGCTATTACGGCATGGAACTTTCCGCTTGCATTGGCGGGCAGAAAATTAGGCCCAGCCTTGGTAGCAGGGAATGCTATAGTGATTAAACCAACGGAAGAAACACCACTAACTACGTTGGAATTAGGTTTTATTGCTGAAAAAGTGGGGATTCCCAAAGGCTTATTAAATATAGTAACAGGAACAGGTAGAGTTTTAGGAAATGCTTTGGTTAAAAGTCCTATAACTAAAATGGTAACCATGACGGGGAGTACTCCTGCGGGGCAGGCAATTTTTAAAGCTGCTGCAGAAAATTTAACTCATGTTCAGTTAGAATTAGGAGGCAAAGCACCTAGTATCGTATTTGCTGATGCAGATATTGATAATGCTGTTGAAGCTACATTTAATTCGCGTTTTGATAATTGTGGACAGGTTTGTACGTGTAATGAACGCATGTATGTGCATGAATCTATTTATGATGTTTTCATGGAAAAATTCATGGAAAAAGTAAAAAGTTTCAAGGTAGGAAATCCTTTAGATCGAAGTTCACAAATGGGACCTAAAGTGAACGCCAATGAGTTAAAAAACATGAACGAACTGGTAAAAATAAGTTTGGAAGAAGGGGCTACGTTAGCTCACGGGGGAAAAAGACCTGAAGGTGCTGAGTTTGAAAAAGGATACTGGTTTGAGCCTACTGTTTTCACTAATGTAACTCAGGATATGACCGTGGTGCACAGGGAGGCTTTTGGTCCAATATTACCAGTACTAAAGTTTACAGATTTTGATCAAGTTATGAATTACGCTAACGATTCCGAATATGGTTTAACTGCCATGATATTTACAAAAGATATAGGGACTATTATGCGATGCCACGATGAGCTGGAATGTGGTGAAATATATGTAAATAGAGGGCATGGAGAACAACATCAAGGTTTTCATAATGGCTACAAACTAAGTGGATCCGGTGGCGAGGACGGAAAATATGGTTTTGAGCAGTATCTAGAAAAGAAAACCTTCTACGTAAAGTATTAAAAAATATATGTTTAAAGTGGTAGGGATTATTAGTTGTTAATTGATAATCAGCACTTAATTTTTAAAACCTGTAAAAAAAATTACAGGTTTTTTTGTGGGGAATTGGCACTAATAATTTATAAAAAACTCGTTTTATTATGGTCCGTTGTAAGGATTAGTTTTATTATTTTTACAATCGTTAAAGAAGATTATAATTAAATATATGAGTACAAAAATTTCAAATGTAAAAGCACGTCTTTTTGAAGTACCACTTCCTGAAGTGCTTTCAGATGCAAAACACGGAGATCATTACCATTTTGAGTTGGTCACTGTTACAGTAACTTTAGAAGATGGATCGGAAGGAACTGGGTATACTTACACAGGCGGTAAAGGTGGTCGCGCTATAAAAGCGATGGTCGATTACGATTTTGCGGATGCATTAAAAGGACAGGACGGTGCTGATATTGATAGTATTTATGATTTTTTAGAGTGGCATATTCATTATGTTGGTAGAGGCGGTATTGCATCATTTGCAATCTCTGCAGTGGATATTGCTTTGTGGGATATTCATTGCAAAAAGTTAGGTCAGCCTTTATGGAAAGTTGCAGGGGGACACGGAAATACTTGTAAAGCATATTGTGGAGGTATTGATTTGATGTTTCCACTAGAAAAGCTTTTAGGGAATATGAAATCTTATATGGATCGTGGTTTTAATGCAGTTAAAATAAAAATTGGTCGCGAAAATTTGGATGAAGATATTGAGCGTATCAAAGCAGTACGAGAGTTTATTGGTCCTGATGTAACTTTTATGGTGGATGCAAATTACTCTATGTCCGTTGACAAAGCGATTGAAGCCATTGAACGATTTAAAGAATGTGATATTACTTGGTTTGAAGAACCAATTATACCGGATAATTATAAAGGTTATGCTGAAATTGTTGAAAAAACAGGCTTTCCATTAGCAATGGGTGAAAATTTACATACGATTCATGAATTTGAATACGCTTTTGAACAATCCAAATTGTCGTTCATTCAGCCTGATGCATCCAATTGCGGTGGGGTAACAGGTTGGTTAAAAGCAGCTAAATTAGCCGATAAAAATAATATACCAGTATGTTCACACGGAATGCAGGAGTTGCACGTAAGTTTAGTTTCTTCGCAACCTAATTCAGGATGGTTGGAAGTGCACAGTTTTCCAATTGATGAATATACTAAACGACCACTTGTTGTTGAAAACTATAGAGCAGTAGCTCCTGATACTCCTGGTGTTGGAGTTGAATTTGATTGGGATAAACTTGTTGAATTCGAAAAATAATATTCATAAAAATAATAAGCATCAATTTAACAGCTTAGTATTTAGCTACCCCCTTTTTTTTAATTAAATATCAAATGAAGTTGATTTTTTTTACAAAGGGGGTAGCTTTAGGTTTTGAAGATACCCGTATCAACATGGTTAAAGTAGTTTTTGAATTTAATGTAAGTGAACAGATGTTTCTGTAACAAGCTTACTAAATTTGAGATACTCCTTGTGGTGTTTTCAAGATTGTTATGTTTACTCCTCATTTATGCTTTTAGCACTAAAAGTTTGATTGTATAGTAATTATATGTTTAATAAATATTTTATTGTACCCATTTTATTATTTGTATGTTCCGTTGGATTTTGTCAATCCGATTATGGGGCAATTGATCAACGCTCTAAAACTGTTCCAGATTCAATTACTGATTACAAATTAATCACTAAATATTTAACTGATGGATTGACAGGTGAAAGAGAAAAAGTTAGAGCAATTTATATATGGATAGCACACAATATTAAATATGACTTAGCACAGTTAAATTCGGAAAAACGGTATAATTCGAATCAAGAAATTATAAATGAAGCAATGGCAACCAAAAAAGGTGTTTGTCAGCATTATTCCGAGCTATTTTGTGCAATGGGCGCATCTATTGGATTAAAAACATATTTAATTAAGGGGTATACCCGTGATGCATTGGGTGAAATAGCTGATTTAAGTCACGCTTAGAATGGAGTAAAAATTGATTCTGAGTATTATTTGTTAGATATAACCTGGGCTTCGGGATACTTACAAGGAGAAGAATATATCAATGAATTTCGAGATATCTATTTCTTAAAAACACCAACTGAATTTATTGCAGATCATATGCCTTTTGATCCACTGATGCAATTTTTAAACCAACCGATAAATAATACTGATTTTATAGCTCATAATTTTTCCGAGTCAGCATCAAATGGCAGTTTTTTATTTGATAGTTTATTAAAACAACATGAAGCCTTGGATGAGTTAAAGCAATTGGAAAATTTGAATGATCGCATTATTAAAAATGGAATTGTACATAAATTAATTCAAGATCAAGTTGATGAAAATAATTATCAAATAACTGTAAGAAAATATAATTTGGCAGTTAAAATTTTAAATAATGGTATTACTACTTATAACTCCTATGTAAGTTCTAAAAATAAAAGATTTAGAAACCCTAAGCTTAACGATTCTCAAATAAAAAAATTAATGAGCGATATTGATTCTAAAATTTTAACTGCCAATAGTGCTTTTAATAAATTAATTTCAGCCAATAGGGAATTGAATAATAAAATTATCGAAGCCAGAAAAAGAATGCCCGAATTACTTTCAGGGGTGAGTAGAGAAAAACTATTTGTAAGTCGTTATTTAAATAAATGGAAACCTTTCCGAATATTTATGTTTTAAAAATGAAAAAACCACTCGCTGCGAATACAAAGAATGGTTTTTTTAGATTGTAAAAAGAAATTTATATTAAAGTACTTTAACGTTAATAGCGTTTAACCCTTTTCTACCTTCTTTTAATTCAAATTCAACTTCGTCTCCTTCTCTAACTTCGTCGATAAGACCCGAAATGTGAACAAAATAATCTTGTTTTGTGTCATCGTCAATAACAAATCCAAAACCTTTAGATTCGTTAAAAAACTTAATAGTACCTTTTTTTCATTTAGAATAATAATAATTGTTTGAAACAAAAATAACTTTTATTTGTTACTAGCTACTATGTTTTCAAACATTTAAAGTATTTTTTGGAAATTTTTAAAAAAAAGTGGTCAAACTTTACGTTTCGTTAAAATTTGATTAACTGAAACTTAAAATTGAATTTATAATAATATGTATTTCGCTATAAATGCAAATTTCATGTAAAAAAAAAGGTCAATTTAACCATGTGAAATGAGGCCTAACAGTATTGGATAATTAATTACCATTATTTTAAAAGTATTTAAACCCAATCAATTTTTGATTTTTTGCGGGTTTTAAGGTATGTATTGCATTGACTGAAATGTTTATTTCCAAACCATAAACCTCTATTAGCACTCAAAGGTGAAGGATGTCCACTTTGTAATATTAAATGCTTTTCAGAGGCTACTTTAGCACCTTTTTTTTTGGCATAACCACCCCAAAGCATAAATACAACACCTTCTTTTTTTGTTGAAATGATATTTATAATGGCATCCGTAAATTGTTCCCACCCTTTTTTTTGATGCGATCCCGCTTTGTGTACTTGTACAGTGAGTGTAGCATTTAACAAAAGTACTCCCTGTTTAGCCCATTGTATCAAATTACCATGGCTAGGAGTTTGTACTCCTAAGTCCTCCTGAATTTCCTTATAAATGTTTTGTAACGATGCAGGAATTGGCATTCCTGAATTTACTGAAAAACACAAGCCATTGGCTAAATGAGGTTTATGGTAGGGATCTTGTCCAATGATTACCACTTTTATATCATCAAAACTACAATTATTTAGTGCAGCAAAAATACGCTCTTTTGGAGGAAAACACTGGTGCTTTTTATACTGTTCTTCAACAAAAGCCGAAAGATCTTTAAAATAAGGTTGTTCCATTTCATTTTTTAAAATAGAAGTCCATTCGGGATTGAGTGGTGCTAGCATAGTGCAATGAATTCAATAAAAAGTTTGTATTGCAAAATTAAATAATTAATTTCTGCAAAAGCGAGTAAATTACAATAGTTAATAATCACATAGATATTCTTAATAACTTTTAATGTAAGGTTTCTGTGAAACTTGCTACTTTTACATAACAAAAAAGGAGTACAATGTCAGATAATATAGAAAGAGTAAAATGTTTGATTATAGGATCGGGTCCTGCAGGTTATACAGCTGCAATTTATGCATCTAGGGCAGACTTAAATCCGGTTTTATATACAGGAATGGAACCTGGCGGACAGTTAACAACCACTACGGAGGTAGATAATTTTCCGGGATATCCTGATGGTATTGATGGTCCTACCATGATGGTACAATTACAAAAACAAGCTGAACGCTTTGGAACTGATGTGCGTATTGGATTAGTAGCTTCGGTAGAATTGTCTGATACTCCCGGAGGAATACATAAGGCAACTGTTGATGGTTCAAAAGTGATAGAGGCTGAAACAGTTATTATTTCCACCGGAGCAACCGCAAAATATCTAGGTCTTGAAAGTGAGCAAAAGCTACGTGGAGGTGGAGTGTCGGCTTGTGCAGTATGTGATGGGTTCTTTTATAAAGGACAGGATGTTGCCATTGTAGGAGCAGGAGATACTGCCGCTGAGGAAGCGACTTACTTGGCAAATATTTGTAAAAACGTTACCATGTTAGTTCGTAAGGATCATATGAGAGCTTCAAAAGCGATGCAGCATCGCGTAAATAACACCAAAAACATTACGGTGCTTTACAATACCGAAGTGGATGAAGTTTTAGGAGATCAAGTAGTAGAAGGCTTACGAATGAAAAATAACCAAACTGGTGAAACTTCTGAAATTGAAATAACTGGATTATTTGTAGCTATAGGTCATAAACCAAATACAGATATTTTTAAAGGACAGTTGGATATGGATGATACAGGATACTTGCATACAAAAGCAGGGACCACATTTACAAATCGTCCAGGAGTTTTTGCAGCAGGAGATGTGCAAGATAAAGATTATCGACAGGCAATTACTGCTGCTGGTACAGGATGTATGGCAGCAATGGATGCGGAACGTTATTTAGCGGAAATTGGTAGTGTTGAAGAAGTACAAACTGCTCAATACTAGTTGAAAGCATATAAATTAATTTTTATTTAAATAAAAGCTGCCTCATTTGGGTAGCTTTTGTTTTTTCAATTCAATTCTTAGTCTTAAGCCTATCCAATAAGTAAAAAGAGCTACTTTCCCATTAAAAATAAAAATGTATATTGAAGATTATATCACTTAGTTGAAAAAAATTCGTTATTTACCAACAACCAACAACGCATGAATTCAAATAAAAAATAGCTTTGAATGCTGATGTTGGTGAAGGAATGGATACTGACAAAGCTTTAATGCCGTATTTAAAATATGCAAATATTGCTTGTGGGGGTCATGCTGGGAATGCCAAAACTATAAAACAAACAATTTTATTAGCAAAGCAGCATCGGGTGCTGGTAGGTGCGCATCCTTCATATCCAGACAAGGAAAATTTTGGTCGAAAATCACTTTCAATGTCATTAGTGGATTTGGAGATTAGTTTGTTGGAGCAAGTTCACTGCTTTCAGAAAATAGCAAATACGTTAGGGAATCACATGCACCATATAAAATTGCACGGGGCATTATATAATGACATATTCAAGAAACAACAAACTTCGCAATGGTTTTTAGACTTTATCAATACAAATTTCAAAAAATGTCAAGTTTTTGTTCCCAGTATGGCAAAAAAGTTTGTTCCTTTAAATCAAAGGAATGTTTTTTACGAGGCGTTTGCCGATCGGAATTATATGGATGATTTAAGCTTAGTGCCACGTATTAAAAATAATGCCATATTGAACACTCCGGATAAGGTTTGTGCACATGTTAAGCAAATGTATACAACAAATACAGTTACTTCCGTAACAGGTAAAAAAGTGGCTATAAAAGCAGATACTTTCTGTTTGCATGGGGATCATTCCAATGTATTGGCTATAGCCGAAAGTATTTCTAATTTGATGTATTGCTCATGAACTTTAAATTGAAAATACCAGATATATGGAACAAGTGCTATTCTAATTTCGTGGGAAGCTTGTATCGATAAAGCTATATTAAAAGATATTTGTTTGGTAAAAGCTTTGATTTTAGAAGCATTATCAGAACAAATTCAGGATTGCGCCAATGGCTATAATTCTCTATTGGTGATTTACAAAAAAACGGTTTCAGAAAATGACTTAAAGTTAGTTGAGGCGTTTTGTGCTTCGCGAAAGCGAAATACAAAAATTACTCACGGTAACATTTGGGAAGTTCCAGTGTGCTATCACGATTCTTTTGGGATAGATTTACAAACATTAGCAACAGTAAAAAAAATGGAAGTTGAAACACTTGTTCAATTGCATTCCAGTGTTACATACACCGTTTTTTGTAAAGGTTTTTTGCCAGGATTTATGTATTTAGGAGGTTTGGACAAACGCTTATTTATAGATCGTAAAGCAGTTCCACTTTTAAAAGTACCCCAAAATTCAGTAGCTATTGGCGGAAAGCAAACAGGTGTATATCCCACGGAAAGTCCTGGTGGCTGGCATATAATTGGCAGGACACCAGCTATTTTATTTGATGTTTCAAAAAAAATAGCTTCAAAAATAAGTATGGGCGACACTATGAAATTTAAACCAATCACACTGACTGATTATATTAAAATGGATAGGGTAAATGATAAAACAAAATTAATAACTCAAATTGGTTAAGTCATTGGCAGAAATAGTGGTAAAAGAATCTGGACTTTCAACTTCCATTCAGGATTTGGGTAGGTTTGGTTACTTGTCAGAAGGGATACCTATAAGTGGATGTATGGATCGCCTTGCGGCAGAAAGAGCCAATCTGTTGGTAGGAAATTCTAATGATGCAGCATTAATTGAATGGACAGTGCTTCCACCAAAATTAATTTTTTCAGCACCCACTTATATTGCATGTTCAGGAAATACAATAAATGTAATTGTGAATAATTTTGAATTTGGATGCGATACTTCTATCTATATTTCATCGGGCGCAGAGGTGTCTTTAAGGCCAGCTCAAAATGAAATTTATGGCTATATTTCGGTAAGGGGAGGCGTGCAAACTCCTAAAGTTTTAGGTAGCCGTTCTTGGTTTTCAGGTATTACGGATCAATTTATGGTTAAAAAAGGAATCACACTTCCTTATCATGCTATTACCAATAAAATTCAGTTGAATAGCGCTATAAAATTTAAATTACGTTCGGTGAGTTCGTTTATAAAAGTATACAAAGGGCCAGAATTTAATCTGTTATCAATTGAACAACAAAAATCCATAACGGCATTGGCATTTAGTACAAGTCAACTAAGGGATCGGATGGGAGTACAATTAGTTAATGATTTTGATCCGCATACACATTCTATATTATCTTCGCCATTACTGCCAGGAACAGTTCAATGGACACCTTCAGGAAAATTAATCGTATTAATGCGAAATGCACAAACCATTGGAGGTTATCCAAGAATTTTACAATTGGCTGTTGAAGCTATTTCTGCCATAGCGCAACTGCCTCAAGGTGCATTATTTCATTTTAAATGGGTAGTTTAATTGCCGAAACAGTATTGTTTATGAATGATCGAGAACTAAAAAACGAGTTATGTACTTTATAAAATTAAAATTACTATAAACTAGATAAAAAGTTTTTTACCGAAGTCCAATAAGCTTCATTCCCACTTTTAGTACTCCACAATGCTTTTGAGCCATGAAATCCTTTAGTATGAGGGGTAAAATTTACCTTATGTTTGCTGGGTATGGCGTTGTAAATTGGCTGTAACTTTTTTGCTTCTGTTTTTGAAGATGTTAAAAAAGCAGGACAGGTTATTTTAGATGCGTATTCAGCAATAGTTTTATCTTCAATTTTAAAATACTCGCCAGGGGAAAAAGCCAGTACTCCTGCTAATTCATTTGATTTTTTACTAGCAAGGTATAATGAAAGCGATGCAGAATAAGAGCTTCCCCAAATAATTATTTTAGAAGCTTTTAGGTCATTTTTTATATAATTGTAAGCAGCAATAATATCAGGTAGTGCATTGATGTATTTGGTGGGTTTATTTTCTTTTTTTGCCGCTTTATGAGTTTCGTTTGTAATGTTATTTGACGCCAAACCTGAACGTTGATCAATAGCAAGACAATTGTAACCAAGCTCGTTAAGTTGAGTTGCAATTTCACGATAGGAACCTCTGCTAAAAAGTGCTTGATGGCATAATAAAATAAATGGCGCCGATGGTTTTGATGTCATATATAAATCAGCAGTTACAGGAATAGTATCTTCTGAAGGAAATTGAATTGTTTTTCCCGTAAATGGAATATCTTGAGCCGGACAGTTGATGATTCCTATCAAACATAGCAAGCTGATAAACATTGATTTCATAATAAATAAATTAGCAGTTCAATTTAAAAGTCGAAAATTAAAATTTGCCTTACAAAACTGTTTAATTTACTATAGCTTGAACAAAGATTAGCAACTAAAAAATTTCATTTGATATAAATTCAAAATATAGTCAAAGATTAGTTGATTAAATTTGAATTATAAAACTAACAAGCCATTTTCTTTAAGTTTTGTTACAGCTTTTGAAAACCAAAATAATTCAAAATTATCAAAATGAGTTTCGTAGTCCGTTTTTAGTTCGGTAAAAGAAAACTGTCTGTCATTATACGGTGTCAGTTTTGCTAATGTAGAAGCTAACCAATTACCTTGCGGTAATGCTACTGAAATTTGAAAAGCCTCAGTCCGGTCGTGAAATGTCATTTGTAATGATTTTTTAATAGTTCCCTTTTTAGATTTTGTTTTAGTTACGGTAGTTGGAGTATTTCCTAACCATATAATTTTTGCAGTAGGTTTGACAGTAAAATTTACGGAATTGTTCAAACAACTTTCAATGAAATAAGGATCTATAGTTGTTTCAGGGATGGCAAAATCGAACCAATCCTGCAAATGCATGTCAAAAGCAATACCATGCATGTAATTGAATAGAGACTTTTTTAAGCCAAAGCTAAATTTGGAATGGTCAATACCCGTGTGATCCGTAAAACTAACGTCGTTATTTGCAAAAGTGATGTCGTTATAATGTGGAGTAATATGATATTTGTTAGGATTAATTCCGACTGGACTGTGTGCAGTTAAGGCAAACTGATGCCAAAATCCTGATTGTAAAATACCTAATTCAAATAATTGTCGAACCATTTCCAAACTATCCACAGTTTCTTGCACGGTTTGCGTAGGATAGCCATACATTTAATAAGCATGTACCATGATATTGGCTTCGGTAAAATTACGAGTCACCTGAGCTACTTGCGCTACGGTTACCCCTTTATCAATTAACTTTAATAATCGATCCGATGCTACTTCCAATCCACCAGAAACCGCAATACAGCCTGAGGCTTTTAGAAGCAAACATAAATCTTTGGTGAAATTTTTTTCAAATCGAATATTTGTCCACCAGGTTACTACCAATTTCCGTTTTATAATCTCTAAAGCTACAGCTTTCATAAGGGCAGGAGGGGCGGCTTCATCAACAAAATGAAAGCCGTTTTCACCTGTTTGTTCAATAAGCGTTTCCATCCGATCAACAAGAAGTTTTGCGGCAACAGGCTCATAAATTTTAATGTAATCCAATGAAATGTCACAAAAAGTACACTTACCCCAATAACAACCATGCGCCATAGTAAGTTTGTTCCAACGACCATCGCTCCAAAGACTGTGCATTGGATTGGCAATTTCAATGACAGAAATGTATTTTTTGAGCAGTAAGTCCGAGTAGTCAGGCGTACCAACGTCTGCCTGTTTGTAATCGGAGCGCTTTGAAGTATTGTGGTAAACCACCTGACCATTTTGCAGTAAAAAGGTTCGTTTGAGTTCAGGAATAGTGCCTGTTTTTTTTTCAGAACAAATAAAATTATAAAGTAATTCAATAGGGAGTTCACCGTCATCTAGCGTGATGTAATCAAAAAAATCAAAAACTCTGGTGTCGGATACACTACGTAATTCCGTATTGGGAAAACCGCCTCCCATTGAAATTACAATTTGGGGGTAATTTTGCTTTATAAATTGGGCACACCGGAAAGCACTGTACAAATTTCCAGGAAAGGGAACAGAAATACACACCCATTTAGGAGTGGTTTCCTGTAAGCGATGATCTAGAATTTTTAATGTAATTCGATCAATATATGTTAAATCTTTATGTAAATTATCATACAATTCATCAAAAGAATTTGCACTTTGACCAAGGCGTTCTGCGTAGCGACTAAAACCAAAATTAGGATCAATACACTCAATGATAAAATCCGACAAATCCTCTAAATAAAGCGTAGCTAAATGTTTGGCTTTATCTAGCATTCCCATACTACCAAAAGCCCAATCCATATCATCTAATTGGTCAAAACGAGCATCTTCAGGTAAAAAATTGTCAGTACAAATTTGCCGGGCAAATGTTGGATTGTTTCCCTGTAAAAAACGAATAACTCCATCAATAGTTTGTAAGTAATCCTCTTTTAAGGCGTAAATTCTATTACAATTATCAGAGTGTATAGTATTATTGTCATTAGCATACTTAAAAAATTTTTTTAAAGCTATCCTTTGAAAATAACTCAAGAATCACTTCGATGCCCAAATCCATTTGAAACGCACTAATTTTTTTTGTGTTTAAAAAACCTTTAATGTAAGCCGTAGCAGGATAGGGTGTATTTAGTTGGGTAAATGGTGGTGTTATTAGGAGAATGTCTTTCAAACAAGATAATTTAATGGTGCAAAGATAAATTAAAATGTAAAGTTTTATACGAATTTAAAAATATACAGTGAGCTTATTAAAATCCACAATTTTTTAACAAAAATAAAGAAAGAATTGAATACTTTTTCACAAATAGGAATAAGCTCTAACATAACTAACTATAAAATTTTAAAAGATAAATTTCCTTCAAAAAATAAGTATTTACGGTAAATGGGTTCGGTAGATTATCATAATTTATTTCCAACTAGGGAAGCCTTAAAGGATCAAAACGTAAAAGTTGTATTAACTAGTTTTAGAACGATTTTTGGAAATCGCTAAATTCATTTATTTTGAAAATAAATATGAAAACTACTACTTATCCTTTTTAGCTAGTTGATCATTTTCCCAAATACCGCTTGCTTTTAGCTTTCCTTTTTTATTGTAAAAATTACCTTCACCACTACGTTTATCATCTTTCCAATGCCCTACGTAACGATCACCATTGCTCCAATAATAGGTGCCAATACCTTCGCGTTTATCATTAACAAATGTGCCTTCATAATGTTCACCATCATCCCAATAAAAATTTCCATGACCATGGCGTAAATTATCTTTCCAATTCCCTTCATACCTACTTCCAGACTCCAATAAGGCAATTCCAAAACCATTTGCTTTTTTGTTTTTTACTTTACCTATGTAATGTAATTTTATGTCTTTAGTAGTTTTAAATGTTAGGTATTCAGTGCTTGATTGCGCATTCAATTGATTTTTTAATTGTTCTATTTTATTTAACGAATTTTGCAAAGCTTCTTTTAAACCAACAGCATCTTCAGTTTCAATATTTGTTACTATCTCATTATTGGCTACAGGTGTTTTTTTAGCTAAAATTTGTTTGTTAGCTTTTTTTAGTTGCACTAGGTCAGTGATTAATTTACTTCGCCATAAAACTTTAGGGTTGTTTTTTAAAGATGATGTAGTATCCAATTCTTTTGAAAATTGTAATACTTTTTGATAGTCACCTAAAATAATCAGTGAATCCAATTTTTCAATGTCATTGTGATCTTCATCTTCAATAACTTTAGTTTCTATTTTGGTAACGTTCAAAAATTTATGCTGCAACTGCTTTAATTTATATCCATAATAAAAAGTAGAGACAGTTGAAATAGTAGTAAGCAAAATTAAAACTACAAATAAGGTTCTTTTTCTAATTGCCATACAAATAATATTAATCCCTGAAATGTACTTCAGGTAGTTTGTTTTTAGTGTTTCTAAAGTCAGGAGAAAAATACAAATGAGTTCTAAAAGTCCATCCCTGTTTCCACAAACCACCATTATTCAGTTCCTGCCCTTGATTGTACATTATTCCTGCTGCAACAGTTAATTTTGGAGAAAATATGTAACCAAAACTTGTATGTAAACGCAAGTCTTCCAATGGACTGTCAATTACTTTTTTTCCGCTTTGCAAAATTAATTCGGCCTCTGGAGCCACATAAAAGGCGCCAGATTGTATTTTGGGTTTATTTACAGGAATTTTTAAACGAAACATATAGCGCCATCGGTTCCTAAATATGTATTCACTATTTTCTTTGAAACTTTTGGACCAGCGATGTTCTATTCGAAAACGGTGATAGCTTATTGCAATTCCTACGGGCATTGCAAATTGATATTGATGCCATATACGGTATTCCGGAATTGTTGTCTTTGTTTTACTTTGATCTTTTGTGTCAAAATTTAGCCTTAACACACCTCCTAAAGCAAAATTTATTTTTTTTGTATAAATATATCCTAAGGCATGCCTGTTGTAAACTTGAGCAATTTGACCTACAAAAGGAGTGCTTTCATCTTCTTGAAAACGAAAATGAGTTTGCGCAACCCAAAACAACTTTTTTGAAATCCGAATATTTCCATAGGTGTTAATCCAATACTTTGTAACGGGATCCTGAAAAACAGACTCCTTAGGTAAGGTAACCTCACTATTCTGAGCATTAATTTTTAATGAACAAACAACAAAAAGTAACAGTATAAATGTAGTTTTAGAATAACTTATGCGTGAAAAAGTCAAGCTATTGTAAATTGTTTTATTCTTAAATTTTATATACATTTTGATTAAAATACATTTTGAAAATAAAGAACTAAAAATTTGTAAAAAAAGTGTAGCTGATAGTGATTATTTGCTTTATGGAAAGATAATTTATGTAAAACTGTTTTTTTGTTAATGATTATAGTAATTACATAAAATAAACCTTCATTTTTTGATGGTTTATTAAATAATCTCAATTTTGCTTTAAAAATTAATCTCTTTTGTAGTAAGCAATAATTGATGCTTTTTCAATAGTATTAGCAAATAAATTAAAACCTACCACCGCGGGATTGGTATCTGCTTCTAGTCCAAGCGAAGCTACTTTTAATGCATGAATGGTAATAACATATTGGTGAAAACCGTGTCCTTCAGGTGGGCAAGGTCCTCCATAGCCAGCCTTGCCATAATCGGTAATACTTTGGATGCTTCCTTTAGGGGCTAATTTAGCTGAAGGGTTTCCTGCATTCGAAGCCAATTCAGAAACTGACGCGTCAATATCAAAAATTAGCCAGTGCCACCAACCGCTTCCAGTTGGAGCTGAAGGATCGTGAATTGTAATTGCGAAACTTTTTGTTCCTTCAGGAACGTTGCTCCAATGCAATTGGGGAGATATATTTTTCCCCGTACATCCAAAACCATCAAAAACTTGTTTTGTAGTCATTTGACCACCAATATCATTACTTTTTAAAGTAAACGTTTGTGCATTTGTCATTGTAATAAAAATAGAAAGAAATATAATTACTAGGGTAATTTTTTTCATAATGTATGTTGTAAAAAAGAGTAATTAAATATAGTAATTCTTATCAAAGCCACAATACATAAGTATAGTAATATGATTTTTTTGTAACACAAATAACAGGAAGTAGTTTTTTAAAGAAAATTAAAACATATTAAAACATATTAAAACACTACTATTTTTTTTTAGGATTTTTTTACATGTCATTTTTATTTGCACAGCGGATGGAATTAAATGGTAAAATTAGTGCCGACTCTATAGCGGTACATATTTATAATATTTCACAAAATAAAGGCACCATCAATAATAATAAAGGTGAATTTAAAATTAGGTTAAATTTGAATGACACATTATTTTTTTCATCAATTCAACATGTGGATTATAAATTAATAATAACTCAAAAAGAAATTGAAAATCCATATGTTGAAATTGAATTGGAAACTAAAGTAGAGGCTTTAAATGAAGTTTTTATTAGTAGTTCAGGTTTATCAGGTGACTTAAATAATGATTTATTAAAAATTCCAACGGATCCATATATTGATGGTAGTATTTTTGGAGGAACCCCTGTAAAGCCAGTAACAAGAACAGAAGCAAGACTGAGAAATCAAAGTATAGGCGCTGTGACTAAAATTGTCAATACGCTCAACGGAAAAATTAAACGAGCTAAACGTGATGTTGCTTTGGAAAATAAGGATATTTTAATACGAAAAGTGACTTCAAGATTTTCAAAAGAATTTTTTAACAAAGCATTACAAATTTCGGAAGGTTACATTCAGGATTTTATGAATTACTGTGGTTGCGATAAACGATTTGAAAGTTTAACAACTCCCGAGACTACTTTGAATCTTGTAGAATTTCTCAAGGAAAAATCAATGGAATATAAAAAGTTAAAGCAAACTAAATAGATTTTTACCAAAAGGCTAGCAAGTGATTAGATCAAAATCAGTTTTTCGTGTTGTGTTAATTGCTATTTTTACTGCTTTAAATACAATTTAATTATTTTTACTAAAAAGGTGAAAAAAGTAATATTTTTTTATTTAAAAAGTCTTTTATGGCAAATTTATTCAAAATTGTTGCTATTTATTTAAAATAACGAGGATAT
Organism: Aquimarina agarivorans; assembly: GCF_000218485.1. Lineage (GTDB taxonomy): Bacteria > Bacteroidota > Bacteroidia > Flavobacteriales > Flavobacteriaceae > Aquimarina > Aquimarina agarivorans. The sequence goes on along the minus strand of NZ_AFPB01000139.1, from coordinate 18,260 downwards.
AAGTATCTTTGCAGCCAATAGTGTGAACGCTATATTTTATAATATATCATGACTCAAAAAATTAACAATTGTGATTGTATGTCTGATGTTTTTATTTAGCTAATTATCAGATAGTTAATGCTATTTTGATAATTGTGAATATTGTAGCTTTGGGTATAAAATTAACTTAGTTGATTTTAGTAGGCTTATTTTTACATATAGAATAGATTTGAAAACAAACAATTTGTTTTTTTAATTAAAAATTACAGAATTAACAAAGTAAACGAATGGAGATTAATAAGTTTAGTAAACGTGTAACTCAAGATGATACGCAACCCGCAGCACAAGCTATGTTGTATGCTGTTGGGTTAAAAGATGAAGACTTTAATAAGCCATTAGTGGGTATTGCAAGTACTGGATATGAAGGAAATCCTTGTAATATGCATTTAAATGACTTGGCAAAAAAGGTCAAGGAAGGAGTCAATACACAAGAAACTTTCGGATTAATTTTTAATACCATTGGGGTAAGTGACGGTATTTCAATGGGTACTCCAGGAATGCGTTATTCGTTACCATCGCGTGATGTTATTGCGGATTCCATGGAAACAGTGGTGCAAGGATTGTCTTATGATGGTGTTGTTACCGTGGTAGGGTGTGATAAAAATATGCCTGGTGCTTTAATGGCTATGATTCGTTTGAATCGTCCATCCATTTTAGTTTATGGAGGAACTATTGCTTCTGGTTGTCATGAAGACAAAAAATTAGATATTGTTTCTGCTTTTGAAGCTTGGGGTGAAAAAGTAGCAGGGACCATGGAAGAGGGAGAATACCGTCAGGTAATCCGTAAAGCCATTCCTGGAGCAGGAGCTTGTGGAGGCATGTATACTGCAAATACCATGGCTTCTGCAATTGAAATTTTAGGGATGTCAATGCCTTATAATTCTTCAAACCCAGCAATAAGCGATGCCAAGCAGGCGGAATGTTTTACGGCAGGTGAGCAAATGCGTTATCTGTTGGAAAATGATATCAAGCCATCCGATATAGTAACACGTAAGTCTTTGGAAAACGCAGTGCGCTTAATTACAATTTTAGGAGGGTCAACCAATGCAGTATTGCACTTTTTAGCTATAGCACGCGCGGCTGATATCGATTTTACTTTAGATGATTTTCAAAAAATAAGTGACACCACTCCATTTATTGCAGATTTAAAACCTTCAGGGAAGTACGCTATGGAGGATTTGCATGCCGTAGGGGGTATTCCAGCTGTTTGTAAATACCTTTTAAAAGAAGGATTGTTACACGGTGATTGTATGACGGTTACAGGAAAAACGTTAGCAGAAAATTTACTTGATGTACCTGATTTAACCGAAGGACAAGAAGTAATCATGCCTTTAGATAAACCCATAAAAGCAACAGGACATTTACGTATGTTGTACGGAAATTTAGCTAAAGAAGGTTCTGTAGCAAAAATAACAGGTAAGGAAGGATTGCGTTTTTCAGGAACTGCAAAAGTATTTGATAGTGAATATGATGCAAATGATGGTATACGCGATGGAAAAGTGCAAAAAGGTGATGTCGTGGTTATTCGTTACGAAGGGCCTCAGGGAGGACCAGGAATGCCTGAAATGTTAAAGCCAACTGCAGCCATTATGGGTGCTGGTTTAGGTAAGGAAGTTGCACTAATTACTGATGGACGTTTTTCAGGAGGAACGCACGGTTTTGTTGTAGGGCACATTACGCCTGAAGCTCAAGTGGGTGGAGTTATTGGTTTGGTACAAAATGGTGATAATATTACCATTGATGCTGAAACAAATACGATCAATGTTGACGTTTCAGACGAAGAATTAGCATCAAGAAGAAAAGTATGGGTAGCACCAGATTTAAAAGTAAAAAAGGGAGTGTTGTATAAATATGCGCGCTCGGTTTCTTCCGCTTCTAAAGGTTGTGTAACTGATGAATTTTAAAATAAATTCATAATTAATAGTTTTAATTGTGAGTCATACCATACATATTAATTACACATATTATAAATAAGAAAAAGTTTATAGCTTAAAGCTAGAAAATATGAGTACAAATACAGAACGTATAACAGGAGCAGAGGCAGTAATTCGATGCTTGTTGGAAGAGGGAGTAGACCTAATCTACGGATACCCTGGGGGAGCAATTATGCCTGTTTATGATGAGCTTTACAAGTATCAAGATAAACTAACACATATATTAACACGTCATGAGCAAGGTGCAACACATTCAGCTCAAGGATATGCACGAACGAGTGGTAAGGTTGGGGTAGCAATAGCCACTTCAGGACCTGGAGCTACAAATTTAGTAACAGGTATTGCCGATGCTCAAATAGATTCCACCCCAATGGTGTGCATTACTGGTCAGGTAGGTTCACATTTATTAGGTTCGGATGCCTTTCAGGAAACTGATATTATTGGGATTTCCACGCCAGTGACAAAATGGAATATTCAGGTTACAAAAGCTGAAGATATTCCGTCCGTAATGGCTAAAGCGTTTTACATTGCGCGTTCTGGTCGACCAGGACCAGTATTAGTTGATATCACTAAGGATGCACAATTTGCCGAATTTGATTATAGTTATGAGAAATGTAAAGGAGTACGCAGTTATAAAGCCATTCCTAAAACAGATCCACAAACTATTAAAGATGCAGCAACAATTATTAATGAAGCCCAAAAGCCGATGATCGTTTGGGGGCAAGGAGTTATTTTAGGTGAAGCAGAAGCTGAATTTAAAGCATTAGTTGAAAAATCAGGAATACCAGCAGCTTGGACTATTTTAGGCGTTTCAGCCTTACCAACAGCTCATGAACTTAACGTAGGTATGGTTGGTATGCATGGAAATTATGGGCCAAACAAATTGACTAATGAATGCGATGTGCTAATTGCTATTGGTATGCGTTTTGATGATCGAGTAACTGGTGATTTATCTACTTACGCTAAGCAAGCTAAAGTGATTCATTTTGAAATTGACCCAGCTGAGGTAAATAAAAATGTAGATGCTGATGTTGCAGTAATGGGAAGTGTTAAAACTACCTTAGCTGATATTTTGCCTTTATTGGATGAAAAGAAGCACGAAGCTTGGGTATCGGAATTCAAAGCATTTGATAAAATTGAACACGAAAAAGTGATTCAGGAGGAACTCCATCCGACAAAAGAGGGTATGAGTATGGGCGAAGTGATTCGTAACATAAACGAGGTGACAAAAGGGGATGCTGTTATTGTTACCGATGTAGGACAACATCAAATGATGGCAATTCGTTACGCTGAATTTGTAAAGTCAAAAAGTAATGTAACTTCAGGTGGTTTAGGAACTATGGGTTTTGCGTTACCAGCAGCTATTGGAGCAAAAATGGGAGCCCCAGATCGTCAGGTGATTGCAGTAATTGGCGATGGTGGATATCAAATGACCATTCAGGAGTTGGGCACAATTTTTCAAAATAATACAGGAGTTAAAATCGTAATTTTAAATAATGAATTTTTAGGAATGGTACGCCAATGGCAAGAACTTTTCTTTGAAAATCGTTATGCTTCAACGAAAATGACAAATCCTGATTTTGTAAAAATTGCTGAAGGCTATCACATACCAGCGCAACGTGTTACTAAACGAGCAAATCTTTCAGATGCTGTTAAAACAATGTTGGAAACGGACGGTCCTTACTTTTTAGAAGTTTGTGTTGAAAAAGAAAATAATGTTTTCCCTATGATACCAACCGGAGCTTCAGTATCAGATATTCGATTAAGTTAGTCTTAAGTTAAAATAAGATAAGGAGCACTTTTAAAGTAACTAGTTCAAAAAATTAATAACTCAAAAGAATTTGAGATAGTTTAATTACAATGGAAGAAGAAAAGAAACAATATTTTACCATTTCGGTATATACAGAAAATAATATTGGTTTAGTTAACCGAATATCAGCTATTTTTTTAAAGCGTCATGTGAATTTGTTATCCATGACCGCTTCTGAATCTGAAATTGAAGATGTATATCGTTTTACAATTTTAGTAAAATTAACCGAGGAAAAAGTCAAAAAAATAGTAGGGCAAATTGAAAAGCAAATTGAGGTGATTAAAGCGTTTTATCATACCGATAGCGAAACAATCTCTCAGGAAACAGCATTGTATAAGGTAGCGTCTGGTTTATTATTTGATGAACCTCAAATCCAAAATATAATTAAACGTAGTGGAGCATCAATTGTTACTGTAAATAAGCAGTTTTTTGTAATATCTAAAACAGGACGTCGTATTGAAACCGAAGCTTTATATTCTGCTTTAAAACCTTACGGTTTATTACAGTTTGTGCGCTCTGGTCGCATTGCGGTAAGTAGAGAGGCTATGAATATTTCAGATATATTAAAAGATTTTGATGAGTAGTTACTTAAAAAGATCAAAGAATAAAAAAACTCCGTTTCACAATTTTGAAATGGAGTTTTTTTAATTTTTGATCATATAACGGAGTTTTAACCCGCTTTTTGCATTAAAACTTCGTTATGAAGTTGTGAAATATAATAAATACTAATGTTTTCTTAATTTGAGCATAGTATCGCTACGGTCAAATTAAAAAACTCAGTTTGCGTTAGTATTTGAATTGGATTGCAGCTGGCTGTAATATATTTTCTAATGTATAAATTGGGATTAAAAAGGGTCTTCTATACGAATGCGTCTTCCGTTTTTGTAAGATCCAATAAATGCATCTTCAAATCCCATAGCTACTACTTCCATTCGGAATGTTTGTGCTTCTTCTAAACTTTCGAAGGCACCAACAGTATATTTATAAAATTCATCAACGTGAAATTCTTTAAATTGAGGAAAAGTATCCGTGTATAAAGAAATCGCTTTTTCATCCAATGCTCCAATTTGAACCGCGTAAATTAATTCATCATTAATGCTTGGTTGTTTAGCGTTGTTTTCTTGGTTATCATATAAATCATCATTAGATGCTTCTTGATTTGTTGCTTCTTCTTTTTTCTCTTCATCTAGTAACTTTTGTTCAGCGACACCGTGTTTAAAATCAATCAAATCCTGATATTCTTTTGATGATATTAACGTTAACCCTTTTTCTTCTAAATTACTATTTGTAATTGAGGTTAAGGAAAAATAAGTTGTACATCCTATAAGCAACACTAATAAGATTCCGCAAATAATACCTAGGGTAGTTCGATGTTTTTTTAGAATTTCATTAAACTCTAAAGTATTTTCTAGTTTGTGTTTTAGGTTGTTCAGCTCAATTTCATCTATATGGGGCATGACAAATTATTTTAATTTAGCGTTAAATATATGACGAAAATCGTTTTTATTTTAATATGAGCTACTAGATTTGCTAAAAATATTGCTAACAACAGAGTTTTAAGGGGTTGTAGGAAAATAATTTCAGTTTTAAATTTTGTTTTCATTTACAACTTTTTTTTGTAGTTTTTTTTTGAAGAAAGCTCAATTATGTGGAGAAAGGATGAGACAATAAATAGAAGCCAAGAGCTTAATAATTTATTTTTTGATTTGTTGAGTGTGTAGTATTGAAAATGAATGTTTATTTTTGCACTTTCAATTTTAAAGAACATTCAATGCAACGTGATCAACGAATTTTTGACCTAATTGAGCAAGAAAATCAACGTCAATTAAAAGGCTTAGAATTAATTGCTTCAGAAAACTTTGTAAGTGACCAAGTAATGGAAGCACAGGGTTCAGTATTAACAAATAAATATGCTGAAGGATATCCAGGAAAAAGATATTACGGAGGTTGTGAAGTTGTTGATGTTGTTGAACAAATCGCTATAGACCGAGCAAAAGAACTTTTTGGAGCAGCGTATGCAAACGTACAACCACATTCGGGTTCGCAAGCTAATACTGCTGTATTTGCAGCAACGATTAAGCCTGAAGATAAAATTTTGGGTTTTGATTTATCCCACGGAGGTCATTTAACGCATGGTTCTCCCGTAAATTTTTCGGGTAAATTATATACGCCTAGTTTTTATGGTGTTGAAGAAGCTACTGGAGAGTTAGATTATGATAAAATTCAAGCGATTGCAGAAAAAGAGCAACCTAAATTAATCATAGCAGGTGCATCCGCTTATTCTCGTGAAATTGATTACAAGCGTTTCCGCGAAATAGCTGATAGTGTAAATGCAGTTTTATTGGCTGATATGGCACATCCAGCAGGATTAATAGCTGCAGGTTTGTTACAAAGCCCTATTGAACATTGTCATATAGTTACTACTACTACCCACAAAACATTAAGGGGGCCTAGAGGTGGATTAATATTATTGGGAAAAGATTTTGACAACCCATTAGGGGTTACTTTAAAAAGTGGAAAATTGCGTAAAATGTCATCTATGTTGGATAGTGCAGTTTTTCCAGGAAATCAGGGCGGACCATTAGAGCATGTAATTGCAGCAAAAGCAATTGCTTTTGGCGAAGCATTAGACCCTAAATTTAAAGAGTATTGTATTCAGTTGCAAAAAAACGCAAAAGTAGCGGCTGATGCATTAGTTGCTAAGGGATATAAAGTAATCTCTAACGGAACTGATAACCACATGATGTTATTGGATTTGCGAAACAAAAATGTGTCAGGTAAAGTTGCTGAAGAGGCATTAGGTGTTGCTGATATTACAGTAAATAAAAATATGGTTCCTTTTGATGATAAATCACCATTTGTTACCTCTGGAATTCGAATTGGAGTAGCAGCAGCAACTACACGAGGTTTAAAAGAGGATGATTTTAAAACAGTTATTGACTTGATTGATGAAGTTATTGAAAACACAGAAAATGAAGCTGTTTTAAAACAGGTCAAAGAAAAAGTAAATGCTATGATGACAGGACGTCCATTATTTAAAGCTTAGTATTTCACTAAATAATTTTATAAAAAAAGACTGCTCTACTTTAAAGCAGTCTTTATTTATGTACACTTATATGTAAATCAATTTTATATTGGAAACAGTATCAACTTTTAGTAGTATATAGAGTTTGAAAGCTTAAAGTACAAAAAAGCATTAATTTGATAAATATTACCCTAAACTGTATACTATGCTATGGGTAGCAATTACAGCAGCGGTTTCCGTGCGTAAACGCGTTTTTCCTAATGTTACAGGTTGATAGTTGTAAGCTAAAGCTAATTCAATTTCTTTGGTTGAAAAATCTCCTTCAGGGCCAATAAGTAAAATGTAATTTGAACCTTTAGAATTTGATAGGATCCTTTTCAAGCTTTTACGGTCTGTTTCTTCACAATGTGCAATCAAACAGGTATTGTTTTTGTGTAAATTTATAAAATCTTTGAATGAACATGCATCATTCAATTTTGGAATGTGGTATTGCAACGATTGTTTAGCGGCACTTTGAATAATTTTTTTAAAGCGTTCTATTTTTACCGTTTTTCTTTCGCTATGATCACAAATAATGGGTGTAATTTCCTGAATACCAATTTCAGTAGCTTTTTCCAAAAACCATTCGTATCGATCATTCATTTTTGTAGGAGCTACGGCTAAATGAATATGATGTTTTTCTTTATTCTGATATTCAGTACTGGTAATAGTTGCTAAGCATTTATTTATTCCTGCCAAAGTTATTTTAGCAGTAAAAAGATAACCTTTTCCATTAGTAATAAACACTACATCGCCAGTTGATTTGCGTAAAACTTTTACTATATGTTTACTTTCTTCTTTGGAAAATTGAATGTCAGTATCCTGAGAGGATAGATTTTCATTAAAAAATAACTGCATAATTAAAATTTGGTTCTAGCGGAAGCGGTAACATTTAAATCAGAAAAGTCTTTTTTTAAGTATTTAAAATAACCAACAATACCAATCATGGCTGCATTATCAGTAGTATATTCAAATTTAGGAATATGTACTTGCCATCCATACTTTTTTTCTGCGCTAAGCAATACATTACGAATACCAGAATTAGCAGATACACCACCACCGATAGCTATGGTTTTAATGCCCGTTTGCTTTACCGCTTTTTTAATTTTGTCCATGATAATTTCGATAAGTGTGTATTGAATTGATGCACAAATATCATGTAAATTTTCTTGTATAAAATTAGGGTTGTCTTTTGTTTGCTTTTGAACAAAATAGAGCACAGCGGTTTTAAATCCACTAAAGCTAAAGTTTAAATCGGGTACTCGGGGTTTAGAAAAAGTAAAAGCCTTGGGGTTTCCTAATTGTGCATATTTGTCAATTAGTGGTCCGCCTGGGTAGGGGAGTCCTAAAGTTTTAGCGCTTTTATCAAAAGCTTCGCCAATAGCATCATCAATAGTTTGACCAATGATGTCCATTTTAAAATGTTCAGCTACGTTTACTATTTGGGTATGCCCACCGCTAATAGTAACCCCTAAAAAAGGAAATTCAGGTTTTGTGAAACTTGCTCCTTTAATAAAATGCGCAAGCAAATGACCTTGCATATGGTCTACTTCTAACAAAGGAATTTGTAAAGCCATTGCTAAAGATTTTGCAAAGGATACACCAACAAGTAAGGAGCCCATTAAACCAGGACCTTTTGTAAAAGCAATGCCATTTAGTTGGCTTTTGTTAATTCCAGCTTTTTTAATGGCTTGATCAATAACAGGAACTATATTTTGCTGATGCGCTCTGGAGGCCAATTCAGGCACTACACCTCCATAATTTTCGTGTATTTTTTGTGTTGCAACAACGTTGGCTAAAACCACGTCATTTTTAAGTATGGCTGCAGCAGTATCATCGCAGCTGGACTCTATTGCTAGTATATAAATATTTTGTGTATCCATTAGGAGGAAATAGGCATAGAAATTGTTAATATTGTTCTAATATTCCACTACAAAGTTAAAATTAATTGTTAATCAGAAAACTTACAAACATACTGTTTCGAACTATAGCGGTTATTATACTGTTATTTTTGGTTTTAGTTGTTTTATTTTCATTTCCTAAGGTACAAACCTGGGCTGCTAAAAAGGTAACTACTGCTGTAAATGAAAAATATAAAACTGATATAAAACTCAAAGGTATTGGTATTGGTTATACTGGTAATATTGAGTTAAAAGAAGTTTTTATAAAAGATCACCATCAGGATACGTTGGTAAATATTGGACAATTTGAAACTTCAATTGTCAATTTTAAAGATTTGACTGAGGGTAATGGAAAATTAACAGATGCACTATTGAAAAATGTGCACGTTAAAATGCAGCACTACAAAGAGGATGATGTAGATAATTTCAGGATTTTTTTAAGAAAATTTCTTCCTAAAAAAAAGGCAACAACTCCTTTTTTATTAGACACAAAAACGGTTAAAATAAAAAATGGACGGTATGAATATTATTCAGAAAAGTTAAAAGACAAGCCAATAGTTTTTATAAAGAATATTAATTTGGAAGGTAATGACTTGTCCATAAATGGAACAAACATTAGCTTACAATCCAATCAGCTTTCCTTTACTTATAATGATGCTATAAATGTAACGGATCTGACGACGTTTATGGAACTTTCTACTGGAGTAATGCGTTTTTCAAATGTAAGGCTGCAAACAGACAAAAAATCTGATGTAAAAGGAGATGTGGTGTTTAGGTACCAACCTGGTGATATGGAAGATTTCAATAACCTTGTAAAGTTGAAAGCTTTGGTAACTAAAAGTAAGGTGTCAACAACGGATTTAAGGTATTTTTATAGTGAATTTGGAAAAAATAATTTTATTACTGTTACTACTGAATTTGCAGGAACGCTAAATGATTTTAAGCTTAATCAGCTTCATTTAAGAGGACTTAAGGAATCCATTATTGTGGGAAATTTGCATTTATATAATTCGATGTCTAAAAATTTGATTAAGGATTTTAAAATGTCCGGAAATCTTAAACAATTAACCAGTTCAAAGAATGATTTAAGCAGCTTACTCCCTAAAGTTTTGGGTACTAGATTACCCCGGCAATTAGATGCGTTAGGCAGGGTCACAATTGATGGTGCTATAAAAGTAACTCCTAAAAGTGTAGATTTAAATGGAGGGGTAAAAAATAAATTGGGTCAAGCAAATGCTGTGCTTTTTATGGATCATTTGTTAACACCTACTAAATCTACCTATCAGGGTAATTTAAATGTGCTTGACTTTGATTTGGGCGCCTACTTAAATAATAAAAATTTTGGAAAAACATCTTTTAATTTGGATGTCAACGGAAAAGGTTTTTTTCTTAAAAATTTGGATACTAGTCTCGAAGGTACTTTTTCAAAACTAGAATACAAAGGGTATAGTTATTCTGATATAGCAGTAATAGGGGAGCTTAAAGATCCGTTGTTTGACGGTCGTATTATTGCTAACGACCCAAACCTTCAACTAATTTTTAACGGACTAGTAAATATAAATGAAGTCCAAAATGATTATGATTTTTCGGCAAACGTAAATAAAATAGATTTTAATGCTTTAAACTTATTTAAACGAGATAGTCTTTCTTTTTTTAGCGGAAATGTAGTAGCAAAATTAAAAGGTACGTCAGTTGATGATGCTTTTGGAACTATTTCTTTTAGAAATACCTATTACAAAAATCAAAATGACGCGTACAACTTCAAGGATTTTAAGGTAACATCTTCCTTTAATGAAGAAAATGTTAGAACAATTACAATGAATAGTCCCGATATTGTTCAGGGAAAAATTGAAGGTATATTCAAATTCAAAAACATAAAGCAATTATTTAAAAATTCCCTTATTAGCTTGTACAATAAAAAAGCGGTTGCATTTGTAAAAGAACCCGAATTCATAAATTTTGATTTCAAAATTTACAACAAAATTGTAGATGTATTTTTCCCCGATGTAAGTTTGGCACCTAATACATTTATTAAAGGAAACGTATCTAGTGATGTGTCTGAATTTAAGTTGGATTTCAAATCACCTCAAATCAAAGCATTAAAAAATAGTGTGGATCAATTTAATTTTGAAGTCGATAATTCCAATCCATTATATAACGCATACATTACCATGGATCGCATTAATAGTAAACGCTATCCAATAACAGATTTTAGTTTGTTAAATGTAACGTTAAACGATACGCTTTACGTAAGGTCAGCTTTTAAAGGGGGTAAAAAGTCAAAAGACGAATATGACTTAAATTTATTTCATACTATTGACACCGACAAAAAATCGGTAGTTGGTATTCAAAAATCATATTTAAAATTAAAGGGGAATACCTGGAATATGAATTATAATGATGATAAAAGTCATCTAATTACATTTGACCATGATTTTAATGAAGTAAAAGTAGATTCTATTGAATTGGTACATAAAAACGAACGAATCGATTTTTCGGGAGTGTTAAGGGACTCTACATATAAAGATTTTAAAGTTCGATTTTCGGAAGTTGATTTAGCAAAAATTACGCCCACTATTGATAGTTTATCTTACAAAGGTATAATCAATGGAAATCTCGAAATTTTACAAAAAGACGGCGCCTACTATCCAGAATCAAATATTACAGTTTCCGATTTTATAGTAAACAAAATTCCTTTAGGCGAATTAGTTATGAATGTAATAGGAAATGAAGATTTAACAAAATATGTGGTGAATACAAGCCTAAAGCAGGAAAATGCTTTTCCACTTACGTTAAAAGGGGAAATTGACGTATCTGCACAGCAACCACAAATTGACTTAGATGTTGATTTCAAAAAATTTCGATTGGAACCTTTTAGTCCATTAGGAGGGATTGTATTGTCAAATTTACGTGGGAATGTCAATGGAAAAGCAAAAATAACTGGAAACTATTTAAATCCAGATATTAACGGCAGCCTTTTTTTAAAAGATGGAGGCTTAAGTTTTCAGTATTTAAATGTTGATTTTAGTATTAATCAAGATGCTCGGATCAGTCTAACAAAACAGCGAATTATTTTTAACAACACCTTACTTACCGATACTGAATTTGGAACAAAAGGGTATTTAAACGGAGCAATATCTCACAGCAATTTTAAGGATTGGAATTTGGATTTAAAATTAAATAGTAATCGATTGCTAGCATTAAATACTAACGAGGCCGATAACGATTTATATTACGGAACAGCATTTATTAAAGGGAATGCCACCATTACTGGGAAGACAGATAAGTTACTAATCGCTGTTGAAGCTTCAAGTGAACCAGGTACTAAGTTTAAAATTCCGATTAGTGATGCAGAATCAGTTGGGGATAATTCATTTATTCACTTTGTAACACCCGATGAAAAAAAAGCACGTATCCAAGGGGAAAAAGTATATTTTGAGGATGTGAAAGGGCTGGAACTTCAATTTGATCTGGATTTGAATAAAAATGCAGAAGTAGAAGTAGTAGTCGATAAACAATCAGGAAGTACTTTAAAGGGTTCCGGAGCAGGCACACTATTAATTGAAATAAATACCAATGGTAAGTTTAATATGTGGGGTGATTTTGTGGCGTATCAAGGGACTTATGATTTTAAGTACGGAGGGTTACTCTCAAAGCGTTTTGATGTGCAAACAGGGGGGAGTATCAGTTGGGATGGAAGTCCAACCGCTGCTAAATTAAATTTGTCAGCCATTTACAAAACAAATGCCAACCCAGCTATTTTACTTGAAAATTCATTTATAAATCGAAAAATACCAGTTGAAGTAGTCACTACCTTGCAAGGGGAATTACTAAAACCTGATTTAAGTTTTGATATTGAATTTCCGCAAACCAGCTCTATAGTTAAGAGTGAGTTGGACTACGTATTGTCAGATCGAGTGACTAAAGAGCGCCAGGCGTTGTCATTGGTGACTCAAGGAAGTTTTTATAGTGACGCTTTAATTGAAGGAAACTCCATAGTAACGGATAATTTAGTGGAACACGCTTCAAGTTTGGTAAGTAGTATTTTTTCCAGCGACGATGATAAGCTAGGATTTGGATTTGATTACGTAACGGGGGATCGGACTAATCCTGATCAAGAAATTTCAGATCGTTTTGGGGTATCCGTAACAACTCAAATTAGCAATCGAATATTAATAAATGGAAAAGTCGGGGTGCCCATTGGTGGAGTTAATGAATCAGTAGTGGTAGGTGATGTACGTATTGATTTCCTTTTAAATAAAGATGGGACGTTACGTGCAACTATTTTTAATAAACAGAATGATATTCAGCAATTAATTGGTGAAACCGAAGGTTACACCCAAGGTGTTGGGTTGTCATATTCTTACGATTTTGATACGTTTAAAGAATTATTACGAAAGGTTTTTGTCAACGAAAATAAAGTAAAAGATAGCGCAGTAAATTTTAAAAAGTAAACGCAATGATTTGCAGATACTATTTTGCGTTCAATAGTTGTTTTTAATTTTAGTTTCAACTTATAAATGCACCATCTCATTTTTTTCGCTTAGGCTAGAAGAGAAATTTGCGAATACACTACCCCCCAATAGCAATCATACTTCTGTTTTTTGAATGTAGCTCTGGGTCTTCCAGTTTTTCAATAGTATCCATACCCCCTCGAGTCCTCTTTTTGGAGAGCATGGCTAATTTTATTTTGGGAGTAATATCTAACCCATTTCTAAAATCATTTAATAGTTCGCTTTCGCTAGAAGAAAAAAGGCAGTTTTTTAATTTGCCATCCGCAGTCAACCGAATACGATTGCAGGTATCGCAAAATGGATTTGTTACCGAGCTTATAATGGCAAAATTTCCTTTAAATCCTTGAATTTTAAAATTTCTGGAAGTATCATTTGGTGCATCAGTACTTCGTAATACATTTTTAGCGCCAAAATGAGCGTGAAGCATATTTATAATTTCAGCGTGTTTTACCAGTTTTTCGGTATTCCATTGGTTGCCATCAAAAGGCATAAATTCAATAAACCGAATTTTTAAATTTTCAAAACGTGTCAATTCAATGAAATCGCAAATTTCATTATCGTTAACACCCTTCATTAAAACTACGTTGAGTTTTACTTCGTCAACTAGTGTTTGCATTTTTTTGACGTTGTTCCATACGGCATCAAAATAGTCCCGACGTGTAATTAGTTGATTTTTTTCTGTGCTAAGCGAATCAATACTTATAGTAATATTTGTAATCCCCAACTCAAGCAATAAAGGGAGGTGTTTATTTAGTAGAATGCCATTTGTGGTAATGGCGATTTCTACCTTTAGGGTAGCTAATTTTTTAACAATTGTTTCAAAATCTTTTCGGACTAAAGGCTCACCCCCAGTAAGTCTTATTTTAGTTACACCGTGGTGCACAAATAACTTAGCAAGTTTGTAAACTTCGTCAGCAGACATTAAATGAGCACGAGGAGTTAATGGAATTCCAGCGGCAGGCATGCAGTAAGTACAACGTAAATTGCATTTTTCCGTAAGGGAAATACGCAAATAAGTGTGTTTTCGCTGAAAACTATCAGTCAATATAGGTGGGGTAGTATCCATTTAGTGTTGTGCTCCTTTCAAAATTTTAAATGCGTGTAAAACAGCGGGAAAAATAGCGTCCATAGATTCCCTTGCTCCATTTGTAGATCCTGGTAGTGCTAATACTATGGTGTTGCCAATTACTCCTGCTAAACTTCGCGAAAGCATAGCATAAGGCATTCTGTTTTGTCCGTAACTTCTAATGGCTTCCTCAACACCAGGGATTCGTTGTTCAATTAATGGTTCAAGTGCTTGAGGAGTCACATCGCGCGGTGATAACCCTGTACCTCCAGTAAAAATAATAAGTTGGTTTCCTGCTTGTTGTAATCCTTTAGTTTTAGCCTGAATTTGATCAAATTCATCAGGAATAATAGTGTATTCAGATATGTAAACGGCATGCTGTTCGAGTTTTTCGATAATTGCTTTTCCTGCTCTATCTTCCTTTTGACCAGCACTAATACTATCGGAACATACAATTACGGCAGCTTGCATTCCTTTTCCAGAGTCTTTATATGATGATTTGCCCCCTTTTTTGTGCAAAAGCTTAATGTTTTCAATTTCAATATTTTTATCTACAGGTTTTAGCATATCATACATTGTAATTGCTACAACGGAAGCAGCATGCATAGCTTCCACTTCAACACCTGTCTTGTATAAGGTTTTAATGGTCACTTTGATGTGTATGGACAAATTTTCAATTACATATTCCACACTAGTAAACTCGATAGGCAAGGGGTGGCAATCAGGAATCATATCACTTGTGCGTTTAGCAGCAAACAATCCCGCAGTTTTAGCCATTTCAAACACATCGCCTTTTGGAATTTGTTTAGTCAAAATAGCTTCAATAGTTTTACTATTTCCTACTTTAACCGATGCTTGTGCAACAGCTGAACGTAGCGTATTATTTTTATGTGTAATATCTACCATTATTGTTTTAAGTTGTCAGTTATTAGTTGTCAGTTGTCAGTTGAAGATTGGAATTTGGCTAAAATGAACTTAGTTATTTACCTTCCAAACATGGGTTTCATCTTCAAATAATTCTTTACCAAATACGGGAGCTTCTTTTTTTATGCGTTCTACTAGGTATTCTATAGCTTCAAAAACCACTTTTCGATGCGGCGCAGACACAAAAACAAACAGACATATTTCTCCAACTCCCACTTTACCTATACTGTGATATATGTGTGAACAGGTTAATTCAAATTTTTCAAAAGCGGCTTCTCTGATTTCGTGAAATTTTTTGTTAGCCATTTCCTCATAAGCAGAATACTCAATGGCGGTTACTTGTTTATAATTTATAGTATCGGCGCGTACTTGTCCTAAAAATACATTATGAGCACCAATACTAGTCTTTGATTGATGTTTATAAATAGAATTTCCGATGAACTCAGAGGTTATTGCCCCATGTTTAAATACGTTTTTCATTTTTTATGTTGCTTATATATTTTAATTTTAAAAAAGTAGTTTTAACTACCAACTACCAACTACCAACGATATTACCCTCCAGCAAAAGGAGGGAGGATTGCTATTTCACTATTCATAGTTATTTTATGACTTGATTCTACTATTTTTTGATTGACAGCTATTTGATAACTTAAATTTTTTAGAACGTTGTATTTTTTTGATAAGATTTGTTTGATTTCTTTTATCGAGGTGTCATTACCTATTTCAAGAGTTTCTTTGCTGCATTGAATGGCTTCGGCAATTAATCCAAAATATAAAATATGAATAGTCATTAATGTATATTTTTTAATTGTTCAGGGGTATTAATATTGCTAGTTTGATAAGCTAGGTGTTTTGGTGCTTCCGTATAGTTTATATTTAAATCCTTTAATACGTTTGTTAGTTTAAGTTGGTTGTTAAGTAAATGTTTTTCAAAAATTGGCAAACTGCTTGTATTATAAATCCCAATTAATGGCATTATTTTTTTGTTGACACAAATTATAGTGGCGTCATACGTCACAGTATGACTTCGAATTAGGAAATTGATTAAATCAGCTGTTATTAAAGGAATATCACAACTTAAAATAATGTTATCATTAGACAATGTATTCTTTAATGCAGTTACTATTCCTGCAACAGGACCTTTAGAATCTATAATATCAGGAATACACTCTACATTAAGCTTATTATGTTTAATATTTGAACTAACTAAAACCACGCGGTCGTTTAAGTGTCTTACAGCATTTGTTATAAACGATAAAAAAGTTTGTCCTTTATATATAGACAGTGCTTTATCAGTATGCATACGGCTACTGCGTCCGCCACATAGTATGTAAGTAGTATGCTTACTCATTATAATTGTTGAATAATTTATTTTGAGATTCCATGAACTCCCAGCAATTCTTTTTGAGGGTTTCAAATTGGACAATTTTGAGTTTTCCGTACTCAGTGACGCAAGTTCCCCCTCCGCCAGCACCACCAGTAGATTTTATAACTAAGGGTTTTACGGAAGCTTTATTGATAGCATCAATCAAATTCCATGCTTTTTTATATGACATGTTTAATGACTTTGCAGCTTTAGATAATGAACCTTCAGTTTCAATAGCTTTTAATAATTGAATACGGCCTTCCCCTAAAAAGATGCCATTTTCACCTTCTAACCAAATACGACTTTTTATTTGATACATTTTTTACCGTTGTATATGCAAAGATATAACGATAGTTTTGAATAGGAATCTGATTTTTGAATTATATTGATTTAAATTTTTTATCTAAAAGCAATTAAATTGCGTAAGAAAAAACAACAAAACTATAGTCGTTTTCGTAGTAAAAACAGTGTTTAGGTATGTTTTTTATATTTTTTTCAGATTAGTTATATGATATTTTGAATTAAACACTATATTTATAATGTAATTAATTTAAATAACATTAAAATTTAACTAAAATGAAAAAAATTACATTATTAATATCATTATTGACTTGCACATTTATCTCAGTTTTTTCTCAAACATTTGAAGTCACAGGTTTTCCTGCAACTGTTAACGCTGGAGATGTATTAACTTTGACAGTAAATTATTCATATGATACAGATATTAGAGAGTATGATAATTTTAGATTATTAAATATTAGAGAGTTAACTCCTTCTGGGGATTTTGTTGCTGAGTTGGGAGGGAATAATACAACTGGTAGTGTAGCAGTCAGTACAACTGGAATGGGATCTTATGATGTGACATTTACAGTCCCTGATCCTTTACCATCTTTAGGGGACTCTTCGAATGTATACGGAATTGGGGGTTATGTTCAAACGAAACCGGGGGTTAGTCCTAATGATCCTTTTGACGCATTTGCAGTTACTGGTAATTCTATAATTAATGTTGCTGATACAGGTTCAGGAACAGCTCCAAGTGTAACATTTAATTCAGATGTGGTTCAAAATTTAGTACAAGGTGAAACTGTTATGCTTGAAATTTCTTACAAAGCTCAAACTTCTGCATCGGAATTGCAAATTGGTGTATCAGATGCTCCATCATTTTTTTTCCCTGGAACATTAGAGTCATTGGGAGGGGATATACCTGACGGAACTGTTACTGTTGAGTATCAAGTACCTGGAGGTTTAGTTACTGATCCTGATACATCGATTGAATCAGATTTTGTGGTATTTATAAATGCGACATCAGTTAATGCTAATCAAAATGGTATAAAAGTATTTATTGATGAAGCTTCTAGAGATGCTGCATTATCAACAAATGATTTCTCTAAAGACAACATTTCAGCTTCTATCAGTCAAAAAGATGGAATTGTAACTATTGCAGACAGTGTAGAAACTGAAGACTATAAATTATATGACATGACTGGTGCTTTGGTGATTGAAAAGAAAGCAGATGGTCAATTAGATATTAATGGGCTACCGAACGGAATTTATATTCTTTCAACAGATAGTGGATTAGTAAAAATTGGAAAATAATTTTTGATTTTCTATTGTTAGAGAAAGTTATCTAATTAATAGATTA
>NZ_AFPB01000141.1 GCF_000218485.1 Aquimarina agarivorans | reverse complement strand
ATTTAATTTAAAGCACTAAACAAAAAAGAATCTTTGGCATCAATGCTTACTAAAAATAATCTAAAATAAATTTAGGGTATTTAGTTTTTAAAGTGTCTTAGTTTCCAAATAATAAATATTTAAACTATGAAAAAGACCAACTTTTTAGTGTTATTACTTGCTTCACTTTATTTATTTTCTTGTAGTGAAGATGATAATGAAACCACGAGCTTGACCGATACCGAAAATGCTACTACAATAGATTGTTCAGTTGCTCAAAAAAAAGCATTTGGAATTAGAAATGACGTAAAATTAGAGACTATTGAAACCATAGCTGCAAACTTAGCACCGTATAATACTGCAGATTTCCCTGATTTTTCACCTGTAGTACAATTACAATTCCAATTAGGTAATTCAAGTTACGCAGCTTCAGGAACATTAATTTCACCTGAATGGGTTTTAACCGCTGCTCATATTTTTGCCAAAAAAAAGGAAGGTAAATTTACTTTAATTTCTCCTGAAACTGTAACCGCTACTTTTGGGAATGATCCCAATTCATCTTCAGCCAAATCCAAAATAGCTGAAATTAAAATTCATCCTGCTTATTTGGCAAAACACGATGATTATGATGATTATGACATGTGCCTAATTAAACTTTCGGCTCCGATAAATAATATCAACCCAGCCAAACTGTATTTTAACACTAAAAAACTAGAAAAAATGACCGCTTGGATTGCTGGATTTGGCCAATATAAAGCTTCACAAGGGCAAAATCCTGATCTGTTTGCAAAAAAGCATGCCTTTCAAAATGTTATTGACAAAGTACTTACTGACAGCATTACTACAGGCACCAACACATACAAAACCGTAGGGTTAGTTGTTGATTTTGACGATCCATGCGGAAAAAACAATACTTTAAATGATAACAAAATTTTTTCAGAAGCCTTAGCCCCAATAACAAGTAATGCCACTCCAACAAAGTACGAAGGCGTTATAGTTGAAGGTGACAGTGGAGGACCTATGCTGGCTAAAATAAATGACCAATGGCAAGTTGTCGGCATAAGCGCATATGAAGTTGTATTTATTGAAGGAAAACAATCAGATTACAGTACTGTAGCTATAAGTATAGGATTAAGTGCTTATCAAAACTGGATCGAGGAAAATATTAAAAATTAAATACTATTGACTCTCCAACATTTTAAATAAAAAAAAGAATGCTCAACTTTTTTTCTTCAGTTTGGAGCTGTACCTAAAATTAAGGTGATAGCTCCAAATATTTAAATAAATATTATAATTAGTAACAGCTCCCATAGTACACTCATTAATTAAAAACTTGGCTGTTTTTATTAAAACCAACCTCAATTAATTTAAATTTGCAGCATTCTCTTACAGCGAGTTTAATTTATGACGAAAAAAAAGCACATCGCCCAATTTTTAAAATGGAGGTATCGTCATATTTCAGATAAAAATTTAGTCTTTTTACTTAGTATTTTAGTTGGATTTTTAGCAGGCCTAGTTTCCGTGGTCCTTAAAAACATAACGCATTTTATACAGTCATTTGTAGAGCGTGATGATTTATTTTTAGGACAATCTCTTTATTTTATATTACCAATTGTAGGGTTGCTAATTGTTTTTACACTAAACAAGTATTTTTTTAAAAGATTTCCAAGGCACTCAGTACCTACTATTTTACATGCGCTTTCGCGAAGAAATGGCATCATAAAACGCGTAAAAATTTGGTATCCATTAATAATAGCTCCTATAACGGTAGGCTTTGGTGGATCAGTAGGCTTATTAGGTCCAGCCATATTATCAGGAGCTACTATAAGTTCCAATTTAAGTTCCTTATTCCATATTGATAGTAAAACACGAACCCTACTCTTTGGCTGTACAGCTGCAGCGGCAATTGCTGCCGTTTTTAATTCGCCAATTGCAGGAATAATTTTTGCTGTCGAAGTCTTAAGTTTGGACCTCACACTAACCTCACTACTCCCTTTACTACTTGCCTCGCTTTCAGGAGTAATTACCTCTTATTTATTTTTAGGTGATGAAGTCTTATTCCGATTTAATGTTGCCGACACATTTAAAATAAATGATCTGCCTTTTTATATATTTTTAGGCATAGGCACTGCGTTTACCTCAGTATATTTTACTAAAATGTATTTTGGAATTTTCAGATTGTTTAGCAAATTAAATAATAATTTTTACCGATTTGCCATTAGCGTAACTACCATTGGCTTACTCCTTTATTTTATTCCTCCTTTGTACGGGGAAGGATTAAGTTTTATTAATAGCTTACTCACTAACAACCACCTTGCCGCCTTAGGCAAAACTCCGTTTGATGATCATATTAATAATGTTTGGGTAGTAATCACTTTACTTTTTGGTATCACAGTATTTAAAGCCATAGCCATGACCTCTACCCTTGCCGCTGGGGGTGCTGGCGGAATTATTATACCCACCTTAGTTATGGGTAGTGCCTTAGGTACTATTGTTGCCAAATTAATCAATCATTTGGGACTTGGCTTTCATGTTTCCGAAAGTAATTTTACCCTAGTAGGCATGGCTGGTCTAATAGCAGGGGTATTGCATGCACCACTCACTGCCATTTTCTTAATTGCCGAAATTAGTGGTGGATACGAACTTTTTATTCCTTTAATGATTACCGTAACTATTTCTTTTTTGATCACAAAACACTTTATAGAGCATTCCATTTACACCCAAGAACTTGCTGAAAAAGGACAATTAATTACTCACAACAAAGATGAAATGGTGCTGCTACTAATGAAATTAGATCCAGTTATTGAAACCAATTTTGTAAGCATTAAGTCCGAAGCAACTTTGGGTGACCTAGTGCACAATGTAGTAGCTAAATCCACCCGAAATATATTCCCAGTAGTGGATAACGACTCTAAGCTTTTAGGCATCGTATTATTAGATGATATTAGGGACATTATGTTTGATCAAAGTTATTACAAAAATACTACAGTGCAAATGCTAATGAAACAAGTTCCTGAAATTATTACTTACGAAACTGACACCATGAAATCAGTGATGAAAAAGTTTCAAGATACAGGAGCTTGGAATTTGCCCGTAATAAAAAACGGCACCTATTACGGTTTTATTTCAAAATCTAAATTATTAACGGCTTACCGCCGAAAGTTGATTAGTTTTACTAGGTAAAAAATTAGATCATGAAATACATAGTTCGCATATTGGTCATTGCTGAAGTAATTGGATTAATCACTGGCTCTTATTTGATTAATAATAATCAAGAAATTTTGGGCAACAAGATCATTGGATTTAGCGCTCTGGGACTTGCCTTTGTAGTAATGCCTGTGTTTATCATC
The DNA here is from genome assembly GCF_000218485.1 of Aquimarina agarivorans. Taxonomy (GTDB): domain Bacteria; phylum Bacteroidota; class Bacteroidia; order Flavobacteriales; family Flavobacteriaceae; genus Aquimarina; species Aquimarina agarivorans. The sequence continues at coordinate 37,277 of NZ_AFPB01000141.1, read as the reverse complement.
TATCGTTTCAGCAAAAGCGACAAAAGTAAATCCATATTTTCACCCACCGAAAAAAATGAAGAATTGGAAGATTTAATTAAAGGAGATAAAACTATTGATTAGGATATATTTTAGCCTAGTATATATGCTTTGAAATATACTAGGCTTTTTTATTATGAATATAAACTACACTGTTTATGCTTTTCAAAAAGACAATAGTTAACCTTCAACTTTATTGTTGAGTCATTACTATTTGGACATATTACCCCTGGTTAGCTAAATATTTAAATTAACATATTTTATTTATTAGAAATTACTTTTTTAAAGTAAAAAAGCATAAAACAATCACTAAAAATTGGTTATTTATTCATCTAATTTAAAGCAGATTTATTTCTGTTATTCTTTAATCAAGCTAAATACCTGTTCTGTAGTTTCATTTTTTAAGGTAACAATATAAAAACCGCTTGAAATAGTTTCCAAAGAAATCAATTCTGTCCCCTTTATTTCTTTTGTAAATAGTTTTTTACCTGATAAATCGTTAATACTTACCGTATAATCTGAATTAGTTATTCCTGAAAATGAAATACTTGATGCTGCCGGATTAGGAAACATGGTAATAGCATTTTTTTCATTTTCAAATTCTTCAACAGAAAGTGTATCACCTTCAACAACTTCAATACGTGATACGGATATATTTTTAACATCACCCTTGCTATTGGTAAACCGAACAAATATAAAATAGAATTCTCCATCAGTTAAATCAGCACTTGGCGTTATTCCATTTAAAGGAATTGAAACCGTAGCTGTTCCAGACTCAGTACCTATAGCAGTTTCATCAGTCACTACAATATCACTTATAACATTAAAATCTTTGTCTAAATGACGAAATAAGAACCGAATTCCTTGATCGGGTGATGAAGCAATTGTATTGCCTGTTCCCGCATGGTAATCTACACTAACATCCACATTACCATCAGCTGAATACGCCGTATTTTCGTATATTCTACGATCATCAAACATAAGACTGATTGCAAAAAATCTAGATACATTTATCGTTACTTCATCTTTAATTGAAGGATCCGACATTAAAGCCGCTGTCACTACAGCTGTACCATCAGCTACTGCTGTAATTATTCCGTTTGCATTTACTGTAACTACTGCTTCATCGCTACTTGTCCAAAGAATATCTTTATCATCGGCATCTGCTGGTTCAACTGTAGCTACTAACGTTCGGGTATTTCCTTCTACAATAGTAACTGTTTCCACATCTAATGTTATTGAAGTTGCTGCAATAGGAAAAAATGGAACTACACTTACAGTAGTACTTCCAAAAACAGAATTGTCTATTTTACTAGTTGCAGTAATTGTTGTGCTTTGCCCTTCTACAATCCCTGAAACTATTCCATTTTCATCTACCGTAGCTATGGTTTCATCAGCAGACGACCAGGTAACCTCTCGACTTGCAAAGGTTGGAATCACATCCAAATTCAATTGTGTTGTGCGTCCTTCTCTTACTTCTGCCATTGCTGGAGAAATTGTTATGGTTGTTGGCGCCACATCATCAGTATCAAAAAATTGATTCACAGCTTTATCATTAAACTCAGCAACTTCTCCGTTGCGCCAACGCACCATAATTTTTTCAATAACAGTGTCATTCCCTAAACCAAAATGAACAATATTTAACAAACTTTGCGAAAATACGGCTCCTCCAGAAGCGACACGTTTGTGTTGTTCTCCACTTGCTGTAGTTACTGTTACCTCAGCTGAAATAGGGTCTATATTTGAAACTGGCGAATACCCTACTTTTACTGTAGCAAAATTTCCATTATCATTCTTTTCATTGCGGTACAAGTACCAACTACCAAATTCATCATCACCATTTAAAATATCTACATCACCATCATTATCATAATCAAAGGCTTGCCCCATATCCCCATGACTAATTACCCCTCTAACGTTTGCGTTGTGGTGTGTCGTTATTTCAAAACCATTTCCTGTGTTTAGTAATAAATAATCTGACCTTCTACTTTTTAAATAGGCGTACCTGTGCACCAGAATATCTTGCAATCCATCATTATTAAAATCTGCGGTAATTGCACCAGTATGGCTCCCGCCTTTAGGTATATTCCATGAATCCGACACGTCTACAAATCCATTTCCTGTTGCTATATCATTCCTTAAAAGTATATCCTGCGTATTTCTGTTAGCTACAGCTGGTGAAGTATTAATTATTTCACTAACACCCTCTAAGGAAAAAGCGATGTTAAAAAATATATTTCCATTTCGTACTGTTTCGAACCGCCAACTATTCCCGCCTACATAACCAATATAAATACCATTTTCGGTTCTTTCAGATGCTTCTGGAAATCCGCTGGCATTATCCTGTGTGATGATGAGCTGCCTATCTGCTTTTGAAGCGCCTTCCAAGTCATTTTCAATTGATGCCACAATATTTTCGGTTTTAGCACTTCCTAAAAATATCGGATATGGGTCTTTAAATCCATTTCGTCCTAACAAATCCAAATCGTAAAACTTTAAGTCAGCCTCCGCTTGGAAGTCTATCGAAAACGTACCAGCGCTCCCCGAAGTTTTGGCGTCTAAAATTGTAGTAGTAGGTTCAAAATCAATTGAATTACGGTCGGAAATTGCAAAAACCCCTAATCCCCCTGCAATGTATAAATCAAGATCTCCATCATTATCAATATCCAAATGCGTAGCAGCAAGATTGTTAAAACGATTCCTGATTTGACCTACTAAAGGACTGGAAGCCGGAAGCCACTCTGTAGACATATCAGTAAATGAAAAATCGCCATTCCCTTTCCATACAGTTAACGGTCCGATCATTAAAACATCATCAATATGATCGTTATTCAGATCTGTAATCAGAACCCTTTCCGCAGTAGCATCTTCCAATCCTGGTACCGCTATTGGTATAAATTTAGGGTTCTCTTTATCCCCATTATTTGCATAAAACACATGACGGGTTACATCAGGATTAGAAGGTGTCGCATTAAAAAAAGCCAAATCCAAATCTCCATCTAAATCAAAATCAACCCACCTTGGCGAGCGCCCTCTTCCTGCTAAAGTAACTCCTGTAGCATCCGGACTGCTTTGAATAAGAGTTCCTCCTTCATTAGTATAAATAATTGGAGGTGTTGGGTTAGTACCATTTCCTCCACCATTGGATATGGCTATATCTAAATCCCCGTCATTGTCATAATCACCAGCTGCTGAACCGTGCAAATCATGTAATCTAAATTGCGAAAGCTGTTGCCCTCTGGTCACATTACCATCACCATTATTGGTGTATACTACGTTAGGCGCAAACTCATGTGCATTATGATTGTTTAATACAAAGTCATAATCATTATCATTATCGATATCCGCAATGGATGGCCCTCCGTACTTAATGCTTTGTGGCTCATTCAATCCTATAGTTTCGCTTACGTTAACAAATTCAGGAATTACAGTAGCAACAGCATCCTCAATTACCAGACTATTTAAAGTAACGGGGTTACTTCTAACAAAAAAATCCAAGGTTAAATCGCCACTAGCAGGTAAACTTACTATAAAATTTAACGTTTGCGGTATTCCTGAAGGTACATCCACATTATCTATCAAAATAGCATCCCCTACAGACATTCCTATATTAGCATAAGATCCATCAGCATCAACAGATAAAGTAATTTTTTTTAACAAATTCCCTGCTGCTGTATAATCTAAAGAAAACGTATCACCTATTAAAATTTCTTGTGGAGCATTAAGTAGTCCAAAATCTGCCGTAGTATTCTCATCAGTATCGGGGTCATCGACTAAAAATTCCGCCTGAATTTGACTTAATGATGTCGTTGGAGTGGTGTCCGTATTTAATTGCGAAGCTATGGTAGCAGTTTCGCCATCTACTAAAATACCATTACCAAAAAACAGCCATCCTAACTCGGAAATATTAAATTCCATAGTTTCGCTAGTAGCGGTAAACGGGTTTCGAGCAAAACCAGCAAACTGGTTGTTGCTTGAATTTCTCAACTGATTGAATAACAGATAACTATCTCCTACCACCAAATTAGTTAACTCAATGATAAAATCATTATCGGATGTTAATTGAGTTGGTGCTACTCCAGTTCCTATAGCTTCAGAATCAATAATTGTAGGTATTGATTTGTAAGCAATTTCCTGAGCGTGGCTTAATATTGAAATAAGACCTGCTAAAAACAATGTAATTCTTTTCATATAAATTATTTTGTGTTTTGTTTCTTACAAACTTAACCCACTATATCGTTTTCGATTACTACAAATTCGTAAAATTATAACACAAATGATTTTAAAGCCCTCAAAAAAACAACCATTAAAAAGTGAATCATTATTATTTTTCTCGATTTAATTTCCCTAAAAATTCATAACAACCTAATAATCAGAAGTCAAAAATATCATTCACTATAAATGATTAGTTGTAAACTATAATAATCAAAAAAAGCTACTGTTATAAAACAGTAGCTTTTTTATAAAATTATCAATTTAAAATCATAACCAACTAATACAAATACACCCGTAATCCCTTTACTATCTTTATAAAACAAAAAGCACCCCTAGTAAACCAACACCTCCTAAAACTAAGGTATAAGGCAACGCCATTTTTACCATTTTTCCGTAAGACAATCCAATTAATGGTGCTAAAGCAGAAGTTAGTAAAAATAAAAAGGCAGCTTGACCATTTGGTGTTGCCACACTAGGCAAATTGGTTCCTGTGTTAATCGCAATAGCCAGTTTTTCAAATTGGGCTCTGTCAATTACTCCTGATTCAAAGGCTTGTTTCACTTCGCCAATATAAACCGTGGCTACAAATACATTATCACTAATCATGGATAAAATTCCATTGGCCATATAAAACATGGATGGCTGTTGCGAAGGTTCTAACGATAACGCCCAGTCAATAATAGGTTTAAATAAATGCTGATCATGAATCATGGCTACTACTACAAAAAACACCACCAACAATCCTGTAAAAGGAAGTGCTTCTTCAAAAGCTTTACCTAGTTGATGTTCTTCAATAATACCCGTAAATGCAGTTTGAAATATAATTAATGCCAAACCAATAAAACCAACAGGTGCCACATGCGTAGCCAATCCTATGATTAACAAAACAGCTGCAATAGCTTGTACTTGCAAAGCATATTTTTGATTAGGAGTTCTCTTATTATCCTCTTCAATAGTATAATTTTCAATAATTTTTCTTGCCACATCAGGCAGTTGATCTCCAAAACCAAAAGATTTTGTTGCTTCTAAAATAATAGTGGTTAAAATACCACAAAAAAGCACTGGAACTGTTACTGGAGCCATTCGTAAAAAGAATTCTATAAAATCCCAGCCCATTTTTTCGCCAATCAATAAATTTTGCGGCTCCCCAACTAACGTACATACACCTCCAAGTGCAGTACCTACCACACCGTGCATAATTAAACTACGTAAAAATCCTTTGAATTGCTCTAAAGTGTCTCCTCTTAACTCCTTACGATCTACTACTCCATCCTCATCGTAGTCTGAATCTACTTTTGAATGTATTTTATGATATACCCCATAAAAACCTATTGCAACACTAATTAGTACCGCAGTTACCGTTAATGCATCCAAAAAAGCTGATAATACTGCCGAAATAAACACAAATAGCACGGACAACACCGTTTTTGAGCGGATTTTAGTAAATACTTTACTAAAAATATACATCAATAACGGTTTCATAAAGTAGATCCCTGCTACCATAAAAACAAGTAACAGCACCACTTCTAAATTTTGAGCAACTTCATGATACGCATTATGGGGTGTAGTTAACTGTAATGCCAAAATTTGAATTGCCAACAATCCTCCAGATTGTAAAGGATAGCAGTTAAGAGCCATGGCTAAAGTAAAAATAAACTCTCCAATAAATAACCACGAAACAATCACATGAGCCGTGTGTGCGTCCATAAAAGTAGGAAGCAAAAAATATAAAAGCATATTAATTACTAAAAAGCTTAGCATGGTAAACTTAAACCACTTGGGGCTATTACCTAAAAAATTTTGTAACATCAGTTTTTCAATTAAGTTAGATCACAAATATATGGAGGCTGTTAGTATAAAAAAATAACTAACACAAATTTATCTTTTTCGTAAAATTATTTACTTATTTGCGTTTTCTGTAAAAGTTTTCCATTCAAAATATGCTTCCTGATGAATGATTTTTACTTGCTCCTGTAACACTTGATAATACATTTATCTTATTCTGTAACCGTAAAACTCCCAATAAGCCAAAAATAAGCGCTTCTTTATACGCTATTAAATTCTTATCTGGCACTACTAATTCCACTGTGGTATATTTTTTTAGCTCTTGTAATAAAAATGTATTAAACACACCTCCCCCTGTTAATAAGGCTTTTTTATCACTTCCGTTAGAAGGCAAACCTAGGGCCGTTCCAATACACTGAGCAACATGCGCAGTAAAGGTGCGCAATTTATCTTCAACCGATATCTCAAAACTATCAATTAAAGGAATGACAACATTATTTACCCACTCAATACCTAAGGATTTTGGTGGCTTTATTTTATAAAAATCCAACGCATTTAATTGCAGTAATAATTCATCATTGACCGTACCTTTTTTTGCAAACGCGCCGTAAGCATCGTAAGGTTGCCCTAATTGCAGTGCATACTTGTTTAAAACCACGTTCACTGGACAAATATCAAACGCTATCCGTTCATTTCCTTTTTGAAATGAAATATTTGCAAAACCTCCAAAATTGACACAATAGGCATATTCTGGAAACAACAATTGATCCCCAATAGGCACCAAAGGAGCACCTTGCCCACCTAACTGCACATCAGCCACCCTAAAATCGCATACTATCTTTTGTTTTATAAGCGAAGCTAATTCGGGTAAATTCCCAATTTGTAACGTAATTCCTCGATCAGGCTGATGCAAAATGGTATGCCCGTGTGTGCACACAGCATCAATAGCGTGCAAGTTATTTTCATTAATAAAATGAAGGATCACTTCTGCCAAATAGGTGGTATACGCTATATCTAATTTTTTCAATTCCTTAGAAGAAAAACTGGATGCCACCCGCAACTGCTCCTCCCTTTTTTTTGAATAAGGGTAAGTTTTGCAACTACCAAGCTTAAATTTCCACTGCTCGGTATCCAAAAAAGTAATTTCTGCCAGGTCAATACCGTCTAACGATGTGCCAGACATGACACCTATAACTCGCACTGTTTTCATAATTTAAAAATACATTTTTGAAACAACTTTTCCGTAACTTTAAAAATATTCATATATTATGCATGCATAACAAAAAAACTTATAATGAATTTTGAATTGACCGAAGAGCATCAAATGATCCGTGATGCAGCCAGAGATTTTGCACAACAAGAACTTGAAAAAGGAGTGATTGAACGTGATACTAATCAAATTTTCCCTACTGAACAGATAAAAAAAATGGGCGAATTAGGCTTTATGGGCATGATGAATGATCCAAAATATGGCGGCGGCGGTATGGACACCTTATCCTATGTTATTGCCTTGGAGGAACTTTCCAAAATAGACGCTTCTGCCTCAGTAATTATGTCGGTAAACAACTCCTTAGTTTGCTTGGGATTGGATGAATACGGTACACACGAACAAAAGGAAATGTATTTAAGACCTTTAGTAACTGGTAAAAAACTAGGTGCCTTTGCGCTTTCGGAACCTGAAGCTGGTAGCGATGCTACTTCCCAAAAAACAACTGCTATTGAAAAAGAAGATCATTACTTGCTTAATGGTACAAAAAATTGGATTACCAATGGAGGGAGTGCCGATTATTACTTAGTTATTGCACAAACTCACCCCGATTTAAAACATAAAGGAATCAATGTTTTTATTGTTGAAAAAGGTTGGAAAGGTTTTGAAATTGGCCCTAAGGAAGATAAATTAGGCATCCGTAGTAGCGATACACATTCCCTTATTTTTAACGATGTGAAAGTTCCTAAAAAAAATAGAATTGCCGAAGATGGCTTTGGTTTTAAGTTTGCCATGAAAACCTTATCCGGCGGTAGAATTGGAATTGCTGCACAGGCGCTCGGCATTGCCCAAGGTGCTTACGAAAAAGCGTTAGCATATTCTAAAATCAGAAAAGCATTTGGCACCGAAATTTGTAACCATCAGGCGATTGCTTTTAAACTTGCTGATATGTATGCTCAAATTGAAGGTGCTCGATTATTGGTGTACAAATCAGCCATTGATAAAGATGCTGGTAAAGATTATGATTTGGCAAGTGCTACTGCAAAATTAGTTGCATCGCAAGCAGCAATGGATGTTACTATTGAGGCTGTACAAATACATGGAGGCAATGGCTATGTAAAAGAATACCACGTGGAACGCCTAATGCGCGATGCTAAAATTACTCAGATTTACGAAGGCACCAGCGAAATTCAAAAAATTGTGATTTCCAGAAAAATTTTAAAAGATTAAATTGTAATTTACTGATCAGAAGGTGCTATTCCATTAGACAGTGCCTCTATCTTTTAAACTAAAAAATAGTGCATATATGACACCAGACGAGTTGTATCAATTAAAATTTCCTATTGGCGAGTTTACACCTCCCGCTTACATTCCTACTAGTTTAATAAGTACTTGGATTGCAATTATTGAAGAATTTCCTAATGACCTAAAAATTGCAACAAGTAACCTAAGTTTAACCCAAAAAAACTGGAAATACCGCCCGGGCGGCTGGAGTTTAAAACAAATAGTACACCATTGTGCCGACAGTCATGTTAACGCTTTTATACGTTTTAAATTAAGCCTTACCGAAAATACTCCTACCATTCGCCCTTATTTTGAAGATAAATGGGCCGAAATGATTGACGGAAAGGATGACGATTTGAAAGATTCAATCGGACTAATTACAAGCCTGCATAGCAAGTGGAGCAAACTTCTTAAAAATTTAAAAAACTCAGACTACGAAAAAACATACGTGCACCCCGAATACGGTAAAAGTTTTCAGCTAGATGAAGTCATTGGCACCTATGCATGGCATTGTCAACACCATTTAACACATATAAAATTAGCCTTGGATGCTGAAGGAAAGTATGATTGAGATGAAAATTTCACCCTGTTTTCAGTGAAAAATGAAGCGCCGTAATAGTATATAAAAAAAGCCACCTTTATAAAGATGGCTTAAATTGGTGGGCAATGAGGGATTCGAACCCCCGACCCCCTCGGTGTAAACGAGGTGCTCTGAACCAACTGAGCTAATTGCCCTAATTGTTTTTTTAACTGAAAGAGAGTTGTGGGCAATGAGGGATTCGAACCCCCGACCCCCTCGGTGTAAACGAGGTGCTCTGAACCAACTGAGCTAATTGCCCTTTCTTTAGTTACTCCTAAGATAAAATCCTAGGCGGGTGCAAATATATAACTCTTTTATGGATTTAGACTCTTTTTTTTGAAAAAAAACTAAAGAATTTCTGCCACCACAAAAGTACTTCCCCCTATAAAAATCATATCCTTAGCACTTGCTGCATATTTTGCTGCATCAAACGCCTGCTTTACAGATGCATAACATTGCCCATATAATTTATAAGGAAAAGCGCACTCCATCAACTCTTTTTCGGGCAACCCCCTTAAATTATCTGGTTTTGTAAAATAATAAACTGCATTTTTAGGTAGTAAGGGCAATATACGCTCCAAATTTTTATCCTTAACTACTCCAAAAACCATATGCAATTGTTGTTTTGGCTGCCTGTCTATTTGTTGAACCACTAAGTGTAAGCCTTCGTAATTATGTGCCGTATCGCATACAGTAAGTGGCAATGCATTAAGTACCTGCCACCTCCCTAATAAACCTGTATTTTTTACAACCGAAAGCAATCCTTTTTCAATTGCATCATTATGTATTTCCCAACCTCCAATGTTGAGTAGCTCCAATGCTTTTAAAGCAGTTTTAGCATTTTCTTTTTGATAATCTCCTAATAAATCGGTGTTGTAAGGACTTGCCTTTTCCTTTTCAGCGTAATGTACCGTAGTATTTTTAGATGCTGCTACTTTTTCAAAAACTTTTTTGGTTTCAGGAACAGAATGCCCTATGACAACAGGAATCCCTTCCTTAATAATACCTGCTTTTTCAGTAGCTATTTTTTCCAGGGTATCCCCTAAAAACTGGGTATGATCCAAACCAATATTAGTAATGACAGCAACCTCAGGCACAATAATGTTAGTAGAATCCAAACGCCCTCCTAAGCCAACTTCTATTACTGCTATATCCACTTGTTCCGTTGCAAAATATTCAAAGGCGATGCCTACGGTCATTTCAAAAAAGGACAATTGATTCTTCTTAAAAAAAGGCTTATTCGTATTCACAAAATCACGAACCGCTTCTTCGGAAATCATTTTACCATTAATTTTTATTCGCTCCCTAAAGTCCTTTAAGTGAGGCGAAGTATATAAGCCTACTTTGCAACCTGCCTGTTGGAGTACTGAGGCTAACATGTGGCTGGTAGATCCTTTTCCATTAGTTCCTCCTATATGGATTGACTTAAACTTATGCTGCGGTGCATTTAAATGATCACAAAGTCTTTTAATATTTGACAAATCAGCTTTATAAGCAACTTTTCCTTGTTTTTGGTACATGGGAAGTTGCACAAAAAGCCAATCAATTGCCTCCTGATATGACATCATTATTCCGAAAGTTTGAAGGTATACACAATACTTCCCGTTTGCTTGGAAGGTGCTTTTTCGTCACTGTTAAATCGAGTTTTCAAAGCCGCTTCTTTAGCTGGCTTCATCAAACACGGAGCTGTATTGGTAGTTCCTTTAATACCTGGATAAGCTTGTATTACTTTACCTGATTGGTCTACCACAATTTTAACTACCACAGTTCCAGTTTCATTACACACTGGTATTTTTTTCTCTTTATTTAAGGCTTTTCTTCCGCCTAAGCGATAATTACCATCGCCATCTAACCCTTTTCCGTTACCGTAATACGCTTTAGCATTGGGATCGCCATCTGGGTTTCCTTTATCACCTCCTGTGGCATCATCACCCTCACCTCCTTTAGCTTTTCCTTCTTTTTTTGGTCCATTTAAAAAACTATCTAAGGCACTTTTGGTACTCGCATCAGGTTTTTTCTCTACGGGTTTAGGTTTTTCCTTTTTGACGGGCTTGGTTGCTTCCTTTTCTTCTTTTTTTGCTTGGTTGTCTTCCTTAGGAATTTCTTTCTCCGCTTCCTCCTTCTTCTTTTCATCCTTTACTACAGGTGCATCAGCGTCGTCCTGTGTAACCACCTCTTCAATTTCAGAAGCTTCCTCTGATGTTGCTTCTTCTGACACTGCTTCTTCTTCCTCCACAGGCGTTACCTCCTCTGCTGGTGCTGTTTGTACTGGCTCAGTGGGTTGAATGCGCCCACTACCTAAATCAGTTGTTCCAAAATTAACCGCAATTCCCTGTTCTTCTGCCGGATCTAAATATGTCATCCCAAAAAAGAACATAATCAATAGCAATAACGCATGCAATAACACAGTAATAAGTAGTGATTTCTTTTTATGTGGCGTATCTAGCATTGGTATTTATTGGTTATTGTTTAATAGCTTTTGGCTGATGGCTCTTAGCTTCTTACTTCTAATTTCTAACTACTGTCTCCTGACTAATATGTTTTGTGTTTTACACTAGGCAATCACTATTATTTATTCTGGTTTTACGGCTAATACTATTTTGTATTTATGCCTGTTGGCTATATCCATTACTTTAACAGCCTTTTCAATAGGCACCCCTTCTTCGGCTCGCAATATAATAGTAGGATTTTCAACAGTTTTTAAACTATTTACCAATGTGTTTTCTAATCCTTTTTCGCTTACGCGTTTGCTATTTACAAAAAATTGCTTTTTATTATTGATGCTTACCGATAGGTTTTGAACATTCGTTGTTTTTCCTTTTGCTTTTGGCAGAATTAAATCCAGAGCCTCTGGCGTAATTGCTGGTGAGGTCAGCAAAAAAAACACCAACAACAAGAATACAATATCTGTCATGGATGACATACTAAACTCGGGACTTACTTTATTTCTTCCTCTTAAATTCATAAGATATCAATTTAAACAGGTTCATTCAATAAATCCAAAAAGTCAACTGCAGTAGCTTCCATTTGGTGCACCACTTTATCCGTTTTTACCACCAAATGGTTGTAACCAATATACGCAATAATTCCTACAATAAGTCCAGCAACGGTTGTTGTCATTGCGGTGTAAATACCTTCAGCCAAATTCCCCATATCTGCCTGCCCACTACTTGTTGCCAATTGGTGGAATGCCAACACCATACCTATTACCGTACCCAAAAAGCCAATCATTGGTGCAGCCCCAGCAACGGTAGCCAAAATACTTACGTTTTTTTCTAATTTATAAACCTCAAGTCTACCTGCGTTTTCAATAGCCGTATTGATATCTTCCAATGGACTTCCAATACGGGAAATCCCTTTTTCAGTGAGTCTAGAAACGGGTGTTGACGTTTCTCTACATAATGATTTAGCCTCATCGGTATTTCCCAAACTTACATATTCTTTAATGCGCCCCATGAATCCCTCGTCATACTTTGATGCGGATTTGATGGCAAATAAACGCTCAAAATAAATATAAACCGCAACAAATAGAAGCACAAATAAAATACCAATGACAATCATACCAGCAACACCTCCGCTGATTAATAAATCTATAATTGATAGTGTTTTTTCCTGAGAAACTTCATCACTAGCAACTTCCTGCACTAAACTATTTAACATAATGGTGTTTAAATTTTAATTCAACTATTATTTCTGCGCTAAGCATTATTATTTAACTTTAAATATAACGCATTTTGATTTTTTAAATTACAATTTTGTAGGATAAAATTAGCGCGTGCTATTTAGGCTTGCTAACAAAATGAAAACAAAAAACCTATTTAAGTTTTTTATCAAAAAATATTTAAAAACACCAGTGCATTATCCCTAAAAATTGAAAAGTTTAATTCATTTTAAAGGTTATTGACACCTCTCCTGTTTTTTTGTTGATCTCAACCTTGGGCTTTCCTGTATTTTCTGTTTTTTGCCCTGTACTCATTTGGTATATTCCTGTTAAAAATTCCATCCCTTTGGTCATCACCTCCTGCATTTGCTCATAATCCTTTTCGGTTTTTACAGCATCGCCATTAATTTCAACTTTCTGTTGTGCCGCCTCATCTTGTTCTTTTTCCGGCAATAAAACCTCTTCTTTAACACCAGAACTTTCTGGCTCGCTAAATAAATTTTCTTCAGTGGCTAATTCGTCTTTTAAATTCTCAAAATTGATCATTTCTTCATTGCCATAAACATCAGAATAATCGTCCTTACTGATTACTTCCTCCAATTGTTTAATGAACTGAGATTTTCCTTTTTTTGAAAAATCAACCTCATCCGTCAAATCATTTGAATTCATTACGCCATCAAAAAGATTCTGTTTTAATGAAATCCCTGCCGCAATTTTCATTTCAATGGAATCATGAGAAAGTAAGTTAAACACATGTAATGTTTTTCGTTTTTGCCCAATTCGATCAATTCTTCCTATTCGCTGATTTTTTTTAGCCGGATTCCATGGCAATTCAAAATTGATTACGGTATCCGCCATTTGCAAATTAAGTCCCGCCCCGCCAGACTCACTTGACAAAAACACGTTGCACTCCTTATTATTTTCAAACTCATCTATCAAAACACCTCGCTTTTTGACTGGCACCTTGCCCGTTAACATAGTATAACCAACGTCTTCTTTTTTTAGCATATCACCAATGAGCTGTAACATGGTTACCCATTCCGAAAAAATAATAACTTTTTTGTTTGACTGCTTAATTTTAAGGTTTTCAATTAAAATTTCTCTTAACTCAACAAGTTTGGGTGAAAAATGTGTTTGCTTGTCTATTAAGTACGAAGAGTCACAAACCATGCGCATATTGGTTAGTAAATGCATTAATTTTTGCCAATCATAAGTAGTTTTAAACTTTTTGGCTAAAATTTTAGCAATTCCAAGCGAAAAACCTGCATGTGCATTTGCTTGCTCATCTGATAGAGCAACGTAAACATTTTTTTGAATTACAGTTGGCAATTGCTCAAAAACTTCATGTTTTTCCCTGCGGATAATTATATCTTTTAGTCTCTTTTTTAAACTTTGTAAATTGTAATATCCGTGGATTCGATTTTTTGAGTGCGCATCAAAAATACAATGCTGGTACGAAAATTCCCACAAGGGAGTTAATAGCTTGGTATCCAAAAATAATACTATAGAATACAGGTCCAGCAATTTATTTTCTAAAGGCGTGCCTGTGATGACCAAAGCATGCTTTTTTTGGATAGACTTTACAGCGTTTGATGTCTTAGTTTCATAATTTTTAATTTTTTGAGCTTCATCTAAAATAACAAAATCATACCCCGTTTTATTGATTGCTCCAAGATCTCTGAGTACGGTTTCATAATTAATAATGTGAAAGAATGAAGGTTCCTTTTCATACATTATTTTTCTCTCCTTGGGTATGCCTTCAATTACACATGCAGATTCATGTGTAAATTTTTCAATTTCTTTTTTCCATTGATGTTTTACCGAAGCTGGACAAATGACCAATACTTTACTAAAATCGAAAATGTCTTTCTTTAAAACAGCAGTAGTAATTGCCTGTAAAGTTTTCCCCAAACCCATTTCGTCAGCAATAATGACTCCTTTTTTAAATACTGAAAAAGCTACCCCCTCTTTTTGGTACGGATACGGTGTTGCTTTTATTTGGGAATAATCAAGTTCAACTTCTCTTTCTTTTCTTTTTAATGCTTCTTGATCAAAGTAAGTTTCTATTTTTTCAAATACCTCTTCACGTATTTTTATACGCGCAAAATCTCTTGACTTATTGACAAAACTAAAAAATGAAGCCAACTGACTATCATTCAAATAATTATTTTTACCAAAATAATCTTCTAATAATGATTTTTCAGAGGCTGAAAGCTCCCCTGGATAGTACCATGACACCTTATAATCATCCAATGGATTGGTATATATTTCAATAAAAGGATATTCCTTAGTTAATCTCCTGACTTTTGACGGATTTTCCTCTAGATAGTTAAACATATACATAATATGTTTTGTCGTTCCTAATTTATTGGTATAACCATCAATATTATTCACATAACCCGTCCTATTATCAAAATCGCGAAGTGTAATGGTAAACACCTTTCCTTTTTCATTATGCAACGTATGTTCTCCATAAATACTTTTCCCCAATTTAACCCGGTACACAGCTTTATTTGCTTTTTGTTCCCGTTCTTTCAATACTCTTTCCCGCATTCCTTCGCGAGTAAACTTCATACCTTCAGAAAACATTTCCTCCTCAAAATCATTATCTATAACATATAGCGCCACTAAACTATATACATCCCACGCAACATCTTTTTCGTTTACTTTTGCAAAAAAAGCACCATCTTCAAGGTAAAATAGCTGCACATTTATCTTTTCATCTCGATCCATAATTTGAAAAGATGTTTTTTCTTTTCCGTAAGCTAGTATCAAATGATCGTAAGCTTCATAAATAAATTTTGCTTTTTCAATATCTGAAACGGACATCAACTTTTTCTCTTGAATATCCTTAAGGGTTTGTTTAACTATTTGCAGCATGACAAAAAAAGGTGTCGATTATAATTTTTAATAAAGTAAAGACGAATATAAAACACTTTAAAGCAAAAAACCTCTTGATTTTTTACTATCGAGAGGTTTTTAAGAAAATAAGCCAACTACTGCTGAGTTAGCATTATATTATTGCATTAAAGCTCAAAACTTTACAACTCTAACGCCTTCATTAAATTGTTATCCATTAATAATTCTTCTGGATTTTCTAATGCTTCTTTTACAGCTACTAAAAAACCAACCGATTCCTTACCATCGATAATTCGGTGGTCGTAAGACAATGCCACATACATAATTGGTTGAATAACCACTTCGCCATTTACTGCCATTGGACGTTGCACAATGTTATGCATCCCTAAGATAGCCGATTGTGGTGGGTTAATAATTGGTGTAGATAACATGGATCCAAAAACCCCTCCATTTGTAATAGTAAACGTTCCACCTGTCATTTCATCAACTGTAATTTGACCATCTCTGGCACGTAAAGCCAAGCGTTTTACCTCCGCCTCTACTCCGCGGAAAGATAAATTTTCAGCATTTCGGATCACAGGAACCATTAATCCTTTTGGACCCGAAACTGCAATACTGATATCCTGAAAGTCATGCATTACCATTTCCTTACCATCAATCATTGCATTTACTGCCGGATACATTTGTAAAGCACGAGTACATGCTAGTGTAAAAAAGGACATAAATCCTAAACCAACACCGTGTTTTGCTTTAAATTCTTCTTTGTATTTGCTACGAATATCAAAAATTGGCTGCATGTTCACCTCATTAAACGTAGTAAGCATTGCCGTTTCATTTTTTACTGTAACTAAACGCTCCGCTACTTTACGACGTAACATGGACATTTTTTTACGCTCAGTTCCTCGGCTTCCGCCAGAAGTTGGTGTTCCCATGGATGGCACCGCTTTTACCGCATCATCTTTAGTGACACGACCATCACGACCTGTTCCTTTTATGCCTGAAGCTTCAATGCCTTTTTCAGCCAATACTTTTTTAGCCGCTGGCGAAGCTGTACCGCTTGCATATGTTTCTTTAGCCTTTGGCGCCTCGGGTGCAGGTGCAGCTTTTTCTTCTTTCTTTTCTTCTGCTTTAGGAGCTGTTGCTGCTTCTCCTTCAGGTTTAGCTGCATCTGTATCAATTAAGCACACTACTTGCCCTACTGCTACCGCATCACCTTCTTCTGCTTTAAGCGTAATTATTCCGCTTGCTTCCGCAGGAAGTTCCAACGTTGCTTTATCACTATCCACCTCTGCAATAGCCTGATCTTTTTCAACATAATCTCCATCTTGCACTAGCCATTCTGCAATTTCAACTTCGGTAATCGATTCTCCCGGTGAGGGAACTTTCATTTCTAAAGCCATAATATTTGTATATTTTACCTTAAAAGGATTTTAATTTTATTTGTTTATTAAACAGTGTTTGCTTTTTATTTTAAGCGCTGTTTTAAAAATTTATTTTTTTCACTAACCAAAGGTGAGATTTCGTTTTAAATGCTCCTAACGATGGTTATTTTTTGACTTATCAAAAACATAGTCAATTACTTGTTGATGACGTTTTTTTGAACGTGTTGAACTCCCTGCAGCAGGCGCTCCATAAGCTCTTCGCGAAGCAAAACGAAAACTTCTTGCTTTATCATAATTCATTAACATGTGCGCCATAGCACCCATATTTCTTGGTTCTTCCTGCGCCCAAACTACATCTTCGGCCTGATACTTTTCTATAACAGCATCCATTCCATTAACTGGCAAGGGAAACAACTGTTCCACACGCACTAGTGCTACATCATCTCTTCCTAAAGCTTCGCGCTCTTCCAGTAAATCATAATAAAATTTACCGGTACAAAATACTAATGTTTTTGCTTTTTCAGCCACTATAACATTATCATCAATCAATTCTTGAAAACTGCCTTCCGCAAACTCGTTTTTAGAAGAAACCACTTTAGGGTTACGCAACAAGCTTTTGGGCGTAAATACTATTAAAGGCTTACGGTATTCTGCCTTGAGCTGCCTCCTCAGTAAATGAAATAAATTGGCTGGCGTAGTTACATCAGCTACAAACATATTATCCTTTGCACATAATTGCAAATAACGCTCCATACGTGCCGAGGAATGTTCTGCTCCTTGTCCCTCATACCCATGAGGTAACAACATGACCAAACCGTTTTGCATTTTCCATTTATCTTCGGCTGCAGAAATGTATTGGTCAATCATAATTTGCGCTCCATTACTGAAATCACCAAACTGTGCCTCCCATATGGTTAAGGTTTTTGGACTTGCCATAGCATATCCATAATCAAACCCTACAACACCGTATTCCGATAAAAATGAATTGTATACGTAGAAATTCCCTTGATCTCCTTCTAAATTGTTTAGCAATTCAATTTCCTCTTCACTATCTTCAACCTTAACAACTGCATGACGGTGCGAGAATGTACCACGTTCCACATCCTGACCACTCAAACGAACGTCATAACCTTCCTTTAATAAAGAACCATAGGCTAACAATTCACCCATTGCCCAGTCCATTTGGTCAGTTTCGAAGTACATTTTTTCGCGCGCTTGAATCAAACGCTCAATTTTACGCAAAAACTTTTTATCGCTTGGTAATTTGGTAATTACTTTTGCTATTTCATCAAGCTCTTTAACAGGGAATGTTGTATCAATGGTTTCCATCATACGGTCTTCCTGCACACGTGTAAAGCCTTCCCAATCACGCTCCATAAAAGGAGTGATAATGGTTTTATCTTCTTTTCTAGAATCTTCTAATTTCTCTTCGAGCTTGTTTTTGTACTCTTTTTCAATTTCAGCAACAAAACCTTTATCAATAATACCAGCACTTAACAATTTATCGGCATAAATGTCTCTAGGGTTTTTATGTTTTGAAATCGCTTTGTATAATTTTGGTTGCGTAAAACGAGGCTCATCACCTTCATTATGCCCGTATTTACGGTATCCTAATAAGTCAATAAATACATCACGCTTAAACTCCATACGATACGCTAATGCAAAATTCATAGCATGTACCACCGCCTCAGCATCATCTGCATTTACATGTAATACTGGCGACAAAGTTACCTTAGCCACATCCGTACAATAAGTTGAAGAACGTGCATCCAAGTAATTAGTAGTAAATCCAATTTGATTGTTCACTACTATGTGTATTGTACCTGCGGTTTTATAGCCATCTAAACGCGCCATTTGAACAATTTCGTAAGCAATTCCCTGACCCGCTATAGCCGCATCTCCGTGTACTATAATTGGCAGTACTGCCGATGTGTTTTCCAAATACCCACGATCCTGCTTTGCCCTGGCAATACCCTCAACTACAGCACCTACAGTTTCCAAATGCGAAGGGTTTGGTGCAATGTTCATATTAATTGCATGGCCGTTTTTACTTTTACGCACGCCAGTCCAGCCCATATGGTATTTTACATCACCATCAAATATATCGTCTTCGTAATCTTTTCCGTCAAATTCGCTAAAAATATCTTTCGCACTTTTTCCAAAAATATTAGTTAAGGTACTCAAACGCCCACGGTGAGCCATACCCATAACAAATTCCTTTACCCCTAGATTGGATGCGCTTTCCAACAAATGATCTAATGCTGGTATTAACGCCTCTCCTCCTTCCAACGAAAAACGTTTTTGCCCTACGTACTTTGTATGCAAAAAAGTTTCAAAGGAAACAGCTTCATTAAGCTTTTTCAGAATTGTTTTTTTCTCCTCATTTGAAAATTCAGGATGGTTGCCATTTTTATTTAATTTTGCCTGAATCCATTCACGTTCTTTTGGCGATCGGATATACATATATTCTACCCCAATGGAGTCGCAATAAATACGATCCAAATGACTTACAATATCTCGTAAACTTGCAGGACCTAAACCAATAATTTCACCTGCACTAAATACCGTTGACAAATCAGCATCGCTTAATCCAAAAGACGCCAAATCGAGAGTTGGCGAATATTTTCTACGATCGCGAACAGGATTTGTACGGGTAAACAAATGTCCACGAGTTCGGTAACCATCAATTAGGTTAACTACTCTAAACTCTTTTTGAACATTTTCAGGAACTAATGTGTTTGTAGATGAAGTTTCTTCGAAAACAATCTCTGCACTCTCTGCATTCTCTAAACCAAAGTCAAAACCTTGAAAAAAGGCCCTCCAACTAGGTTCAATACTGTCTGGGCTTTGTAGATATTTGTCGTACAAATCTGCAAAATAAGCAGTTGACGCCCCATTTAAAAAAGAATAATTATCCATTGTATGGCTTTAAAAGCTCTTTTTATTTTAAAATCAAGAACCAAAATTACAATTTACTAGGAGATTAACGTAAGATTTATCTATATTTATATACATAGTTTTTCTTTTTTTCTCAATATTTTGCTCATAATGTTATGAATTCAAAAATACACCTTATCAACCTGATGCTGTTCGTCGTTTTTTCTTCTTGTTACTCACAAGAAAATGCTAAAAAAAAATCAAATTTTTGGGACAATGTTCGTTATGGAGGCAGCTTAAGCTTGGATTTCTCAAACAACGCTACTAGTATAATTGTAGCCCCATCAGCAATTTACCAGTTTAACGAAAAAATTTCCGCTGGGACAGGTATTAATTTTGGCTACACAAGATTCAGCCGTAATGATGTTAATCAGTATAATTATGGCGCATCACTTATAGGGCTTTATAACCCGTTTAGAGCATTACAACTTTCCGCCGAACTTGAACATACTTTTGTAAATTCATCAGCTACCATTGCTGAAGAAAAAATAACAAACAACTTTAGTTTTCCCGCACTCTATTTAGGGGCTGGATATCGCATAGGAAATATTGCAATTGGAGCACGATATGATGTATTGTACAATGAAAACAGAAATATTTATGCCTCCGCAATTTCACCGTTTGCTAGAGTCTATTTTTAACATACAAAAAAAGGGGGAAAAGACATTATTTATCATACGCAAAAGCTTTATTGGACAAAAAAAGATTTGAGATATATTTTTAAAATCTTTTACATTGACCATCTATAGCAACCATCATTTGTGCCTGTTTTTTCAAAACCAACCGTAAAAAAATCATGCATTTTAATTTATATTTACAGCTAGTAATAAACTATTTCCTCACTTACTACTAGCCAAACATGTTATTTAATTCCATAGATTTTGCAGTATTTTTACCAATAGTTTTTGCACTTTACTGGGGCATTGGTGGTAAGCATTTAAAATTTCAAAATCTTTTAATTGTTGCTGCTAGTTACTTATTTTACGGTTGGTGGGACTGGCGTTTTCTTTTTCTTATTGCTTTTAGCACTATCATCGACTATACTATTGGGCTATTATTAGTTCAAAAAAACAACTTATTACAAAGAAAAACACTCTTGTGGCTAAGTATCAGCATCAACTTGGGGTTTTTAGGTTTTTTTAAATATTTTAATTTTTTTCAAGAAAATTTTATTGATGCCTTTTCTTTTTTTGGTACAAAAATAAACGCCAGTTCACTCCAAATCATACTCCCAGTTGGGATTAGCTTTTATACTTTTCAAACTTTGAGCTACACCATTGACATTTACAAAAGGACCCTTGAGCCTACCAAAAACTTTATCGCTTTTAGTGCTTTTGTTTGTTTTTTCCCTCAATTAGTTGCTGGACCTATCGAAAGAGCCACTCAATTACTCCCGCAATTTTACACTCAAAGGACTTTTGAATATCAAAAAGCAACTGATGGCTTGCGCCAAATTTTGTGGGGTCTTTTTAAAAAAGTTGTCATTGCAGATAATTGCGCCCTATTCGTTAATCAAATTTTTGATCATTATGACACCCTTAACGGAAGCTCATTGGCACTGGGTGCTATACTTTTTTCCTTTCAAATCTATGGTGATTTTTCTGGGTACTCCGACATTGCTATTGGCACCTCAAGGTTATTTGGGTTTCACCTAAGCAAGAATTTTGCTCACCCCTATTTTTCACGCGATATGGCCGAATTTTGGCGCCGGTGGCATATATCATTGTCTACTTGGTTTAGGGATTACCTATACATTCCCCTTGGAGGAAGCAGAGGATCTACCTTATTAAAAATAAGAAATACGTTTATAATTTTTATAGTAAGCGGATTTTGGCATGGAGCAAATTGGACTTTTATTACCTGGGGCACATTACATGCTATTTTCTTTTTACCATTATTACTTACTAACAACAACCGAAATCATATAAGCAATGTTGCTGATCACAAAATACTCCCTTCATTTAAGGAATTTATTTCCATAATCATCACTTTTGGACTTACTTCCATTGCCTGGATTTTTTTCAGAGCCAAAAGCTTACCTCAGGCTTTTAACTACATTTTGAATCTATTCACCACCTCATTACTAGCTCCATTTGATTTTGCTGAAGTTCCAAAAGCCTTAGTTCTTTTATTGCTTATTGGAATATTTATTACCATTGAATGGATAGGCAGGCAAAACGAATATGCTATTGAAAAAATTGGGATAACATGGAAGAAACCTTTACGATGGCTTTTTTACACCGTAGTCATATTTGCAATAGGCATGTTTATGCAAACTCAAGAAACTCCATTTATTTACTTTCAATTTTAATGTGTTTATGAAAAAGTTTGTCCTATCCCTTTTCTTGTTTATTGCAGTTGCTTTTTTCACCTACATTGGCTATATCATCCTTTGGGGTTCTTTTGCTCCAAATGCATTGAAACCTAACCTTAATTACAGAATTGGTTCAAAAGGACATATGTTTACTCGCCTGCAAGAAGTAAAAAGAATTGATAGTGTAGACATTCTTTTCCTGGGATCATCACACGCTTACAGAGGTTTTGACCCTCGAATTTTTGCTTCCCATCAATTCAACACTTTTAATTTAGGTTCTAGTTCCCAAACTCCGATACAAACAGCGATTTTACTAGAACGATACTTGGATCATATAAAGCCTAAATCAATTATTTACGAAGTATATCCCACTACTTTTATGATAGACGGCATCGAATCGTCATTAGATATTATCGCTAATGACCGAAACGACCTTTTGTCGCTAAAAATGGCTTTTGAATTAAACCATCTAAAAACCTACAACACTCTAATTTATGGCATTTTTCGGAATTTATTTAATTTAAACACTTCCTTTACTGAAGCTATTCACAAAAAAAATGACACCTATATTTTGGGCGGCTATGTAGAAACGTTACCTAAAAAGTTTGCCCCAATCACATTTTCCAAACAAAAAATAACCCTTAATCAAAATCATTTAAACACCTTTGAAGCCATTATTTCTGAAATAAAAAAAGGAACATCGAACTCACCTTGGTTTTCGCCCCGCTATCACCCAGCTATTACTCCAGCTATACCAACATAAATGAGTTTGATACTATTATGAGCAGTTATGCCGACTATTATAATTTTAACGAGTTACTAAACACTCAGGATACCCTGCATTTTTCTGACTATCACCATTTGAATCAGGCTGGCGTGGCGTTATTTAACAATAAACTAATTCAAATCCTTACAAAAAAAAACTGATTTTTGCCGCTCACGGGCTACATGCTTTATTCTTTTCTTAAAGAAAGAAAAAATTGAAGCTTACTGGAAAAATAGAAATGCTCTAAGTATTGATGGTTTTGAAACCAACATTATTGACTAATCATCACATACCAAATTTGGCTCCACTGCGTTATGCACTGAGAAAAATTAAAAAAATTCAGCTAAAAAATTGTTTCCTTATAAATACTACGACTTTTCAACAATTAAGTGACGCTTACAATATGGAGTTTTACGAAACCACTTTTGTAGAATTGCTTAAATAAGTAAAAAATATGGATTGTAAATGTTTCAAATTGGCAATGAAACTCATGTGAAGCAATGTCAAAAATGCAAAAGTTATTACTATTTTCAATCAAAATTCTAGCCTAGTTTCGGGCAAAAAAAAGTACTTTTGAAGTACCTATTTAAAATCAAAATTTATTTTCAAATTAATATTCTTTTTAATAATTAACACCAATGAAATACCTACTAAGCCTTTTATCTATAGCCATATTGCTGAATTCTTGTAAAAACACAGAAAAAAACACGCCTAAAAATAGCACCACAGCAACGGAACAAAAAGTGGAAACCACTCCACCTGAAATAACTCCTGAAGTTGTGGAACAAATCAAAGATGACGAAACAATTTCCGCTCCACCAGTTGTAGATCATTTTATTTGCTATAAGAATAATGAAAACCCAAAAATGATTATTTGGATCAGTTTCACTGAAAAGCATACCGCTATTGAAGTAAAATACAAAGGACAAAAAGCTACAATTCCTTTAACTTTTGAAAAAGAAGAGTATGTTGAAGGCGGTACACATCCAACAATTCATAAATTTTATAAAGAAATTTATGATGGTAAAGAAAACGGCAGCTATAAATTAACACATTCAGGCAATTATGACTACGCGGAATATACCCGAGGAAAAGATGGAAAAAAATTTAAGTTTACCATTGATCATAACGCAAATCCTTACGGGAAAGAACCTTGCTTTTAAATTCATATAAACAGCTTGATTCTTTTAGCATAACCTTTTGCCGTTATATGATTTTATTAATATATGTTTGTTAACAAAAGCCTATTTTTACAAAAAAATATCACATGGCAAAAGGTGTGCTACTCGTAAATCTTGGATCACCAGACAGTACCGATCCTAAGGATGTAAAAAAATATTTGGGCGAATTTTTGATGGATGAGCGCGTAATTGATCTTCCTAAATTAGCACGTACACTGCTAGTTAAAGGAATCATTTTAAACACGCGACCCAAAAAATCAGCCGCAGCATATCAAAAAATTTGGTGGGACGAAGGTTCGCCACTAATTGTAATTTCGGAGCGTTTGACTGCAAAAATTGACGAAATGACCAGTGTGCCTGTAGCACTTGCTATGCGTTACGGTTCAATGAGCATACACAAAGGCTTACAGGAATTACACGATCAGGGGGTAGATGATGTTTTTATAGTTCCTTTATATCCTCAATTTGCCATGGCAACTACGGAAACTATTTTAGTATTAGCCAATGAATTGAAGACACAGTATTTTCCAAAAATGGAATTAACATCCTTACCGCCATTTTACAATCATCCGGATTACGTGAATGTACTTTCCCGAAGTATCGGCGAAAAATTAGACGGTTTGGATTATGAGCATCTTTTATTTAGCTACCACGGTGTTCCTGAAAGACATATACGCAAAAGTGACATTACAAAATCACATTGTAAATTAGATGGTAGTTGTTGCAAAACAGCCTCTGATGCACATGCCTATTGTTACCGCCATCAGTGTTATGAAACCACTCGATTGGTTGTCGAAACTTTAGAATTAAAAGAAGGCACCTACAGCACTAGCTTTCAATCGCGTTTAGGTTTTGATCCATGGTTGCAACCTTATACGGACCGAACTATTGAACGTATGGGAAAAGAAGGCACTAAAAAAATGGCCATTGTAACGCCTGCCTTTGTTTCCGATTGCCTTGAAACCCTGGAGGAAATTGCCATGGAAGGTGAAGAAATTTTTCATGAAGTAGGTGGAAAAGAATTTACTACAATTCCATGTTTAAACGATCGTGATGATTGGGCAAAAGTAATGTCCCGATGGATTGATGAATGGGCGCATGCATAACTTAACTTTATATGGCAAAACCAACATCTCAGGCCTTAGGCTCCGATCCCATTAGTAAATTACTGCTAAAACAAGCCATTCCTGCCTCCATTGGCATTTTGGTAATGTCGCTTAACATTTTGGTAGACTCTATTTTTGTAGGTAAATGGGTAGGTCCTATTGCTATTGCCGCTATAAATGTAGTATTGCCCGTATCTTTTTTTATAGCTGCCATTGGCATGGCTATTGGTATAGGAGGTTCCTCCGTTTTATCCCGCGCTTTAGGAGCTAATAATTATGAAAAAGCCATACGCGTTTTTGGCAATCAAACTGCCCTTACTTTATTAATTACCTTAACTTTTATTAGTTTAGGACTAGTGTTTGCAGATACTTTAGTAGACACCTTTGGAGGGAAGGGAGACATATTTTCGTCCGCTAAGGATTACTACCGCATAGTACTTTATGGTGTACCTATACTGGCATTATCAATGATGGGAAATACCGTTATTAGAGCAGAAGGCAAACCAAAACATGCCATGATTGCTATGATTATCCCTTCGGTAGCAAATTTGTTTTTAGACTATTTGTTTATTAATGTATTTGGTTGGGAAATGATAGGGGCTGGCTGGGCTACAACTGCCTCCTATATATGCTGCTTTGCTTATATTTTTTATTTTTTCTTCGCGATAAGCGAATTGCGATTACAAATTAAGCATTTGAAATTTAACCTTCCCATCCTTAAAGAAATTGCCGCATTAGGGTCAACTACCCTAGCCAGACAGGGAGTAATTAGTATAGTTTACTTGATTTTGAACAACATTATGGTAGATATTGAAGGAGAATGGGCCGTAGCTTGTTACGCTATTGTTAGTCGCCTGCTCATGTTTGCGCTGTTTCCAATTATTGGTATTACACAAGGGTTTTTACCCATTGCAAGTTACAATTATGGCGCGCAAGAGTTTGGCCGTGTTAAACAAGTAATTTATACTGCCATTACTTATGCTACTGGGTTGGGAATTTTTATTTTAGGATTACTTTTTGCGTTTCCCGAATCTATTGCGCAACTATTTTTAAGCAACGGAGCTCACATCCCTGATGCCCAAAAAGCTATAAATGCTTTGGTGCTTAAGGAGGCTCCCACCGCTATTCGATACGTTTTTGCTGCCTCGCCTATTATTGCCATCCAACTTATTGGATCCGCATATTTTCAGGCTGTTGGAAAAGCCGTTCCTGCATTACTACTTTCTTTATCAAAACAAGGCTTTTTCTTAATCCCATTACTACTTATTTTACCCAAATATTATGGAATCCTAGGCGTTTGGATTGCCTTTCCAATTTCCGATGCACTATCAACTTTAGTAACTGGTTTCTTTTTACATCGGGAAATTAAAACTAAATTAACACCAAAACACGCTGTAGCCAATTCGTAATATGGAAGCTTACCAATTATACCCTTACATAAAATCATTGCACTTAATTTTTGTAATCACTTGGTTTTCTGGATTGTTTTATATTCCGCGACTGTTTATTTATCAAATAGAAGCTCATCAAAAAACAAAAATTGAAAGAGATATTTTACTCCCTCAATTACAATTGATGACAAAACGATTGTGGTTTATTATTACCTGGCCTTCGGCTATTTTGGCTACACTATTTGCATTATGGCTTTTGCATTTAGCCCCAGATTGGTTGCAGGAAAGTTGGATGCATGTAAAATTGGGGTTTGTGGTATTACTTTTTGCCTATCATTTTAAGTGTCACGCTATTTATAAGCAACTACTGAAAAGCACTTGCAAGTGGACATCTAACCAAATGCGCTTATGGAATGAAGGTTCAACTATCATCTTATTTTCAGTAGTATTTTTAGTAATCTTAAAAAATGCTTTTAACTGGATTTATGGCGTTGTTGGAATAATCGCTTTAGCTATATTGCTCATGCTAGGAATTCGTTTGTACAAACGCTTGCGTGAAAAATAAAGTTCGCTTTTTAAAATTTATAAAATTAAGCTCTTCAATTATCTTATCTAGTAAAGCAAAAATGGTATCGAAATTTAATATTAATAAAGCTTTCTATATTTATATGCCTTACGATATTCAAAATTTTAGCACTCAATAATTGTTGCCTATTTATACTTAATATTAAGTTTAATTTATACCATACCAATATAAGTTTACCGAATTAAAATACGCTTTTAGAAATTCTAAGTCAACATAAAAAGAATCGTAACACATACTGTACTTATTTTTTCTGTTTTGTATAATTCCTAAACTCATCGTTTTTCTTTAAGATAAATTCAAACAGGAAATAGTATTACATTCATAGTGCAATTCTAGCCCCAACACCCCCACATTAAAAAATTAATCTTATTATTTAAATTCCTAGAGTGCCTTAAAAAGATTATCAGTTTCCGACAGACTTGCTTAAACAAAAGGACTGCCCTACTAATAATTTCAGTTACAACCTTTAATAAACTAACGTTTTAAAAACCAAAACTTTACTACAAGTCATAAATATGTGGTTTTACCACATAAAGTGTGTGGGTGTAAAAAACTAAAAAAAACACCTTAAGGTAATTTAGCTAATAACTTAAAACCTTACAATTATGAAACTTTCTCGTTTAGCAATTTTTTCTTTTATCTTAGTATTAACTTCTTGCGAAATAGAAGGTATTAATGAATCAACCACAACAAATGAGTTTGATAAATCTAATTTTTTATTGAAAAGTGAACTTGAAAATAACACTATTATCAACGACACAATTGAAACACCTAATGAAACAGAATCCGAAGGTGAATATGGGGATGATGTTGAAGATAGAGATGAAAATAGTTAATGAACAATATATATATACTAGCCTTAATTGCCTTTTTTTTAATCAACTGTAAACAAAAAAAGAGAAGCCTACCTTACCTGAGTCTGATAATAAAACTTTACCTAACTCTAGTAAGGTAGACTCGCTGTACTATAAATTCAAATTTTTAAAAAATAAAAATGATAGTACTTACACTACTACATTAATGAAAATTTCATACAAATTATCTAAGTTAGACGACTCCTTAAAATTCAGAATTGTAAACAACAAAGCAATACGCGTTGCATTGAAAAACAACAATATTAAAAATCTTGGTTATTCCTATTGGGATTTAGCTGGGTATTTTAATAGTAATGCGTACAGAGATAGCGCTTATTTTTATTACAATAAAGCCCAAAAGATTTTTGATGCCACTAACGACAAAAAAAAATCAGGAATATTACTTTTAAACTTAGCGATTTTAAGTAAAAACAACAGAGATTTTACAGGGAGTGAAACCATTACCTATAAGGCGATTAATAATTTTGAAGCTTCAAAAAATTACAAGCAATTATACCGTGCATACAATAACCTTGGAATAATTGCTAATGAATTAAAAGAATACAAAAATGCGCTAAAGTTTTATAACAAAGCAGAAGTAAACTTAAAAAAAGCTACCGATCCCTACAGACTAGCCACACTTTACAACAATATAGGTGTTACCTATACTTATATGAATAAAAACGATATAGCGTTACAATATTTTAAAAATTCTAAAAAAATATACGATGAAAAAAATTAAATAAGCTCAAACTCTATGCAATGTTAATTGATAACGCCGCGTATTCTAATTTTAAAATTAATAATAACACTACAGATATTGAGGCTGAATTTAAAAAAGCATTAAAAATTAGAAAAGAAAATAATATTTATAATGCTATTTCATTAAGTCATTTGCATTTATCTGAATATTATTCAAATTTGGGTAAAACTTCCGAAGAATTAAAACATTTAAGAGAGGGATACAAAACCTCAAAGCTGTACAACACCATTGATGATCGATTTAAAATATTAAAAAAACTAGCAATAGTTGATAGCTCGCATGCTGCGGATTACCTAAATGAATATATAGATCTTAGAGAAGAATTAATACTTTCGGATAGAAAAACAAGAGAAAAGTTTACAAAAATCAGATTTCAAACTGACGATTACAAAAATAAAAATAAAAAGACTGACCAAAAAGTTTGAAGGAACTTTATATTTAACATTTTTATTAGTATTTATCTTATTTCTATTCATTTATATTAGTATTCAAAAATCAAAAGTTAAAAAGTTAAAAGCAAAACAGGATAAGCAAATTTATGCTAACGAAATTTACAACCTGATGCTTGAACAAAGAAAAATTTATGAAAAAGGTAGGGAAGAAGCTCAATTAAAAATTTCAAGAGAGCTACATGATGGTATTTTAGGGCAGATTTTTGGAGTGAGATTAAGTTTGGATTCCTTAAACAAAAACATTTCGGAAGAAGGTATAAAAAAGAGAGAAAAATACATTAATGAAATACAAGTTATAGCAGAGGAAATTAGGCAAATTTCACATAAATTAAATAAAACACATTCAATTAAAGTTAATTTTCAATCCGTAATAAATGGTTTAATTGAAATGAACAATAATTCTAATATTAAATTTATTTTAGAAATGGATGCATCCATTAAATGGGAAAAAATTAGCGAAAAAATAAAATATAACTTATACAGAATTTTACAGGAAGCATTGACTAATGTACAAAAACACTCTCGTGCTATTGAATGTAAGGTCAAACTTGAAATTGATAATCCTAAAAAATTAACAGCCCATATAATGGATAATGGGGTAGGTATATTAAAAAAAGAAATTAAAGGTATTGGACTTAAAAATATTCGATTTAGGGTAAAAGATTTAAATGGAAAAATCGACTTCAACAATAATATTGAAAAATATAAAGGCTTAAATATTACATTACAAATTCCGATAAATTAAAATATATGAGTAATACAGATATAATAAATATTTTAATGGTTGATGACCATGAAATGATATTGGAAGGTTATAAAAATGTATTCTCTAATATTTCTTCTGAATCAAAAAAATTTAATATTGAAACTAGCACAAATTGCGAAGAGGCATGGAAACTAGTAAATGATAAAATATTTGATGTAGTTTTTTTAGATATTAACTTCCCCGTAATTGAAGGGAGTAAATTAATTTCTGGTGAAGATTTAGGTATAAAAATAAAGAATGAAAAACCATTAATAAAAATTGTAATACTTACTACCCTAGAAGATAAATTTAGACTTCAAAATATTTTATTCAATATTAATCCTGATGGCTTTTTACTAAAAGGAGAAACAAATTCCAGCGAATTGATAAAATGTATAGAAAGAGTTATTGAACAACCACCATATTATGGGCAAAAAATATCTAAAATTTTAAGAAGCGGAGTTAACCACAAACTTACTTTAGATAAAACTGATAGGTCTATTTTGTACCAATTGTCCTTAGGATCAAAAAACAAAGACGTTGCCGAATCAGTAAACCTATCTTTAAGAGCTGTAGAAAACAGAAAAAGAAAACTTAAGGAAATTTTTGATATTGAAGGAGGAAGCAATAAACAATTACTCGAAAAAGCAAGAGAAAGTGGATACATATAAATGGTATCCAAAACTAAAAAAAGCCATCTAAATAATTTTAGATGGCTTTTTTTATGCTTTAAATAATTATGTGGTTTTACCACATAATTCGTGTGGGTGGAAGACTCAAAAAAAGTATACTAATAAAGTACATTTACAATAAGATGAATAACCTTTGTTACCTAATAAATAAGAGAATGCAAAAAATACTCAACATACTTTTCCTAATCATAATTCAAAAATTTACTTATGCTCAGATGTTTGAAGGAATTATAATGAGTGACACCAACCAACCTATTGCTTTTGCAAATGTAATTGCTGAAAAAATCAACACTAATGAATTAATAACAGGAACCATTTCAGATGAATTTGGAAAGTTTTCTTTAGAAATCAACTCAAATACTCCTTTCAATATCTCAATTACATAGGTGGGTTTAAACCCATGGAACAGAATTAATTGACAATAAAAGTGAATTTCAATTTAGGTGAAATTATTTTAACAGAAGACATAAGCTCACTTAAAGAAATAGTCATTCAGGGAAGAAAAAAACTCATAGAAAAAAAGGTAGATAGGTTGATTTTTAACGTAGGCGAATCCACTGCTGCTTCAGGAGGTACTGCGATAGATGCGTTGAAAGCAGCCCCAAGATTGAGGGTGCAAAACGAGGAAATAAAAATAGTTGCCAAAGGAAGAACTAGGGTAATGATAAATGATAGAATGATAAATTTAGAAGGTTCTGAACTTACAAATTATCTAAAAAACATTCAATCGTCAGCTATTAAGAGTATTGAAGTTATCACCAATCCCCCACCTAAATACGATGCTGAAGGTAATAGTGGAATTATAAACATAAAACTTAAACACAATAATGATGATCATATAAATACTTCGGTAAGATCAACATACAAACAAGCAACATATCCCACAGGTGTTATTGGTGGTGCCGTAAACTATAAAAAAACTACCACTTCACTATTTTCGGACATCAACTATACGAAAGGCTCCATATTGAACGATTTAAACTATTTAATTGATGACCCTAATCAACTTTGGCGAGAAAACATTCAGCAAAGAAAATTTACTAAATCCTTAGCTTATAAGGTTGAAATAGATCAAAAAATAAATGATAAAATTACTATAGGTGCTTTGTACAGTGGTAATATTAGTGAACCCGACAAAAAAGATGATGATGTAATCAGACTGATTGATGCCTCAACAAATAATATTAATTCTTTGATTAAAACAAATGCTATTACTGAAGCACAACGAATATATAATACTGTTAATGCACATGCTGTATATGATTTCCATAAAGAAGATAAAAAACTAACTTTAGATTTAGATTACTTCAATTTCAATAATACTAATAAGCGTTCATTTAGTACAACAAATTTTGACAACCAAAATGCACCAATTCCTAATTCGCTTTTTTCGGCAAATAATGAAGGGAAACAAAATATTGATAATTACTCCATAAATATTGATATGGAACACCCTTTAGAAAAAATTAGTTTAAATTATGGAGGGAAATTATCATTTTCTCAAACAGAAAATGATGTACTATTTTTAAATACAACAAGTGGTATGCCGGTTTTTGATGCCACACAAAGTAATGAGTTTGATTATAACGAAAATACTCAGGCATTATACTTTTCGGCTACAGGCAAATTTAGTGAAAAATTGACATGGAAAGCTGGCTTAAGAGCTGAAAATACTGATACAAAAGGCAATTCCGTAACATTAAATCAAATTACAGAACAATCATATTTTGAATTATTCCCTACCGCATATTTATCTTATCAATTAACTGATAATGATATTTTAGATATAAACTATGGCAGAAGAATTGATAGACCAACATTTAGTTTTTTAAATCCTTTTAGATGGTTTTTATCCAACGTTTCATTTTTTGAAGGAAATCCGTTATTACGCCCTGCATTTTCCCATAATATTGAGCTTTCATATTCCAATAGCAAAAACCTAATAGCTTCATTATGGTACTCAAAATTAAATGATGGATTTGAATATATAGCCATTGTTGACCAAGTAGAAAATACCCAACAATTTATTGCTTCAAATTATTATAATAGTGCCGATATCGGATTGTATACTAGCTTAGATTTAAAGATAAATAATTGGTTTGATGTTAGTCTGAACACCAATATTTATCATACCGAAGCCGAATCGACAAGTCCTTTACTAAATCCAACACTTTCTGGTTTTTCTTTTGAAGGGGGAGCAAGTACCAATTTTGTTTTGGTAAAAAACAGAAAGCTATTGTTTAATATGACTTATATGTATATCTCGGATGGAATTTCGAGTCTGGAAAAAAATGAAGCTTACTCACAATTTGATACAGCTATCAGGTGGCAACTTTTTAATAAATCATTGCAAATATCATTAGTGGGTAATGACCTTTTTAAAGGGAACAGGTCTTTAATTACACAACAAGCAATAGGTTTTACTACAAGCTACAACCACTATAGGGATGATAGAAGTGTAAGACTGTCATTAGTATACAATTTTGGAAAAAAATTGGAATTACCAGAAAGGAATTCAAAAAATAGCGAAGAAAAAAATAGAATAAATTAAAAATATACTTGCAAGTTAGACCAATGAAAAGTCTCCATGTCTTTAAACTACAGGCTAATAACTATTAATTTTTAAATTTTGTTACAATGAAAAATTCAAATTTCAACCCAAAAAACTTTTTAGGCTTAAAAACATTATCAACTCTTGAAGAAAGAAAAATTAAAGGTGGAACAGCTGGTTTAGCTGAAACTGTGATCAAACAAAAACAAAAGCAGAGAACTGCTGCTGTATAATAATCCTTTCAAAGCAAAAAGGAGGAGTTATAATTTTTAGACACTTATGCTCCTTCTTTTCTAACAAAAATTTATTAAAAATTATTACAAATTCAAAGAACAAATTTAGCAAAATAATTTATTGCTATTACACAAAATGTGAAAATTATGGAAACTATAACAAAACCTTTTTCTAAAGAATTTTGGAAGGAATTTATTCATAGTAATAATGACTTTCAAAAGCCATGTGTAGTAAATAACGCTATTGATTGCACATTGGTAAAAGAATTAAATAATGGCGTACTTAATGTACTCCAAAACCGATTTAAATTATCGGATGTTGGTGATGGAATACGTGTTTACATTGACGGTGAAGAACAAAGCGACCAATATCTGTTAAGTTTATGTAAAAATCCACCTAAGAAAGATGAAAACATCGAAGAATTTACTTCACGAATTTTTGATAAAAAATTTGGAATAATAATAAATTCGGGCGAAAAGCATTCTACAACTATTGCCAACAAAATCCGAAAAGCAATTAAGCCTTTATTAGCTATTAAAGGGGTTCCGGCAACTGGTGTTGAGATTACTATTTTTATTGGTAATTATGGCTGGACACCTTTAGGTATTCATCAAGATCACCCTGGCGAGAATGTACTTCACTTTCATTTAGGTCCTGGCAAAAAATCAATGTATACTTGGGATGAAGATAAATATGACAGCCTAACCAATGACCAAACCAAGTACAATAATAAAAATATTGAACCAATATTAGAACACGCCAATCAATTTGAATTTTCTGAAGGCGATTTATTTTACATGCCATGGAAAAATTACCATGTTGGTTTTAGTGATGAACTATCAGTGGGTGTAACACTTTGGTTCAACAACCCAACTAAAGAGATTTATACTAAAAAAATTGTACGTTCACTAATATATCAATTTGAATCTCCGAATGAAAATACTGTTGAAAAAACAATTCTACAACCATCAAAAAAATTACTTGAAAATGAAGCTTCATTTTCAACTTTATTATCCACACTCAATCTTGATGAATCGACACTTAAACTTCCTACAAAAGATTTTTTATACCAATTAAATCTAGATTATAAATATGCCCTTTTAAGTAATGGTTGTTGGCAGTCAATTCCATTAAGTAAAAATATTACTGATAGTTATGACGTGGAAAAGTATAATTTATTAATTGATAAGATTGTTCAATCTAATTCAAATTTTGAACTACTGTACTATACAAGAAATAACAAATTAATTTTGTTTTCCAGAGGCATAAAAATGGAAATGAAATACCATAAAGAGTTGGAAAAAATAATTGATTTATTAAACACTCATCAAAAGTATCCAGTAAAAGAATTATTAAGTGATTTAGCAAAAGAATGGCCCATTGAAGCAGGTTTATATTTTATATCTGAAATCTACAATTATAATGGAGTCGAAATTATTTAAGAGGAATTGTTCCTAAGAAAAACACTACTAGTATGAAGCCAAAAAATAAAAAATTTAAGTTTATCCGCCAATTTGACCAAATGGATTGTGGTCCTGCTTGTTTAGCAATGTTAAGCAATTACTACGGCAAAACATATTCCCTGCAATTTTTTAGAAACGAATGCTTTATTACTAAAGAGGGTGTTTCTTTAGATGGAATAAAACACGCTGCACTAAAAGTTGGATTTAGTTGTATTTCTGAAAAGTTATCAATTGATCAGTTAATTGAAATAAATCCAACTAACGCCATAATACATTGGAATCAAAATCATTTTGTAGTGCTAATGGCTATTAAAAAAACAAGGAATGATGGGTATTCATTTAAAATTGCAGATCCTGCACATGGTATTATTTCATTTAATTTAAAAAAATTTCAAGAACACTGGTTGTCAAAAGGGGATTTAGGTATTTGTTTACAATTAAAAACAACTCAAAACTTTTATACAAATGAAATACCTGTTGAAAAGAATATTTCATTTAAATTTTTATTAGATTACTTAAAGCCGCACTACAAACAATTGATTAAGTTATTTATATTATTGTTTTTAGGAAGTTGTGCTACGTTAGTTTTTCCATTTATTACTGAGTATTTAATTGATAAAGGTGTACAAGTCAAAAATTTAAATGTAATTAGTACTCTTTTAATGGCTCAGCTTGGTGTATTTCTAGGCGTTATTATTATAGATGTTTTTAGAAATTGGATTCTTTTACGTGTGGGTACAAAAATTAGCATCACAATCGTTTCAAATTTTCTTAAAAAGATTCTATTACTACCTATTCATTTTTTTGATACCAAAATGACAGGAGATTTTAATCAAAGAATTCAAGACAATGAACGAATTGAAGAGTTTTTAACCTCGCAAAGCCTCACCACATTCTTCTCACTAATCACTTTTTCTGTTTTTTTTGGCGTTCTATGGTATTATGATATAACAATTTTACTCACATACTTACTTATAACAACAGTGGCTATATGTTGGTCGCTAGCATGGCTAAATAAAAGAAAAATTTTAGACTATTTTGTTTTTCAGGCTAAAACCGAAAATCAGGATTTGATATATGAAATTATAAATGGGGTTACCGAGCTTAAATTAAACCAATTTGAGGAACATAAAAGAATAGAATGGGAAA
The DNA here is from genome assembly GCF_000218485.1 of Aquimarina agarivorans. GTDB lineage: Bacteria > Bacteroidota > Bacteroidia > Flavobacteriales > Flavobacteriaceae > Aquimarina > Aquimarina agarivorans. The sequence goes on along the minus strand of NZ_AFPB01000141.1, from coordinate 1,102 downwards.
GAGTTCAGGACAAACTATTTAGAACAAATAGCAAAATTTTAAAACTAGATCAAATTCAAGTTTCTGGTTATCAGTTTTTAAATCAGTTTAAAAATATTGTAGTCACATTTCTAGCTGCAACTTATGTTGTAAATGGTACTATGAGTTTAGGGGAATTATTGAGTGTAAGCTATATTATCGGACAAATGAATGCACCAGTGAATCAATTAATTGACTTTTTTAAATCTTTACAAGATGCTAAATTAAGTTTCAATAGGCTAAGTGAAATACAGGAGCAAAAAGGAGAGGAAGAAGATAAAGGTTTAGAAAAATTGAAAAGTGAATCATCAGTAAGAGGGATATCTTTAAAAAATGTAAACTTCAAATACGAAGGTCCTTCAGCTCCTTACATTTTAAAGAATATAAATATGCATATTCCTGAAGGTAAAGTTACAGCTATTGTAGGGGCTAGTGGTAGTGGTAAAACTACATTAATGAAACTACTCCTTAAATTTTATAAACCAACCACAGGTGCTATTTTAGTAAATGGACAAAATTTGCAAAATATATCTCCAACTAGCCTTAGAGAACAGGCTGGAATTGTTATGCAAGATGGTTACATATTTTCAGATACTATTTTTAGAAACATTACTACTGGCGATAAAAATATTAACAGAAAGCGTTTGTTTAAATCTGCTGAAATAGCAAATATTTCTGAATTCATTAATGAATTCCCAAATGATTTTTCAACTAAAATTGGCGCTTCTGGGGTAGGTATGTCTGGCGGACAAAAACAACGAATGCTAATTGCCAGAGCAATTTATAAAAATCCAAATTATTTGTTTTTTGATGAAGCGACTAGTGCTTTAGATGCCGAAAACGAAAAACAAATTCACGAAAATTTACAAAAATTTTACGAAGGTAGAACGGTATTGATAATAGCTCATAGACTAAGTACTGTTAAAGATGCTGATCAAATTATAGTATTAGACAGAGGAGAAATTGTAGAAGTCGGTAACCATAATGAATTAGTTACAAATAGATCCAACTATTACAACTTAATAAAAAATCAATTAGAATTAGGAAACTAAAAAAATCAATTATGTACAAAACACCAATTAAT
>NZ_AFPB01000142.1 GCF_000218485.1 Aquimarina agarivorans | reverse complement strand
GTCCAGAATTAAGAAATAAAGAATTGTCAATTAGTACTTATGACTATGATTTATCTCATTTTTATTCTCAAGAAAATATAAATGATATCAAAACAAAATGTTTAGGAAATTTATGGGAAGTGAATGAAAATGAGTACGAGCTTAAGCTTTATGCAGAAGGTAGGATTGTTACGTTAGAAAGAATTAATAAATTTAAAAATGCAGGTCTTATAACTGAAACAGAAACTAATTACTACAAATATGACTTGAAATTACATAAACCCAAAGGAAGTACTGATTTTGAAATTATTAGAAAGTAACAAGGTAAACTAATATGGTTAAGGATATATTTTTATTTTTATGTATTGGATGTATTACCGCTTGCGCCCAAACCGCAAAAAATACTACTATACTTGCAAGTACTTTGCAAAACAGTAACCCAAATTACCTATGCAATACATGTTAATGCCAAAACCCCTTTTGAAATTTTTATAGACGATATTCCTTTAGAGCGTTTTTATGAAAGTGGCATGAATACCACATTAGAACTCAACCCTTATTTATTAAGTAATGGCTTACATAAATTAAAAGTCCGTTATTTGCCTTTAGAATCTGCTAGAGATGGGTTATTACAACTAGGAGATATGTGTTTTTAATAAGGATGCTAAATGGAATATATTCTTTGTAAGTTTTATAAAAGACAATACCGACTTTAAATTATTTTATGCGCTTACCACTTGTAGTGAAAGAGATACCTTGTTGCCCATTTGTACTTATCATAACCGCTTCAATAATTGGTTCATTCAAAGACGATTTGATTTTCCAGTCAAAAATAAAATTTGCACCAGTACCGCCTTCTCTATCTATACCATCAATTACAATTTGTACAGTTTCCATAGGGTTGATAAAAATAGTCTTGTCAAAATAAATGCGTATCGCTTCTCCCTTTGTGTTGTAGTATACTGCCTTATCGATATATATCTTGTCTTTAGAGTTTGGGTTGTGCAGACTTACTGTTGCCGTTAAATCTACTTGGCCCTTATCATTACGCATAAATATCTGAGAATAAACAGATAGAAATGTACTTCCATTATCTAAAGAATCTGGTAATGCTTTTTTTACCGTTCTCATTTCCCATTGATTTTTATCTGTAGAACTTAATTTTCTTGGTTCCTCACAAGAAAATAATAGAAATAAACATAAACTAAGGGTAATAAAATATTTCATAATGGTATCAATTTTTAAGGGTTGTAGAAAAATATATAAAGTCAATATATGCTCCATCAATATAAAATTTTTACTCCAAAATATATTATATTAGTATTCAGTTTTTTCAAATTCAATGAGTTTTTTTTAGATTAATTCAAGCTTGAGGAATAATTTAAAGACTAGGTAATTATTCCTCAATTTTTTTCAATTTCATCTCACTTTGGGTGATAAGTAAAAAACCTCCGTTAGAAACGGAGGCTTTGATTTTCAGATTAGCCCATAGGGGCAACACGTCTGCGAATAGGAAAATCTTGGATTTGAGTTACAGGATAAAAGCCTTTAGAATGTAATCGCTTTTGAGATTGTTCGGCCATCGGTAATGGCTTTTCTTCTAAAACTAGTGTTAATTTATCATTAGATTCTTTGGCTTCTATAATATAAAAATATTCTAAAATCCCTTCGGGTAAAAAGTAAGCAAGTAGTTCTTTGGAGTCCAATTTATTGTTTTTTACAAAAATCTAAAATTTTACAACACTCCACAACTTTTCGGGTTGATCCCTCTTTAGTACTTCTTCCTAATTTTAATAGTTCAATTATCATCACTTTAAAATCTATTGAATGTTTGCGTTTTGCCATAATTCAAATTTATTAATTATAGGCTTAGCAAAATTGTACCAACAAATGTAGTTACTCCAGAATATCCTTAAGATTAAAACGACTCATATTGTAAGTTATTTTTTAACTAGGCTTTATAACCATTAGCTTATAATTCAAAGATAAATTCTTTAAATTGAAAAAAGTTGAACAAATTATAAAATTATGAGCTTTAAAAAAATTATGTTTACTGATATAGACGGGGTTTCCCGAGGTAAATATATTTCTGAAAATAAATTTAAAAAAAATAATTCATTAGGTTTTTGTGACGTGGTATTTGGGTGGGATTTACACGATGAATGTTACTCCCAAGATAGCTTAACAGGCTGGGAAAAAGGTTTTCCCGATGCTATATTTACTATAGACGAAAAATCTAAAAGAACGGTTAATGAAGCTAACTGCGATGCACTTTATTTTGGAGACTTTAGTACTGATGAAAATTTCAAAAATGTTTGTCCTCGTAGTTTATTAAAAAGTATTTTAAAAGCATATGAAAGCCTAAATTTAGTACCTAAAATTGGCTTTGAATACGAATGGTTCAATTTTAAAAAAGATGTTGAAAATCTTGAAGGCGTCACCTCTGGTATGTTTGGATATTCTTTGAATCGCCTTTCTGAAAATCAAGCATATATTGACGAAATTTTAAAAGTAACAAAATCATTTGACGTGTCAACCGAAGGGCTTCATACCGAAACAGGCCCAGGCGTTTACGAGGCTGCATTAAGTTACACCGACGCATTAAAAGCTTGTGATGATGCCACTTTATTCAAATCTATAGTAAAAACTACGGCTAAAAAGTTTGATTTTTTAGCTTCGTTTATGGCAAAATGGAATGCAGAGCTTCCTGGTTGTGGAGGTCATATCCATATAAGTATTGAGAATAAACAGGGGCAAAATATTTTAAATTTTTCGAATAATAATAATTTGGATGCTACGACATCTAATTTTTTGGCTGGAGTACTTAACGCAAGTCCTGCTATGCTCCCCATTTATGCTCCTACAATTAATAGCTATAAACGACTACAACCTGATTCTTGGGCGCCAACAACTGTAAGTTGGGGATATCAAAACAGAACTACAGCAATTAGAGTAATTAGTGAATCTTATGTGAATGACCATATAGAAATGCGTATTCCTGGTGCTGACACTAATCCCTATTTAATAGTATACGCAGTGCTTGCTTCAGGTCTTCATGGCATTAAAGAGAAGCTTGACTTAAAAATTAAAAATCAAGTCGGAAATGCTTACAAGAATACTACACTCGACAAATTATCTAATAACTTAAATGATGCGATAACTGTAATGGAATATCATCCTTTAACTGCACAATTATTGAACCCTGTATTTTCCGAACATTTTATAAAAACACGCAAATGGGAAGTGGAAAAATTCAACAAATCTGTAAGCAACTGGGAGGTAAATCGTTATTTAGAAATTATTTGATATGATGAACACGGATTATAAGTTAGTTATCGAAAAAACTTGGAACGAGTTTAACGGTAAACAAAAAATAGAAAATATTGAAGATATAAGTGCTAATGTATCTACTAACCGAGTTTTTCGAATCAATTTAGTAAATGAAAGTCCTATAATTGCCAAGTTGTCGCAATTTGGAGAACACGAATTTTTCTTGGAAGATCATGAAATTATAAACAGTTTAGCTAATAATTTAAGGTTTCCTCATGATCATTTTATAGCTCGCTCTTTAAATAAAGAAAATAAAATATTTTGTAAACGATATAAAGATCATATCTCTAATGTGTGGATCGTTTTTTACAACCCTATTCGTATTAAAGAAAAGCCCCCTAAAATATTTACAGAAGCACAAATTATAAAATCTGGAGAGCAGCTGGCTTATTTTCATAAATCTTGTTCTTCTATATTAAATGAACTCCCTGTTTCTATTAAAACTATGGAAACGGATATTATTGATTTAAAAAGGGAATTACATACAAAGCCAAAATATAAAGAAGCCAATTTTATCGTCAAAGAAATTGAAAAACAGTGTAATACTTTCTTAGAAAACTGTGAAAAAATTGGATTACATCAAATGGAGAAAATTCCTGTTTTTGTAGATTGGAATATTGGTAATTTTTCAGTAGATAAAAAATTTAGATTTTTCTCGCGATGGGATTACGATTGGTTTAGAATGAGTACTCGAGTGATGGACTTTTACTTTTGGTCTAGAGTGGTAAGGGCTGAAGGAGATCAAGATACTTTTAGTTATACTATTAACCCTATGTTAGAAGATCGCTTTATTATTTTTTTAAAAGCTTACCACAAGATTTTTCCTTTAGAAAAGAATGAAATTAAATTTATAAAAGAATCATATCGTTTTTTTCTACTTCATTACGTAGTCCATTTAGGGGATTATTTTTTTAGAGATACTCACGCAGGTAGACTTAAGAAAGAAACTTTTGCTTCTTATTTTAGTTCAATAGATGAATTTGACACTGATAAAATCATCAATACTTTATTCTAATTATGGAACATGATATTCAATCTTTTAAAGAATTATCGAAAAATTATAAGGTTATTTTTTTTGACTCTTTTGGCGTACTAAAAAATGCTGATGGAATTATAAATGGTGCTCGACAAACTTTTGAAAATTTAATTCAATCAGGCATTGATTATTTTATACTTACCAATGACGCTTCAAGAAGTTTAGAACATTTAAGCCAAAATTTTAAAGAAATTGGTTTTGATAAAGACATCCCATCTGAGAAAATAATTTCCTCTGGCATGATGGCATATGAGTTTTTAAAACAAAAAATTAACTCAGGACGTGTGGTTTACGTAGGCACAGAGCAATCTGCCACTTATATCAAATCCCTTGGTTTAGAAGCCGTTTCTATTGAAGATATAAATTTTGAAGAAGCTTACTTAAATACCATTAAAGCTTTAGTTTTTTTAGATGATGAAGGTTTTGAATGGCGTACTGGAATAAATAACTGTGTAAATTTATTACGAAAAATTAATATTCCTGTGATAGTGGCGAATACTGATACTATTTACCCTACAAATAATAATAATATTTCTGTAGCCATTGGTGGTATCGCTGATTTTGTAGAATCTATTTTAGGTAGACATTTTATAAAATTTGGAAAACCTGATATTCAGATTTTCAACTATGCTTTTGAACATATTAATAAAGGAAAACAGATTTATGAAAAAAGCGATATTCTTATGGTCGGTGACACTTTAACAACAGATATTATTGGAGCCAATAAATTTGGTATTGATACTGCTTTAGTACTATCTGGCAATACTATTAAAAGTAAAGCTGAAACCGTAATTAAAAGTTTAGGTATTGCACCCGATTACATTTGCAATTCTATAAGAAGTTAAACGATTCTTCACAAAATAAGAAAGCGCTTAAAAAAAACTATTTTAAGCGCTTTTTGACTTTTATTAAGCAAACACGAGCTGATTTAAGTAATACTAACAATAGCTTTATCCACACTCGTGTTGCTTAACGAACCAAAAATTATTTACCCTTGTTTAGCCAAGGTTTATAGTTCTTATATTTTGGTCCTGCCAACTTTTGCCTTTCATTTGTTCCATTTATAATTACTTTCTTTCTAACAACTTTACTAGTATCTTTCCAAGGTTTATAATTTTTATATGCTGGTCCTGTTAAAGCTTTTTTCTTATCAGTTGAATAAACTACTGTGGGTGCATTATTATGTTTCCAGTATTTATAATTCTTATACTTTGGCCCTTGAAAATCACTTCTCTTTTGTGCAAATGCTCCTAATGATATTACTAAAAATCCTAAAATTAAAACTGCTTTTTTCATGACTATTACTTTTTTGGTTCATACCAAAATTACGCCCGAATAAGCCTTGTTAGGAATACGAGGATTTACCCATTTTACATCCGTATTTATACGGATTTTTTAACAACCATCACAAAATCAAATTTTTAAAAAACACAAAAAAAGAGCACCTCTTAAATATTTATAAAAGGTGCTCATTAGAAAAACTATTATGAGCTTATAAAGCTTCTTTATTATTATCTATAAAGCTAAAAATAGATAATATCTCAAATTTAACTGTTATTTTTCCAAGGCTTATAGTTCTTATATTTTGGCCCTGTTAACTTTTGTCTTTCATTTGTTCCATTTGTAATAACTTCTACTTTTGAAACTTCTTTGGTATTCCTCCAAGGTTTATAATTTTTGTAAGCAGGACCTGTTAATGATTTCTGCTGGTCAGATGAATATACTACTGTAGGGGCATTATCATGTTGCCAGTATTTATAATTCTTATATTTTGGCCCTTGAAAATCACTTCTCTTTTGTGCAAATGCTCCTAATGATATTACTAAAAATCCTAAAATTAAAACTGCTTTTTTCATGACTATTACTTTTTTGGTTCATACCAAAATTACGCCTGAATAAGCCTTGTTAGGAATACGAGGATTTACCGATTTTACATCCGTATTTATACGGAGTTTCTACTAACATTAAAATTATATTAAATTAATTTTAGCTGCTTTTTTTATAAGTTCGGCAGTATTTTTAACCTCTAACTTCTTTAAAATGTTGGCTCTATGGGTTTCTATAGTACGTGCGCTTACAAATAATCTGGATGCTATTTCTTTTGTAGTGAGCCCTTCTGAAATTAATCCTAACACCTCCGTTTCTTTATTTGATAGGATGTCCTCGCTTACACTTTGTACAGACATAAAATTGATCATTTTCTCAGAAATTTCAGCACTAAAGTATTTACTTCCTTTACTAACCATACGAATCGCTTTGGTCAGTTCTGTTTCATCAGCATTTTTCAATAGATAGCCATAAGCACCACTTTTAGCACACTTGGCGATATAATTGCCATCATTATGCATCGAAATAACTATAGGTTTGATTGTAGAACTTAAATTTTTCATTTCTTTTAATACCTGAAAACCATCCATATTGGGCATAGTAATATCAAGTAATACGATGTGAGCCTCTATATTACTTTTTAAAATATTCATGAATTCAATTCCATCTTCAACACTTTTGATCACTTTAATATCTTCATGCTTACTTAATAATTCTGCTAGCCCTTTTCTAAAAAGTTCGTGATCATCGGCTATAATTAGTTTTGTTTCGTTCATAAGTCATTTTTTATAGGAAATTCTATTTCAAAGGTAGTTGTCCTACCTTGTTCCGAATTTATAACGATAGTTCCATTACAAATTTCCACTCTTTGTTTTATGTTAATAATTCCTGATCCTAATTTTGCCGTTTCTAATTTAAAACCAATACCATCATCGAAGTAAAATAATGACACAAAATCGTTAAATTCAGAGAGTGTAATTCTTATATTTTTTGCTTCAGAATGTTTTAATGAATTATTTATTAATTCCTGACTTATTCTAAACAAATTAATTCCTTGATGATTTGTGATTTTACTTTTACTATGCTTAGTTAAGTCTTCAAATTCAATACTTATTTTTGTAGAATTTTCAATACTTCTTACAAAATTTGTAAGTGTAGCTCCCACTCCAAAATCATCGATAGACGAAGGCATTAAAGCGTTAGACATTAATCTAACTTCAGAAATGGTACTATCCACTATAGTTTTCATTTCTATCTTTTTCATTGGATCAATAATATTGTTCTCTACATAAAACTTCAAAGAAGTCAAATGAGGTCCAATACCGTCGTGAAGTTCCCTTGAAAGACGCTTTCTTTCTTTCTCCAATCCATCTAATAGTAAACGTTTGGTTACAATTCTACTTTTTTGTTCGTTAGTTCTAAATTCCAATAGTTTATCTCTCATAGCAATTAGACTTTTTCCTAATTGGTCATTGGAACTTTTTGGAGTGTAATTAGAATTTAGGTTCATATTACCTATTTGATTCGAAAAGTTCACCGCACCTCTTAAAGAATCCTTCAAATTCGCTAAAGCATCAAACATTTCTTTTATTTCAATTGAATTCTTTTTAAAGTCATCGCTTTGATTATAATTTCCCATGGCCATAATCTTCAAATTCTTTCGCATGTTTTTGACAGGGTTTGAAATCATTTTAGTTAACAATAGAGATAATAATACTGCTACAATAAGAATACCTAACGTTAATACAAAAAGTCTATATCTTAATTTTTTTAAGGGTAAAGTCACTTCATCAACATCAATTTCCGATAAAATAACTAATTCAAGATATGAAGTTTCTAGAGGACTATATACACTATATACGTTCACTCCTCTGTAATCCTTGAAAACCCCTCTACCTTTATTTCCTGCCAAAGCATCAATTACTCCTTTGGTTTTGACTTTTACCTTATACGGGTTTTTATCTGGAAAAAATCTAGATTGAGATCTTAAACAATAATCCGATCCAACTAGGTAAGACTCACCGCTTTCTCCCATTCCCGTCCGTTCTAATAGAATTTTTTTTAATTTATGGTAAGGGATGATTTTTACTATTGAACCTTCATTAGTAGATTGGATAAAACCTATAGAGGTTTGTTTTTCTTTGTGGTATGGTGTTAAGTCGTGAATTCCGTCCAATGAAAGAATACTATCTGGTATTTTAAAATTTGTATCTAAATCTGCTGTATCGATTTTTTTTACGTTCAAAAAATCGTTCCATTCAGATTGTATTAAGTTTTCAACCTGAATCTGTTTAAGTGTCTTAATCGAATTTAATTGCAATAAGATCCGATCATTTAAAACCTTAGAAAACTGATTATAAAATAATAATGATAATATTAATACTACAAAACCAATTAAACTATTGATGATAATAAGTATTAGTGTTTTAATGCTCATTTTAAGCTATTACTGAGACAACTCGGTTATTTAAGGCTTTGTTTTAACTCGATAAGATACTACAAATATAACAACAATACCTACTATAAGTAATGTGTAAATTTCCATACTAGAAATAATACTATTGACATCTAACGATTTTTGAGCTATACTTGTTATGTCTCCAATCTCAGAAACTTGAATGAGAACCAAATTTTTCAAGTCTGACTGTAATGCATCAATAAGAGTGAGCAGGAATTCTTATTACCATTGGCTAAAGTCAAAAGATAATATTAACGAAACATAACTCCATTTGAACAATAGGATTACCAGTATATTCTATGAAAATAAAGAGATTTATGGAAGTACTAGAATTCAAAAAATATTAGCAAAAGAAGAACTTAATTACAGTGTTTCTTACATTGGTCGATTAATGAATCTACTTGGCTTAAAGAGTATTTTGAAAAAGAAATTTGTGATCACTACCGATTCAGATCATACTAATCCAATAGCAGAAAATATTCTGAATAGGGAATTTGATTGTGAAGAAATAGGAAAAAAATGGGTGTCTGACATTACTTACATACCTGTGGCAAACCATTGGAATTACCTAACAACAATAATAGATTTAGCAGACAGAAAGCTAGTTGGGTGGTCTTTAAGCAAAGACATGACCACAGAAAATACAGTTTACAAAGCTTGGTTAAATGCTAGAAATAATAGAGAAGTTAAAAGAGCTTAATTCACTACTAAAAGGACCATGGCATAAAACATCCTCTAAAATTGAAAAAAATGTAGAGTCGTTTGAGGATTATATTTCTTCAAACCGTACTCTGCTATGATTTTAACTAAACGAGGTCATTTATAAAAATATCAAAAACATAAAAACCCCTTGAAAATTAAGGGGTTTTGTCGTAGCGAGAACGGGAATTGAACCCGTGACCTCCGGGTTATGAATCCGACGCTCTAACCATCTGAGCTACCTCGCCGTTTTATTATTAGTATGCTAAAAAGGCTATCCTTTAGCGGGTGCAAATATATAAAGATATATCAATTCTCCAAAAAATAAATTGTAGTAATTTTTTTATGTTGGTTTTGCATTGTCAATAATTAATCTATATATTGTTTGCTTAACATTATAATTGATTATGTCTAGTAAAATTAAATATGAATTAGAATTCATTATACATGCATCTCCCCAAATGCTATACAGCTATATTTCATCACCTTCAGGTTTATCCGAATGGTTTGCTGACAATGTAAACTCTCGTGGTGAGATGTTTACTTTTATATGGGATGACAGCGAAGAAGAAGCAAAATTATTATCTAAAAAAAATAACGAAAAAGTTCGTTTTCAATGGGTAGATGACGAGGATGAAGATTATTTTTTTGAAATCCGTATTCAAGTTGATGAAATTACTAAGGATGTTTCTTTAATGGTTACTGATTTTTCTGATGATGATGAACTAGAAGAAAATAAAATGCTTTGGGAAAATACTATTGGAAATTTAAAGCAGGTTATTGGATCGGTATAGAAACAAAAACTTTTTATAAATGTATATTTGTCCCTTTTTTAAGGGACTTTTTTATGATTAATTTTAACGGTGAAATTATTTCCAATGCAAAGGCTAATTTGAGTGTTTTTAACCGGGGTTTTGCCTATGGAGATGCTGTTTTTGAAACTATACGCGTTAACGGTGGGGCTATTTTATTTTGGGAAGATCACTATTTTAGGTTGATGGCATCCATGCGGATTTTAAGAATGCGGATTCCCATGAACTTTACTTTAGAGTACCTTGAAAAGCAAATTTTAGATACCATTGCTGGTTACGGGGTAGTTACTAATCAAAGTATACGTGTAAAATTAAGCGTTTATCGAAATAGTGATGGATTGTACACTCCAAAAGAGAACAGTGTAGGTTTTTTTATTAGTATTGCTAAAATTGATCAGCCATTTTACAAGTTAAATTCAATTGATAAAAAGGAATACGAAGTTGAACTTTACAAGGATCATTTTATAGCAAAAGATATCCTTTCTACTTTAAAAACGACTAATAGAGTGTTAAATGTATTATCAGGGATTTTTGCGAAAGAAAACGGTTATGCAAATATGTTATTACTCAATACTGACAAAAAAGTTATTGAAGCAACTAATGGCAATATATTTCTGGTTAAAGGTTCAACAATTAAAACACCACCAACAGCAGATGGGTGTATTAATGGAATATTAAAAAAACAATTATTGCGTATTCTTAAAGATGCTAATGAATTTACATTAGAAGAAACTTCCATAGCCGCTTTTGAATTGCAAAAGGCAGATGAATTATTCGTTACAAATGTTATAAGTGGAATTACATCAGTCTCAAAGTATCGTAAAAAACTCTTTTCGACTGATGTAACTAAAAAAATCGTAAATCTGTTAAATGCAGATATTCGTTTAAAAAAGTAATAATATGCTATTTAGTTATCGGAAGGATTATCAGGTGAATTTACCCACAATAAATATTCTCCGCCCAAATCAATCATGTATTCCCTCCAAAAATCTTGAGTAGGTTTTGAAATCATATCGCATAGGTTAGAATTTACTTCAACCCAAAGGTTTGAATTCATTTCTTCATTTAATTGATCTGACGACCATCCTGAATACCCTAAAAAGAATTTAATATCCTCTGGTAAAACTTCTCCTTTCATAATTAGATCAGCAACCACATTAAAATCACCACCCCAAAAAATGCTGGAGCAGATTTCAACACTATTTGGAATTAAATGGGGGATTTTATGAATAAAATAAAGGCTATCCTGTTCCACTGGACCTCCATTGAAAATTCTGAATTCATTAGTAATATTAGGAATTACATCAGCCAAAGTGTAAGTTAAAGGTTTATTCATTATAAATCCTATAGAGCCGTTGTCGCTATGGTCGGCAATAAGTACAACGGAACGCTGAAATGATACATCGCCAATAATAGAAGGCTCGGCCACAATAACACTTCCGGTCTTTGGTTTAGTTAATAACATTTTTAATAGTAGTTTTGTTTAGTATCTTGAGATTTGTTTTGGTTACATAAATTTAGGTTAAAATTCAATATAAAGCAATTTTTGTTGAAATAATCACATCTATTAGTCTAAAAAATTAGCATATGATTTGTTTAGAATGTTTTAGGAGTAAACAATTATTAATTGTTTATTAACAATTTTAGGATATCTATTCACTTTTAAGCGTACTACTAATGAATAATTTGTGGCTAATACGTTAAGTAATTCGTTAATTTAGTTTAATAACTTGGTATTTCAATACATTTTCGAATCAAAATTATATCTGTAAAATTGTTAATTTTTAGTGAAGTACCTTAAAAATAAAATAGCCAGATTAATAAGAGCTGTTACTTAACTTTTCTTATTTTTAAAAAAATCCCGAACACTTATTCATTTGACAAATGTAAATTAATACACGCTTACTATAATTATCAGGTTATATTTGGATTATTCAATATAAAGTTCAAAAGCATCTTTAGTTAATTCTTTAGTATCCGATACTTGAATTAAGTTGTTGCCTTTTTTTAATAGGATATTATCAAATTCTACAACCATAGTGTCGGAATTGCAATTGGTGCAATTTATTTGCTGTCCGTTAGCAGTTAATATTAAATTGGTTTGATTGGAATATACCTTTATTTTTTGTGTAATCCCTTTACGGCGATTATTCCTTTTTCCAACAATATGTGTCGTTGGTGTTTCAGACCAATTGGCTTTATAAAAGTAGAAGGCATCTTTTTTAATCTTTCGATCAAAGGTTACTAAACCTTTGTGATTTAAATTAGGAATACCACCTCGATTCCAGCCAGCAACAGAAAAATCAAACATATTCCATACGAAAGAACTCCAAATAAAAGGACGATCTTTTAAAATATCCCATGTAATTTCATGGTACTTGGTTTGTTCTGGTTCAGGGAAGTAATTTCCATTTGGTTTTTCTAGCTTCGAAATATCTTGTTGATAAATATTTCCTCCAATTCCGTATTCGCTAATCCCTACGGGGCGTTCAGGATATTTCTGATGATATTTGTCTAGCCATTTAGCCATGTCAGGATACGTTCCATAATACCAACCATAATACTTATTCCAAGCTTGAAGATCGGTGAGATTACCCATCTTTGATTCCATACCACGGTCGCTAGCCGAAGTTGTTAATCGAGTAGGATCCAGTTGATGCGCCAGTTCATTAAGCTCTTTTGTTAACACAACACAAGCTTCATCGGGGCTTTTCCAAGCACGTACTTCATTCCATAATCCCCAAACATATATGCTTGGATGATTGTAATTTTGAAGAATCAATTCTTTTAATTGTAGTTTCGCATTTTCACCCTCTCGACCGCTATAATCATGAACGAAAGGAATTTCAGCCCAAACCAATATCCCTTTTTCATCTGCTAATTGATAAGTTAAATCCGAATGCTGGTAATGTGATAAGCGAACAGCTGTTGCACCAATTTCTGCTACCATATCAATATCTTGTTTATGGTATTTTGCTAGTAAGGCAGGGCCTTCATTTTTCCACTCTTGATGCATACAAACTCCGTATAAGCGATAAGGTTTTTCATTAAGTATCATTCCTTTGTCAGGATCAATTTTATATGATTTTAAACCAAAAGTTTGACTAATTTTATCTTCGTTACCTTCTACAGCAATGCTAATTTCCGCAGTATACAAATATGGATTTTCTTTTCCTTGCCAATATTTAGGCTGCTCAATAGTCAATTGGGTTGTAATTGTAGAATCTTGTTTAAGTGTAGCAATTGAAATTTCACGATTAGCTATAGATTGATTTTGTTTATTTTTTAAGTCTATAATTAATTTCCCTGTTTTATTTTCTTCTATCGATGAAATATGAGTTTTTACTTCGACTGTAGCTTGTTGGGTGCTATGTTCTTTTAGTGTTACAAATGCCCCTGTTGATCCAAAATAATCAGGCTTTATTGTTGTGTTGGCTGTAGCAAATAGCTGAACAGGTCTATAGATTCCTCCATAATGATTAAACAATTTATCGTTTACAGGAATGCGTTTGTAGTTAGGCTCATTCGTAACCTTAACAGCGATCGTGTTTTTGCCTTCGTATTTGATATAATCAGTAATTTCTATACAGAAAGCAGCATAACCACCGATATGTTGTTCTACCAATTTATCGTTTACAAATACATCAGCTTCTTGCCCAACCGCTTCGAATCGTAAAAAAATACGTTTTTCGTTCATTTCGGCAGGAAGTATTTGTTGGGTACGGTACCACGAATTGCCACGATAATAGCCCACATCGTTAATGGCATCCATGGAATAGGTGTGCGGCACCGTAACTTTTTCCCATGTAGTATCATCGAAATTAGTTTGATTGGCATTATAAATAATTCCTTTTTTGAACTTCCAATCGCTTAGGTTTAACGTTTCTCTATGTTTTAGAAATGGGTGTTGAGAAAAAGCCGTAAACGTAGCGGTGTAAAATAGTAAAAGTAAAAACGCTTTGATTTTAAACATGCTAAAATATGTCGATTTAATTAGTAAACAAACTAGGTAGCCACAGGCTAATTTCGGGGATAAAACTAACCAATAGCAACACTACTATCATTACAATAAATAGTGGGGTTAATGGCTTCAAAATTTTGGATAGTGAAACATTGGCAATTCCCATTCCTACAAATAATACCGACCCTACAGGAGGAGTACAGAGACCTATACACAAATTCATAACCATAATAATTCCGAAGTGGATAGGGTTTATGCCAAGGCTTGTAACTATCGGTAAAAAAATAGGAGTAAAAATGAGTACCGCAGGAGTCATATCCATAAAAACTCCTACTATTAACAATAATAAATTAATTAAAAGTAGTAATAGTATTTTATTAGAAGAAAATTGTAATAAAGCATCAGTAATAGCTTGCGGAATATTTTCAAAAGCCATTACCCACGACATACTCATTGAACAGGCAATTAGTAGTGTAACAACTGTGGATGTAGTTATTGAATTTAATGCTATACGTTCTAATTTTTTACTACTTAATTCTTTATATATAAAAGATAAAATTAATGCATACAGTACCGCAATTCCTGAAGCTTCAGTAGCTGTAAATACACTAAACACGATTCCGCCGATTACAATTACCAACAGCAATAAACTTGGTACGGCTTTAATAAATGTAGTATACAAATCTTTTAAAGTTGAATTTTTTCCGCGGGGATAATTTTTCCTGCAATTTTTCCACCTTGAAAATTACCAATAGCATTTGCAAACAAGTCATTATCTCGAGGATTAAGATTGTATAAAATGGTTTTTGCCAATTGGTCAGCACTGTCCATACGATCTAAAAAGTGCATTAAAGCATGCCCTTGTAAAACATCGCTCATAGAGTCGAAGCCTGTATCGGGACCTAATTTATTTTTTGCTCTTGAATTATTATTTCGAACAACTCCTATATGGAACTGTTGCGTCCAGTTTTTTTTATGGTATAACTTGCATACTTCAATAAGAAGATAGGCTTGTGTATTTTCTTTTTGTTTTGGGGTAAGTTGTTGCTTGTTTAAAAATCTTTTGAAGCTTATTTTAGCTTCAATTTCGCTTGTTAATTCAGGAAATTTCTCGAAACTGATATCTGATAATCTGCAGCCATTATTATGAAAATAATCTATTCTTTGCTGTAAAGCTTCTAATAAATCATCAGTAGATTTAATGTTTATTTTAGTAACACCACTTAGCTTATTGATGTAGGATAAATCAGAAATACTAATTGCAGTTTCAGGTCGAAAAGTGGGGAAAACCTTTGTGTACGCGTTGTTCTTTTTGATGAATTGATGATGCGCTAAATCATCAATAGGATCATCAGTAGTACATAAGGCTTCTACGTTTTTTTGTTTCAAAATCCCTTGACAACTCATATCTGGCTTTTGCAGTATAGCAGATGTAATTTCGTAAATGCTACTAGCGTTTTCTTTATTCAGTAACTCATGAATATCGAAATACCCTTGTAGTTCTAAATGAGTCCAATGATACAGCGGATTTCTTAATGTATAAGGAACAGTAGCCCCCCATTTTAAAAACTTTTCTTTGTCAGAGGCGTTTCTTGTAATATAGTGTTCATCTATACCGTTGGCACGCATTGCTCGCCATTTGTAGTGATCTTCATTTAACCAAGCTTGCGAAATATTGGCATATTGACGGTTATTAGCTATTTCATTTGGTGGCAAATGATTGTGGTAATCAATAATAGGCATTTTGGAAGCAATATCATGATAAAGCTTCTCGGCAACCTTATTGGTCAATAAAAAATTAGCGTCTAAAAATGTTTTCATGAAATCATAGATTTTCTGATTCCTAATTCTAAACCTCTTAGTTCAGCAAGTCCTCTTAATCTTCCTATCTCCATATAACCAGGGTTTCCTTTAGTTTTCAAGTCGTGCAGCATTCGGTGACCATGATCGGGCCTAAAGGGCATACGCAAGTCACTTCTACCATTTAATTTGCGTCGATTTTGTTCCTCTATTAAAGCTTTCATAACCCCAAACATATCAATATCACCATCTAAATGATCGGCTTCATAAAAGCTTCCCTCGTCATCTCGTTTAGTAGCTCGCAGGTGTACAAAATGAATTCTGAAACCAAATTCCTTAACCATTTCTATTAAATCATTGTCTTCACGCGCACCAAATGATCCAGTACAAAATGTAAGTCCGTTATTTGGGTGATCTACGTTTCTAAATAAATCTCTAACATCTTTGGCGGTACTCATTACTCTAGGTAATCCTAAAATGAAAAATGGTGGGTCGTCGGGGTGAATACACAAACGAACTCCCGATTTTTCGGCAGCAGGTGTAATTTCCGATAAAAAATAATACAAATGCTCTTTCATTCGATCGACATTAATATCATTGTAAGAATCTAGAAGTTTTTGAAAATTTTCTAAAGCAAATTTTTCATCGATTTCATAGCCTTTAGAAGAACCAGGAAGCCCCGCAATAATACTATCAGTAATTTGCTTTTTTTGTAGTTCACTTAAATTATCAAAATGTTTTTTAGCTTTTTCTATTTCTGTTTTAGAATAGGTCTCAATAGCACCTGGTCGTTTAAGCAAATACAATTCGAAGGCAGCCATGTCCCATTTGCTATAGCCTAAACAAGTTGATCCGTCTTTAAATGGATAATCAAGGTTAGTCCTAGTCCAATCAACAACAGGCATAAAATTATAGCATACAGTATCTATACCACATTCTCCTAGGTTAATAAGCGTTTGCTTATAATTTTCTATATAAGTCTTAAAATTACCTGACTGTCTTTTAATATCTTCATGTACAGGTACACTTTCAACAACACTCCAACGAAGTCCAGCTTTCTCAATAATTGATTTTCGAGTTTGAATTTCCTCAACAGACCATACCTCACCGTTAGGAATATGGTGTAAAGCAGAAACTATACCTGTAGCTCCAGCTTGTTTTACGTCGTTTAGACTTACAGGATCAGTAAGTCCGTACCAACGCCATGTTTGTTCAAATTGTTCCATAATTATACGCCGCTAAAGGCATTAAATCCACCATCTACAGGAACCACGATACCTGTTACAAAAGCCGTTCCGCTGCCGCATAGCCATTCTAATGTTCCTAATAAATCTTCTGGATTTCCAAACCTACGCATAGGTGTTTGACCGATAATTGTATTTCCTCTATAGGTAAGGCTTCCATCTTCATGCGTTAATAGCTTTCTATTTTGTTCACTTAAGAAAAAACCTGGTGCAATAGCATTTACTCGAATATTTGCAGAAGCAAAATGTACAGCCATCCATTCTGTAAAGTTTGAAATTGCAGCTTTTGCAGCACTGTAAGCCATAACTTTTGTCATTGGAGAAAAGGCACTCATAGATGAAATATTAATAATACTACATCCTTCTTTGCCGATCATGTCTTGTCCGAATATTTGTGAGGGTAAAAATGTACCTAAAAAATTAATATTAAATACATTACCCACCGCTTTATGATCTAAATCAAAAAAAGTTTTCCCTGCTATCTCATTTTCACCAAAACGCGTATTTGCTGTAGTAGCTTCGGGATGATTTCCTCCAGCACCATTAATTAAAATATCACAAGTGCCAAGGCGGTCAATAATTTCGCTGTGTACTGTAAGTAAGGCTTCTTTATCCAATACATCGGCAGCATAGCTTAGTGCTACACCACCAGCTTCTATAATTTGTTTTTCAACAGCTTCAAGTTTGCTTATGGTTCTACCTAATAGTACAATTTTAGCACCTAATTTACTCAAATGAATTGCCATTTGGCTACATAGAACTCCCGATCCACCAGTGATTACGATTACTTTATATTTTAATCTCATCTATTATAACTTTAGGTTGAAACGAATTAAGGGTTTCGGGCTTCGATTCTTTTGCGTTGTTCTGGAGTTAACCCTTGACTAAAATATAACTCATTTGGCAATAAAATATTAGATTTTTTCAAACTTGGATCATTTACCTTTTGACTCAAATCACAATCAAATCTGCCTAATTTAGTATACATTTTATTCCAATTATTTCCAGCATTAATAAAATGGGAAAGCCCCCATGTAATTCCATCACCATCTTTGTCATCGTCAAAAGCGTCAGGAGAATAAACACCTGCAGCTGTAGGCAATAGTTGTGTAACAGAGGCTATTTGAAAATTGACCCAATCTTTGGCATATTGAATGGTATAATGTTCAATTCCATCAGTATTGGCAATGGCGGCAACACCTTCTTTAAATGGAAAAACTATAGTTTCATGGCCTGAGTTCATTACTGGATTTAATGGATGCTTAACAAAAGGACCTTCAGGATGATCTGCAATAGTTACCCCCCAAGCATCCCAAAACTGACGATTAGCATCGCGTTTATCCATACCGGATTTATAATAAATGTAAATTTTACCATTATGTACCAATGGATTCGGATCGTGGATAACACGATAGTCCCATTCATTTTCCTTACCAAATGGGATCACTACGTTGTCTAAAGCAGTCCAAGGACCGTCAGGTGAATTTGCCCAGGACAAAGCAACAGGACAAATGTCATAGGCATCTCTTTTTTTGTCATATTTTCCACTAGGAGCATCAAACGCCTGATAATATAAGTAATATTTGTTTTTGAATTTTAAAATGTCTGCTGTGGCTACTGAGCGCCACCCTGGATTAGGTTTTGGAGGTCTAGGTACGGCTACACCCTGTTCCTTCCAAGTAAAACCATCAGTACTGGTTGCATACCAAATTTCAGCTAAATCCCAATCCTGCGATGGAATTTTATCAGTGGCATTTTCAAAACCTTGGGGAGCAGTTTCAGTATGCCGATGAGTGTACCAAACGTAATATTTTCCATTTTCTTTAATAATCTTCGAAGGATCTCTCCTTGAAATTGTGCCATCGCCACCGTGGTAGTCAAATCCATTAAGTTCGGTGTACTTAAAATTGGAGTAAAGTTCGTTATCTAAAAGCCTAGGAGCTTCATATACTTCAAAACTGCGTTTAATGGCAGCACTTAATGACCTATCCTGCTTTAAATTTTTTAAATATAACGGGAAAGGTTTATTCGAAGTTTCTTTTGGGCTTTTCGTGTTAGAAATAGCTTCTTTTTTTTGTGATACTACACAAGAGGGAAGTAAAAAAACAGGAATAATAATTGAAAAGATTAATTTTTTCATACATCGTTTTCGTTAGTAATTGAGCAATCAAAGGTGCTAATTAAGTTTATTAATTCATATTTATCTATATTTAACGTAGCTTTAACGGTATGTATAACCGTTAATTGAGCTTTTAAATCGCTGAAATTATTGGTCTTATGACTTTAGAAGAAAAAAGAGCTATTGTTTATAAAATAAGTAAAAGTGACTCATTTTTAAATGCGCCAACAAGTATTTCTTTACTTCATTATTTGTTTGAAGCAACACAGAATAAGAATGATTTGAAAGAAATGGTTATTGCTTTGGAGTTTTTTGGAACTAAAGATCCCGGAACACGAGTTCGTGTAAATGTGTATAATTTAAGAAAAAAATTAAATAATTATTATGAAAAAGAAGGAGCTAATGATGCTTGTCAATTAAAAATTGAAAAGGGGCAATACAAGGTTACTTTTGAAAAAAATGGTACAAATGAAATCATTCCTTTGGTCAAAACAAGGAGCAAAAAAATTATATCTCTTTCAGCTTTATGTTTAATTATGGGCTTAGTTCTTTTTATGAAGATTAAATCGCCAGTTTCATCCATATGGAAACCATTTTTTTCGAACGCAAAAAAAACAAATCTAATTGTTGGGGACGTTTTTGGGGTTATAGGGAAAACAATTACCGGTAATAAAGGGTGGACTAGAGATTATTCAATAAATACAGTTGAGCAATTTTACTCCTTTATTGATTCGCATCCAACTTTAAAAGATTCAATAGCTCCACCGCCTTATAGCTATGTGAATCATACGGCTGTAACAGGAGCAGTTGCTTTAGCCAATTATTTTTCAAGTTACGATAAGGGGTTTAATGTTCGATTTTCTTCAAAAACCTCTATTGAAGAAATTAAAGCGCATAACAACATTTATATAGGTTCAATTAAAAATGAAAATACATTTATTAATTTATTTAATCAGGCAAATCCCTATTTTAAACTAAAGGATAGTTTGTTGTTTTTTTCTAATCATCCAAAGTTGAAGGATACTGTTTTTAAATTTCCTTACAGGGTAGATAATGAAGAGTTGGCAATTGTTTCAAAAATAAAAGGATATGACGCTACAGTACAACTCTTATTTTTTTCTAATCATGATATTGGAATAAATGCATGTGTTAACTATTTTTCGGACAAAAATAAGTTAAGTCAATTTGAGAAGATATTAGGGGAGGGGACATATTTTACCGCAATTTTTAAAGTAAAAGGTGCCTTAAGGTCGGATACCAATATAGAATTATT
Source organism: Aquimarina agarivorans (assembly GCF_000218485.1). Taxonomy (GTDB): domain Bacteria; phylum Bacteroidota; class Bacteroidia; order Flavobacteriales; family Flavobacteriaceae; genus Aquimarina; species Aquimarina agarivorans. Next base: position 130,530 of record NZ_AFPB01000142.1, on the reverse strand, counting down.
GAAAAATATTTCCTTTGACTAGATAAATGTGTTATTTGATTTAGGTTGTCAGAGTTACATTTTTGTATTTATTTTGATAACTTTTTGCCATTATAATAATGGACTTTGTTTATTTCTTAGGTCTTGTTTTAACAATTCAACGATGCTGTTGTAAAGGTTGGTTTCTTTTTCATGAAATTGATGGGAGTTTTCAAAAAAAGCTTCCAAACAAACTGAAAATAATTCCATAATATTTGTTCCACCGTAATCCCTAAGTACTACATTTTTTTTGGCTCTGATTTTTTCGAGCTTTATTAAAGCAAAGTGTTTCCATCTACTAAATGCTTTCACATTTAAAGCCCTTCTATAGCGTAAATTTTTACGGCTATCCTCCAATATAATTGCATGTCCAAATTCATGAATAGCAAGGTTTAAAGCGTTATCACTCACCTCAAAACCTGCTTTAACTACTGGCCAGCATAAATTTATTGTTTTTGTAGCAAAGTTGGTATCACCATTAAAAATCAAATCCGAATGAGAGTAACTATAAGGAGCAGGAGTTATATTGATAAGTTTAAACACCTTTAGCTTGTCCTTTTTTAATCCAAAAGTAATTTGAGCAAAAGCACTAGCTATTAAAATTTTCATCGATTTCTCAACTTTAAAATTTCTGTCCGAGTCAAAGTCAATATTATTTAAAAAATAAAGTGTTTTAATCCGGAATTTTTTTTGACATGAAAGTCTCAAACCAGTATAATACGCATTGTTTTCGCTCAGGACATGATGACAGAAGTCATGTGAGCTTTTGAAAACAAAAAAACTATATATTTTTTGTGAAATAAGCAATATTAAGTAGGTTATGAGTTAATTATAATTAATGAACTTTAAAATTTAGTAAATATTTTAAACGTCTTGCCATTATCTCATATTAGTCAGTAGTTCATACTCGATCTTACATCAATCATTAGTAATCCTGATATTTTTTAGCTAGATACCTAGTAGACAGTATGTAAAGTAATTTTAAATAAAATGCTTGTCATTACTTTATGTTCACTTTAACTTAAATTAGTCAAATAAAATTCAGGATTTTTTTGATCAGATAATACATGCAGGAAATGTGTTTATATTACTTACAAAATTTGTAAGGACTTTTAAGTTTAGTCAATACTATTATTAGGCTTTAGGTGTGTTAAGTGATGAGGTAATATTATTTTTTGTATGAATTAGTGTTTTCTTATATTTTGATGGAGTCATATTGTTGTACTTACTAAAAGCTCTGTAAAAACTTGTTTTTGAAGTGAAACCACATTCTTGAGAAATACCAATTAAAGTGTATTGTTCAAATTTTGGATTTTTTAATTTATTTTTAAATTCTTCAACTCTATATTGGTTTACGTAATCATAAAAATTAGTATTCATATGCTGGTTAAGTAAATAGGAAAGTTTTTTATCGGTAATTAAAAGTTTGTCTGCTAAAGGTTGTAAAGTCAAACTAGGATCAACATACCATTTTTGATTTTGCATTCCTGATTCTAATTTTTGTTTTAGATCAAGCATTTCATTTTCATTATCGTACTGATTTATATTGGTTTCTAGTTTGTTAGGGTTGATTTCCTCTTCCTTTTCTAATAAGCCATGTTTTTTTAATAAAAATTCGGGAGTTAAAACTTCTGTTTGTAGTACTCCATAATAGGCAAGTTGTACAATCAAAACAACAACTACAATTGCTATTGGAAATACAGCTCCTTCAAAATCGCCTACAGTAAGTTCAAAAATTGTTATTGAAATATCAATACATATAATAAAAATAGTGCCGTACAAAAGTTTTTTTAACCAATTTAAATCTAGTTTATCAGTATTTGAATAGTGATTATCAATTAAATGCCTTCCTTTGTTTAAAATTTTAAGAGCTAAAAAACAATATATTAAAGAGTAAATAATGCTAAAGGCAAATGCGTTTTCTAAACCTGACCGTAAGTGGCTAAAAATGTTGGGGTCTTTTTGCATGCGTATAAGTTTGGGAATACTAGCAAATACAGCGTAAAGCACAGGTATTATAAAAATTGTTCTAATTTTATATAATAGCTTTTTTTTGGAAAGAAAAATTGCTTTTACGTAAAAAAATAATAACGGACCAATAGTTATAGGAATAACGTCCTGAAATAAAAATGTACTAAAAAAAATTATTTTGTTTTTATGAATATAACCCAAAAAACAGATGAGTGTAAATAATAATAGTAAGAAAATACTAAATAGTATTTTGTAATGATAAGCATTACGTCCGTTTTTCCATAAAATAAATAGTATAAGAATATTCAGTAATATTCCAAGGTTTATAAACAGGTCAGTAATTAATATCATTAAAATGTACTTGAATTTAAAAAGAAATAAATATAAGTATGTGGAATAGGTAAGCTTGAAAATAGCTTGTTAATAAAAATTAAATTTTTGTCTCCTAATTCATATTATGATAATAATGTTTTGTGCTTTCCTTACAATAGTTTTTTACTATTCAATTGTTATAAAATTCTGCTATGAATAGGTTACAATGAAGCTAGTTGCTTAAAGCTATTGAAAATTGCTTATTATTATCATTCACTTTATACTAAAAAAGGTAACATATACTGCTGTATATTTCGTACGCTACACTATAGATTCATCAAGGATGAAATACTTATTACTTTCTTAATTATTATTGAAAAGAAAAATATCCAACTACCTTTACAGTAACAATATAAATCAATAATTATGAAAAATTTATTTTTTTTGGTGCTCATATTTGCATCATGTGCCTTGTTTGCTCAAACATTTACAGGTATAATTACGGATAATGAAACTGGGGTTCCGTTAAATAATGTAGAAGTTACATTAGTAGAAAATGATTTATCCATTAAAACAACTGCCAATGGTTTGTTTTCCTTTAATGCATTTACATTAGGGGATAAAACACTTTATTTTAATAAAGAGGGCTATGTTTTTGAAGCACTTTACAATCAACAGCCCGCAACAAATCTTGAAATCAAATTAAGGGCAAAAAAAATTAGTACAGCCACAACACGTTGGAATACCTACATGCAAAGCTGTAATAATTACAACAATCCAAATATTCCAAATAATCCTGAATGGAACGTAGTGTTCAAAGAAACTAATTTAACGGGAGATCTAGTGGCTAATTCATTAATTACCAGAAGGGATCCTAGCGCAGTGATTAAATATAATGATAAATATTATGTTTGGTATTCAAGAAAGAGAACTCAAACTTCAACTTATTTTGGGACCAATAATCCTAATGATAATGTATTTCCATGGGATTATACAGATGTTTATTACGCCACTTCAACCGATGGTTACGAATGGAAAGAGCAGGGGCCTGCTGTAGAAAGAGGTCAAACAGGTACTTTTGATGATCGATCTGTGTTTACTCCTGAAATTTTTATTCATAACGATAAATTTTATTTGATTTACCAAGTGGTTAAGTCTCCATATATAGAAAGAGTAAAGAATAATGTGGCAATGGCCGTGGCAGATTCGCCAAACGGACCATGGATAAAGCTGTCTGAACCTATTTTAAGACCTTCGCATAATGGCGTTTGGTCAGCAGGGAGTACTAGTAGGTTTCGAGCAGATGTGAAAGGGGATTTTGATAGTCATAAAGTGCATGATCCTTGTTTAATGTTTTATAAGGATAAATTTTACTTATACTATAAAGGTGAACGAATGGGAGAAGAACGCTTTTGCGGTCAAAGAGAGATTAGATGGGGTGTGGCGATTGCAGACCAACCTGAAGGACCCTACGTGAAATCTGAATATAATCCAATAACTAATACGGGTCATGAGGTTAGCGTGTGGAATTATAATAATGGTATTGCCATTATTCAAAAGTTAGATGGTCCTGAAAGAGGTTCAATTCAATTTGCTCAGGATGGAGTTAATTTTGAAATGATGGGTACGGCAACAGGGACTGCTGGTTTTGCTGGTAATGAAGTTCCTGATGCGTTAGGGATTTTTAGACCTAATGAAATATCAACCACGGATCCTAAATTTGGGGTGGATTGGGGATTATCTCATCATTTAGACTTTTCAAGAGCTGCTAACGGAGCTACAGGAGGTTGGATGTATTTGAGGCGTTTTGATTTAGTAAATAAATCGATTATTCCTACTGAGCCAATAACTCCTGTAACTGGGGGCAATGACTTAATTGTTGAAGCGGAAGATTTTATTCAAACAGGAAGCTTTAGCGGAATTAGACCAGGCGAATTCAATGGTGTAAATGCAACTGGAATAGGTATTAATTTTGTAAATAGTGGAGACTATGCTGATTATTCAATAAATCTTACTGAAACGGGTTTTTATGACCTTACTTATTTGATAGCAAGTCCAGGAGGTCGAAGCCTGAACGTTCAGCTATTGATTGATGGGGTAGAAGTGGCTTCAGATGTTGTTCCAAATACAGGTGATTGGGAGAATTACATAAACCTAAATAGTAATAGTAACTTTATTGAAATCACTGAAGGGACACACACATTTCGAATAATAGCAAACGGAAATGATCGTTGGCAATGGAATTTAGATAAGTTAATTTTAAAGAGAGTCGAGTTAACCACTTCGGCTAAGCAATTGGGGCTTGATGATCATAATATTGTTGTATATCCAAATCCTGCAGTACATCAAATTCATATTTCTAAAATTAGTCATGCAACCCATTATAGTATTGTGGATTTAAAAGGTGTAGTTGTACTTCAGGGAACTCTTAAAAATGAAAGACAATCTGTGGGAGTTGAGCAATTAGTTTCGGGTACCTATATATTGATTACAAAAAATGGTAATAATGCCAAAATGAGTTCAACAGTTTTTATAAAAAACTAGTCTATCAAAATTTAAAAAAAAGCTGTTAAAAAAAGTAACAACCTATTTTTTAAGGTTTGGTGCGTAGTTTTATTAAAGTGATCATCAATTTTAATAAAGTTATGAATTGCCATCTTGATTAGGAAACGACTTTTTTACAGCTTTTTTTGCGTTTCAATCTTTAAATTCCACCTATATGGTGTTTTTTAAAGATTTTTTTTGTCTTTTGTCTAATTGTTAAAATAATTAAACAAATGGGGGTAGGGTTTTTTGTGTATCAGACGTATTAATTGCACAAACCAAAAAACAATTTAGTGATTACAATTTTACTTTTAGGCTATTTAAATAGATTGATAATTTCAATATTGCTATTAACCTCTTTCTTTACAAATTCGCAGAACTTTGAAGCATGTACTTTAGCCCCTACATTATTTACTGTTCAAAATACATTAAAGCCAACTTGTAATAGTAGTAACGGTGTTGTAGTTGTAGAAATTAAACGTGGGATGGCACCTTTCAATCTCTTGGTAACTGATAAAATTACAAATAGTACGGTAATTAATGAAACAGACATTAAAATAAATAGTTTTGGATTGAATTCTTTTTCACCTGGTAAATATGAATTTAAAATTACATCAGCAAATGGTTGTACATCAACCCAAGCACTAAACATAATTTCATCATCAATCACTTTAGGTGTGGTAAAAGATGAAACAATAAATTGTAATCCTAAAGAAGAAAGAAATTTAGTCTATGGCTTTTCATCGCAAAGTTTTTTCCTGGAGCGCTTTCATTATTTGAAATAGCTTCAGATGGATCAAAATTTTTGGTAAATGATACTCAAGTAACAGCAGCGGTAACTGTAAGTAATTTTATAAAACTAAATGTAAATTATTTGCTAATAGCAGAAAGATAAAATTGTAAAATATCGCAATACTTTTCGGTTGATCAATGTGAATCCAATGTGAAAGAAGCCGTATTAAGTGTAAATAATGCATCGCTTGAATCGTCAGGTAGCTATGCTATTTACCCTAATCCGACCAAAGGGTTGCTTTATTTTAATGGTAAAAATAGTTTTCAAAAGCAAATAGATGTTTATGATGTATCAGGAAATACGGTGTATCAGAACAATACAGCATCAAATAAATTTGATATAAGTAATTTAAGTACAGGATTGTATTTAATAAAAGTAAAGTCTGGTGAAGGAGAAGTTTTTCACAGGATATTTAAAAATTAGTCTTAGTGTGTAATAGGATTCTAAGATTTCGTCCGTGGCATGGGATTAAAATTGCTAACATATGAAAAAGAGAAAAATAGACTATCTGAAAAGGTAGTCTTTTTTTTGTTTTGTTAGTTCTAAAATTGTAGTATTGGTTTATGGCTACAAAAAATTTTAGTAAAGGAAATAAAAAAGTTATGAATGCATGGGCATTTTATGACTGGGCAAATTCAGTATATTCATTAGTAATAGTTTCAGCTATTTTTCCAATTTTTTGGAGTGGCCTTACTACGGATGACTTAGGAAATGATAATGTATTATTTTTAGGAATTAATTTCAATAATGATTCTTTAATAAGTTACATTACCGCAATAGCGTTTTTAGTAGTAGCAATTATAAGTCCAATTTTATCAGGTATAGCAGATTATGCAGGAAATAAAAAGTTTTTTATGCAGCTTTTTTGTTATTTAGGTGCATTATCATGTATTGGTTTAAGTTTTATAAGTCTTGACCATTTGTTTTTTGGGTTACTTTCTTACTTTTTGGCTTTAATAGGGTTTTGGGCTAGTTTGGTGTTTTACAATTCATATTTACCAGATATTGCCAACACAGATGATCAAGATAAATTAAGCGCAAAAGGTTTTTCTTTGGGTTATTTAGGAAGCGTTTTACTGTTGATTATAGCATTAGGTTTAATTGAAGGATATGCTTTTTTTGGGTTTGAAACTAAAGAACTTCCTACACGAATATCCATTGGTTTGGTTGGCGTTTGGTGGATTGCTTTTAGTCAATACACTTATGCTTATCTACCCAATTTTAAAAATGGAAATAAAATTACCAATAATATTATTTTTAACGGATTTAAGGAATTAAAGTTTATTTGGCTTCAAATTAAACAAAACTTGGCTTTAAAACGATATTTAGGGGCATTTTTTGTGTATAGTATGGCAGTACAAACTGTTTTGTTGGTAGCCACTTATTTTGGAGTAGAAGAAATTACATGGGAAAATGGGGATGCAACTTTGGGTTTAATTATTAGTATTTTACTTATTCAATTAGTAGCCATTTTAGGAGCAATGCTCACTTCGATTATAGCAAAAAAAGCAGGAAATATAAACACTTTAATTGGCATAAACATTATTTGGTTACTCATCTGTCTTTATGCGTTTACAGTGCACACTCCAATAGAATTTTACATTACTGCAGCTTTTGTTGGCTTAGTGATCGGTGCAATACAATCTTTATCGCGTTCAACATATTCTAAATTATTACCAATTAATTCAAAAGACACTACTTCATACTTTAGCTTTTATGATGTTTCAGAAAAAATAGGAATTGTAATTGGAATGCTGTTATATGGAATTTTAGGAGATATTACAGGAAGTCCAAGATTTTCAATTTTGTTTTTTGTGTTATTTTTTTTGCTAGGAATCATATTTTTATTTCGAATTCCTAAAAAAGTAGCTTAATAATGCAATAAACGATAACTTTGTTTCATTATAGTAAAAAGCAAATCCTGAACATGAAGAAAGTAATTTTTATAGTATCTATGTCAATTTTGTTGTTAGTATCTTGTGAAAAAGAGGCTAGTGCTGGTGATTTTTTAGATTCAAATCAAATTGAACGATTAAAAATAATATCTGATGGAGTAAGAGATCCTGAAACAGGTTTGTTGATTCATCAACCTACGGGGGGAGTCATTGATGAGCAAACAGGTATTATCACTGACCCTGAAACTGGTTTAGAAATAGATCCCGATAGTGGTGTAACTATTGATCCTGATGGCGGAACACCACCACTAAGCAAATTGTTTGCGGAGTCTGGTGATTTAATAGGGAACTTGGATGGAAATGATTTTAACGTACGTTCATTTTCAGCTATACTTGACGGAACATTATTAACCATTAATTTAATTGATGAAAATGGTAATGCAATCACTATAGCTGTCAACAATCCAATGACGCAACCATTCAGTGTAAATTCAGCGCAAAATTTTACAGGTCAAATAGACCAATCAGGTACTATTTTTATGACAAGTCCTATGGTTGAAAATTCTGGTTTTTTACAATTAATTTACGATGGTGAAACCGTATCAGGAACTTTCCAATTTACAGCTTTTGTTAATGGAGCTGATGCATCAAGTGATTCAGTAGAAATTACTGGAGGGAGTTTTGCTCACATTACAGTTGAATAGGCAATTGCATAACATGCTAAAAATCAAAAAAAGTTTACTATGTGTTTTAGTAAACTTTTTTCTTTTAAAGGTTGGCACAACAATTGATTTTTAGTAATTAATAAAGTTCAGTTATCTTTGTAGTAGCTTGAATTTCATCGCTTATACTAATTAATTATAAAATTAAAATACCAAAATGCGCTCTTGTGGTGACATTTTGGCAAATAAATATATATGGCCAAATCGAAAATACTAAGTCTGGACAATTTGTCATTGCAAGATATGAATGAAGATGCTGAGTTAATACCGTTGATGACTCCAGAGGATGAAGAGGAAATTAGACAAGAGAGTTTGCCAGAGGCATTACCCATTTTACCATTACGCAATACCGTACTTTTTCCCGGAGTAGTAATTCCTATTACCGCTGGTCGAGATAAATCGATTAAGCTAATTAATGCAGCTAATAAAGGAGATAAAGTTATTGGAGTAGTTTCACAAAAAGATGAAACTGTTGAAAAACCTTCTATTGATGATATTAATACGTTAGGTGTAGTAGCACGTATTTTAAAGGTGCTCAAAATGCCCGACGGAAACACTACGGTAATCATTCAGGGTAAAAAACGATTTGCAATTGATGAAATAATTGCAGAAGAACCTTTTATGATGGCTAAGGTAAGCGAAGTTGAAGAGGAGCGTCCTGATGCAAATGATAAAGAATTTAAAGCAATTATTGATTCTATTAAGGATTTGGCTTTAAAAATAATTAAAGAGAGTCCGAACATTCCTAGTGAAGCATCTTTTGCAATAAAGAACATTGAAAGCAATTCCTTTTTAATCAATTTTGTTTCGTCAAACATGAATTTGACACTTGATGAAAAACAACAATTGTTAGAAATTAATAGTTTGCATGAACGCGCATTAGCTACTTTGAAATTTATGAATTTAGAGTACCAAAAGCTTGAGTTAAAAAATGATATTCAAAACAAGGTGCAGCATGATATGAATAAGCAGCAGCGTGAATACTTTTTACACCAGCAAATAAAGACCATTCAGGAAGAATTGGGGGGCGTTTCGCATGACGATGAATTGGAGCAAATGCGTCAAAAGGGCAAAAAGAAGAAGTGGAACAAAGAGGTAAAAACTCATTTCGAAAAAGAATTGGGAAAAATGCAACGTATGAATCCGCAGGTAGCGGAATACGGAATACAGCGTAATTATTTGGAGTTATTTTTGGAATTGCCTTGGAATACTTACAGTAAAGATAATTTTGATTTAAAGCGCGCTCAAAAAATATTAGACAAACACCACTATGGTTTAGAAGATGTAAAAGAGCGCATTATTGAATATTTAGCGGTGCTGAAGTTACGAAACGACATGAAATCACCTATTTTGTGTTTATTTGGTCCTCCGGGAGTTGGTAAAACATCGTTAGGTAAATCAGTTGCTGAAGCCTTGGGTCGCGAATATGTACGCATTTCATTAGGAGGTTTAAGGGATGAAGCTGAAATAAGAGGACATCGTAAAACTTATATTGGTGCCATGCCAGGTCGTATTATTCAAAGTTTAAAAAAGGCCGGAACAAGTAACCCCGTATTTGTTTTAGATGAAATCGATAAGCTAGCAACTGGAAATCAAGGAGACCCTTCATCGGCGCTACTGGAAGTTTTGGATCCAGAACAAAATAATGAGTTCTATGACAACTTTTTGGAGTTAGGTTTCGATTTATCAAAAGTAATGTTCATTGCTACTTCTAATAATATGGGAAGCATTCAACCTGCATTACGCGATCGTATGGAAATCATTAATGTTTCTGGTTACACTATCGAAGAAAAAATTGAGATTGGTAAAAAACATTTGTTGCCAAAGCAATTAAAGGAGCATGGACTTTCAGATACTAATTTAAAAATAGCCAAACCAGTATTGGAAAAGGTTGTTGAAGGATATACTAGAGAATCTGGGGTACGAGGACTGGAAAAACAAATAGCCAAAGTGGTTCGTAATACTGCAAAAAATATTGCGATGGAACAGGAGTATGATTCCAAACTTACGATCAGGGATGTGGTTGAAATTTTAGGACCACCAAGGTTAGAGCGCGATAAATACGAAAATAATGATGTGGCCGGAGTGGTAACTGGTTTAGCTTGGACCAGAGTTGGTGGTGATATTTTATTTATTGAATCCATATTATCAAAAGGCAAAGGAAATTTAAATATTACGGGTAATTTAGGAAAGGTGATGAAAGAATCAGCTACTATTGCTCTCGAATATATTAAGGCAAATGCGGAATCATTGGGTATTGATCCCGATATAATTGGCCATTATAATATTCATATTCACGTACCCGAAGGTGCCACACCAAAAGATGGTCCAAGTGCAGGTATTACGATGTTGACCTCATTAGTGTCATTGCTTACGCAGAAAAAAGTTAAAAGAGCATTGCAATGACTGGTGAAATTACACTTCGGGGTAAAGTACTTCCAGTAGGGGGCATTAAAGAAAAAATCCTTGCTGCAAAACGTGCAAAAATTAAGGAATTGATCCTTTGTGAGGAAAACCGACGAGATATTTTAGAAATAAAAGAAGACTATTTGAAAGGGTTGACTTTTCATTATGTTTCTGAAATGAGTCAAGTATTGGAAATAGCCATCACAAAACAAAAAGTTAAAAATGCGAAGGATTTAAAGGCTTATAAGGTAATTAAAGGCTAAAAAACACCTCTTTAAACTAAAAATAAAAAACCAGCATAATTCTAGTAATTATGCTGGTTTTTTATTTTTAGTTTAAAAGTAAATATTAGTGTCCTCTACAACTTTACGAAGAATCATGTGTTACTAGTTCTTATTTTCAATTGGCAAATTGAATGTGGGAAACACTATATGATCTACAGGCTAAAGTAAAATGATTATTTACACTGAAGATAAAAAAATATATTTCAATACATCAAGTATGTAAATTCCCCTCCCCACATTTGGAAATTTCAAAACATGAAATTTTATCAGACGTATTTAAAAGCTGAGTCAAACTATTGATGAGGTAAATAGTTTTATAAGCACTTAAAGATCAATTTAAATAATGTTCCAATAAACTAGAGTCTAGTTCATGTCCGCCATTATGGTTTGTAATAAAAACATTCGGAAAGGTTTGCTGTATTTTTAATTCTTGCTTTAATACATTTTCGGTTTCAAAAATTGGATCATTAATTCCTACTGTATGATATATAATCGTTTTATTGTCTAAATGGTTAAAATCAAATTTTTTAAGTTCTGCTGGAAACACTCCTGAAATAAAAACTAACCGACTACACTGCCTTTTTCGCTTTGCAATCCATCGGCTGGCGATACTTACTCCTTGCGAATATCCTAGGACGATCAGATTGCAATTTTCAGGAAGATTTTCCTGGTCAAGAATCGCATCAACGTAATTTAACACATTTTCAGTGTCTAATACGGTATTCTCCTTAGTCAACCAACTAGCACCAACTCTCCGATAATTATCATCTTTATAATATTTTGAAGGAGCCTGAGGACAAATAATATAATTTTCTTCTGCGTTAAGCGAAGAAAAATGCTTGATAAAAAACCTACTTAAATAACCAATACCATGAAAAACTAGCCATATATTTTTGGTTGCGCCAGTAAGTTTATTTAAGGTGTCGTAAGTATTTGTAGATTTGTATATAGTTTGTTTTTGCATTATACAATACCAGGGGTAATTAGTGCTTTTGAAAAATCTTCACCATCAATTGGAGCACCATGCAAACGACTCAACATAGCTATTTGACCAGTGTGTGTCAGAATATCAGAAAAAGGACCTTGAATTAAAGGTTTTGACTCATTAAAAGTAAGTTCTTTTTGAGCAATCAAGTCGTCAAGCTTTGCCAATTCTTGATTAAATAATTCCGCTTTTTTACTAATATTAAAAATCTCTTTAATAGATGGCGCGTTGTATTTTTCTTCGGTAATTAAAGTGCAGGAATAATACAATACATTGTACATATGGTTTATAATATTATTTGGTGTTCGGGTTTATTTCCCAATATTAAAATCTCCAAAATTAGCTTTGGTAGTGCTTAGTGATTTTTCATTGCAATTTAGTTGATGAACATAGCTAAATGTACCAATTTTTTATTAAAATTAAATGAATTGTTATTTGAATAAATCTTAAAAATTGAATTGTTTTAAAATCAATTATTTATCACAGGATCTCATTTTGAATAATATTTGGAATATGAAGCATTTTCAGAATTTTATCAATATCATCTTGATTCACCTGATTATTTATGGTGTGTACACCACCTAAAAAATCCATCCCTAAATAGTAAGCAGTTTTAGAAAAAGGAAGCCAAAAAAGTTCGTTTAAATTGGCACCAGTTGAACTGGTAATTGCTGCCATGTTTTTGCCTTTAAGTTGATGTCCCAAGGCTTTTTCAACTGTAATAACATCGGTTAGTCTATCAAAAAAAACTTTCATAATACCGCTCATGGCATACCAGTAAACGGGTGTAGCAAATAAAAATGTGTCATAATTATTTACCAATCGCTCAATTATTTTAATAAAATCATCATTTGAATTTTTATATTCATAATCATAATAGCTAATTTTATAATCGCTTAAATTTATAATATCAATTGGATAATTTGCTTGTTCTATAATTTTGTTTGTCAATAACTTAGTATTCCCTTCATTATTAGAGCTACCTAAAATAATAACCTTCTTCATAAACCTTGTTTATTTATATAACGCGTAGATGTAAAATTAGTTGCGTTCTAAAATCAAATCTTAATAAAGATCAAGTACAGATTGGCGTATATTTTAAAGAATATTTAGAACTTTTGATGTATAACTATAATGAATTTAACAACGAATACGTATTTTTGATAAGATGTATGGTACTTATTTTAATTCTCGTATAAATGACTGAAGCGCAAAAAGAGCATATACTGAAAACTTGTAATGCAGGTTGTAAAAATACGCTAATGGAAACTTTAGAGATCGTATACACTGATGTGGGAGATGATTTTTTAATAGCTAAAATGCCTGTAAATTCTCGTGTTCATCAACCTGATGGCGTATTGCATGGTGGAGCAATGGTAGCTTTAGCCGAATCAGTAGGTAGTGTCGCTGCATACATATTTGTTGATCATACAAAATTTATGATTAGAGGTTTGGAAATAAGTGCAAATCATGTAAAAAGTGTGCGCGAAGGTTTTGTGTACGGAAAAGCTATGCCTGTTCATAAAGGTAGAACTACTCAATTATGGCAGATAAAAATAACTAATGAAGAAGATGAATTGATTTCGATCATTAAATTAACCACAATAGCTTTGCCAAAAAAATAGTATGACTTTCCAATTATTTTTTGATAAGTTAAATGACCATTGGAATAAAGAACTCCCTTTTGTAGTATTTAAAAAGCCAAATAGGAGTACTGTTTCTGCTTATTTAAATCACTCAAATCAATTAATTTTAGGTTCAGGTTTTGACAAGCCAGGGTTTGTATTTAGCCCTTTTACTAATACGGATAATGATACAATTTGGTTTACCGAAGATAGTTCAGAAATCATTCACACCAAACAGGAAGTAGAAAACAGCGAAAAGAATCAATCGCTTATTATACAAAGTAATTTTTCAAACCATGAGAAGAAAGCACATATCACTACAATTAAGAAAGCACTGTTTGAGTTAAAGGCAGGACGGTTGCAAAAAGTGATTATATCAAGGGTTGAAACTTTAAAATTGAATCAAATAGATCCGTTTAGTTGGTTTAAAAAAATGACTAATCTTTACTCTAACGCTTTTTGCTATTGTTGGTATCATCCCAAAGTAGGAATGTGGCTTGGGGCAACTCCGGAAACACTTATTTCATTAAAAAAAACGTCTTTTGATACCATTGCCTTGGCAGGTACTATGGTGTATAAGGGAACTACTAATGTATCCTGGGGAGCAAAAGAAATTGAAGAACAACAACTTGTAGTTGACTCAATGCAGAAGGCTTTGGCACCAATTGCTAAAAGCTTAAAAAAAGGAGAAACAGAAACTCAAAAAGCAGGAAGTTTATTGCATTTAAAAACGGCAATTAACGGTACATTAAATTCAGTAAAACAGTTGGGGGATTTAGTAAGCATTCTACACCCAACGTCTGCCATATGCGGGTTGCCTAAACAGCAAGCTAAAGCCTTTATTTTGGCAAATGAAGGGTATTCCAGAATGTATTACACTGGATATTTGGGTGAATACAAGCCAGAGGGCAATACGCAATTATTTGTTAATTTACGTTGTATGCAAATTGAGGGTAAGGAAGCTAAAATTTATGTTGGTGGAGGTATAACTAAGGCTTCGGACCCGCATTTGGAATGGGAAGAAACGGTTAACAAATCACAAATAATGAAAGCAGTTTTATAAAATTAAGGGAAAAGATAGCATGCTAATTTATTGGATTGTATTTTTGAACAATTCAAAATTATGGATAGTATTATTACCTCAAGTATTCCCTTAGCGCAACAAATTATTACCACTTGTAAGGCAAAAAAAATTAAACATATTGTTATTTCGCCAGGTTCTAGGAATGCTCCTTTAACCATCAGTTTTAGTAATGATCCATATTTTAAAAGTTACAGTATAGTGGATGAACGCTGTGCTGCATTTTTTGCTCTAGGAATAGCACAACAGTTAAACAAGCCAGTAGCTTTAGTTTGTACTTCGGGTAGTGCGTTACTCAATTATTACCCAGCCATTGCTGAAGCCTTTTATAGTGATATTCCGTTACTAATTTTAAGTGCTGACCGACCAAAAGAACGTATTGATATTGGCGATGGTCAAACTATTAGGCAGGAAGGAGTTTTTAAAAATCATATTTTACATGAAGCTAATCTGGAAAGTCACATGGAATATTCTAAAAACTTATCTTTTGCTAATTATAATAAACTAATACTTGCAATTGACACTTCAGTAGTTCACAAAGGGCCTGTACATATTAATATTCCTTTTTACGAACCTTTATATAATACTGTTGAAGTAAAAACTACTCCTCCAGAGTTATTGAAAACGAATACCAGCATAGTCAATACATATCATTGCGATAAAAAAACGGAAGAAATTTGGAATAAAGCTAGAAAAAAAATGGTATTAGTTGGGGTGTTGCCTCCAAATCAAATTGATGACTCTGTTTTAGATCAGTTATTGAACGATCCTAGTGTGTTGTTGTTTACCGAAACTACATCCAATTTGCATCACAAAAAAGCGATACCTAGTATTGATCAGTTAATTGCAGAGTTGTCTGAAACAGAATTTAATCAGCTTCAGCCTGATTTATTATTAACTTTTGGCGGGCTTGTAGTTTCAAAAAAAATAAAAGCTTTTTTACGAAAGTTTAGTCCTTTAACACATTGGCATGTTGATGTTAAAAAGGCATACGATACCTACGGTTGTTTGACTATGCACATAAAAACTACACCTCAGTCTTTTTTAACTTCGTTACTAAAAAATAAGTCCATTGATAAGCCATCTAATTATCAAAACTTCTGGCTTGATCAATACAAACAGCGTTTAAAAGGACATTATAATTACCTTAAAAATGTTCCGTATTCGGACTTATTAGTATTTGATAAAATCATAAAGCAATTGCCAACTGAATCACATTTGCAGTTAAGTAATAGTTCTACAATTCGATATACGCAGTTATTTCAACTTCCAAAAGGTGTTGAGGTTTTTTGTAATCGTGGAACAAGTGGTATTGATGGAACTACTAGTACAGCCATTGGAGCTGCTATTATTAATAAAAAACCACCTATTTTAATTACGGGAGATTTAAGCTTTTTTTACGATAGTAATGCATTGTGGAACAATTATATTCCTGAAGATTTTAAAATTATTGTAATTAATAATGATGGAGGTGGAATTTTTAGAATTTTACCAGGAAACAAAAATGCAAACTACTTCTCCACATTTTTGGAAACTACCCATGAACTAAAAGCTGATAAATTGGCTGCAATGTTTGAATTTGATTATGTATTGAATACTGGTGAAAATTTAGAAAAAGTATTGGATGATTTTTTTAAGAAAAAAGGAAAGCTAATTTTAGAGATTCATACGCCTCGTCTAGTAAATGATGCTGTTCTTCTAAAATATTTCTCAAAAATTAGAGAATAATATCAGAATTTGATAATTTTCTTTTGCTTAGCATTAATATATGTTATATTTTTAAGCTATAACACAATTACATTTAATTAAATTATTTAAAATGAGTAAAAGAGACGAATTAATTGAAAAGTATGCCGCTGATATTAAGGATAAACTTAAGCAGACTCCTGATATGGATTTATTAAAAAAAGTAACTATCGGATGTGGACCTGCTATTTACAATAAAGATGCTTCAACAGTTTCTGGAGGTGATGAAACTGAGCTTGCAACAGTTAAAAACAACTTTTTGATTAAAAAGTTGGGCTTAGCAGATGGGCCTGAATTGGATTCAGCTATTGAATCAGTAATTGAAGCTTACGGTAAATCAAATAGATCTAAATACAGAGCAGTTGTTTACTACTTACTAACTAAGCATTTTGGCAAAGAGTCTGTTTACGAAAAATAGTAAATAAAAATTTGTTTACATTAAATCCTATAGCTGAATAGTTGTAGGATTTTTTAATTTAAAAAAACTAACATAAGCATGGTTTTGAACGTGATTTTATTTTGACATATCAAGCAAGAAAAAGCAAAATTTAATAGGATAATTTATTGCTACTTATAACATGGTATCACAAAGCTAAACAGAAGTAAAACAAGCATTCTATATATACTAGATTTATTAGCATTATGTTTGTTTGATTTTAGTACTTTTTTTAAAAGGAAAAATAAACTTTAAAAGCTTAAAATAGCTGCGTTAGCCCTGCTAATATTGGATGCTTAGTATATTTTTACCTTTAAATGAGTGATTAAAGGCGTATCTTTGCCAAAATTTATTTGATGATTTCAATAGGAACTTACCATAAGTTAACCATAGACAGAGAACGCTTACCCGGAATATATTTAACCAATGAAGATGGTGATGAAGTATTGCTACCAAATAAATATGTACCTGAAACTTTTGAAGTAGGGGATACACTAAAAGTGTTTACTTATTTGGATCATATGGAGCGTATTGTTGCCACAACACTTGAACCTTTTGCTACAGTAAATACCTTTGCGTTTTTAAAATGTGCAGCAGTTTCTGAAATTGGAGCATTTTTGGATTGGGGATTGGAAAAACATTTGTTTGTTCCCTTCAAAGAACAAGCAAATCAAATGAAAGTAGGACGCAGTTACTTGGTCTATGTGTACTTGGATGAAAAAACAGAACGTTTAGTAGCTTCATCAAAAACAAATCGATTTTTAAGTAATAAATTGGTATTGCTATCGCCTTACGAGGAAGTTGATTTAATCGCATCGCACCCTTCCGACAAAGGGTGGAACATGATTGTCAATCAAAAATATTTGGGATTAGTTTATGCGGATGAAATTTTTCAAAAAATTAGTGTAGGTGATCGTATGAAGGGGTTTGTGAAAAAAGTACGTTCTGATACTAAAATTGACCTTACCCTTCAAAAGCACGGCTTTAGAGGCATTGAACCAAATGCAGATTTAGTTTTACGTATGTTAAAAGCGGAAGGAGGTTTTTTAGCCTTAAATGATAAATCTTCACCTGATGCTATTAAAAGCTTATTGCAGTTAAGTAAAAAGAATTTTAAAAAAGCCATCGGATCATTGTACAAACAGCGTTTAATAAAAATTGAATCTGACGGAATTAGTCTTGTTGAATAGTTGTTTATAAACGATTTCAAACTTCATCCTTTATCCAAAAGAATATTGTAATTTTATTCATAGTTATTGTAATCGCTTCAAGCGCTTAATAATGGCTTAATTATTGTTGTATTTAGTATATGTTAGTACCATTTTCAGAATTGTCAAAAGCTTCAAAAGTTTGGATTTACCAAGCAAATCGTTCATTTTCAACTGATGAGTTGGTGGAAATCACAAGGAAACTTGATGATTTTTTAACAAACTGGGCTGCTCACGGAGCGGGTTTAAAAGCAGGCTATGATATTAAATACAACAGATTTATCACCATAGCAGTAGATAATGAGCACCATTCAGCTTCAGGCTGCTCCATTGATGCTTCGGTACACTTTATCCAGCAATTGGAAAAGGAGTACAATGTGGACTTGATGGATAAAATGAACGTTTCGTTCAAAAATGGTGAGTTTGTTGCATATAAAAGTTTAATCGACTTTAAAAAAATGGTAAAAAACCGTTCAGTTTCAGCTAAAACCATAGTTTTTAATAATCTAGTGACTAATAAAAGTGAGTATGAAACCAATTGGGAAGTTCCCATGGAGGAAAGCTGGCATAGTCGCTTTTTAAAATAGCCCCAATACTTGAAATATCTTCTACCCTTAATCACACTTTTTTGCTCGGCGCTATCAATTTCGGCGCAAAATGATCCATTAGCTGCCTACGATGAAGCTAGGCAGACCAAATGGGTTGACAGCATTTATAACAGCCTAACTTTAAAGCAAAAAGTTGGTCAATTATTTGTTGTGGATGTTTTTTCTGAAAAAGGAAAGCCCGAACAAGATCGTATCGCTAAACTAATCGAAAATCAAGAAATAGGCGGATTAATCTTTTCAAAAGGTACGCCGTACAAGCAGGCTAAAATGCATAATGCACTACAAGCCAAATCAAAAATTCCTTTGTTAATCACCATGGACGCTGAATGGGGTTTGGCCATGCGTTTGGACTCAACCTATGCGTTTCCTTGGAACATGACGTTAGGAGCATTAAAATCCGATGAATTAGTAAAAAGGGTAGGTGCACAAGTAGGAAAGCATTGTAAACGATTAGGCGTTCACATGAATTTTGGCCCTGTCTTGGATATCAATACAAACCCTTTAAATCCAATTATAGGGAACCGCTCTTTTGGCGAATCAAAGGAACGAGTTACTCAAAAAAGCCTTGCCTTTATGGAAGGAATGCATTCAGTCGGGGTACTTTCCAGTGGAAAACATTTTCCAGGGCATGGGGATACAGATACAGATTCACATAAAACATTACCAAGTATTTTATTTTCCGAAAAACGCATTAATGATGTAGAGCTTTATCCATACCGAAAGCTTATAAAAAAAGGATTATCAAGTGTTATGGTAGCACATTTGAATATTCCAAGTATCGAAAGTACAGAAAGATTGCCCTCATCAATATCGCAAAAAGTGGTTACCGATATTTTAATTGATAAATTAAAATTTGAAGGACTTATTTTTACCGATGCTTTAAACATGAAAGGAGCTTCAAATTTTAAGGAACCTGGAGCAATAGATTTGGCTGCTTTTAAAGCAGGAAACGATATTCTTTTAATTTCAGAAGATATTCCCAAGGCCGCTAAAAAAATTATAACCGAATATACTAACGGAGGAATTACCGAAGCACGTTTAGCGCTTTCAGTAAAAAAAGTGTTAAAAGCAAAATATAAGGTAGGTTTACATAAGTACGCTCCCGTAGCGTTGGAAAATTTGCATGAGGATTTGCATACTATTGAAAATGACTTGTTGTACGAGCAAGTTGCTGAAAATAGTATCACCTTGCTTCGAAATGATTCTGATGCAGTACCTATCCGCAATTTAGAAATGACTAAAATTGCATACGTACCTATGGGCAGTGTAAGCGGGAAAGCATTTTATGATCAGTTGAAGTTATATGCAAAAGTAGATTTAATTGAAGTAAAAACTACGGCTGATTTGTTTAAACTTGATGATTACAATCAGGTTATAGTGGGATTTCATAAGTCAAATGCGTCTCCGTGGAAACCCTTTGAATTCAAAGCAGAGCAAGCCAAGGTGTTAAACTTAATAGCCGCTATGCACAAGACTACTTTAGTTAGTTTTGCAAAGCCTTATGCTTTGCAAAATTTATCAGCCATACCTGCATTGTCTGGAATTGTTGTTGCATATCAAAATAGTACCATCTTTCAACAAAAAGCAGCTCAAGCGTTGTTCGGCGCTATTCCTTTTAAAGGAAAACTACCTGTAAGTATTGCTCCTCATTTTAAAGAAGGAGACGGTTTTTTTTTGAACAATAGTGAACGATTAGCTTATGGATTACCTGAAAGTGTAGGTGTCAACTCACATAAACTGGCTAAAATTGACTCCTTAGTTAATTACGCTTTGCGCGAAGAAATGACTCCTGGATTGCAATTACTGGTAGCAAGAAAGGGGAAAGTAATTTATAATAAATCTTATGGTTATCAAACGTATAAAAAAGAAGTACCAATAACGAATCAAACTATTTACGATTTAGCTTCTTTAACTAAAATACTAGGTACGCTTCCAGTAATTATGAAAATGGAGCAAACCGGAGTAATGAGTATTACTGACAAGTTTGTGGATTTATTGCCTGAACTTAAAGGCACAAATAAAGAACATATAAAAATAGTTGAAGCACTCTCTCATTACGCTCGTTTGCAAGCTTGGATACCATTTTATATCAGTACATTGGATTCTGTAAGTATGAAACCAAGCCCTAAGTATTACCGCAAGCTTAAAGATTCTATTTATAGTACTCAGGTAACCGATGAACTTTTTATTCGCAAGGATATGAAGGATTCAATATTCAAGGAGATTGTTGATAGCGAATTGCGTGAGCGTAAAGGCTATAAATATAGCGACTTACCCTATTATTTTTTGCAACGCTATATTGAAAAATATTTCAGTTCCTCCATGGCAGAATTGACACATAATTTATTGTATAACTCTTTAGGAGCTAACAGAACTGGGTATTTGCCATTAAGGCGCTTTAAAAAAGAAGAAATTGTACCTACTGAAATTGACGAATTGTACAGAAACACCACCATACAAGGCTACGTACATGATCAAGGTGCGGCTATGCTTGGAGGAGTAGGGGGGCATGCAGGACTTTTTGCTAATGCTAATGATGTTGCAAAAATTATGCAAATGTTTTTAAACAGAGGCAGCTATGGCGGTCAGGATTATTTTAAGCCAAAAACTATCGACAAATTTAATACCTGCTACTATTGCGATGAAAAAAATAGGAGAGGCGTAGGATTTGATAAACCTCAATTGGATGTTTCCGGTCCTACCTGTGGTTGCGTGTCTATGAGTAGTTTTGGGCATAGTGGTTTTACAGGAACCTACACTTGGGCAGATCCTGATGAGGAAATAGTATATGTATTTTTAAGTAACCGTACATTTCCAGATTCAGGAAACAGAAAGTTAATTCGAAAAGACATTCGTACAAAAATTCAGCAACTGATTTATGAAGCTATAGATAATGGCGGAGTTCAACAAAGCGCTATTGATTAATTATTTAAGTATATTAATTTAGTTTTAAGCGCATAGTACCTGTATTTTTAAAGTGCAAGCAATTTACTTTTACTAAAGTTAGAGCTGTTTATTGGTCTTAGGTTTAGTTAAAACTATGCATTTTTAATGCATTTCGCTTTCAGCTTCTAAAAATATTACAAGAGCTATTGGCAATTAGTAATTAGCTGTTGGCATTAAAATACTGCTAATAGCTAATTGCAAAAAATGGATGTTTAAAAAGTAATGACTTTTAGTCTTAACCGAAACTATGGTACTTTTAGTCAATAGTGATTCATTTATAATAATATACTTGAGAGTTATTATTTAAGTTTTTAATAACAAAGTTCAGCATGTGATTTAGGTTAAAACTGAAATTTTTTCATGAACTTTACGACTCTAGCTTAAAACAAAAAGTTTATGAAGATTGCTGTAGTATGTTATCCTACATTTGGAGGAAGCGGAGTTGTAGCTACTGAATTAGGAATTGCACTAGCAAAAAAAGGACACGATGTTCATTTTATAACCTATCGTCAACCTGTTCGTTTGGACATGTTAGTTCCAAATATTCACTTTCATGAAGTTTCCGTACCTGAATACCCTTTATTTCAATACCAACCTTATGAATTAGCATTATCTAGTAAGTTGGTGCGAATTATAAAAAAGCATGATATCCAAGTACTTCATGTACACTATGCGATTCCACACGCTTATGCAGGGTATATGGCTCAGCAAATGCTTGCGCAGGAAGGAATACATATTCCAATGGTTACTACGTTGCATGGTACCGATATTACCCTTGTCGGAAATCATCCTCAATATAAACCTGCAGTAACCTTTAGTATCAATCAAAGTAATGCAGTAACCTCCGTTTCGCAAAGTTTAAAAGAGGATACCTTACGTTTGTTTGATATTGACGATAAAAAAATTCAAGTAGTACCTAATTTTATTGATATTTCTAAATCGGCAGATAAAGATGTAGAGTGCCAACGCCATATTATGGCAAAACCTACCGAGCGTATTATAACGCATATTAGTAATTTTAGGCCCGTAAAACGTATTGAAGATGTTGTTAAAATTTTTAAAGGAATAACAGCTCATATGCCTGCTAAATTAATGATGGTTGGCGACGGTCCGTTGCAACGAGATGCGCGTAAACAATGCAAGGAATTAGGTATTGATGAGCAGGTGATATTTGTGGGGAATAGTAATGAAATTGATAAAATTTTATGCTTTTCTGATTTATTTTTACTTCCGTCAGAAAGGGAAAGTTTTGGATTAGCAGCCCTTGAAGCCATGATGCATGGAGTTCCTGTGATATCAAGTAATTCTGGTGGAATACCTGAAGTGAATAAGCATGGTTTTTCTGGTTTTTTAAGTGAAGTTGGTGCAGTTTCAGACATGGTAGCCAATGCAGTCAAAATTCTTGAAAATGATGCAACTTTAGCAGCTTTTAAAGCAAATGCAAAGTCACAAGCAGCGCTATTTGATATTAATAAAATTGTACCAGTTTATGAAGAAATCTATGAAAATGTGTTAGAAGCAGTTTTACAGAGTTAATTTATATTTTACTATTGTTGATACCATTTACTTAGTTATATTTAAACAAAATTTAAAAAAAGTTTAAATGACACTTTATCCTTTAGAATTTTTGCCCTTGTATAAATATAGAATGTGGGGTGGTGAAAAGCTTAAAACCTTATTGAACAAAACATACTCGGAAACAAATATTGGAGAATCATGGGAAATTTCTGCTGTTAAAAATGATGAAACTGTTATTAGTAATGGGGAATTAAAAGGGAAAACAATAAAAGAGCTTATAGCAGTTTTTGGAGCAGATTTTTTAGGTAAATCTGTTTATGAAAGGTTTGGAAATGATTTTCCGTTATTAATAAAGTTTATTGACGCTAAAACACCTTTATCTATACAGGTGCATCCAAGTGATGAATTAGCTAAAGAACGCCATGATTCATTCGGAAAAAATGAAATGTGGTATGTAATGCAGGCCGAAGAAGATGCAGAGTTGATAGCTGGTTTTGATAAAAAAATAACAAAGCAAGAATATATAAATACACTTGAATCGGGAGATATTTTAGATGTGCTCCATGCTGAAAAAGTTCAGAGCGGGGATGTGTTTAATATACCCACAGGTAGAGTACATGCTATTGGAGCAGGAGTATTATTGGCCGAAATTCAACAAACCTCTGATATTACTTACCGTATCTATGATTATAATAGAGTAGATGCCAAAACAGGGCAAACAAGAGAGTTGCATACAGAACAAGCTATTGATGCTATAGATTTTGAGGTGCATGATACCTATAAAACTGCTTACCGTGTTACTCAAAATAAAGCGGAAGAGCTAGTTCACACTCCCTATTTTAAAACTAATATATTAGAATTATCAGGGAATTTAAAGCAAGACTTTTCAAACACAGATTCATTCGTTATTTTAATGTGTGTTGAAGGTGATTTCACATTAACATGCAACAATGAAAATTTTCATATCAACACTGGGGCGACAATTTTACTACCTGCAGCAATTAATATTATTGAATTAAGTGGCAAAGCAAAGGTGTTGGAGGTTTCGTTATAAACATTAGTTGCACTTAGGTGTAAATTTTATTTTTTTTGACATGAAATCAAATTTTCATAAATGAAATTACATGACAATTGATGCGTTACTGAAAGTATTTTATTTGAAATGGGATGTAGTTTATGAAAGTATCACTAAATAGTAGTATTTAAAGGATATAAAAAAGGATCAAATTGTATTGGAGTACTTGATTTTCAAATGACTGAATTAGCACTAAAAAGTTTGGAAAATCAAAGAGATAGTTTCAACTGGTTGCTAAAAGTACAAACGCAAAAGCTAATTCATTGATAATATTTGTGTTTTGGAGTTTTATAAGTCAGCTAATTTTTCTTTCGCCTATATTGTTTTTAGGAACTTTGTATTTATTTATGAAAATTTAAACTTTCAATTTGCGCTACAATTTTTTCAATTGTTGTAGTGTAATCAAACCAATGGATAGCATCATCTTTACGGTACCATGTCAATTGGCGTTTGGCAAATCGTCGTGTGTTTTTTTTAATTTCTGCAATAGCGGTATCCAAATCAATACTTCCTTCAAAATATTGAAATAATTCTTTGTAACCTACCGTATTTAAGGCATTTAAATGTTTATATGGAATCAGGTTTTTTGCTTCATCGAGTAATCCGTTCTTAATCATTATGTCAACGCGTTGGTTAATTCGGTTGTAAATAATTTTTCGATCGGCTTTTAAACCTATTTTAATAATGTTAAACGGACGTGTTACTTTTCCATCTTTTAAAAAACTAGAATAGGGTTTTCCACTAGCTAAGCAAACTTCAACAGCTCTTAATACTCTGTGTGGATTTTGTAATTCAATAATATTGTAATGTTCAGGATCTTTTTCTTTTAATATTTCAGCCACAGCTTCTAAGCCTTTTTCTTGGTATAACTGAGCTACAAATTTCTTAGTTTCCGAATCTACTTCAGGAAATTTATCTAACCCATAGCAAACCGCATCAACGTATAACCCTGATCCTCCAACCATAATTGCAGTATCTTCAGTTTTAAATAGTTCATCAAGCTTTTTAAGTGCTTCTTTTTCAAAATCACCTACACTATATTTTTGTTCAATACTAATATGTTGAATAAAATGATGTTTAGCAGCAGCTAATTCATCAGGATCGGGGACAGCAGTGCCAATACACATTTCTTTAAAAAATTGCCTACTATCGGCTGAAATAATTTCAGTATTGAAGTGTTGCGCTAATTTTATCCCTAGAGCAGTTTTTCCAATAGCCGTAGGACCAACAACTACAATTAAAGTTTTGTTTGTATTATCCATTTGTAATAGGACTGCCACAGTGGTGACAAAATGAAGCTGTTTGACTGATTATTGTTGCACCACATTTAGTACATTTATGGGCGTTATTTTTCTTAAATTTATCTTCCTCGCTTTGTTGTTGAGCGTATTCAGCACTAACTATTCCAGTGGGAACTGCAATAATGCCATAGCCAATAATCATTACTAATGCAGCAATAAGTTTACCAAGCGGTGTGCCTGGAGCTACATCACCAAAGCCAACTGTAGTCATGGTTACAATACACCAATATACGCTTTGTGGTATACTGGTAAATCCATTTTCGGCGCCTTCAACTATATACATTACCGTACCTAGCAAAATACATAAAACGACTACTGCCAGCAAAAAAACAGATATCTTAATTCTACTTGCCTTTAATGATTGCACCAATTTATTGGATTCTTTAATGTAGTGCGCTAATTTTAAAATTCTGAATACTCTTAATAACCTCAATGCTCTTAAAGAAATCAGCAAGTTGGATCCTACTAAGAATAATGAAATGTATTTTGGTACTATGGATAGTAAATCAATAATTCCTAGTGAGCTAAAAATATATTTTTTTGGCTTTTCGCTTATATATATTCTTAAAAAATATTCAATAGTAAACAAAATGGTGATTATCCATTCAAAAATATTGAAATAGTAGCTGTATTTTTCATCAAGCGCTACAATACTTTCAAGCATCACCAGCAAAACACTTGCTAAAATTAATATCAATAAAACAACATCAAAAAGAATTCCTTCCCTTGTATCTGCTTTAAAAATGATATTGTAAAGACGTTTTTTCAAAAATTGATTGTTATTAATATGCTTTTGTATGAGCAATTTAATTTAATTTAATAAGGTTAATGTAATACCATTTCCGGCATTTAATAAGTAGTTTAAAATCATAACCAGTATTATCCCTAAATAAAAGTACAAATCTTTTGTAACATTCAGTGTATGTCAACTAGGCAAAGGTAAAATTTTCAACCTACGATCTTTACGCAATTGTGTTTGTATAATATGCTGTGCATCTTTGTTATGATGCATAGGAGTGATAAGTGAGTGAATGATTTCTAACGATGAAATTTGATGATTTAATTTGAAATATCCAAAGCCTTTAAATTTACTATTTTCAATTAGCGTGACGCTTTTTTCTCCTGTATCTCTACCTTTACTAATGATTAGCATGTTTTTATTTCTAAAGGTAAATTGTTCAATAATTTCCCTGACACGAGTATTGTATACCTCGTAGGATTCATTACCAATGCATGCTCCGGCGCATTCATCAATGCCATATTTGTGACAATTTCCTTTCCCTTCGTATACACCAGTAAATTTTTCGCATAAGCCATGTATTTCACTAATTTTATGTAAAAAAGCCTTTCCTGAATCACGGTTTGAAAAGGTAATTATATGTTTTTTACGGCCATCTGCTTTAAGTAGTTTTAAGTGAATATAGCCATTAGCATCCGTAATTGGGTATAGGGCATGCGTATAAATGGAGCGTTTTAATGCATAATTGTATTTGGGTTTGTGCCGTTTAATTTCTTCATTCTCTTTTAACAAAGCAATCATTTCCGAACCTGTGATTTCAAAACTAATACGAGCTACTTCATTTTGAATAGCTTTTGCTTTTTTATTGGTGGCTACAAAATGCTGATTGATTCGTTTTTTGATGTTTTTACTTTTGCCAATATAAATTATTTTACCCTCCTTATCATGCATATAATAAATGCCTGTACTCCCGGGTAAATCTTTTAATAACTCTTGTAGTTTATCATTATACTGTACATTAAGGTCTTTAATAGTACTTGTAATTATTTCTTTATCTAAATCTTTATTCAATAATAATTTAAATAATTCAACAGTTGCCAAAGCATCACCACTGGCTCTATGCCTGTCGGCAATGGGGATACCAAGGGAACGTACTAATTTTCCTAAACTGTGAGATTCCTGCTCAGGGAGTAGTACTTTGGAAAGTTCCACGGTACACAATGAGTTTTTTTCAAATTTGTAACCTAATCTTTTAAATTCTGTTCGTAAAATACGGTAATCAAACACGGCATTGTGTGCTACAATAATGCTGTCTTCAGTAATTTCAACAATACGCTTGGCAACCTCATAAAATTTAGGAGCGCTTTTAAGCATAGCGGCGTTAATGCCAGTTAATTTTTCAACAAAGGGTTGAATTGGGCGTTCAGGATTCACCAGACTGATAAATTGATCAACTACTTGGTGTCCATCAAATTTGTATATCGCTATCTCGGTAATCCCTTCTTCATTGAATTTACCTCCAGTAGTTTCTATGTCAAGTATAGCGTACAAATTCTTTTTTTTTTGGTTGTCTGTTGTTGGTTGTGGTTATCAGTTGTGGGTTGTGAGTTTTAAAGAATTTTTTTGAAGCATTCAAAAAAATTCCAAATTCCAAATTCCAAATTCCAAATTCCAAATTCCAAATTCCAAATTCCAAATTCCAAATTCCAAATTCCAAATTCCAAATTCCAAATTCCAAATTCCAAATTCCAAATTCCAAATTCCAAATTCCAAATTCCAAATTCCAAATTCCAAATTCCAAATTTTTAACTTCTTAACTTCTCACTTCCTATAATTCCTAGCTCCAAAAATAGCACTTCCTACTCTAATCATTGTGCTTCCGCAAGAAATTGCAATAGAGTAGTCGCCACTCATACCCATGGATAAAGTGTTCAGCTGTACATTTGGTTGGTCAATTTCTTTTTTAAATATAGAAAATTGCTCTTTTAAGTAACTAAATTCATTTTTCAGTTGATTTTCGTTAGAAGTAAAGGTAGCCATTCCCATAAAACCAGTAATCATAACGTTTTTTAAATCACTCAGTTCAGGATGTTTTAAAATACTTGTTAAATCACGTAAAGACAGTCCAAATTTTGAATCTTCTTCTGCAATTTTAAGTTGTAATAAACAATGTATAATACGATTGTTTTTTAAAGCCTGTTTGTTAATTTCGTTAAGTAATCTAAAACTATCCACAGCATGAATTAAATGTACAAAGGGCGCCATGTACTTCACCTTATTAGTCTGTACGTGCCCAATCATATGCCATTCAATATCTTTAGGTAGTTTTTCCCATTTTTCTGCCATTTCCTGAATTTTGTTTTCGCCAAAAATTCGTTGACCTGCACTATAGGCTTCCTGTAAATCTTCAATAGGCTTTGTTTTGGAAACAGCCACTAAAGTTACTTGTTCGGGAATTTGCTTTTTAAAAGTGGCAATATTAGTTGTTATGGAATTTGTCATATAATTTTTAAGCAGAGAAATCTTTTATTACTGCCAAGGCTACTTTTAAAGCAGCAGTAGCTTGTTCTAAACTAACAATAGGGGTAGCGTTTGTATGTATCGCTTCTGCGAAAGCGTCTAACTCGTCTAAAATGGCATTATTGGCACCTATTTCAGGATTTTCAAAATAAATTTGTTTTTTTACTCCTTCTGCATTTTGTAGAATCATATCAAATTCTCCTGAACTTTCAGGGGCATCCTTCATTTTAACAACCTCACATTTCTTTTCAAAAAAGTCAACCGATATGTAAGCATCCTTTTGAAAGAATCGTGTTTTACGCATGCTTTTTAATGAAATTCTACTAGCAGTCAAGTTAGCAACGCAGCCATTTTCAAATTCAATTCGGGCATTAGCAATATCAGGAGTTTCGCTAATGACCGCAACGCCACTGGCAGTAACACTTTTCACATCCGAGTTGATGACGCTTAAAATAGCATCAATATCATGAATCATTAAATCCAACACTACTGGGACATCAGTACCCCGCGGATTAAATTCAGCCAAACGATGTGTTTCTATAAACATCGGATTATTAATTTTATTTTTTATGGCAGTAAATGCTGGATTGAATCGTTCCACATGACCTACTTGTCCTTTTACGTTGTGTTTTTGAGCTAATGAAATTAAGGCCTCAGCTTCAGCAATAGTATTAGTAATGGGTTTTTCAATAAATACGTGTTTACCGCTTTCAATTGCTTTTTTGGCAGTTTCAAAATGAGCGAAAGTAGGGGTTACAATATCCACCACATCCACTGCATCAATGAGCTTACTTAATGAATCAAAATAGGTATATCCAAATTCTTTAACTATTTGTTGTGCATGGATTTCATCCGAATCGTAGAAACCTACTAATTCATAATTTTTGGATTCGGATAATAATCTAAGATGTATTTTACCTAAGTGACCCGCCCCAATTACTCCTGCTTTAAGCATAAATTCATGTTTTAATCCACATCAAGTGGAATTTGTTTTACAAGCTTAATTTTTACTGAAAAGCAGTAATAAAGCTTCAAAAGATTTTATCTTTCTGATGTTGTGAAATAAAAATTTATATGATTTGCAATTGATATTTATAGTAGTATATGTTTTTTAATTACTTCTAATACAGCATTCATTTTAATGATTGATTAAAAAAACTATAATTTTACTTTTTAGTAAATTCAAATTGCAAATGATACTACACAAAAATAGGACTTAATACTGCTTTATTTAAATTTAGAAGTCAAAAAAATATCGCAATAGTTTATTTTTACGGAACAATAAAAAATTATGCTTCATAAAGACCTGCCAAAACATCAAGGGAAACGAAAATTGCTTGTAGAAGCGCTTGTAAAAAAAGGAATAAAAGACATTTCAGTTTTGGAGGCAATTCATCAGATACCCAGGCATTTATTTTTGGATGCTGCTTTTGAAAATCATGCGTATCAAGACAAAGCATTTCCCATTGGTGCGTCACAAACAATATCGCACCCATTTACTGTGGCTTTTCAAACCGAATTGATGCAAATAAAAAAAGGAGATAAGGTGTTGGAAATAGGTACAGGCTCCGGCTATCAAACAGCTGTATTGTGTCATTTAGGAGCTAAGGTTTATTCCATTGAACGTCAGCAGGAATTATTTAAAGCAACCCAAAAACTATTGCCTAAATTAAATTACCGACCCAAACGTTTAATTTTTGGCGATGGGTATAAGGGATTGCCCGAAGAAGCCCCTTTTCAATCCATAATTGTTACTGCGGGAGCCCCATTTGTACCAAAAGCGCTTTTAAGTCAGGTCGCTATTGGAGGTAGATTGGTAATTCCGGTGGGGAAAGACCCACAAATCATGCATTTGTACGTGCGCACTGACGAAAAAACATTTCAAAAACAAGAGTTTGGTGAATTTAGATTTGTACCTATGCTAGCAGATAAAAATTAAAAAACTGAAGTCATGCAATGGAAAAAGGTAAACCTAGATTATCGAGATTGATAGCAATTTTGACCCAATTACAGTCCAAACGCATTAGTACTGCTTCCGAATTAGCTAAAAAACATAGGGTTAGTGTGCGTACTATTTATAGGGATTTAAGAACTTTGGAACAATCAGGCATTCCAATTGTTACTGAAGAAGGCAAAGGATATACCATTATGGACGGCTATATCTTACAACCTGTAATGTTTACACAAGAAGAGGCAAATGCTTTAATCACAGCGGAACAGTTAATAAAAAAGAATCGAGATCAGTCTTTAGTCAACTATTATGAAAGTGCCATTACAAAAATTAAAGCCACTCTGAGAGGTTCGCAAAAGGAGAAAATGGAACTGGTTTCTGATAGAATTCAGATAAGAAATAATTTAGAAAATCTAAAGACAAGTAATTACCTTATTCAGCTGCAGTCTGCAATTGTCCTGTTTCAAAACGTTGAAATTGAATACTTTTCTCAAAAAAAAGAATATTCCAAAGAAAATTGAACCTTTTGCATTGTATACTACTCAAAACAATTGGGTGTTGATTGCTTTTTGTTGTTTAAAAAATGAATTTAGGGCATTCCGATTGGATTGCATACAGCGTATAATCAAGTTAAACACGGTATTTACACCTCATGAAATGACCTTTCAACAGTATATGGAGGAGTGTCATAAAAAAAGAAGAAGTACCCCTGACATACCTTTGACATTAAGTGTTACTAATTTTGATGCAAATCAAAAAAAGGAAACAATGAAAAAAGTAAAAATTACACCGTTTAAGATTATTGGAATTAGCGTTAAAACTACCAATGAAAATAGTCAGGCGGCCAAAGATATTCCAGCGCTATGGGATCGATTTGTGAAAGAAAATTTTATAAATAGAATTCCAAATAAAATTAATGACACAGTTTATGCTGTTTATACTAATTACCAGAGTGATCATACTAAGCCATATACTACCTTACTAGGGTGTAAAGTAGCTCATTTGGATGTAATTCCAAATGGGATGGAAGGGATGTTCATTGAAGGAGGAAATTACAAGCAGATTGTTGCCAAAGGAGACCTTACCCAGAACTTGGTAATTAATGAATGGATAAAAATATGGCAATCTGATTTAAATAGAGCTTATTCGGTTGATTTTGAAGTATACAATGAAAAATCAAAGGATACAAAAAATGCTGAGGTATCTATTTATGTAGCCATAAAATAAGCATATGTTATGAATAAAGTTGATGCCTATTATTCCAATAAGCAGGAACCTAATAAAAGTTGTTTACTGGCTTTACGGCAAATTATAGTGGATCAAAATGCGCTTGTTACTGAAACATTAAAATGGGGAATTCCTTGCTTTAGTTACAAGAAAAAGATGTTTTGCTTTTTAACTATAGAAAAAGCTACAGCTTTACCCTATATTTTATTTGTTAGTGGAAAGCGGTTGGATTTTGAAGCATTAGAACTGAGAGATCGAAAGCAAATGAAATCATTACATATTAATCCAACTCAGGATATCCCTTTACGTTTAATAATAGAAATAGTTAACGCAGCAATAGAAATTTGTAAATAATTTTAAAGTATGTGTTGCTTATTTGCATTGCAAATGGCAGTGTTTAGTAGTTTTATTTATTTTAAGTAGAAACATTAATAGACGTCTGCAACTGAAAAGAGGCATAAAAATTTTTTGATTTTTATGCCTCTTTTTATATCAGCTTTGGTTTTAAATGGGTAATTTGATGTTTGAAACAGTATAATGCTTTAAGCTAGAGAAAGAACTACCTTGCAATAGCTAAATTAGCTGAACGTACTCTTCTTCCATTTCCATCAATAATATCCACTCTATGAAAACCAACAGGAATAGCGCTAACATCTATTTCTATGGAATTTTCACCTCTCTTAATATTAAAACGACCACTCACATTGGTTGGAATAAAGCCTCTTTCCAATATTCGATATGATCCGTTTGGTATAGCTCTATTGCTATTAAAAAATAAAGTTGTAACATTATTAGCAGGTAGCGGAGCCACAATAAAACTTTCATTAACTTCAGTTGGATCTCCAAATGTTGATGGTGCTACATTGTTTATTCTCCATTGTTGAGCTGTATTGTTCGCTTGATTTGTTTGTAATATTAACGCAGTGTTGCTTGCTGCTAAAAATCGACCAGTTAATACATTTTGAAATCTGTAAATATTAGAATTGACCCTTAAAGCTCTGAATTGTTGGCCTTGGTCATTTCTGTTAACCAGTTGTTGTGTAGGTGCTGATGAAGCATTCGCAAAATTAACAGCTTTACTTGATCTTACATTTACTATTTGATAAACACCGTTTCCTAATGGTATAAATTGCCATTTTTGAAAATCCCTTGTTGATTGATCACTATCAGATACCGCAGTATCAACTTTAAAACCGTCATTAACAGCAAAAGCAGGCCTAAACGCAAATTCAGCTGCGGAGCTGAAAAAATTGACAAATCTTTCAAATTCTATTGATGCTAATTGATTAGTACCAACATTATTTATTGAAAATTGCATGTTAGAAGCTGATTGAGCATAAATTGTGTTCAATCCCAAAGTAGTAACTATTAAAAATAATAGGGTGGAAAATTTTTTAATTTTTTTCATAATAATTTCTTATAAAGTTAATTGATTTAATAAGTTAAAGCTCTTAATAAATAAATCAATTAACGTTAAAAATTATAAAAAAAATAAAATGATAATTATTGTTTATACTAGGCGCATATGTGTCACAGTCAATATTACATAAAAATAAGTCAAAACCACATGAATAATATAATAGTACTATTATTTATACGTTTTTTCTTACTTGTAAATTATTGATTTTTATATATTTATATTGTATTTAAATTTTAATCAACACATTGCTTTAATTACTACACTTGCACAATCCCAATATTGAAAGGTTTTTCAATTGGTGCATGGTTGGCAGCTTCAATACCCATACTTATCCATTTGCGCGTATCTAAGGGATTGATAATAGCATCAGTCCATAAACGCGCTGCGGCATAATAAGGAGAAGTTTGTTTGTCGTAGCGCGACTTTATTTGATTAAAAAGTTCTTTTTCTTTAGCTGGAGTAATTTTTTCTCCCTTCGCTTTTAATGATGCTTTTTCAATTTGAAGCAATACTTTGGCAGCTTGCGCGCCTCCCATAACGGCTAATTCGGCGCTAGGCCAAGCAAAAATCAACCTAGGGTCATACGCTTTACCACACATTGCATAATTACCAGCTCCGTATGAATTTCCAATGATTACTGTAAATTTAGGAACCACACTATTTGCCATAGCGCTTACCATTTTTGCTCCGTCTTTTATAATGCCACCATGTTCACTTTTGCTTCCTACCATAAAGCCAGTAACGTCTTGTAAAAAAACAATTGGAATTTTCTTTTGATTACAATTAGCTATAAAACGCGCTGCTTTGTCTGCAGATTCGGAGTAGATAACGCCACCAACCTGCATTTCGCCTTTTGCATTTTTTGTAACTAAACGTTGGTTGGCTACAATGCCAACTGCCCAACCTTCAATACGGGCATAGCCAGTTAAAATTGTTTTTCCATAATCAGCTTTATATTGTTCAAAATCCGAATTGTCAACCAATCGCTCAATAATAGGTAGCATATCATATGGCTTGTTCCTTTCTTTAGGAAGTAAGCCAAAAATTTCTTCTTCTTTTTCTTTAGGTTTTTCTACAGTAGTGCGATTAT
The DNA here is from genome assembly GCF_000218485.1 of Aquimarina agarivorans. Lineage (GTDB taxonomy): Bacteria > Bacteroidota > Bacteroidia > Flavobacteriales > Flavobacteriaceae > Aquimarina > Aquimarina agarivorans. The sequence goes on along the minus strand of NZ_AFPB01000142.1, from coordinate 96,109 downwards.
AACCCGCTTTGTCATAGTCTCCAATTTTAGAAACAATACTCTTAATCTTATCTAAGCAATCTTTATCATCTTCAGCTTTGTAATCAGTCACTCCCGAAATTTCGCAATGTGTAGCAGCTCCGCCTAGGGTTTCATTATCAATATCCTCTCCAATAGCAGCTTTAACCAAATAACTTCCCGCAAGGAAAATACTTCCTGTTTTATCAACAATTAAAGCTTCGTCGCTCATAATTGGTAGGTAAGCACCACCAGCTACACAGCTGCCCATAACGGCAGCAATTTGGGTGATACCCATACTACTCATTTGGGCATTATTTCTAAAAATACGCCCAAAATGTTCCTTGTCAGGGAATACTTCATCTTGTAGTGGTAAATAAGCGCCGGCGCTATCTACTAAATAAATAATAGGCAGTCTGTTTTCCATAGCAATTTCCTGCGCACGTAAATTCTTTTTTGCAGTTATAGGAAACCAAGCCCCTGCTTTTACAGTGGCATCATTAGCAACAACAATGCATTGCTTACCTTTAATGTAGCCGATTTTAGCAACTACGCCACCACTCGGACAACCCCCATGCTCTTGGTACATATCTTCGCCAGCAAAGGCGCCAATTTCAATTGTATCGGAATTTTTATCAAGTAAGTAGTCAATGCGTTCTCGAGCCGTCATTTTGCCTTTACTATGTAACTTTTCAATACGTTTGCTACCTCCACCTAATGCAACTTTAGAAATTTTTTTCCTTAATTCAGATGCGAGTTGTCGGTTATGATCTTCGTTTTTATTAAAAGTTAAATCCATAGTTAAAATTTTGAAAAACGAAATTACAAAAAGGTAGTTTGCTTTTGATAATCTTAGCTTAATAATAATTGATAATTATACGATTTTGGTAATGGATTTTTAATAATAGGATAGCCTTTGTTTAACGATATTACTTGAAGTGACAAGTAACTTCATGTGCTTAACTCAAATTAGGTATACATGAAATTATTGAATTTTAAACATTTAGGAATCATAGCTGTAAGCTTATTTAGCATGGTGAGCTGTGCTGTTGATGAAACAGAATTGAATGAAGGAACTTGGAATTCCGCTGGATTAATTATTAATGGTGAAATTGATGCTGAAATTTCAAATTATGACAATCAAGGTCCGCATGATCATAATTTTGGAAAAAAAGTGTTTGGTTTTACGGAAACCTTTGAAAATGGATCAAAATCAAGCTATGCTAATGCATCCGTAAATTTAGCTTCAGGGAACTGGCAATTTAATGACGCTTTGCTTGGGGATTTATCTTCGGACATAAAATTCGGAAAACAATCCGCAAGAATTAGAAACGAGGGATTTTTACTTATGTCGTTCAATATGAATAATGGAGCAAGCGCCATACGAATTAGGCATTCCAAATTTGGATCCGATAACAATTCCACCTGGAGGCTGATTGTTTCCTTTAACGATGGTAGGGATTGGAGTTTTATGGGAAATACTATTACAACAAGCTCTTCAACTTTAAATACCACTACAATAACTGTTAATGAAACAAGGCCTTTACGCTTTGGAATTTATAAAACTGGAGGAGGTTCCAACCGAATTAATATTGATAATGTTGAGGTGATTACTGATGGGAATGGAGGAGGAGGCAGTCCTCAGCCACAGCCAGGTAGTGCTAGTAGAGATAGCAACCTTACCTTTGGAAATCCATCAAACGCTAACAATTCAAGCGCTAATAATTATTTTTTATCCAGAAATCAATATACCATGTCCTACAACAATAGTCGTGGTACTGCCAATTGGGTGAGTTGGCATTTAAGTAGCGCTTGGACAGGATCAAGCAGAAGGTGTAATTGTTTTAGACAAGATGCAATATTGCCAAGTAGTTTTTTTAAAGCAAGTGATACCAGTTACAGAGGATCAGGATATGACCGAGGGCATATTTGCCCTTCTGCCGACCGAAATGATAGTCGAACTGATAATTCCAATACTTTTTTTATGACTAATATTGCACCGCAAGCAGCGGATAATAACCAACGATCATGGAGTAGTTTTGAAAATTACTTACGTTCATTAACAACAAATGGTAATGAAATTCATATAATTTCAGGTGTTGCAGGAAGGGGAGGAGTTGGTAAAAATGGGTTTAATACTACCATTAGTAATGGGAATATCACCGTTCCAGATTCTTTTTGGAAAGTGGCTTTAATATTACCAAATGGTTCCAATGACATCAATCGGGTAACCACATCTACTAGAATTATAGCAATTAACGTACCCAATGATCAAGGAATAAGTACCAATTGGAGAAATTTTACTACATCGGTAAATGCAATAGAATCCTTAACTGGATATGATTTGTTTGAAAATATTCCGAATAGTATTGAAAACGTACTTGAAGCTAGAATTGGCAGATAGGCTAGACTCAGTATTAAACTAAAAAGCATTGGAAACAGCTAGTGTTTCCAATGCTTTTTAGTTCTTTGTAAAAATATATGTAATTAAAGCGTTTCTTCAGTGTCTTTTTGACCTGTAGCCATTAAAAAAGCCTTTAAAAATGGATCAATAGCGCCATTCATTACAGCTTCTACATTTCCAGTTTCTTCAGCTGTTCTAACGTCTTTAACTAATTTGTAAGGATGCATTACATAATTTCTTATTTGCGAACCCCATTCAATTTTCATTTTAGAAGCTTCAATTTCATCGCGCATGGCCTGCTTTTTCTTAAGCTCAATTTCATAAAGCTGAGATTTTAATAATTGCATAGCCTTTGTTTTGTTATCCAATTGTGATCGCGTTTCTGAATTTTCAATTACAATCCCTGAAGGATGGTGACGTAATCGAACGGCAGTTTCAACTTTATTTACATTTTGTCCGCCAGCGCCAGAAGATCTCATGGTTTCCCATGATATTTCCGAAGGATTTATATCTATTTCAATAGAATCATCAGCTAATGGATAAACATATACTGAGGCAAATGAAGTGTGCCTTTTAGCGTTGCTATCAAATGGGGAAATACGTACTAAACGGTGCACGCCATTTTCACCTTTAAGCCATCCAAAAGCATACTCTCCATCAATTTCTAGTGTAACTGTTTTTATACCAGCAACATCACCTTGTTGAAAATTGAGTTCTTTAATTGGAAAGCCTTGTTTTTCGCAGTACATGACATACATACGCATTAACATTTGTGCCCAATCACAACTTTCAGTACCACCGGCACCCGCAGTAATTTGTAATACGGCTCCCAAATTATCACCTTCTTCACTCAGCATATTTCGGAATTCTAAATCTTCAATATGTGTAGTAGTAAGTTTTGCTTGTGTATTTAATTCATTTTCAGAGGTGTCACCTTCTTTGAAAAATTCAAAAAGAACTTCCAAATCTTCAAGAAGTTGTTCACTTTTTTCATAATCTTTAACCCATTTTTTTAAATTATTGAGTACACGCATATGTGCCTCAGCTTCTTTAGGTTTGTTCCAAAAGTCGGGCGAAAAAGTTTTTTCTTCTTGATTAGAAATTTCTATGTTTTTGGCATCAACGTCAAAGATACCTCCTTAACGCAACCAGGCGATTTCTAAGATCTAAAATAGTATCTTGATTTATCATAATAAGTAGTGGTTAATTACTTCGACAAAAATACAAATACAAATGAGGCTACCTAACTAAAATACTTTTTTAATTTGATGCTGTTTTGCAAATTCTTTAGCAGCTTTTATCCCATTTTCAAGTCCAGCCTTTGAGTTGTATAGTTGACTGGCTGCTGCGGTTTGTAATTCTTGATCTAAAATATTAAAGTAAAATTGACCGTTTTTCGTGGTTTTGCGTTCATAAATTCTATCCAAATTTGTGTTTTGCGCTACATAATCAATTTCTTTATTTATTGCAGACAAATCACTATAAGGTTTACTTGATGCTATAGTATGTTTGTCATCACTTTTAAGATGAAAAACATAATTATCGTTTTGGTCTTTTTCAATGTAGAACATTAATCAAATTTAATACATTCAATTTAGTTTTCAAACAACAAACTAACTTGTAAGAAAAATATAATTATTCCTGTTAAAATATGTATTCGTTAATATTTAATTGTCTTAATATTAGGTTTTTAATTGGATAAATTAAAATCTGATTAGTTATTTTGAATTGTTTATTTGTTTTTTGACCTATTTTTTATTTGTTTCATCGAAAAAAAGAACAATTAAAATAATTAGATATCTAAATTTAACATAAAAAGTATGTTTTTTGTAACTTAGTTATCAAGATCAACACTATTAAATTCTAAAACAATGAAAAAAATTATCTTTACAATTACAGCCTTAGCCACAGGTATTGTTGCTCAAGCGCAGGATTTACCATCTAATCCAGAGCCAGGAAAATGTTATGTTCGTTGTACAACTCCTGATATTTATGAAACCCAAACAGTGCAAGTACAAGTGAGCCCAGAGTACAAAAAGCTAAAGGTTATTCCAGCAACTTATAAAACTGTAACTGAGCGAGTATTAGTAAAGGAAGCGAGCAAAAAATTAAAAGTTATTCCGGCTACATACAAAACAGAAACTGTAACTTATGTAAAAAAACAAGGAGGCTCTACATTAGCTGTAACCCCAGCATCTTTTGGAAGTGGTTCAGAAACTATTGAGGTAAAAGCAGCTTACGCTCAATGGGAACTTGGTGCACCTGCGCCTGATTGTGCGTCTAGCAATCCAAATGACTGCCGTTACTGGTGTTATAAAGGGTATCCTGCTGAATATACAACGGTATCAGTACGTACATTGGCTAATGATGCCTCTGTATCCAGATCACCAATAGCTTCTCAAAATGGATCTTATACTAAAAGAGTTGTAGCTACACCAGCAAGAGTCGAAGAAATTGAAATTCCTGCTGAATACGCTAATATAACAAAAACGGTTTTAGATACTGATGCAGCTACAACTGAAGATGTAATCCCTGCAACTTTTAAAACTGTATCTAAAGAAGTACAGACTCAAAAAGGAGGTTTAACAACTTGGAAAGAAGTTGATTGTAAATTGGTTGAATATTCGGCCTTGCCAATTAATTGGAATACAGGTTCTGCTACATTAACTTCGACAGCTAAAAATTTAATTGATACGCGTTTATTACCAGTTTTGGCTAATAATCAAGGTTCAAAAATGGAAATTGCTTCACATACAGATTCCAGAGGTAGTGCCACTAGTAATCAATCTTTATCGGAAAGAAGAGCACAATCAGTTGTGAATTACTTAATATCAAAAGGTGTGAATAATAGCCGTTTAGTAGCTAATGGATACGGAGAACGTAGACTTAAAAACAGATGTAAGGATGGAGTTTCTTGTACTGAGCGTGAGCATGCTGCAAACAGAAGAACTGAATTCCGTTTAATTAATAACGACTAAGAAAAATATATTACTATTATAAATAGTTTGATTTTATAACAAAAAGACCGTCTGTATTAAAGATGGTCTTTTTGTATATACATTTGTTTCATTGGACTTAATTACAAATATGTATTCTGTTGCTTTTAAAAAAATGCCTTAATATCATATATAAGCGTAATACTAAAGAATAATAGATACTTTAAATTTAAAAGTAGAAGACAACAGTACCTCCCCGTTAAGAATTACAATTTAGTATTCAGTTGCAGAAAACAATTGTTCATTTTCCAATGATCATCTAAAAAATGAACCAAGTGACAAATGCAAAACGGGTTAATCATAATATTATTTAGCGTACTTTATTAAAGTTATTTAATTCAATTAGCTTTTTAGAATATTTATTGGGTATTAAGGTCTATTTAGATACTTTTTTAAACAGTTTCCCAAATTTGATCAGCGTTTAAACGAAAGCTTTTTATGTAATTAAAATTACATTCATTGGGAGCAAGTAACGAAAGAAAAGTGCTTTCGTCCTCTTTTTTGTATAGGTGATATATTTTTCCTATAGTAGGTTCAAAGCTAAATTTTGCTTCGTAAATCAGTTTGTTATATTCGTACTGTTGCATTAATTTTTCATACTCATCTTGTATTTCTTTAAATTTTGCGCTCAACTGATGATTTACTTTGCTTACTGTATTGTTTTTCCATTGCGTAATGTCATTAACTTCAATTTTAGGAGCACCGATGTTAGTAGCATACGGAGTAATTTTAGCATTATAAGCTTGCAATTCGTTGTCAAAAACAACCTGATCAGGTTTTTTACTCATATACATATTTTTTGTAAAAATACTGAAGCTTCAACTATCAAGTGTTAAAAGATGTTAATGTTAATTTTATTCGATAAGTTAAAATCAGCTTTAAAAGGTAAAATATTGCAATTATTAAGAATTTAAACGCTAAAAAAAAATTAACAACTGGAAGGAGTAGGGGATTTAGAAGCGTAGTTGTACTTGCATTTGCTTGAGCAGGTTATAATGAGCCGCTCTTTGGTCTACAAAACCATAATATAAGTTTGATTATATTATGGTTTTGTTTTTAATCACCAGCTTAATGAAATAGCGTGATTATATTTTTAACTAAATGTAAAAAATGTATTCATAAATCTCTACTTCTAAAAGGCTAAGCTTTTTAACAAACGTTAGAATATTTTAAGCAAGGTTTCTTTAATATTGTTCAGATTCATTTGGGAAGTCAACAGCTTTTACATCCTTTACATAGTTTCCTACCGCTTCAGTCATTAAATCATGTAAATTTAAATAGCGTCGTAAAAAGCGCGGATTAAATTCATGGGTCATACCCAATAAATCATGCAATACTAAAACTTGACCGTCTACGCCATTTCCTGCCCCAATACCAATAATTGGAATGGTTAATTTTGAAGCAACTTTTTTAGCTAAACTAGCAGGTACTTTTTCAAGAACAATGGCAAAACATCCTGATTTTTCTAAAAATAAGGCATCCTGAATTAGCTTTTCAGCTTCTTCCTCTTCCTTAGCGCGCACAGTATAAGTACCAAATTTGTATATGGATTGTGGAGTTAGTCCTAAATGCCCCATGACAGGAATCCCTGCATTTAATATTTTTTTTATGGAATCTTTAATTTCCTTTCCTCCTTCAAGCTTTACGGCATGTCCTCCTGATTCCTTCATTATTCTAATTGAAGAACGCAATGCTTCTTTTGGGTCACTTTGGTAGCTTCCAAAAGGGAGGTCTACTACAATTAAAGCTCGTTTAGCAGCTCTTACTACACCGCTGGCATGGTATATCATTTGATCTAAAGTAATAGGTAAAGTAGTTTCATGCCCCGCCATAACGTTTGAGGCAGAGTCACCCACTAAAATAACATCGATACCAGCATTATCTACAATTTTTGCCATAGTATAATCGTATGCGGTTAGCATTGAAATCTTTTCATCGTTGGATTTCATTTCAACTAGGCTTTTGACAGTGACTCTTTTGTATTCTTTGTTTAATGCTGACATAAAGTGGTTTTAGAGTAAAATTAAGTAAAAATATAGTCTCCACTATATTTTTAATGCGGTTAAATATTTGAGGAGGTATAAATTTTTAAAATTTAATATTGATTCGTTTTTAAAATTACTCAAATCAAAATTAGGAGTTTTTTGTTTTAACAAGAAATAAAATACAAGCATCGCTTTAGTTTCAATGTTATCTTATAGCAAAATAACCAGTTAAAAATTACATGGGAAACTCAATGCTAAAAACGGTATAAAGTTTTCAATCCTCCAAAAGATCAGGACGTTTTTCCTTTGTTCTCAAGTAAGCTTGTTCTTCGCGCCAAGCTTCAATTTTAGGGAAATTTCCTGAAGTTAATACCTCTGGAACCTTCCATCCTTTGTATTCGGCAGGTCGCGTATAAATAGGTGGTGCCAGTAAATTATCTTGAAATGAATCGGTTAGTGCACTAGTTTCATTACCTAACACACCAGGCACTAGTCTTATAATAGCATCGCATAAAATTACAGCACCAAGTTCACCGCCGGATAGGACGTAATCACCAATGGAAATTTCTTTAGTAATAAACTGATCGCGTACTCTTTGATCCACCCCTTTATAATGTCCGCAAAGTATAATAATATTTTTTTTAAGTGAAATACCGTTAGCCATGCTTTGATTTAGAGTTTCTCCATCTGGCGTCATATAAATTACTTCGTCATATATTCTTTCAGATTTTAATTTACTAATGCATTTATCAATGGGTTCAATCATCATTACCATACCTGCGCCACCTCCAAATTGGTAATCGTCAATTTGTTTGTAGTTATCGGTAACATAATCTCTTAAATTGTGAAAATGTACGTCAATTAGTCCTTTTTCAATTGAGCGCTTCATTATTGAAGCCTCAAAGGGGCTTTTCATAATTTCAGGTACAACGGTAATAATATCTATTCGCATGTTGAAATAAATTTATGCAAATATGGAAAGAAATAATTTTAGAAAACCAAAAATTAACTAAAGACCTTGCTATTTATGCTTATTAATTTCATCCTGAAGTTTTCGCATGACTACTTGTTCTCTTTCTAAAGCACGTCTTCGGTGATCTTCAAATTCTTTTTCAACATCATTTAAGGATGCTATAGCATTTTTAGTAACTGTATTGCTTCTTCTAAATTTAAAAATAAAAAAAGCAAGAAGCGCTAAAAGACCAATAAAAATTCCGCCCGTGATGGACTTGAAAGATTGCTTTGTAATTTGCTGCCCTAATACCGAAATAGAATCAATTTCAGTTGTAGCCGTTTCAAGTTTTTCATTGGTACTTGTCAATGAGGTCTTAGTAATATCAATTTGTTTTTTAAGTTCAGTAATTTTAGATTGAGCAACACTTAATTCTTTTTCAATACCTTTTAAGCTATCTAAGGTGTTTTTCTTTAAAATAATAAAACTTTGACGTTTAATGACTTTAAAATCTTTATAATTATTTGAGGATTTAAGCAACTCTTCAAATTGACCTTTTATAGTATTGTCCTTTTTTTCAAGTATTTCTTGATCAGTTTGCGCTACTGCAGAAATAATGAATGAGATAACCAAAATTATAGTGAAATGAATTCGCATTGGGTGGTTGAGTAATTTGTGTTTTATTCAGGTAACGAAAGTAAAAAAAGTTATCGTTTTTTTGATATAATACGCATTGATTTATTAATTAAGTATAAACGATTTTTAATAAAAAGAGGATATACATAATATTAGCTTAAAATAAAGCTACTTTTAATGAACAAACCTTCATTTTAGCTTAATCATATTTTTTTACACTCATAGTAGTTTGGTATATGTTTAAAACCAACAACTACATATAATGAAACAGTTAAAATTAGTAGGATTATTTAGTATTGTCTTTATGTTTTTTCAATGTGAGAAGGAGGCAATTACAGACAAAAATGAACAAGTAAATTCAGTTCAACAGATTGATGATGATCTTTTTAGTAAAACGGATTTAATTCCAGAACCTTCGGTAGAGTTAAATGAACACTTTAATTTGGGTGCTAAAATTGGTCCGGCAAATAAAAACGTGCCGTACAATAAAATATCATTTAAAGGATCGCACAATTCTTATGAGCGTAGGGAATCCATTGCTCAGCAGCTTACACATTATAAAAAAAATGGTAAAACAAGTTATAATGGAAATTGTATGGGGCTTGAATTTGATATTTGGAGACACACAAAACCAATTAAAAATGGACGAGTAGATGCTGGACTTTGGACTGTAAATCATTTAACGAATACAGGCCCAAAATTTTCAAGATACCTGAGCGAATTATTGGATTGGCATAATATAACACCAAATCACCACCCCGTTATGGTAAAATTAGATGTAAAAAGTAAAAATGGCGGATACCAAAATTTTCATGATCAGATAGATGTATATTTAAAAAATTATTTTAATGAAAGTCTAGTGTATAAACCGAGAGAAATGTTTGTAAACAATAGGGTGTCACTAGTTGAAAATATTTCAGCCTACGGATGGCCTTCAGTAAACAAATTAAGAGGTAAGTTTATTTTTGTGCTTACAGGAAATTCTGGTTGGGGAACGCGCTATTCAAAAACAAATCTGAGATCACAAAGATTATGTTTTACAATGAAGGAAATGCCTGCCGATCGGACTGATGTGTTTCCTCCTACAAAAGGAAATATTGCTATATTCAATTTTCATATTTTTTCAAAAAATACTAATAAATGGAAACAAGTAATTCCTAGGTTTGCAGCCAAAAAAATGCTTACACGCGTATATATTGCCAATTCAAGTAAAAATTTTAGTAATAGTATTATGGCAAAAGTTAATTGTATTTCAACGGATAAAATAAATAATCACAAGTGGGCAGTAGTTAATGAAAATGGAAAGTTTTTGAGTAGGTAGGATTCAATAGTTGAAATGAAGAATAGAAGATTACAGCAGGTAACCTGAATTTGCTGTTACTTTATTCAAATTTTAAATTCATAAAATATAGTAATGTTTGAAAATTATGAATAAATACTGAATCAAATAAAAGACTGCTTGAAATAGCAGTCTTTTATTTGATTCAGTATTTAAATACCTAATTAATTATGGTAAGTATTGTAATTACTTTTTTGCTTTTCTAATTGAACTGCCAAACTTTTAATAGATTCATTAATAGCAGTTTCAAAACTTTGCTTGCTGGAACTGGCAAATAATCTTGGTCCAGGAACACTCAATCGTATTCCACATTCTTTATTGGCATTATCTTCAGTATTTTCTTTTTTAAAAAAAACATCAGCTCTAATTATAAATGGATATTTTTTACCTAAAAGCGCCATTTTTTCTTCAACGTAAGATTCTAGCCTTTGACTTCCACTTACATTGGTGTATTCATAAATTATATTCATGTTGTATTTTTTATATTATTTTTTCACTATTGAATGATCTTACGGATTGCATATGGATGTGTTTGCAATAAAATATGAATGAAAAATGATGAATTTAAAATATTCCAATATTAGACTCGCAATTGATTTGTAACACCCAAAAAAAATGGTCTAGTATGGGAACGTTTGAATCTGTTTAAAGCATAATTATAAAAAATAATAACTTTTAAATAGATCTAGTATATTTTTTTAGGCAGGTTCATTAACCTCCATAGTTTTTAAAGTATCAGCAGTGCTTTTGGACCAAGCGTTCAACATCCAGCTTGATTTTTCAAGTTCTCTGATGTATGCACCAATTAGATCAATAGTACCTTCATCCGTAGCTTCATCGGCGTTTTTTACCACTTTTCTCATTTGTGACAATAATGTGCCATGATCACCTAATAGAATTTCAACCATTTCTTTATCTGAAATAAGACTATCAGATTCTTGTATTTTTGCAATTTGTAAATACTCGCTATACTTACTAATTGGGTGATATTGTAAAGTTAAAATACGTTCTGCAATTTCATCAATCTTGGTGCGTGCATCTCCGTATAAATCTTCAAATTTTTCATGTAAATCAAAAAAGTTTTTTCCAATAATATTCCAATGGAAATTTCGTAGTTTTTGATAATACATATGATATTCAGCTAAAAGTATATTTAATTCTGAAACTACAGGAATTAATTTTTCGTTATTCATGTTCAAATAATTCATTTATTTAAATTTTTGAGTTAATAATAATGTAAGTAATTTTCTGATCATATTTAATCCATGAAATTATTGGATCTTTTTTTATTGATAATCAGTTTCATAAAAATGAAAATTAAAAGAATTAATAAGTTCATTTTCTGTTTAATACAAAATTACTAGAGTGGTACCTTCTTGCTTTGCTCTTATGAAATGGATATGTTCTCAAACAAAAAATGAGTTTTTTGCGTAAAATGATAGCATGCCGAAAAAACTGAATAGTAGCGTCCTAATAATAGTAATTTAGTATACTTTGAAAATTATTTGGTGTTTTCGGCAATAAAACTTTTCTTAATTGGTATTATATTCTTATAAGAGTTAATGAAACTATTTTTTGAACTATCTATGCGATTAATGTGTTGTTAACTTTGTCGCAGATGGAAATAACTCACATCAATCAAATGGGTTACTATTTAAAATAAATTTTCATGGAAACATATACAGAAAAAGTAGGTAATAAATTAAATGATTTATTGATACGTACATATGATGCAAAGAAAGGTTATGAAAATGCAGCTGAAAATGTTGATAATTTAGCCTTAAAATCTTTTTTTGAGAGAAAATCAACAGAAAGGGAAATGTTTACAGACCAATTAAAAACTGTGATTGGTACTTTTGAACAAAACCCCACGGACACTGATGGATCGGTTAGCGGCACAATGCACAGAGCTTGGATGGATTTAAAGTCGATTGTTAGTTCCAATAATAGTGAAGCAATTTTGGAAGAAGCAATACGTGGAGAAGAAAAAGCTATTGAAGACTATAAAGAAGTTTTAAATGAAATTTCATTAACCTCAGAGGCTAAAGAAATTATTGATAGCCAGTTATCGGTAATTAAAACAAGTTTAGATACTGTTAAAACATTGGATGATCTCCATTAAGCTTAAAGTTTAAATATATAATAAAAAATTATTTCAAGCAGTAAGTCGGCACTTTTATAAATTGTTGACTTATCTGCTTATAACTTACATTTAAAGTTTAAGCGAAATAAAAGTAATCTTTATAATATGCATTTGTGATTTTAGTGTTAATAACACCTAGGTATGAAATATAAATTTTCAAATACAGCTAATAAGGAAAGTTTAGAAGATTTTGTTGGTCTGCCTTTAAAATATCCTAAAATATATACAACAAAACCACTGATTAGTAGTTTTGAAGAGAATATCATGCCTGTGATTACTTCAAATTCTGCCGAAGCTATTGATTATGGTATATGGGGACTGTTACCTGAAAATTATTTGGGGGATTGGGGGGTGTTTCAAAGTATTTTGGATACCTTAACAGTTACTCCCGAGTTTAAAAAAAATAATGTATTTTTCAAACAATCTACCTCAGTTAAACGCTGCGTCATATTAGTAACAGGTTTTTTTGTTTCTCATTTACACAATGGATTAATTTATCCATATTATATTTTTGCTAAAAAAAACAAACCATTATATCTAGCGGGGTACTACAATAAGTTAGCTGATGGTTTTATTACATTTAGTATTGCTCTTGGAACCGTGGATCCGCGAATTAAAAAAATTCAAAATTTAAGTAACTTTTCCCCACGAGTATTAAGTGAATATGAAAAATTCGTATGGTTATCAGAAGATTCGGACACAAAGGTTTGTAATAATTTATTAGAAAATAACACAACAATAAAATTAAATTTTCATTCCATAGCAAAAGATTTATACACTATGGGTATTTCTTATTCCACTATGTTGGAACCGGTTGTTTATGATAATATTCCTAAAAAATAGTGTATAGGTTATGTAGATGCAGAATCGTCGTTATTAATATCTTCTCTTACCGTCCTTTGAATAATACTGTTTTGGTGTAATACCATATTTCTTTTTAAATAATTTTGAAAAATAACTGCGAGAATTTATACCAACTTGATAAGTAATTTAGGTAATGTTCATACCTGAGGTTTCAATAAGTTCCTTCGCTTTCTCAATTCTGTAGTTTCTTATGTAATCATTAACTGATAACTCAAACAATGCTTTGAATCCTTGCTGCAACGTATTGGAACTTAATCCTACCTCGTTGGCAAGTTTGGCAACATTACTAATGTCAGATAACTCTTTTTTAATTATTTTAGTGGCTTTTTTAATACTTTTAATCGTAGATTGTCTTAATATTTTTTGCTTTTCAGGCTCGCTCAAATTACCTAAATATTGTTTAAGCGTAAGCACTAAAATTTCTTGAGCTTTACTTTCTAAAAATACGTTCCGCATAAAACCTTCTAATTCGCAATCGGTGAATTCATTTATTAATTCAGCAATTTGTATGCTGTATTGCGATTTATGATAAAATTGATTCACACCATTTACATCCCTAAATAGTGTAACCAAATCATCATCCATGTCGGGTATAAATTTCTCTATACTTTTTTCAAATTTTTTTCTATTAATTTCTAAACTAAAAATACATATAGGTTCATTTTCAGGAATTATAAACTCATGGACATTAATCTGATTAGATGAGGTAATGGCACACTCTAAACGTTTAATTTCATGTACTTCATTTTGACCATCAAATTTGTGTTTAAATGTTGTTTGTCTGTTAAACACAAATTTAAGCGGATGCACAATTCCTTTTTTTAGTTTAAAGTGGAAAGGTTCGTTTATCAATTAATCATAATCAACTACACCAATTCCATTATCAAACTCAGTGGTTTTAATATATCCTTTACCTACTTCCTTGGGAACACGGACGCAAAATTCATTTTTATCGCTTTCTGGTTCAATTGAAAACTGTTTAGCGGTATCTAACACTATATCGTTAAAGCTATAGTCTCCAACAATAATGGATTTGTTCATTTCAGTAAATTGATGTTTGATAATGTCAAATATAACACATCAACAATTCTTAAAGAAAATGAATGACCTGAAATTTTTATTGAGCAAATCAATTTAGTGTATCAGCAAAGTTAAAATATACTATATAGAGATATTTGTATTAGAAATTTAAACGATAGGTTTAAATAATAATTTAAAACAATGAATTATGTTAAGTTGGACAATCACATTTATAATATTAGCACTTATAGCTGGAGTATTAGGTTTTGGAGGTATAGCGGCAGGAGCAGCTTCAATAGCTAAAATTTGCTTCTTTTTATTTTTAATTTTATTTGTAGTATCCTTAATTAGGGGACGACGTGTATAGTAATAGTATATTGTTATGAAAATAAATACTAGTTAATGGGCATCCAATTTGGATGTCCATTTATTTTTGTACCAATTAAAAATAGAACACGATTGAATTAAATTTAGAATAAACTGATTTCCAATGCTTAATTATGTTAAGGTTAAAAAAAACAATTTTTCTTACAAAGATTGAGCATAAATCTTCTAATTAAGCTTTATTTCGCTTAGGTTTGTTAAAAGTGTTGCAATTTTTAGTCAATAATTTTAAGTTAACAGTATGCTTTGGATTCTAGGAATATTACATTTTTTGATAGCCATTGCCGCGGCTATTACAATTATATTATTTGGAGCAAGGCCAACCCGTTCTTTTAGTTGGTTATTGTTGGTCATTTTTTTACCTTTTTTAGGCGCTATACTTTATATTTTGCTAGGAATTAACAGACAAAAATTTAAATTTTTTCAGTTAAAGGAAACTACAAAACGAAAGCTTTATAATAAAAACTTTGACAAAAATGTAGTAGGAGAATCGGAGGTTGATTTTAAATCGGTTAATAAACAACGCCTGGCATATTTAATTGAAAATACCACTCATTTTAAGGTGTTAGCAAATAATTCAGTAAAATTACTAGACAATGGATCAAACGCCTACAGCATAATTTTTGAAGAAATAAAAAAAGCAAAAAGCTTTATACACTTACAATATTTTATTTTTGAACAAGGAGAAATACTAACTAAATTATGCAGTTTGCTTGCCGATAAGTTAGCTGAAGGTGTAAAAGTTCGATTGATTTATGATGCCTTTGGCAGTTATACAGCAAAAAAAATAGAATTAAAAAAGTTAAAATCCTTAGGAGCTAGTGTATACCCCGTAATGCCGCTAAAGTACGGAAGTTTTTTATTTACTATCAATTACAGAAACCACCGCAAAAGCATCATTATTGATGGCACTATTGGATTTGCAGGTGGTATGAATATATCAGACAAGTATATAAAAAAAGGCGATGAATTAGGGATTTGGAATGATATGCATTTGCAATTGCAAGGTCCTATTGTTAATAGTTTACACAGAGTATTTATAAAAGATTACTTTTTTGCCAGTAACGAGGATTTATTGCACGGAAATACGTATTTGCCAAAACAACAAAAAGCAGGCAAATCGACAATACAATTAGTTGCTAGTGGTCCTGATTCCGAACAATTATCCGTACTGCAACAGTATTTAATGCTAATTAACGTGGCGCAAAAAAGTATTTGTATTACAAACCCTTATTTTATTCCTAATCAAGCACTATTACAAGCTATAAAAATTGCGGCTCTTAGTGGCGTTCATGTACGGATATTGGTTCCACAAAAAACAGATTCTAAAATGGCTACTTTTAGTATGTTTTCTTATTTTGAAGAATTATTGCAAGCTGGAGTGGAAATTTACCTCCAAATTGGCAAATTTTCTCATAGCAAAGTTATTGTAGTAGATAAGGAGGTTGCTTCGGTAGGATCAGGTAATTTCGACCATCGTAGTTTTGAGCATAATTACGAAACCAATATGCTTATTTATGATAAATCGGTAGCTCAAAATTTGGACGATTTGTTTAATGATGATTCTAAATCCTGCAAAAAATTAGCATTGGATACTTTTAAAGAGCGACCATTAACTCAACGATTGTTGGAAGGTAGCGCTCGTTTTTTTAGTCCGCTACTTTAAAGTATTGCTTCAATTTAATAAAGTATGCACCGTTTTTGCGATTGTAAATAAGCAAGCTTCTTCTTTATTTGAGCAAAATTAAACTACAGTATATATTGATCTTTGTATGAGAAGTTAAGAATTAATTTCTATTAACCTTAAAACTTTAAATTATGAGCAATAACACAAACACAGGATTAGGTTTATTAGCAGGTACAGCAATTGGAGCAATACTTGGAATTTTATTTGCGCCTGATAAAGGAATCAATACACGTCAAGCAATTAAGGAAGGTGCTAATGAAGCACAAAAAAAATTAGCTACTGAAACTACTGTTTTGAAAAATAAAATGATGGATGAGGCAGGAGTAATCAGAAACAATTTGGCTGATACCCTTAGTACAAAAAAGTTGACATTGGAAGAACAACTGGAAGGTATCGTTAGTGATGCAAGTTACAAGGCTGATGATTTAATAGTTTCTTTAGAAAGTAAATTAGCTAAGTTAAAAGCAAAAAATAAAAAATTACAAAAAACTGTGTAATTCTATTTTTAACTGAAACTTTTTTACCTATGAGCATTTTAAATTCCATAAATACAGCATCCAAACAAGCCATTTCAAGCAGCGAAGATTATATTGAAGCCACTCAGGATTATCTGGAATTAAAGGTATTTCAACAAATATCTTTATCGTTTTCCTTTTTAATAAAAATACTACTTATAGGCGGATTGTGTTTTGTGGGAGCTACATTTTTAATGATTGCAGGTATTTTAAAGTTAGCCACATATATTGGGGACACTAGCCTTGCTCTAATGTATTCATCGTTAATAGTATTTGGTATTAGCTTAATTCTTTATTTGTTAAGAAAAAAACTAATTGATAGCGCAATTGTAAAAAAGTTGGGCAAAACCTTTTTTCAAAAATAAAAAATTGTAATATGTATCAGGATTTTGAACAAATAGAAAACGAATTAAAAGTTTTAAAATTAAAAAGACAAATTGCTATTGAAGAACTTAAAGCAGTAAAAACTGTCGCTGCCAATAATTTAGATCCAAAAGTGTGGCTGCAACCACTCATTGCCACAACTACCCGCAAATTTGGTCTGTACTATTTATTGAAAAAGTTTTTGTAGTTTCACCTTGCAATCAATACTCAAGCTTAAATATAGAATAATATCCAAATTATTAGCAAAGGTGTTTTAATAGAATTTACAACTAAATTTTTATTTGGAACATACTAAAAACAAATCATATAATCACATTATAGATTTACCTATAGTGTGATAAAATATAAATTTAAAACCTTTTAAAAAAGCTGCATTTTCAATGCGGCTTTTTTTGTTTTAAAACTAATAAACAATAGCTGTAATTTTGATTATAGTTTTGAAGTATCAAGCGAAAAAAATTATTTGGATGGAAAATTAGACCTGTTAACAGGTAACTCAAATACTTTAATAACTAATCTACAATTAAAGAGTCCGTAAATATTGAGTTTGATATAAAAAAAAGCACCTTTAATTAACAAAGGTGCTTTTTGATAGAATACCATTATTTTGACGAACGATTTTTTTGCTTTTCAATAATTGTTTCGGAATTAATTTTAATTTCTCTTGAAGTTAAATTTGGATTGCCATATTTTGGTTTATTCTCATTTAATTTGTCTTTAGGTTTAAATCTTCTTTCCATAATTTTAAAATTTAAGTTCTTATTTAACTACAAAACAATTTATAATCATATTGCTTTTTTCAATCCTACTCATCATAGGGTAATAAAACTGGCTACAAATTTTTAAATTCTGAAACATTGAAACTACTTATTTGATGAAATATTTAAGCCATTAATGATTTGTAAATTCAATCAAAAATTTATAAATCACGACTACTTAAATCAATGAGTTCGATAATCGTTAATACCAATTGGAATAATGCCAATACCAAATTGAGTATCAAAAAAACCATTAAAATGATCATAAGTTTTTTTTGTATTTACATAAAATTACATTGATTTTACCGCAGACTTTAGCTTAAAAACTAAATACCTGAACCCAAACAATTGTTAGTATTTCGAAAACTATTAACGTATTGTAATTACAGTAAATACAATTGTTTTGTTGCGCTTACGCAGAAATTAAAAAAGTATATTGATATATTCGTTGTGCATTTAGAAACTTAAATTTTTAAAATGTCAGTTCGAGTGCTTTTGAGGCACGAAAAAGTGTATTAAGAACTATTTCTAAGTCAAAATTCTTATTCTCGATACGATTTTTTTCCATTTTATTCTAAAAAATCACTCGAATTGGCAGAATTTTGCTCCAAATGCACAACGGGTATTGATTTATTTTAAAAAGGTTTTAAGCAAAGTCAGTAGCAAATTTTAATTTGAAAAAACTATGAAAATCTGTTTTTTTTAACTGATTTTAATACAATTGAATTGAACAAGCTTTACTTAAAGTGGATTTGATTTTTATTTAACAAATGTACTATTTTGGTTTTACGGATACCGTTAGGAAAAGAATTGAAACGACACCATTTCAGTACTATAGCTCAGTAATTTTATAGTAAGTAACAATAGTGTTACAGGAACTTAAAATTATAAAAAAATGAATTTACAGCACAAGAATGTAGCAATAGTAGCCACAGACGGATTTGAAAAATCAGAATTGTTTGAGCCCTTAGAAGCTTTAAAAGAAGAAGGAGCTACCGTACATATTATTTCTACCCAATTAGGGGAAATTAAAAGTTGGTCAGGCGAAAACTGGGGCGAAGCTATTAAAGTAGATAAATTAATTGAAGATGTTAATGAAGACGATTATCACGCACTTGTATTACCTGGTGGAGTAGCTAATCCTGATTTATTGAGAACAAATGATACAGTACTGGAATTTGTTCGTGCATTTTTTGAAAGTGGAAAACCTGTAGCGGCCATTTGTCACGCACCATGGCTTTTAATTAGTGCAGGTGTTATCGAAAATAGAGAAGTTACCTCATATCATTCAATTAAGGATGATGTTGTTAATGCAGGAGCAAAATGGATAGATAAATCTGTGGTTGTCGATAGTGGTTTGGTTACTAGTAGAAAACCAGCTGATTTACCTGATTTTATTTCTAAAGTAATTGAAGAAATTAAGGAAGGAAAGCATGAAGAACAAGTGGTTGAAGCCTAATTAATCTCTCAAATTATATGCTTAGGAAGCCAAACACAGCTAGGGCGCTGCAGACAGCCATCGGAAGTAGCACCAGCGTATGTATTTTTGGTACGTCAAGATGCTACGTATATTACAGGACAAATGATTTACATTAATGGGGGAGTCGTAGTTAATGGCTAATTAATTTTAGTCAGTTTTGTTTACGTCAGCATAAATTTTAGATAATTAAAAAAGTGTCAATTTTTAAAGGTTGACACTTTTTTAATTACCTATACTAGTTTAAGTTTAATTTGACTTGCCCATGAAAATTTTAAAAAAATAAAAATGAATATGCTAAATTTTAAATACAGTAATTGTAAGTAATCACCCCACTTTTACATCCATTTTCCAGTGGGTACCATTATTAGTGGTTCTTTTTATTATTCCTTCCAATTGAAGTACTAATGAATTGATGATTTTTAACCCTAATGAATTTGTTTTAGCTTCAGTTTTTGAAGAATCAAACCCGATACCATTATCACTAATTTCAATAGACAATCGATTTTCACTTTTAGGTTCAATTGCCACTTTTAAGGTTGGATTTTCAATATCAACATAAGCATATTTTAAGGCATTTATAATAATTTCATTTACAATCAAGGCCAAAGGAATGGCGGAATCAATATTTATACTTACATCTTTAATATCAAATTCAGGTTCAAAATTAGCGTTAAAACCATGGAATAGTCCCAAAATAAGTTCCGAAATGTATTCTTTTACATGGATTCGGGTGTCTACGCCTTCCTGATACAATTTTCGGTGAACTAAGGATAAAGCCTCTACACGTTGTTTTCCTGTAATGATAGCTTCTTGTGCAGGATGTCCGGATAATTTATTACTCTGTAAGCTTAATAGGCTCGATATCATTTGTAAATTATTTTTCACACGATGATTTAGCTCTTTTAATAATAAAGCTTTTTCTTGTTCTTTTCTGGTAATTTCTTCTTTTTGGGTGGCAAGTAATTGATTTTTTCTTTTTATATTGAGGTTACCTCGGTATAGTAAATAGGATAAAAGGAGTAATAATGAGATACCAATTCCTAGTGAAAACACCCATTTTTTTTGAGTTTTATTAATGGTGCTTAACAATCCAATTTCTGTTTCCCGTTTTTCAATCTCGTAGCTCGCTTTGAGCTGTTCAATTTTTTTAATATTCTCCTTGTTTACCAAACTATCCTGGTAAATTTGAAACAACTTTTGATACTTAAAGGCTTTATCAAATTGTTGATTTTCCTCGTATAAATTGGTTAACATTTCGCTGAAATCTCTCAATTGCTCTTTCAAGCCAGCTTGTTTAGCCATATCGTAGGCTTTTAGTATTTTTTTTTCAGCTAAAGCAGAGTTATTTTCCTTTTGTTCAATTAAACCTAGTTCAGCTATATACACTGAGGTGGAGTAGGGATCATCTAGTTTTTTTAAAATTTCAAGGGCTTTATTGAGGTTTTGTTTTGCCAATGCTAGGTTGTTTTCAAAGTTATAAACCATACCTAAATTTCCCAAGGAATAACTTTCTATAATATCATCTTTAAGCAGTTTGTTACTGTTTAAAACATATTTAAAACAAATTTTAGCACTATCTATATTCCCTTTATTACGATAAGTTTCACCTAGATTAAGAGTGATATTAGCATCTAAAAATTTGTTTTTATTTAGGTAATATTTTTTCGCTTTCAAAAAAAAACTAATAGCTGCATTGTAATCTTTATTTACAAGATAACTTGAAGCAATGAGGGTATAACAAATTGCTTGATCTTTTTCTAAATTTAAAATTTTATAATATTCCAGCGCTTTGAATGCTGCATTCAAAGACAGTTCAATATTTCCTATACTTCTTTGATTATGACAAATTTCTTCTAGGGCTTCAGCTTGTAATTTAAGATCATTAATTTCTGAGGCTATTTTCAAAGATTTATTAGCATAATTGAGCTGATTCTTCGGGTTAGGATGATAAATAGCCAAGTCTAGTAAAGTTTTAGCCTGTTTTTTTTTCGGTAAATTATTATCACTCAAAATAGTCAATAAGCTATCAACTCTTTTATTTTGCGCAAACATTATAAAAGAGTTGATAATAAAGTATGTCAATATGTACTTTAGCTTATTTCTAATAATATTATTAATTTTTGTAATTTATCTTTCTCTACGAATTCTAATTATAGGATCAATACTAAAACAATAAGTAGTTCCGTTAGCAGCTAAGGTAAAAATAGCGGTAAATGAAAAAAATGAATTGGTTAAAACTCCTCTTGTTTTTTTATTTAAATTGATACTACAAAGATTATTTTTATTATTGGTAATACATAATTTTCGGTTCTCTATTTTGATATTATTATCAGAGCATTCAAAAACTTCATCGTAAATGGCATTAATATTTGATTCTGGCAGAATAATATCTTTTTTTGATACATTTTCTAAATAAACGCAAGTTAGTGTAGGTGTTGGTCCAGCGCCATTATTGGAAATTTCAAATTTAATTTTGTCTGTGGTTTCGGGTATTTTAGTAATGCAATCTAACTCGGCAAAACTGTCCGCTTTAATAGGTTCCGTAAAACAACCTCTACCTAAATTACAAGTCTGCAAAATTTCGATTAAGCTGTTAGTGTCAACTTTAATGTTAATTGTATCCATATTATATAGTGTTAATTAAGTTACATGCTGATAAAATAAAAATGGGGAAAACAATTGTGTAAAGCGGTAAAATTATACAATGGGGGAATTTATGTTTATGACGTAAAACTATAAAAAATAATCAGCTTTACAATTTGCTACCGTTTCTGATTTTAAATACTTAAAATAAAAATTGAAAATTTTCTGTTCAGGCAGGATAAAAACATAAGTGTAGTATAGTTAAGGAACAAGTATCAAAAAAAAATCATTATACAGGTCGATAGCTTATTATTTATCGGGTTTTTGATGATGGTTAAAAACCCTTGTCAAAAATCGTTAAATAAAGTTCAGTTGTAAAATTGTAATGAGTTAACATTATCCAGCAAATGCTAATTATTGCAGAAATACTATTCCAGCAATACAGTTCACTTTAAAATTTAGTGCGTTCACTAAAGAAAAATAGCCATTTACTCATTTGAGTTTGGTGCAAGGAATATATTTACCATATTTGATAAGCAATAAAGGCGTTTTTGTAGTTTTATTGTTGGCTACAGAAATTTTAAATTTTGTGTTATCAGTTCTTATTTAGATTACAGTAAATTGACTTAGTAATTTTTAGATGGGGTTAAAACTAAAAATACTTTTATAGGTATTATTTATTTGGGGGAATAAATAAAATTTTTACAAACGTATTCTATTTAGGAACTGGTATATTTTTATATATACTACTTGTAATATTTTTTGATAATTTGAACTACTGGTTTTTGTTGTGGTGTAAATCGGGTATTTTCAGCATTTATTGGAGTTAAATGCCATTTCCATAAAAAGCCACCAGCTATCCAGTTTTTATTCCAAAAATTTTCATATAAAGCTTCATAAGCATTCATTTGGGCTTTGGAGTTAAAAATTTCTTTTCCATCCGTGTTCCAATGTCCGGCAGTGGAGTAATCACAGCTTTTATAACCGTATTCGGTAAATAAAATAGGCTTATTGTAAGTGCTACTAAAATGTTGCAAGTTTTTAGTTATCGGTTGCCATAATTTAGTAAGTTCAGTAACAGTAGGGGTTTTATTTTTTGACAAGGGGAAGTACACGTCAATACCAATGTAATCCAGCTCATTCCAAAAAGTAACATTTTCATAATTATCCCAATTTGCAGCATAGGTTAATTTTCCAGTATATACTGACTTAATTTTTTGAATTAGGTTACACCAAAATTGAGGTCGTTGTTTCACAACATTTCTAAATTCAGTAGCAATACAAAGCAGTTCAACTTTGCTGCGCTGTGCTATTTTAGCGTAGGATAGGATGTAATCCGTATAGTGTTTTTCAAAAATTAGCCAATCGGATTCACTTTTCAACATAAAGTCTCCAGCCCAGCCATCACCTTTTACCCAAATATGAGGTTTTAACATCACCTTTAGCTTTTCATTTTTAGCATACTCAATAAGTTGCGATGTACCTTCAAATTTTTCGCCCCACCACTGAAAATTTGTATTAAAATATACTTGGGGTGTATGTCCTTTTGTAAAAGCATATGGTATGACAGCTACCCAATTCGCATTTATTTGCTTAACTGAAGCTACTGTTTTTTGAGCCACTAATGTGGGCGGCGAAACTAAATTGGCTCCATTAATCTTTTTTAATTGTAAAGAATTTGTTTGCGCGTATGCAAATGCGATACTTACAAATGGCAACAGGTATTTAAAAATACAGATTAGTTTAATTTTATTCAGCAACATTCCAGGTTTTAATTTCTGACATAGGGAACGGTATTAAATTTGCAATTTTTTTAGTGTGTGCCAACTTAATTCCAGTTTTTGAAACTTTCCAATCTTCCCAGGTAGCAGGTAAGCCTTTAATTGGAATAATTGACACCCACATTTTAAATGCAGTGGGTATATAATTTTGATTGACAAACCACTGGTAAGTATCTCCAGGAGTGGAGCCGCCGCTTTTATAGGTAATTAGTAAGGATGCATTTTCAGCTGATGTAGCGGGAATAAAGCGCTTTTCGACGCTATTGTCCATTATTTTGAACGGCGCTACTAACCAAAAAGAATCATTGTTAAATAGTTTTTCAGCTTTTGCAATAATTTCTTTTTTTCCTTTTCAGAAGTGTCTTTGGGTCGTAAAATATTACTTTTACTCGGGTTGTCCTGATCAAATATCAATTTTGTATTTTCCCAACTTATGGTAACGCTTTTACTTTTTTTGTTCCAAACGTAAGTAACTCCATTTGCTTTCCAGCTCAAATAATTAGTGTTTTTATAAGCGTCATAATTTAAGGCTTCTAAAATTTTATTAGCCAATTGTTCCGCTTGTATACCTTGCTTTCCTTTTGGAATTGGAGTATTGTATTTGAGGTAGGCAATTAAAAAAATAGCTGCTAAAATTGTAAAAATTGCAGCAGCTATAATTGAGATTATTTTAAATATTTTTTTCATTGTAATTGATTGTAATAATCTAATGAAGCTATAAGTAAGTTTTCAGGAACTTCGCAATTAAATTTAGCTTCGCCAATTTTATTTAAAAGTACAAATAAAACTTTTCCACCTACATTTTTCTTATCAAAAATTAACAAATCAATAATCGCTTGGTAGTCTTCTTTTTCAATAGATACTTTTGGGTATATGTTCATAAAAACGGTAGCTACTTCAAGCAAATCAGTTTCGCTTAAACCTAGTATCTCTTTTGCTAAAAAAGCTTCGGTAATCATGCCTATAGCAATAGCTTCGCCGTGTAAAAGCGTCTGTTTTTCAGGATGGGTTAAAAAATAAGATTCAATAGCATGTCCTAATGTATGACCAAAATTAAGGTACTTTCTAATATTTTGTTCCGTAGGATCAACAAGTACGATATCATTTTTAATTATTACGGATTCGTGGATTAACGTATCTAAATCAGTCGTTGTCAATGCTTCGATTTTTGATAAGCGCCTCCAGTAATTAGCGTCTTTAATTAATCCATGTTTTAACATTTCAGCAAAACCGCTTCTAAGTTCATTGCCAGATAATGTTTTTAAATAAGCAGTGTCCACCAACACCATTTCTGATTCGCTGATAACACCAACCATATTTTTCAAATTTCCTAAGTCAACTCCAGTTTTTCCGCCCACCGAGGCGTCTACCATAGCTAGTAGCGTAGTAGGTATGTTTATATAGGAAATCCCTCTTTTAAAAGTACATGCTATAAACCCCCCTAAATCAGTAACTACACCACCACCTAAATTGATCAATAAACTTTTTCGGTCTGCCCCAAGTTCAGATAATGCATTCCAAACACCACTACAGGTTTCAATATTTTTATTGATTTCACCAGCTTCTATCTCAATAATTTCAATGGGAAGGTCAATGGCTAAATTTCCCATAAATCTGGCCAAACAATTTTCATGCGTATTCGTATCTACTAAAACAAACATGCTACTATGGTTGGTATTTGCTAAGTAATTATTTAATTGTTGGTAAGCTTCTTCATTAAAATAAACAACAGAATCTTTTGATTTTATGGCTTGCATAGGGTTTGTAATTTGAAGTGGCAAATTTAATTAGAATTAGGTAATTTGGTGGTTTCAATGTGTGTTATTTTTGCCTGTTTATTACAGTTTTCAACCAACAATGCAACAGATTTATTTTTTATAACTCCATCAATATGGTATAGTTTACACGAATCTAATTTGGTATTACTTTTTGAAAAATTAACACTACCTGAATTTAGAATTTTAGAAATAGCCGCTGTATCTAACTTAGCCGCATTTAATTGTTCCAAACTTTGAGGAGTAAACTGGCGTTCTTTAATCCGAATATTTTTTAATACCCTAGCAGTTGGACTATAGTCGCAAGAAGTTTTTTTTCCTGCTAAAAAAAATATTAAAAAAAATATACCAATAATTAAACCACCACTAAAGTAGCCCAAGCGTTGTCCAAAAGTCATATATAACTATCTAAAAAACCAATAAATTTATATCGCGATAGCTTAAGTCAAACCATTCAGCTACAGCCTTATTAGTAAGTACTCCGTGGTATGAATACACCCCATTTTTAAGGCCTTTATCATTACGGATAGCGTGTTCCAATCCACCAACTTCACCAATATTCAGCAAATATGGGCTAAAAATATTACTTATGGAAACGGATGATGTTTTTGCGTAGCGCGAAGGTATATTAGGAACACAATAGTGTATTACCCCATTGCGCGTAAAGGTAGGTTTTTTATGCGATGTTACTTCTGAAGTTTCAAAACACCCGCCCATGTCAATACTTACATCAATCACCACAGCCCCTTTTTTCATATGCGTAGTCATGGCTTCGGATACCAGTATGGGAGATCGGTCTTTCCCGCGAACGGCTCCAATAACCACATCACAGCGTTTGAGTGATTTTAATAGGTGCTTGTGTTGTATGGTGGAGGTATGCATTGGTCTTCCAATATTGTTTTGAATTGTCCGTAATTTATTAATAGAGCTATCAAAAATTTTAATATTAGCCCCTAAACCTAAGGCAGCCCTTGCGGCAAATTCTCCAACTGTGCCAGCACCAAGTATAATTACTTCAACAGGTGGAACTCCTGTAATATTGCCCATCATGAGTCCACTTCCGTCGTTAACGTTACTCATAATTTCAGAAGCGATCAAAATGGAAGCAGTACCTGCAATTTCACTCAATGAACGAATTGCAGGATAAGTGCCGTCATCGTCTTTTATAAATTCAAAGGCTAAGGCAGTGATTTTCTTTTTTTCAATAGTTTGAAAATATTGACGATCCAGAGTTTTAAGCTGCAAAGCAGATAATAAAACTGCTTGTGGCTTAATCATTTTTAGTTCGTCCAATGAAGGGGGCTCCACCTTTAAAATTATTGGACATCCAAATACCTTAGCAGTATCCTGAGTTATGGTTGCTCCAGCTTCGCTGTATTCTTTATCCTCAAAACTGGCTAATTTACCAGCTCCAGCTTCCATTAAAATTTTATGTCCGTTGGAAACTAAGGCATTTACAGCATCTGGAGTTAGGCATACTCTGTTTTCTAAAGGTTGACTTTCTTTGGGTATGCCAATGAATAAATCTCCTTTACGATTTTCAATTTCTAATTTTTCTACCTGAGGAATAAGTTCATGACTCGAAAAAGGTGTTAATGAAGATTCCATGTAATGTTTAACTTTTACTAAATTTATTGTTGATATTATTGGGGTAATTAGTTCTTTTAAAAATACAACTATTATTCATATCACAATGATGACAAAATTAATTATAGCTAATTTGTGCTTTAAAATCAGTATTTTAAGAAATACTCAATCAATTATTTAGTAAAAAAGGGCATTTTAACAACTTTTGCAGGAATTTTTTTATTTCTTATCAGAATATAAATTTCAGTAGTTGCTTTACTGAATTTGGCATCAACATAGCCCATTCCAATAGCTTTTTCCAAACTTGGAGCCATGGTTCCGGAGGTTACCTTTCCAATAATGTCACCTTCTAATGACATAATTTCATAATCTTTACGGGGAATACCACGATCCAATAGTTCAAAGCCAACTAGTTTTTTTGTTACACCTTGCTCTTTTTGATTTTTTAAATAAGAAGCATTTATAAAATCTTTATCAAACTTGGTAATCCAGCTCAAACCAGCTTCTATAGTAGATGTTTTGTCATCAATATCGTTTCCGTAAAGGCAAAATCCCATTTCCAATCTTAGGGTATCTCGCGCTGCTAAGCCAGCTGGTTCAATGTTGAAATCAGCACCTGCTTTGAAAATGGCATCCCATATTTGTTCAACTTCGGTGTTTTTACAATAAATTTCAAATCCACCACTGCCAGTATACCCTGTGGCTGAAATTATTACATGCTCTATGCCAGCAAAATCTCCAATTTTAAAATGATAATAAGGGATGTCAGCCAAATTAACATTAGTAAGTTCTTGCATAGCAGGAATGGCTTTTGGTCCTTGAATAGCAAGCAAGGAATAAGCGTCGGAAATATTTCTTAGTTCAGCATTTTCGGAATTATGTTTCAAAATCCAATTAAAATCCTTTTCAATATTTGCTGCATTTACCACAAGTAGGTAGGTGTCATTTTTAATTCGATACACTAACAAATCGTCAATAATACCACCAGTTTCATTAGGCATGCAACTGTATTGCGCTTGTCCAATAGTTAATTTTTCAACGTTATTACTTGTAATTTTTTGTAATAATGCTAAGGCATTAGGCCCCGAAACTAAAAATTCTCCCATATGGGAAACGTCAAAAACTCCAACATGTGATCTTACAATTTGGTGTTCATGCTTAACTCCTTTATAGGATACGGGCATATTAAAACCTGCAAAAGGTACCATTTTAGCACCTAAAGAAATGTGTTTTTGAGTAAGTGGTGTGTTTTTCATAAATTAATTGATAAGCTGTTTCCTGCTGCGGTTTATGTTTTTTATTTAATGAGCGTTAGCTCATGTAGTTTCCAATGCCTAGAAGCTTATTTTAGTGATTCTTTCTTTACAAAATAACACGGTAGCTTGGGCTACGCTTATGTTGTGTAATGCTTGTAAATAATAATTATTTTTATTGAGTAATTTAAAATTAGTACCAGTATAATTTGAACAGCTAATAATCTTCAATAATTAATAGATGTAAAACAAATTTACTTTTTTATGCTGCGTTATGAAACAAAAAAGCCCGCAAAAGCGGGCTTTTTAAATAACAATTAAATTAACGACATAATTAGTTTGATGCCATCATAGAAAAGAATTTACCAAGATTAGGTAAAATTACAATTCTAGTTCTTCTGTTTTTTGCTCTGTTTTCTTTAGTTGAATTATCAGTTAAAGGCATGTAGCTACTGCGTCCAGATGCTATCAGCTGCTCAGGAGCAACTTCATATTTATTTTGCAATAAACGAATGATTGAAGTAGCACGCTTTACACTTAAATCCCAGTTATCTTCTAAAATATCAGTTCTAATAGTTCTTGAATCAGTATGACCTTCGATCATAACATCCATACTTGGTTCTGACTTAATCACATTAGCTAATTTTTCTAATAAAGGATACGCTTTTCTATTCACTCTAAAACTACCAGAGTTAAATAAAAGTTTATCTGAAACAGTAATCATAACCACTGTTTCGTCAACTTTAATATCTACATCATCATCATTATCTAAACCTTCAACAGAATTTGATAAGTTATGACTTACAGCTAAACTCATTGAATCTTTTAAAGTTTTAGCTTCTGCAACTTCGCTAGGATCCATTTTAGCCAATGTACTGTTCATATTTGAAATGTCAGCTTTAGAAACTACCATATCGCCAGTAGGAAGAATACTAAGTTTGTTTTCATTTTCAGCACTTAAAGCGGAATTAACATCCTTAAGTGAGGCAATTTTATCATTGTATGCACTAACTTTAGCTTCAATTTGAGCAAACTTGCTCTCTAATTGTTCTTTTTCGAAAGTGGTCTTAGTTAAGCTGTTTTGAGTTCTTAAATAGTTTTCCTCCATTGCTACAAATTTCTTTTTAGAAACACATGATGTAGCACCCGCAACTATTAATAGACCTAATAAGATTTGATTTTTCATTTAAAATATATTTGTGTTATTTCTTTTTGTAAAACACATAATAATACATAGTTATTGCAAGGGATGAAGAATAATTTTGTACTAATTCTCTTACATTTACATGTCTTGTATCTCTTTGTATTCAATACTTTATTAAAAACGATACCAGTTTACCATGGAGTTCATCGAAAATTTAGTGGTATAATTATTCTAATTTTTTAAAATTTATTGGTTAAAGTGAAGAAAAGTCTTATAAAAAATAAGCAATTTACTGTAGTTTTGTTTTATGAAAAAAGTGTATTTGGACAATGCCGCAACCACTCCGATGCGGCCTGAAGTCATAAAAAAAGTACAGGAAAGTATGACGAATTTTTATGCGAATCCGTCAGCTACATATGCCATTGGCAGAACTTCAAAAGCAGCAATGGAAGCCGCTCGTAAAGAAATAGCTAGTTTAGTTGACGCTGATGCCTCAGAAATTATTATTACAAGTGGTGGTACGGAGGCAAACAATCTTATTTTAAATAGTGCAGTTAGGGATTTGGGAGTGAGTCACATTATTACCACAAAAATTGAGCATCATGCGGTATTAAAAACCATTGAGGCGCTACAATTACGTTATGCTGTAAAAATTTCATATGTTTCGTTATTACCAAATGGGGATGTAAATACCACCGATTTATTAAACCTGTTGGAAGGTAATGGTCATAAAACTTTAGTTTCATTAATGCATATTAATAATGAGATAGGAAGTATTTTGGATTTGAAAACCATTGGCACGCTCTGTAAAAATAATAAGGCACTTTTTCACACCGATACCGTGCAGTCCGTGGGTCATTTCACAATAAATTTTAAAAAAGTTAATGTGGATTTTGCTACAGCAAGTGCACATAAGTTTTACGGGCCTAAGGGTGTTGGTTTTGCCTACATTAAAAAAAATTCAGGTATCAAAGCATTACAGTTTGGCGGGGAGCAAGAGCGAGGTTTACGAGCGGGTACCGAGGCACTTCATCAAATTGAAGGTATGGCAACGGCCTTAAATTTAGCATATGAAAATTTAGAAACAGAAACAAAATCAATAAAAAAAATAAAAGATTATGCTATAAATCAATTGCAGACCAATTTTGAAAAAATCACTTTTAATGCCGATTCCGAAAAATTAAATCACAATTACAATCTATTGAATGTGTGCTTGCCGATTTCAAAAGAAAAAGCTTCAACCGTTTTGTTTAAGTTGGACTTACAAGGTATTTACTGTTCTCGTGGTAGCGCATGCCAAAGTGGAAGTAATAAACCTTCTCATGTGTTGGCTGCAGTTTTACCTATCGAAAAATTAGAAAAGACTTCATTGCGGTTTTCATTTTCAATTTATACAACAACAGATGATATTGATGCTCTAGTAAAAGCGTTGAAAGTGGTTTTAACAGAGTAAATGCAAGTTCAACAAATTGGTAATACCAATAACAAGTAAAGTTAAACCAATAGCTACCTTAAAAGGCAACAAAGCGTTTGATGCTTTGACAAGTAATGAACCTATAGCTGGAGCCTTACCAACAATATCCATTAGTAATAATAATCCACCAGCAATTGCTATTAAATCATAAATAAAACAACCAGGACGTATCATGTTTATAATACCATACGCAAGTAGAATACCTCCAATTACTGTATTATAGGGCAACAAAAAATTACCAGCTTTTTTAAAGTAATCTTTATCGCCGTCCCATTTGTCCAACGTAGCCATGGCTAATAAAATTCCACTTGCAATGCATGCAATATTAAATATCATAGTTATAGTTATTTGATATTTAAAAGTAAGTATTTTTTATGAAATTCAAGTTTTAGAGAGCTCTTT
Source organism: Aquimarina agarivorans (assembly GCF_000218485.1). Taxonomy (GTDB): domain Bacteria; phylum Bacteroidota; class Bacteroidia; order Flavobacteriales; family Flavobacteriaceae; genus Aquimarina; species Aquimarina agarivorans. The sequence goes on along the minus strand of NZ_AFPB01000142.1, from coordinate 64,566 downwards.
TCCAAAAATACGCTCTAGTGATTTATAAAGCCGCTTTTCCAATTTATGAAATTCTCCATCACTTAAAAACATATCCTTAACATCCAACAACAATTTTTTTGCTGCCTCTTTGGTGATATTATGTTTTTTAACATACCGTCTAATTTTGTTAATACTCACATCGTCGGTATCCATTTCAATTTCATCGTGTAATTTTTTAAATTTAAGTTTACCAACTTTTTTAATTGCAAGCTCACGTTCTTTTTCTACTTGTAAATGATCAGCAAATGTGCAGTAGATAAATAAATAAGCTTTAAAGTCAGAAAATTCCCAGGTATCTAATGCCATAATTAAAATGTTTATTACTTGAAGTTACAAAATATGTGTAATCAACTGTTAGTCAAATACTTAAATTCGATATAATTTATTATTTGTTCGATAAAAAGTAAAATATAAGTTTTTAATAAAAGCGATATGTTAAAATCATGCTATTTAATGACGATATATTAGAATAATTATGAGGTAGTAAATAAATAGATTTGCCAGTTAAAAATTGTAAATTACATTTGGCAACTGCTATGGTTGAACGCTAGTGATTTTAAATTTCTCAATTTAAGGCTATACTAGCTATTAGTTAAAAGTAAATACCACAATGTGGAATAAATTAAACATATGTCCTTTAAAAAATCAGATGAATTAAAAATAACTGAACCAAAAAAAGTAGCAGTAGGTTTTCCTGCTATAGCTTCTGTGGGTTATCGTATTTGGGAGGAAACATATGTTGGTCGAGGAGTCAAAACAATGTTTAAACTAAATCAGGTAAAAGGATATGACTGCCCTAGTTGTGCCTGGCCAGATCCTGATCCAAGCGAACGATCGTTAATTGCTGAATATTGCGAAAATGGAGCTAAAGCAGTTGCTTGGGAAGCTTCAAAAGAGACTATAGGTGCTGAGTTTTTTGCCGAAAATTCTATAAAAGAATTATTAACAAAATCAAATTACTGGTTAGAAAAACAAGGACGGCTGAATTCGCCTATGTATTTGCCGCAAGGAGGCACCCATTACCAAACAGTTACTTGGGAGAAAGCATTTGAAATAGCAGCTCATGAATTAAATAAATTGAATGACCCAGATGAGGCTATTTTTTATACTTCAGGAAGAGCAAGTAATGAAGCTGCATTTTGTTATCAATTATTTGTTAGGCAGTTTGGGACAAATAATTTGCCAGACTGTTCTAATATGTGTCATGAGGCTACAGGAGTAGCGCTATCAGAAACTACAGGAATAGGAAAAGCATCGGTAAAGCTCGATGATATTTCGCAAACTGATTTGCTACTCATTTTTGGTCAAAACCCAGGTACCAATGCCCCACGAATGCTTACTGAGCTTCAAAAACTAAAACAAAATGGAGGTAAAATAATTGCTGTTAATCCAATGCCCGAAACTGGTTTTATGGGATTTAAGCATCCGCAAAAACCATGGGAATGGGTAGGAGACGGAACACCATTACAGGATTTGTATTTACAAGTTAAAATAAATGGAGACTTAGCTTTAGTAAAAGCAATATTGGTATTGTTGTACCGAAAGCAAAAAATAGATGCTTCAATATTTGATGAAGCATTTATTTCTAAACACAGTACAGGCTATTCTGAATTTTTAGCGCAATTAGCAAATGCGGATTATGATGATTTAGTACAACAAAGTGGTATCGCTGTCGCAGAAATTGAGAAAGCAGCAGCGTATATCATTGATGCCAAAAAAATTATTATTGCCTGGGCCATGGGCATTACTCAACATACTAATGGCGAAGATACTATTCGTGAATTTGTGAATTTATTACTAGTAAAAGGATCAATAGCTAAACCAGGAGCTGGTACTTTACCTGTTCGAGGCCACAGTAACGTTCAAGGGGATCGTACCATGGGAATTTGGGAAAAATCACCTGAATCATTTTTGTCCAGTCTCGAAAAAGCATTTGACTTTAAAGCACCACGTGAGCATGGGGTTACTGCGGTAGAAGCTGTTGAACATTTAGTGGCTAAAAAATCAAAAGTGTTTGTTGGTTTGGGAGGTAATTTTGTACACGCAGCTCCCGACACTTCATTAGTAGAACAAGCTATGAATGATGCTGATTTTACAATGCATATTGCTACTAAACTAAATAGAAGCCATGTGGTACATGGAAAATCTGCCTTAATTTTACCATGTTTGGGAAGAACAGAAATTGATGAAACCAGTAAAGGCAAACAATTTATTACTACTGAAGATACCGCAGGAAGGGTGCGTATGTCCATGGGCGATTTAACTCCTGTTGCTCCAAATTTAAAGAGCGAAGTAGCCATAGTTTGCGGTATTGCCGCAGCTACTTTAAAAGAAAAACAAAAGTGCCTTGGAATCATTTTTCAGTAGATTATAGCTTGGTGCGATCAAAGATTAGCGAGGTTATTCCAGGTTTTGAAAATTTTAATGAAAGAGTGCAAAGAGCAGGAGGGTTCTTTTTACCAAATCCTGCCCGAGATGGTCGCTTTGTGGACAATTCCGAAAGAGCTAAATTTTCAGTAACATTACCAGCCAATAAACAAGTAAAAGAAGGTCGTTTTATTTTAATGACTATGCGAAGTCACGACCAGTTTAATACCACAATTTATGGTTTTGATGATCGCTATCGCGGAATTTCAGGGGATCGAGAGGTGATACTTATGCATCAGGAAGATATTTTAAAAAATGGATTTATAAGTGAGCAAAAAGTAAATATTACCAGTTATTTTGATGGAAAAGAACGCTATTTAAATGGTTTTAAAATAGTTCCTTATCCAATAACTAAAGGTTGTGTAGCTGTATATTTCCCTGAAGGTAATGTGTTAATAGCATTGGATAATAGGACAAATGAAAGTAAATGTCCAGCATCCAAATTTGTCGAGGTAAGCATTTCACCTGCATAGCGAGCATTAAAAAAAAGGATGTATTTAAATTAAGTTGATTAATGAAAAGAAAATTAATTACTTCAGGATCTTCATTTGAAAATGAAATTGGTTATTCCAGAGCTGTAGTGCAAGGAAAATGGGTGTTTGTATCTGGAACCACTGGATTTGATTACGACACAATGACTATATCTAATAACATTCAGGATCAAGCAGAACAATGTTTTAAAAATATTATTATTGCTTTAAAAGAAGCAGATGCATCATTGGAAAATGTTGTCAGAGTAACTTATATTTTACCAAATGCAGCTGATTTTAAATTGTGTTGGCCAGTACTAAAAAAATATTTTGGAATTGTAAAACCTGCAGCTACTATGTTTTCAGCAGGTTTAGCTGATGAAAGAATGAAAATAGAAATTCAAGTAACTGCATTAAAAGTGTAATATTATGTTACTAGCTTAATTTGACACATCATTCAAAAAAAGAGTCGTTAGTTTAGTTGAATGTTTTTTTATGTGTAAAACGTTTGATTTTTATAGGGTTATTATATTTATTTTATCAGAAATTTTAAATTTGAAGAACAATAAAACATAAATATAGCCCCAATTAAAGTGTAAGTATTAAGCAAAAAACCATTTTGAAAGGGGAATTTAATGTCGGAAAAAATGGTACTATTCCATAATTAACTGGTCAGGTGTTAGAAGATTGCTTGTTTAAATTTGACATAATTGGTCATTATCGGATTTTATAAGCCCTCAAATTCATACAAATTACCCGTGTTTTTAACTGTTTTTTCATCAGTAATGTAAATGGTGTTATTGTTTTTAAAACAAATCCCTTCTTTTTGTGATTTGTGATTTAAAGCGATTTCTTTTACGTAACAATTTGAAAAATCACCTTCATTAAAATCAGTAAGTATCCAAATTTTATCGTGATTAAGTAAGGCTATTGTTTTTTTATTATCGCTTATAGCTGCTGAGGTGATGGGGTTTTTCTTTCCTTTTAAATTTAACTCGCCAATAAAAGTAGCTTTTTGTTTGCCAGTTTGATTCTTAATTTTAAAAATAGCCGTTACTTTATCTTCTTTACTAAAAAGATAAAAATTACTATTCCATAAAAAGAAAGCTTCAAAGTCTTTATTAGTATACTTTTTGGGAACTTCAAATTCAATAATATTGGGAGTTACCTCAGAAATAAGCTGATCAGGAGTTGTAATTTTATATATAAAAAAGGAATCACGTTTTCCGCTATTGTTACCAAAGTCACCAACGTAAATATTCCCGTTTTCATCAGAGGTTAAGTCTTCCCAATCTTTGTTTTTTGTGTCTGAAAGCTTAATTTCTTTAAGTATATCACCTCTGGTATTCATTCCGTATAGCTTATTTTTAGTGTTGGAATCTTCAATCATCCACAAAATATTTGAAGCACTGGTCACTTCAATGGCAGATACTTCTTTAAGTTTTTTTGGTAAAGAAGTCACTATGTTTAGTTTAGAAGGATTACATGACATAAATAGAAAAGAAAGAAATACAATTTGTTTATACATTATTACGTATTATTTTATCAAATTTAAGAATTAGAAAATGGTTTATGGGAATGCAGGTGTCGAATTCATTGAAAAAGAATGGCTTTATTTGAAGGATTACTTATTGGTTTAAGTATGGTTATATTTATTGGTCCAGTATTTTTATTATTATTAAATAGTAGTTTACAATACGGATTAAAAGCAGGTATTGCAGTAGCTTTAGGCATTATTATTAGCGATATTCTTTGCGTGCTTATGTGTGTTTTGGGCTTTTCTACTGTAGTGCTAACAATTGATAATCAATTTTGGCTAGGCTTGTTGAGTGCTATCATATTATTAGTATTAGGTTTCTTTTATTTGTTAAAGGATACATCGTTATTATCAAATAATGCGATAAAATCAAAATCCATAACAGCTTTGTTTATTAAAGGGTTTAGCGTAAATTTTTTTAACCCTTTTGTGTTTTTGGTTTGGATTGGCGTTTATAATTATGGAAAAACTAGCTATGCTTCGTCATTTCTATTAACCGTATTTTTATCAGCAACGCTATTTGGAATTTTAATTACTGATATTCTAAAGGTAATTTTATCACAAAAGCTTGAAAAGTTTATTTCTATAAGGCGTTTGTATTACATTTCAAAAATAACAGGACTCATATTAATTTTGTTTTCAGTAAGAGTCCTGTGGTTTGTAATGCATGATTTGACTTAGTAAGATCACTCTCTTATAACCACCAATTTGGCTTTAAATCCAACGGCAACATCAAAATTTTGGTCTAACATCTTCTGGTCTAATTCATCAACAATAACTATATGACAAGTAACTGGTTCACTCAAACCACTGCTAATAGCTTCAATTTCAATTTTATTAATACCTTCATCTAAAGCAACTCTGTAATCTACAAAAGTGCCAGTCAGCATAATTCTGCTAAAAATTGTTTTGTCATTTTTAACCACTTTTACTTCGTCCCTATCAATGGCTTGAGAGTCTCTTAAAATAATATATAAATATTTCGCTTTAGTTGTAAAACTTCCCAAATCAATATCTCCATAAAAAAAATCGACACTATCAGTTTTTAAAGCCAAAGGTTCATATACTACATCTAAATATGTTTTGGTATCACTAGGTTTTCCAAATTGTAAATCGTCATTTTTTTCCTTTCCAAAATTCTCTGTATCAATTATTGATTTAATATTAAAAGCACTTATAGCATTTTGAGATAAATTTGCAGGCTGCCGTAAAAAATCGATGGAAAGTAACTGAGCATCTTCAGGAAGTTCAGGTTGTGATGGTTCCTCGGGTTTTGGCTTATTGTTTAAGCCACTAAAGTCAATAGTATACGTTTTTTTCTCTGGTGATTCCTGAGCAGTAATTTTACACACAGCAAATAGTGTTATTAAAAGAAAGAAGAAATATTTAGGAGTCATGCAAAATTTTTATAAATTAAAAATAATCAAAATTTATACCATTAACAGTCGAAAAAAAATCTCAAAATTTAACATAATTTATAAGTTGTAGGAAAAAGGTGTATATTAGTTTTATTTTAAATCAAAAACGCCATAGAGTCTCAAATGTTACAAAATGTAATTTTCATTGACGATGATATCCCTACCAATATCGTTAATAAACGCTTAGCAATGCGTTCCAATTGTTTTAAAGATATTAAGTTTTATAAAAGTAGTAAGGAAGCTATAGCTCATTTACGCTCCTTTTCAAGCGTCACGGATTTTCCAGATCTTATTTTTTTAGATATTAACATGCCAGTCATGAACGGATGGCAATTTTTGGATCAATTAAAAACAATTTATCAGTTTGAAACCATAAAAATAGTCATGCTTTCTACAGCATTAAATGTTACAGAAGCGGAAGAAATGAAATATGCCGATGTAATTTCGGCTTATGAAAATAAACCTTTAACTATTAATAAAATAAAAGCACATACCAATTATTTGGATGCTATGTAATTGATTATTGTTTAAAATTGAAAGTGTATTTTACCCCTTCTTAGAATTTTTAATTATTCGCTTTAAAAATTGATGGCTTATTTGTCTCAGGTTTATTTAAAACTATGCATTTTTAATGCATTTCGCTTTTAGCTTCTAAAAATATTACAAGAGCTATTGGTAATTAGTAATTAGCTGTTGGCTTAAATACTGCTAATTGCCAAAGGCTAATAGCTAATTGCAAAAACGGATGTTTAAAAAGTAATGACTTTTAGTCATAACCGACACTATGGTATTTTTAGTCCATAATGGCTTATTTTCAATAAACCATTACCAAAAAGAATTAAAACTTTTCAAAAACACCTAATCCAAAGAGCGCGTAATCGTATTTGACCGGATCATTTACATTCATTTCACGTAAGGCAGTGTCCAATTCTAACAAAGCTTTAGCATCATTTTGCTTGCGCAGAAGTATTCCTAATTTTCGTGCAACATTACCCGAATGAACGTCCAAAGGGCAGGAAAGTTGATTGGTGTTAATTTTATTCCATATGCCTAAATCAACTCCATTTTTGTTGGGACGCACCATCCATCTGAAAAACATATTTATGCGTTTAGCAGCAGAATTTTTAGAAGGATCGCTCACATGTTTTGTTGTTCTTTTAGGGTGAGGCAAACTAAAAAAATCACGTTTGAATTGAGGGATAGCATCATTCAATCTTGAAAGATCTGCAAATTGGTTAAAATAATTCTCCATGGTTTGGTGTGCACCATATAAAAATTGTAATGCTTCTATAAAATAAGCTAAATCAATGCTATTAAATGTTCGGTGAACAAACCCATCAAAAAGTTCTGAGTGTTTTTCGGGTTTATAATTCATAACAAAATCATGCGGAGTGTGTCCCATAATTTCCATTAATTTATGAGCATTGGTCAAAATACTTTTTCTATTTCCCCAGGCAATGGTAGCCGTTAAAAAACCAGCAATTTCAATATCTTGTTTAGTTGTAAATAAAGCCGGAACTTGAATAGGATCGGTATCTAAAAAAGTAGGCGTTTCGTATAAAGCAGCTTTTTCATCCAAAAAATCTTTAAGCGCTCGTTTGGAAAGTTTTTGCAAGATGTATTCTATTTTAATTTAAGAATTTAGTTCATTATTAGCTATTAGGTAACTTAAATTAAATTACCGTCGCGCATGACTAGTTTTCTGTCTGCCATGTCAGCAAACTTATTGTTATGCGTTACAATAACAAAAGTTTGACCAAAAGTATCGCGAAGTGAAAAAAATAATTGATGTAAGTTTTCTGCAGATTCGCTATCCAAATTACCAGAGGGTTCATCGGCATAAATTACTTTGGGATCATTAATTAAAGCGCGTGCAACGGCAACGCGTTGTTGTTCTCCGCCAGAAAGGGCATCAGGTTTATGGTGGTAACGATGTGATAATCCTAAAAAGTCAAGTAATTTTTTGGCTTTGGTTTCAGCTTTCTTTTTAGGAACTCCTTTTATAAAAGCAGGGATGCACACATTTTCTAGTGCTGTAAATTCTGGTAGTAGCTGATGAAATTGAAATATAAAACCTAGTTGTTCATTTCTAAATTTAGCCAAGGCTTTATCTTTTAAAGTGTTTATTTCTACGCCGTTTATAGTAAGTTTACTCAACGAATTTTTATCCATAGTATCTAACGAGCCTAAAATTTGTAATAACGTTGTTTTGCCAGCACCCGAAGCGCCAACTATTGATATAATTTCTCCTTTTTTAATATGTAAGTCTACTCCTTTAAGGACTTCTAATTCCCCGTAATGTTTATGAATATTCGCCGCTTCAATCATGGAGTGAAAATACAATTTTATAGAATATTTATAGGATGTAAATACCCACTTTTGTACAGAATACCATTAACTTTATGGGTAAAATCGAAATTATTAGTTATTATGAGTGAAAAAGCAATATTTGCTGGAGGTTGTTTTTGGTGTACCGAAGCTGTATTTCAACGTGTAAAAGGAGTATCAAAAGTGCGTTCTGGATTTTCAGGAGGAGAAGTTAAAAATCCAGCCTATAAAGAGGTGATCACTCAACGCACTGGTCATGCTGAAACTGTGGAAGTTACTTTTGACTCAGAGGTGATCACATTTCAAAATTTGTTAGAAGTATTTTTTGCCACACATGATCCTACTACTTTAAACAGACAGGGGGCAGATAAAGGCACTCATTACCGAAGTGCTATTTTTTATACCTCAGACAAGCAAAAAGAATTGGCTGAAAATTTTATAAACGTACTGACGAAACAAAAAGTTTTTGATGATCCAATAGTAACGGAAGTTACAAAGTTTGAAAATTTTTATCCAGCAGAAGATTACCACATTAATTACTTTAATTTAAACGGTGAGCAAGCTTTTTGTCAAGCTGTGATAAACCCTAAAGTAAACAAATTGAATACTTATTTTAAAGAATTTGTGAAAGAATAAAAATTTGGAACAACCTTTGCAATTATATTCAATAAAACTTTATGAATAAATACACGGTACTTTTTATTAGTTTATTATTGGATGGTGTCGGAATGCTATCGTATCTTTTTCCAGGAATTGGTGAAGCTTCGGATGTCATTTGGGCACCAGTTTCAGGTTGGTTGATGACAAAATTATACAAAGGCAAAGAGGGGAAGATAGCAGGAATAATTACTTTTATAGAAGAAGGTATACCCGGTATCGATGTAATACCAACATTTACATTAATGTGGATATATACATATATTATTACTGGTAAAAAAGTTAATAAAGCTTAGTCCTTTAAAAAGCGGCCTAAGCCTAATCTGGTAAGCATTTTCTTTTCCATGTTCCAAAAAAAGTTAAATTGACCAAATACCCAGCCAAAAAATACTAGTAGGACTTGGTAAATTGGGAAGATCAATAAGATGCGTACTGGCCAAAATATATAGCCTGAAGTAGCTTCTTTACTAAGACCAATAAACTCAGTTAAAGGAGCTGCTAATTTTGATGCCGTAGTACCGGTGATGGCAAAAACAATAAAAATGATCGCAAACTCCCAATTATGCTCAACTCCCCATTTTTGTTTGAGTTTTGCTGCATAATCTAAAATTTTCCATCTTTGTTTTGAATTTTCCATAGCGGCAAATTTACAATTAAATTTCTCATTTGAAAATTATGCAAAAGTTAAATAATATTTGCTGTGATACTATTTTCTGTTTGAATTTACCTTAAAGAAAAATGCGTCTTTAGAAATTATACAAATCAGAAAAAATAATCATAGCATGAGTTACGGTTCTTTTTTATCTTAATGTAGAATTTCTAAATGCTCATTTTAATTCGGTAAATTTATATAGGTAATAGTTTAAAATGAAAGCCGAAGCGCATTGGTGCTTTAATAGAGAATATTCCGCTATGCTCATTAGATTTAGTAAATAGATCCTTTTGTTTTAAATTTAGAATGACTTGAGGCTTAAGTTTTTTACGCCAACCTTTCATCTTCAATTCTAAACATAAACAAAGCTTAAATTACAAACGCTGGCGGTACTTGCGTTGAAAAAACAGGAAGTAGTTGTATAATAAGTAATTGACTTCATATCCGTAGTGAATTTGATTTTGGTAATCAATAACAGGACCGTAAATATCTCCGAATTGCACGGGATTATTGGCTCTAATATTATACTGTGTAACAAAAAAATAGTTTTTTGTTTCTAAAAAATTAATGCCAAAATAACCGCGTGGCCTAGCTTGGGTATTTAAAAAGCGATTGAAACCTATATCGAAAACAATAAGTTCATATTCCAAACTATCATTCGCAATACGTACTTTTTTTTCAAGTTCATTCTCCTTAAAAGGGTGTTCTTTTTTAGTAGCACAGGCTATTGTAAATCCAAGTAATAAAAGTAATATTAAAGTTTTCTTCATAATCAAAAATGCCGAAACACTATGGATTCGGCAAAGATATTTTTATGCGATTATATCGGTTCTGAATTTGAATGGGTAATTTAATGTTGGAAACGATATATGAGAATGCAATGCAAAAACATTACAAGTTCAATTAAAATAAATTAATTGAAGCGAATAGTATTATTTCCCAAATAAGCCTCCTAGTAAACCACCTATTCCACCTTTCTTTTTATTTCCACCCATAGCCATTCCTGCAATATCGTCAATAATGCTACCATCACCATCGGCATCTAAAATTGAAGTGAGTATGGATGAAGAACCACTATTTGAACTTGCAGAATTCCCCATTAATCCACCTAATAAACTACCTAATCCGTTAGCATCAGATACTCCAGCAGATTGTGTTTTTTTACCTACCATACCCATCAGTAGGGGCGCAGCTACTTTAAGAATATTACCCACAGAACTTATATCCATACCTGATTGTTGGCTCAGTGCACTTTCTACAGCGGGCTGTTTTGATCCTAATAAATGTCCTAAAATTCCAGCTCCATCTTGTTTCACATTGTCATCAACACCACCTTCAAATAGACCTCCTAAATTGTCTAAAATACCACCTTGATGATTATTTAAAGCACCTAATAAACCTTGTGCGCCTTCAGGGGTGGAAGCATTTTTTTTCATAGCACCCATAAGAACTGGTAAAGCCATACTTAACAATCCACTAGTTTTATCTGCTGATTGACCAGTTTGACCTGCAACTCCACTTATAATTTGTTGACCCATTGGTCCTTGTAATAAATCTAAAATACCAGACATTTGATTAAAGTTTTGATTATTAAATAAAATTACAATAATATTTAATGATATTTAGAGACTTTTTCATTATTTATTTTGAATACCACATAGTTTTTATGATTTTATTGCACATACAATTAATTTTTTGGTACTATGATTTATACTGTTTCTGATTTTTATAGGTAATCATTTAATGAGATATAAGTTAACAAAGTTCTAATGAAATGTTTAGTATAAGTTAAAAACCTAACTTACAATTATTTAAATTTTGAATTCGGAATATTTTGGCGTAATTTAACAATTGTTGATTAATTTAGAATTTGTTTTTACACTTTATTTTAACAAATAATTCATTCAACAATTATCACATAACATCAACAATAAACTAAATTATAATGGGGCAAAATAATATTATTCGTAGTATTGTGAAATTGAGCAAAATGCTGGTTTTGATTAATGAAAGTTATGCCAAAGTAAACCACAAATCACAACAAATGGTAGACATTGAAAAGTTTGAAAAATCGCAAGATGAAATTAACTTTTTAAGGAATGAGTTGGCTAAAAGGTTTCCTTGGTATTGTGGCTTGGATCTTTTTAAAGAAGAAAATCAAATTCAAAGGGAATTTACCGATGTAATAAATGATAATGTGCTCATAAAGCATTACAACTTATTGCTACTTATTTGCAGTCAATTAGATTTTATAAAAAATAATTTAACAGCAAGTACGGAGTTCAAATCTATCTTTATGCGTTTAGACACGCTATGTCGTCTTCAATTAAATTTATTAAAAAAAGGTGTTGTTTCTAAAAGTATTAGAAAACTAAAAGTGCCTCATAATATGGTAGTTGCTTAGTGGTGAAACAACATAAAATTATCAGTTTGCAAAAAAAGCGATCGAAATAATTAAATTTCGATCGCTTTTTTTTAATTTTTAAATAAACTATTATTTCAAAATTTCAGAAATTTGAGTAGCCAATTCAACGCCAATACGGTCTTGTGCTTCGTTAGTGGCAGCACCAATATGTGGAGTTAATGAAATTTTATCGTGCATTAACAATTTAATAGCAGGAGTGGGTTCGTTTTCAAAAGTATCTAAGCCAGCAAATGCTAATTTACCACTTTCTAAAGCCTCAACTAAGGCTACTTCATCTATAACACCCCCGCGGGCAGCATTTACAATTCCTGAACCATCCTTCATTAAATTGAACTCTGCTTTACCAATTACATACTCCTTTTGAGCAGGTACGTGCAATGTAACAAAATCAGCTTGCTTTAAAACTTCCTTTTTACTTACGCTTTTTAAGTTGAAGCTTACGGATTGTCCATCATAAAAACCAACTTCAATAGTAGCCTCGGTTGTAAAAGGATCAAAGTAGATGACTTTCATACCTACACCCAAAGCAATACGTGCAGTGGCTTGTCCTATGCGTCCAAAACCAATAACTCCTAACGTTTTTCCTTTAAGCTCAACACCTTTAGCGTACGCTTTTTTAAGTTTCCCGAATTTAGTTTCACCATCTAATGGCATATTTCTGTTCGCGTCATATAAAAATCGAACACTACCATATAAATGAGCAAAAACCAGTTCAGCTACAGATTCCGATGAAGCAGCAGGAGTATTAATTACCGATAATCCCTTTTCACGTGCATATTCAACATCAATATTATCCATACCAACACCTCCACGTCCAATTATTTTTAAACCTGGGCAGTTGTCAATAATATCAGTACGTACTTTTGTAGCACTACGAACTAGTAACGCCACAATATTGTTTTCATTAATGTAATTTACCAGTTGTTCTTGAGCAACAGTTGTTGTTGATACTTCAAAGCCAGCTTTTTCTAAAGCGTCTATTCCGCTTTGCGAGATTCCGTCGTTTGCTAAGATTTTCATTTAGGAATGTGATTTTAATTTGTTCTGCTTAAAGCAGGAATATATTTATTGTTTTTCTTATCTCAGTATATAAAAATGAATTTCCACATTAGTGGGAATAGATCCTATAAGTTAAGCTTTTCTTTCTAAGTCGCTCATAATATCTACAAGTGCACCAACGCTTTCCATTGTCATAGCATTATACATGCTTGCACGGTACCCGCCTACGCTTCGGTGTCCATTAGCACCATTGATACCACCTTCTTTTAACATAGTTTCAAATGTTTCTTTAAGGTCATCATTGGTTAAATTAAAAGTAGCGTTCATTTTTGAACGGTCTTCTTTGGCAGCAAAACCTTCAAATAAAGGATTCAAATCAATTTCCGAATAAATTAAGTTTGCTTTCTTTTCATTTTCCTCTTCAATTGCAGCAATTCCTCCTTTTTGTTTCAGCCAATCCATAGTTAACATGGATACGTAAACTGAAAATACAGGAGGTGTATTAAACATTGATCCCTTGCTAATGTGCACCTTATAGTCTAACATTGATGGAATTTTTCTACCAATCTCTTGTAAAATATCTTCGCGTACAACAACCAACGTAGTCCCTGCAGGACCCATATTTTTTTGAGCTCCAGCGTATATTAATCCAAATTTTGAAAAATCCAACACACGCGAAAAAATGTCGCTACTCATATCGCAAATTAAAGGAGCATCAGTAGTTGGGAAATCATGAATTTGTGTTCCAAAAATAGTGTTGTTACTAGTCATGTGAATGTAATCCAATCCATCAGGAATTGTATACCCTTTTGGAATGTATTTGAAATTAGCATCCTTTGAAGAAGCTAATTCAACCACATCACCAAACAACTTAGCCTCTTTGATAGCTTTGTCACTCCATGAACCTGTATTTACATAACCTGCTTTTCCTTTTAGTAAATTGTAAGCAGCCATTAAAAACTGTGTGCTAGCACCTCCTTGTAAAAATAAAGCTTTGTAACCTTTTCCTTGCAAACCAAGTAATTCAAGAGCCAATTCTCTTGCTTTTTCCATAACATCTACAAAGTCTTTACTACGGTGAGAAATTTCTAAAATAGAAAGACCAGAGTTATTAAAATCTAAAACAGCTTGCGATGCTTTTTGAAATACTTCTTGTGGTAAAATACAAGGTCCGGCACTAAAATTATGTTTTTTCATAAATGTAAACTTAGTAACAATATTTTGTGTTTTCCGTATTAAATAGGGGAAACAATTATTTTAAATTCTATCAAGCTACAAATGTCTTAATAATCTTTGTTTTTACAATGAATTTATGTGAAATTATATTTTAAATTTTTAACAAAAATGCGATACTGTCTATACCATCAGCATAGTCACTAAGTTGTGGTGTTTGTGTTTTTCCAAAAGCTACATGTTTATCACTTTCTGGAAAATTGACAATACATTGAATTTGTTCAGCATCGGAATTGAATTTGGCTGCTAAATCACTGTAATCTTCATAGTATTCATAAAATAGGCTCGAAATTGGTGAGCTATAACTTTCGTCTTCCTTTAAAATCAAAAACCCATTATCAAGTAATTTAAATTCGCTCATTAAATATACCGCTTTGTTATAATCGTAATTGTTTGTGTATTTGTTTTGTTTTATAAGGTCCTGATAAGTGTACATTGCATTAAAAAACAAGTCAAAATCGTACCCTTTAGGGATAAATAGTTTGGATACACTACGGCAACCTAGTCCATAGTACCTAAATATATCCTCGCCAAGTGCAATTAAGTCTTCTTTGGATTCTTGTCCGGTCAAAACGGCGACTGAATTTCTGTTTTTTCGAATAATATGTGGTTTGTCCTTAAAATAGTATTCAAAATAACGTGCTGTATTATTACTACCGGTAGCAATAATAGCATCATAATTTTCAAGTTTTCCTTCAGTAAAATGGATCAAATTTTTAAAATCTGCATTTATAGCCACCAAATAGTCGCATACCATTTTAATTAAATTGGTGTCATTTGAGGAGGGTTTTATTAACACCTTATGTCCGCAAATCAATATACAAAGCAAATCGTGAAACCCCACTAAGGGGATGTTGCCTGCCATGATAATTCCAACTGTTTTAGTTTGACTTAGGTCAGAAATAGGGTAGGTACTTACCCAATTTTCAAGGTTGTTTCTGTTTAAAGCTTTAGCCCACTGTTGCGTAGCAAAATAAACTTGTTCAGGTAAAAACCATCCATTTTTATGTTGTGCAGCATTACATAATGATTGAAACGAATCGAAAAATTGGTCATTGTAGCGGACCTCATTTTTAGGAGAAGCATCACCTTCATTAAATTGGCTTAAAAATTTACCTAATTCTGAAAAAGTAATAATTCTGTCATTTAAAGTCATGCGCAATTTGTTTTTAAAAATGTTTGGCGTTATTTTTGTGCAAATTTAGAATAAAAAAGAGCTTATGGCAATTATAATAACAGACGAATGTATTAACTGTGGGGCATGTGAACCAGAGTGCCCAAATACTGCAATTTACGAAGGCGCTGATGATTGGAGGTATGCAGATGGTACGGATTTAGAAGGTGATATAGTGCTACCAAACGGAAAATCAGCCAATGCTGAGGAATCTCAAGAGCCTGTAAGTGACGAATTATATTATATAGTACCAGACAAGTGTACGGAATGTAAAGGCTTTCATGAAGAACCTCAATGTGCAGCGGTTTGTCCAGTGGATTGTTGTGTACCTGATGAGGACGTTGTTGAAACAGAAGATGAATTATTGGCTAAACAATCATTTATGCATAACTAGTATTGTATTACTATTCATCACTAAAGCATAATAAAAAAGGTCATTCAAATTTTGAATGATCTTTTTTTATGAAGCGTAAACTGTGCCTAGGTAATTTTTTGTATCTATGATAATATAAAACGCACTTAAAAGTGTATTTTAAGTGCGTTTTGGCAATTTATATTCTGTTAACGAACTAGATTGTGTACTATTTATTTACGAGTAATTACTTTTTCAACCGCTTTTTCAATAGCAGGAGCATCAAGTTCATATTTCGCCATTAATTCTGTAGCAGTACCACTTTCGCCAAAAGTATCTTTGGTAGCCACATATTCCTGAGGTGTAGGATTGTTTAATGACAACACGCGGGCAACACTTTCTCCAAGTCCACCAAGGTAGTTGTGTTCCTCGCAAGTAACAATACATCCCGTTTTTGCTACTGATTTTAAAATAGCTTCCTCGTCTAATGGTTTTATGGTGTGAATATTAATTACTTCAGCACTAATACCTTTAGCTTCTAATTTTTCAGCAGCCAATAAAGCTTCCCAAACACAGTGGCCTGTAGCTACAATAGTAACGTCAGTTCCTTCGTTAAGCATCACCGCTTTTCCAATAACAAATGATCCATTTTCAGGAGTAAAATTGGCTACCTTTGGGCGTCCAAAACGTAGGTAAACGGGTCCTTCATATTCTGCAATTGCAAGCGTAGCGGCTTTTGTTTGATTAAAATCACAAGGATTAATAACTACCATACCAGGCAACATTTTCATTAATCCAATATCTTCTAATATCTGATGCGTAGCACCGTCCTCACCTAAAGTAAGTCCGGCATGCGAGGCACAAATTTTCACGTTTTTTTCCGAATAAGCTACCGACTGACGGATTTGATCGTAAACACGACCAGTAGCAAAGTTAGCAAACGTTCCTGCAAAAGGAATTTTGCCTCCTACAGTTAAACCTGCAGCCATACCAATCATATTAGCTTCCGCTATACCAGTTTGGAAAAAGCGTTCTGGTGCTTTTTCAATAAACCCTTCCATTTTTAAGGAACCAATAAGGTCAGCACAAAGGGCAACTACATTTTCATTAGCTGATGCTAATTCAGTCAATCCAGCTCCAAAACCTGAACGCGTATCTTTTTTTCCTGTATCTGTATATTTTTTCATAATGTCTTTGTTTGAATAAACTTTCGGTTCATTAATAATCACCTAAAGTTTCTGGGTTTTGTGAAAGTGCTAATTCTAATTGTTCGTTACTTGGAGCCTTACCATGCCACGCATGCGTATGCATCATAAAATCTACCCCATTACCCATCATAGTGTGTAGTAAAATACAAACTGGTTTTCCTTTTCCTGTTTTTGATTTAGCTTCATTTAAACCAGCAATAATTGCTTCAAGATTATTTCCTTCTTTTACTTCCAAAACATCCCAGCCAAAAGCTTCAAATTTTGCTTTTAAATTTCCTAATGAACAAACCTCTTCAGTAGATCCGTCAATTTGTTGTCCATTATAATCTACTGTAGCAATTAAGTTGTCTACTTTGTTTGCAGCAGCATACATGGCAGCCTCCCAAATTTGACCTTCTTGTAATTCACCATCACCATGTAAGGTAAATACTAGGTTATCATCATTATTTAGTTTTTTTGCCTGTGCAGTTCCTAAAGCTACAGATAATCCTTGCCCAAGAGAGCCAGAAGCAATACGTACTCCAGGTAATCCATCATGCGTTGAAGGATGTCCCTGTAAACGTGTTCCTAACTTTCGGAAAGTACTTAGCTCCTCAATAGGGAAATAACCACTACGTGCTAAAACACTATATATTACTGGTGA
Organism: Aquimarina agarivorans; assembly: GCF_000218485.1. Lineage (GTDB taxonomy): Bacteria > Bacteroidota > Bacteroidia > Flavobacteriales > Flavobacteriaceae > Aquimarina > Aquimarina agarivorans. The sequence continues at coordinate 47,022 of NZ_AFPB01000142.1, read as the reverse complement.
AATATGACCATTTGAAAGGTAAAATACATCTTCTCCAATACCATCCATATCAAAACCCTCTTTTCGGTTCATGATTTCTTGGTAAAGGGCTACTAAAAATTCGGTGCAACCTAGGGACCCACCAGGGTGTCCAGAGTTAACAGCATGTACCTGACGTAAGATATCTCTACGCACTTGAGTAGCAAAATCTTCTAGTTTATTGATGTTTGACATTTTATTTGTTTCATTTATTTAATCTCCAAAAATAGTGGTTTTAGCCACTTTAGCAAAATACTGAAATGCTTTTGTATTATATGTAATGATAATGTTATTTTGTTATTCTTTTTTGGGCTACTTAGTGCATTCTGTCAAAGTACTTAAGTATTTGTTAATTTTTTTATTAAAAAACGTGTTTTTTATTAGTTCTCGAATTTTATTTTTATTTGTTATACAAGTAGTTTTGGATCGCTTTATTAACGTTTGTTATAGTTTTATTAAAATACTATTTGAGCAAACCTAATTGGTTGGAGTCAAATATTTTTGAAAAAAAACAACATATGAACATATTTGAAACAGTTAAACTAGGAAACAAAACTCTTAAAAATAAAATTGTAATGGCGCCTATGACGCGCTGTAGAGCTATTGATAATATTCCCAATGACTTGATGCAAGAATATTATAAGCAGCGAGCTGACGCTGGGTTGATTATTTCGGAAGGTACTTCGCCGTCGCCAAATGGATTAGGATATCCACGGATTCCAGGAGCATTCTCACCCGCACAAATTGAAGGTTGGAAAAAAGTAGCAGAATCCGTTCATGATGCTAATGGCGTTTTTTTTGTACAATTAATGCATTGTGGGCGTATATCAGCATCACAAAATTTACCTGATGGAGCGGAAACAATTGCACCATCACCAGTACCAGCAGCTGGTGAAATTTTTACCGAAACCGGAATGGTTGCTCATGACAATCCAAAGGAAATGAGTGAAGCGGACATTGCAAATGCAATTAATGAATTTGTAGATGCGGCAGATAATTTGGTAAATAAAGCGGGAGTTGATGGGATTGAGGTACATTCAGCTAATGGATATTTGTTAAATCAATTTTTAAATCCTAAATCAAACAAACGAACTGATGATTATGGTGGCAGCGTTGAAAACAGATGTAAAATTGTTTTAGAAATTATTGAAAAAATTAGTGATAGAATAGGTGCTGATAAAGTGGGGATTAGGTTTTCTCCCTACGGTGAGTTCAATGATATGGAGGCGTTTCATGATGAAGTTGAAATACAATTTGTTTATCTTGCAGAAAAGTTAAAAGAATTAGGAATTGCTTACATTCATATTGTTGATCAACGCGTAGCTTTTAATGCACCTGAATTTAAAACCAATATCCGAGGAGCAATAAAACAACATTTTGAAGGCACCGTAATTTCAGGAGGAAATGTACAAAGTGTTGAAGATGCTGAAGCTATTATCAAAGAAGGTGCGGATTTAATTTACGTAGGGAGGCCTTTTATTTCTAATCCAGACTTTATTGAAAAAATTAAAGAAGATAAACCGTTAAAAGATCCTAATCCAGATTTATTTTACACTCCTGGAGCCAAGGGTTATTTAGATTATTAAAATAAAATTTATACACAAACCTAACAAAAATGAAAACGCTACAACGTATTTTAAAATTCACCCTGATTACTTCTATTTTTTCAATCCAGGCATTTGCCCAAAAAACTGATGAAAAGTCAGCAGCTTTATTAAAAGCAATGACTGAAGTCAACGGAGGGTATGAAAAATTAGCAGCTCAAAATGATGTACAGTATACCTATGTATATGATAATTTTGATAAGGGTAAAGATGTGTCTGTTGAAAAATATATTTTTAATGGCGAACATTCTTGGGGAGCTTATGAAACACATCAAATTCATGTATTGCCAAAGCAAGAAGGAAAAGTAGTGCAATCTTTAGTAAATAATAAAGTGGCTGTGACCTTGAATGGCGAAGCAGTTACTGATCCAAAAGCAGTTGGTACTGCAGATTTTTTACGTAAAGTGAACATTTTTTGGTTTGCCATGATGTATAAATTAAATGATCCAGGAACTGTTTACGAGTATCAAGGAAACGAAGAAGTTGATGGAGTAACTTATGATAAAGTAAGGTTAACCTATAAAAGTGCGGTTACAAAAAAGGAGAAGAATGATGAGTACATTTTATATTTTAATCCTTCAACTCACTTAGTCGATTTCTTTTATTTTAACATCGTAGGCATGGGAATCACAAAACCAGTGATTAAAATGTCTTTGGAATACGAACAAATTAATGGAGTGTACGTAGCTACAACACGTAAATCGTTTGCTCCAAACGAAAAAGGGGAATATACCTTAAATGGTGAGTATACATCCAGTGATGTTAAATTTAATAACGGTTTTAAGCCTGAAGATTTTAAGCTGTAAATTGCTTATTTGAATCAATCTAAAAGCGATTTTGTTTGATAACAAAATCGCTTTTTTTTTGTGATACTAGCAAATTTCATATAATCCAAACAAAAAAGTTGCCACAATAGTCAAATTTTTGTGTCATTCTTCAAAGTTGTTTTTTGCTTATTTACATTTGTAACGTACAAATGCGAGTTAAAAGCTATCTTTGCAGCCTTAAACTTGTTTTATGAAATTTGATTTACTTGCTAAAGATTCGCAAACAAAAGCCAGAGCAGCTACGCTTACTACTGATCATGGAGTAATAGAAACCCCAATTTTTATGCCAGTAGGTACGGTGGGAACCGTTAAAGGGGTGCATCAACGCGAATTAAAACAAGATATTAACCCAGATATTATTTTAGGAAACACCTATCATTTATACCTGCGTCCGCAAACACCAATTTTAGAAAAAGCAGGTGGACTACATAAATTTATGAACTGGGATCGTAATATTTTAACTGATAGCGGTGGTTACCAGGTATACTCCCTTTCGGGGAGAAGAAAAATAAAGGAAGAAGGAGTAAAGTTTAAATCTCATATTGATGGCTCTTACCATATGTTTACGCCTGAAAATGTCATGGAAATACAACGTGCAATAGGTGCTGATATCATTATGGCATTTGATGAGTGTACTCCGTATCCTTGCGATTATAATTATGCAAAGCGTAGTATGCATATGACGCACCGTTGGTTAAAGCGTTGTATGGATCATTTGGAAAAAACACCATTTAAATATGATTATTCACAAGCCTTTTTTCCAATTGTGCAAGGAAGTACTTATAGGGATCTAAGGAGGCAGTCTGCCGAAACCATCGCCAATGCAGGTGCTCCCGGAAATGCTATTGGTGGATTATCGGTTGGGGAGCCAGCGGAAGAATTGTATGCAATGACTGAAATAGTAACCGAGGTATTGCCCGAAGATAAACCTAGGTATTTAATGGGGGTGGGTACACCAATAAATATTCTGGAAAATATAGCCCTTGGCGTTGATATGTTTGACTGTGTAATGCCAACCCGTAATGCCCGAAATGGAATGTTGTTTACCGCTCATGGCTCAATCAATATAAAAAATAAAAAGTGGGAGGATGATTTTTCAGCTATTGATAAAATGAATATTACCTGGGTAGATACTGAATATTCTAAAGCTTATTTAAAACATTTATTTTCAGTAAATGAATTATTAGGAAAACAAATAGCTACAATACACAATTTAGGTTTTTATTTGTGGTTGGTTCGAGAGGCCAGAAAACATATATTAGCAGGAGATTTTGCTGAGTGGAAAACAAAAATGGTAAAGCAAATGGATAATCGTTTGTAAGCAAGGCTTTATATGATAAGGATTTTAGATTGGTACATATTAAAACGTTACTTGGGTACATTTATCACCCTGTTTTTGATATTTATACCTATTGGAATTATGGCCAATTTGGCCGAAAAAATAGACAATATTTTTGAAAATGAAGCGCCTTTAATGGAGGTGCTTAAGTTTTACGGAAATTTCACTATTTATTTTGCTAATCTATTATTTCCGTTGTTGCTTTTCATTTCAGTGATATGGTTTACGTCCAAATTAGCGAATAAAACTGAAATTATTGCCTTTTTAAGTTCGGGCGTGTCCTATAATCGATTTTTGCGCCCCTATATTATTGGAGCGACTATTGTATCAATTTCAGGATTATTGTTAGGAATGTTTGTAGTGCCTAAAGCAAGTAAAGATTATAATGAATTCAATAATTATTATCTTAAAGGTAGAAAGACAAAGGTTCAAAATTCTATTAATTTATACCGTCAAATCGATGATAATGAATTTATTTATGCGCATGCTTTTTATCCTAAAGAAAAAACAGCTTTAAAATTTACCTTAGAGCATTTTGAAAATCATAAATTGATTCACAAAATTTCGGCCAATAAACTAAAGTATAACGAAAAGGATTCTACGTTTAGATTGACTAGATATGTAAAGCGCACTATAACAGATTCCATTGATATTATTGAATCAAAAAAAGTATACGATACAGTTTTTAATTTTGATATAGATAGATTAACTCCCGTATCATATGTAGCTGAAACTTTAAATTATTTTGAGTTAAAGGATTTTATTGAACAAGAGGAAAAACGTGGATCCCCAAATTTGAGCACCTATAAGGTGGTGGCTTACAAGCGTTGGAGCTTACCAGTATCTGCGTACATACTTACTTTAATTGCAGTAGCAGTTTCATCAATGAAACGCCGTGGTGGTATGGGAGCAAACCTAGCTTTTGGGTTAATTATAGCTTTCGGATTTGTGTTTTTTGATAAAGTTTTTGGAACTATGGCTGCACAATCCGATTTTTCGCCAATTATTGCGGTATGGTTTCCTAACGTAGTATTTGCAATACTAGCAATGTACTTATTGGCTAGAGCCAGAAGGTAGGACGGAAAGTGGCTGTTGTCTTTTCTAATCTTTTAGTTGAAATCAATAACATGTAAATCAAAGCTTTAATGTTTAAAAGGGAGGCGCTAATTTTTGAATAGTTTATAAAAACACTTAATTGGTTGAATTAAACGTATTGATTTTAAGTAAGTTGGAGGTGTTTTTATAATGCAGATTCGCTAATAGGAAAATATCCGTTTATAATTGTGCCTGGACAATAAAATATACATCTTTTAGAAATCCTTACAAGTAAGTTTTTTATATTTGTAGGCTTATAGTCTATAATCAAATTCATATTTTAATGGAGTATTTAGATTTTGAATTACCGATAAAGGAACTTGAAGAGCAGCTTGAAAAAGCATGTTCTATAGGAGAGGAGAGTGATGTTGATGTTACCGATACGTGTAAACAAATTGAAACTAAACTAAAGAAGACCAAAAAAGAGTTATACAAAAACTTAACACCTTGGCAGCGTGTACAACTTTCACGTCATCCTTCGCGCCCATATACGTTGGACTATATCCGAACCATTTGTGGCGATACTTTTGTAGAACTTCATGGGGATCGTAATGTTAAGGACGATAAAGCAATGATTGGCGGTTTAGGTAAAATTGGCGACCAAAGTTTTATGTTTATTGGTCAACAAAAAGGGAACAATACCAAAACCCGTCAGTATCGTAACTTTGGTATGGCAAATCCTGAAGGTTACCGAAAAGCGCTTCGTTTAATGAAAAGTGCTGAAAAATTTAATATTCCAGTTGTTTGTTTTGTAGATACACCTGGGGCTTATCCTGGATTAGAAGCTGAAGAACGTGGACAAGGCGAAGCTATTGCGCGCAATATTTATGAAATGGCACAATTATCAGTGCCCATTATTGTATTTATTATTGGCGAAGGAGCTAGTGGTGGTGCTTTAGGTATTGGTGTCGGTGATAAAGTACTGATGTTGGAAAATACATGGTATTCGGTGATTTCACCTGAATCTTGTTCCTCCATTTTATGGCGAAGTTGGGAGTATAAAGAACAAGCTGCTGATGCTTTAAAATTGACCGCTAATGATATGATGAAGCAAAAGCTGATTGATGAAATTGTAAACGAACCTTTAGGAGGTGCCCATAGCGATCGTACAGCTACTTTTGAAATTGTAAAAAATAAAATAATTAAAGAATACGAGCAATTAAAAAACTTATCACCAGATGAATTAATTTCAAATCGGATTGATAAGTATTCAAAAATGGGTGTAGTCAAAGATTAATTGACAGATACCCTACCATTATCAAAATCTGAGATTATGCATCTCAGATTTTTTTGCTTATTAACAAAAATAATAACTTATCAACAGTAACTTTGTTAGTTGTTGGTGAATAACGACTTCTTAAATTTAAGATAAAAAAGAAGGCTTTTTAGTTACTTTCGTACTCATGGAAAATTTGCAGGGGATCCAAAATATCAAACATTCAAAATCAAATGTCATTTCTTTGGAAAAAGGGAAGATACCGCCACAGGCCATTGATTTAGAAGAGGTAGTGCTTGGAGCAATGATGATTGATAAAAAAGGGATTGATGAAGTAATTGATATCCTAAATGCAGATGTTTTTTACAAAAAAGCGCATCAATTTATATTTGAAGCTATTGTGAAATTGTTTGAAGATTCAAGCGCAATTGACTTATTAACAGTTTCTAATCAATTACGGAAGGATGGAAATCTAGAACAAATTGGTGGGGAATATTATTTGATTCAACTGACTCAAAAAGTAGCATCGTCGGCACATATTGAATTTCATGCACGTATCATTCTTCAAAAATATATTCAACGTAGTTTGATTAAAATTTCAAATGAAATTATTGAAGAAGCATACGATGAAGGAATTGATGTGTTTGATTTATTAGATACTGCGGAATCTAAACTTTATGAAGTTACTCAAGGGAATATAAAAAGATCATCGGAAACAGCTCAAAGTTTAGTAACACAGGCAAAAAAGAATATTGAGGAAATTTCCAATAAGGAGGGTATGAGTGGTGTGCCTTCAGGTTTTACAAAGTTAGATGAACTAACATCAGGGTGGCAACCTAGTGATTTAATTATTGTAGCCGCGCGTCCTGGTATGGGTAAAACAGCGCTAACGCTATCCATGGCACGTAACATTGCGGTGGGTCAAAACATACCAGTAGCCTTTTTTTCGTTAGAAATGGCATCAGTACAGTTAATTACTCGATTAATTTCTTCGGAAACGGGATTGTCATCGGAAAAACTGCGTACGGGTAAATTAGAAAAACATGAGTGGGAGCAGCTAAATGTGAAAGTAAAAGATTTAGAAAAAGCCCCCTTATTCATTGATGATACGCCCTCATTATCTATATTTGATTTACGGGCAAAAGCACGTCGATTAGCATCGCAGCATGGTATTCGGATGATTATGATTGATTATTTGCAATTAATGACAGCCGGCGGATCAGGTAAAAATGGAAATAGAGAGCAGGAAATTTCAACAATATCCCGAAACTTAAAAGCGTTAGCAAAGGAATTAAATGTGCCAGTAATTGCTTTATCTCAGTTATCGCGTGCGGTGGAAACACGTGGAGGATCAAAACGACCGCTGTTAAGTGACCTGCGTGAATCTGGTGCCATTGAACAGGATGCGGATATTGTTTCATTTATCTACCGACCGGAATATTATAAAATTGACGAATGGGATGATGATGAAGGTGCTCCTACAGCCGGTCAAGGAGAGTTCATTGTGGCTAAACACCGTAACGGTGGTTTGGAGAATATTCGCTTAAAATTCCTTGGACATTTAGGGAAATTCGATAACTTAGAGGACTTTAGTACTCCTTTTGAATTTCATTCAAGTATGAATGCGAATGAAACGGGGGACAATCCATTTGCTACGGGTGGTGATTTACCATCGCCGTCACCCGATCAGGCTTTTGAAAGTAGTATAAATCCGCCAACTGATGATGATGTACCTTTTTAATACAAAATACCATTCAAATACAAAAAAGCATACTGCCGTTAAAGGGATTGTGCTTTTTTTTATGCTTCTATACACCTGCTCAAATTTTGCAAATTATGTGTTGTTACCTATGGATGAGGTTTCACAAAGAAATCATTTAAAGGCATACGGAATCACGTATTGGAGTTTGCAGCGCCAACAAAAAGTAAAATGGTTATTAAATTATAGAGGAGGATCATTTTTAATGGCTGACACACCAGCATTGCAAAATGAATGTAAAATTCGTGGTGTATCGTTTGAAGTGTTATCTGATGCTAAAGCAGAAGGAATTTTACGTGAAATTAGTAGTCCATCGCAAAATATGGAAGCTATTGTTTTGGAAAAAGCTCCCAAAGTAGCCGTTTATTCGCCCGATGGGAAACAGCCTTGGGATGATGCAGTAACTATGGTACTCACTTATGCCGAAGTGCCTTATGAGTTAGTGTACGATAAAGAAGTATTAGGGGATGAATTAATTGCTTATGACTGGTTGCATTTACATCATGAAGATTTTACAGGGCAATATGGTAAATTCTATAAAAATTACCGTTCATCTAAGTGGTATATTGAAGATAAATTAAGGAAAGAAGCCTTAGCCACGGAATTAGGGTATAGCAAAGTATCACAAGAAAAATTAGCCGTAGCAAAAAAAATCAGAGATTTTGTCATTGGTGGTGGGTTTATGTTTGCTATGTGTAGTGCTACGGATAGTTTTGATATTGCATTAAGTGCTGAAGGAGTAGATATTTGTCAATCCATGTTTGACGGAGATCCTACCGACCCAAATTACCAATCAAAAATAGACTACAAACGTACCTTTGCTTTTAAAAATTTCACATTAGAGCGTACGTTAAAATACGAATTTTCGGATATTGATATGACAACCAAACGAAGGGAGGTGCGTAAGGAATTGGATTATTTTTCTTTAATGGATTTTTCGGCTAAATGGGATCCTATTCCAACCATGTTGTGTCAAAATCACACTAGCCTGGTAAAAGGATTTATGGGTCAAACCACGGCTTTTGATCATAAATTAGTAAAATCAAATGTATTGTTATTGGGGCAAAATAAAATTAATAATGAAGCCAGGTACATACATGGAATTAAAGGAAAAGGCTTTTTTACTTTTTACGGGGGTCATGACCCTGAGGATTATCAGCATAGGGTAGGAGATCCCAAAACGGAATTAGAGTTACATCCAAACTCTCCTGGATACCGACTAATATTGAATAATTTATTATTTCCTGCAGCCAAAAAGAAGAAACAGAAGACTTGATTAAAATCCTTACTATCAAAAAATCTTTTTAAATACGGAACACAAACTAATGAGTAGAAAAAATCAACTTCAGGCTTTTGATCGTTTATTAACCATTATGGATGAACTCAGGGAACAATGTCCTTGGGATAAAAAACAAACTTTTGAAAGTTTAAGGCATCTAACTATTGAAGAAACCTATGAATTGGGCGATGCTATTTTAGATAATGATTTAAATGAAATTAAAAATGAACTAGGGGATTTGCTTTTGCACATTGTTTTTTATTCTAAAATAGGTAGTGAAACCAATAGTTTTGATATTGAGAGTGTAACAACTGGTATTTGCGAAAAATTAATTCATCGTCATCCACATATTTATGGCGATGTTACGGTGACTGATGAAGAGGAGGTAAAACGAAATTGGGAAGCTTTAAAATTAAAAGAAGGCAAACAAAGTGTATTGCAGGGTGTTCCAAAATCCTTACCAGCATTAGTTAAAGCAAGCCGGATACAGGATAAAGTAGCGGGCGTAGGTTTTGATTGGGAACAACCACAGCAAGTGTTTGAAAAAGTACAAGAAGAACTTGCAGAATTACAAGCCGAGATTACTGCTGAAAATCAGGATGAGATTGAAGCTGAATTTGGCGATGTTTTATTTTCAATGATCAATTATGCTCGGTTTTTAAAAGTAAACCCCGAAGACGCGTTGGAGCGAACCAATAAAAAATTCATTAAACGCTTTATGCATTTGGAAAAGCGAGCTAAAGAGTTAGAAAAACCTATTAAAGAAATGAATTTGGATGAGATGAATACATATTGGGAAGAAGCTAAAGCATTGTAACTATTAAGCGTAGTTTTCGACATAATAATCATGATATATTTTCTTAAGTCAATTAATTATTTTGGAGCCCGATGACATTTAATTCTAAGAATTAAAAACAAATGAAACAAGTTTTTAAAATAGAAGGAATGACCTGCAGTGTTTGTGCAACAGGAGTAGAGCAAAAATTTGCTGAATTACCTGAGGTATTAAAATGTAATGTCTTTCTGCAACAAAAAACTGCTGAATTAATGACGTCCACACCTGTAAACGTCAAACTATTACAAAGTATTTTGCCTGATAAATATGCTGTTTCTGAATTTTTAGCATATAATCCTGATCAGGAACGTACACTAACTTCTGTAAAAGAAAAAACAAAAATACAGCAGCTCAAGCCCTTATTGCTGATATTAGGTTATGTAACAGTGGCAAGTATTTGGATACCTACAAAACAAGGGGGTACTATTAACGATATGATGCTGACTTTTATGGGGTTGTTTTATATTGTTTTTAGTTTTTTAAGTTTTTAGATATTAAGGGGTTTGTAAATTCATTCCGTATGTATGATCCTTTAGCAAAAAAACTAACTGGGTATGCATGGCTTTATCCGTTTATAGAAACCGTTTTAGGAATTCTTTTTCTAACGAAAACAAAAGTTCAGCTAGCGCTACTATTTACTTTATTTATTTTAGGAATTACTACTTTGGGCGTTACTAAAGTGTTACTGGATAAGAAAAGCATACAATGTGCTTGCCTGGGAACAGCGCTAAAACTTCCTATGACAGAAGCTACATTTATTGAAAATGCGATTATGATATTAATGGCAATTTTGATGTTAGTTTAAAAAAAAGACCATCTACTTAAAATAAATGGTCTTTCAGTTTTATTAATTTTCTACGCTTGGCACGAAATTGATTTGATTTATTTTTATATCTATTTTTTAATAATATAAGGAAAATAGTATCAGGGTTAACCAATTTTTACCCTCCAGCCAAAAGCGTCATCTGATAAATTATATTGGATATCAGTTAATGATTTTTTAAAAAATTGGGCGTATCCATCTGTTAAAACAGGAATATCGTAATGGCTATCTTTATAGCCAATTCCTTTAATTACGCTTACTACTGCAGCGGTACCCGCCCCAAAGGCTTCTTTAAGTGTGCCGTTTTTAGCTGCTTCAACTATTTCTTCTACACTTATATCGCGAACTTCTACATTGTAGCCTTCTTTTTCAGCCATGGTAATAATACTTTTGCGGGTAATACCATCTAAAATACGTTCGCTTGTGGGAGCGGTAAGTAGGGTGTCATTAATTCTGAAAAAAATATTCATTGTTCCGGCCTCTTCTACGGAAGTATGTGTGCTGGAGTCCGTCCAAATAATTTGATCGTAACCTTTCTCTTTGGCCAAGTTAGTTGGATAAAATTGTGCAGCATAGTTGCCAGCAGCTTTAGCAAAACCTATTCCTCCACTTGCGGAACGCGAATAGTAATCGGAAATAAGGACATTAACCTCACCACCATAGTACGATTGTACTGGTGAGCATATAATATAAAAAGTATATGCGTTAGCTTCAGAAGCCATTAGGCTTGTTTCGCTAGCTATAATAAATGGTCTTATGTATAAAGAATTCCCTAAACCTGATTTGATCCAGTTATTGTCTAACTTTAATAAGGCATGCAGTCCTTCATTAAAATAGTCTTCAGGAAAAGCAGGCATAGCCAAACGCTCCGCTGATTTATTAATTCTTCTAAAATTTTCATCTGGCCTAAATAAAAAGGCATCACCATTATTGTCTTTGTAGGCTTTCATGCCTTCAAAAACTGCTTGTCCGTAATGAAAAACTCTAGCCGAAGGATCCAATTGGATTGGACCATAAGGGACTATTTCAGGCTGTTGCCATGTGCCATTTTTGTAATGACACACAAACATATGATCAGTAAAGACTTTACCGAAACTAACGTTTTCAAAATCAACTTGATCGATTTTAGATTGTGCAATCTTTGTAATTTTCACCTGATTAGAAAGTGTCTCTTTCATCCCTTGTAATTTTAGTACTGTTTTTAATATAAAGGTAACAACAAAAATACCTAAATATTAACAATTGAAACTTATTGAAGTAAGTATATTTACTAAATTATGAAATGTTATCGATAATCTAAAAGATGCGCAGATTTTAGCTTTAAATTAGCATTATTGTAACAAAATTAAAGATTCACTATTTATTTTTTGGTAAACAGTCAGGGAGATTTGATGTAATTGTAAAAAAAACTGAAATTTGATAGCTAATTTTACCAAAATAAGCGCTTATAATACTAATGAAACGCGAATTATTTAAAACTGCTGATGGGTCAATGTCAATACATTTGCCAGATATTAATGAACAATACCATTCGAAACACGGAGCCCTGCAAGAAGCTCAACATGTTTTTATAAAAATGGGATTAGAACATTTTTATAATATAAGTAAACCTAATGCTGTGGCTATTTTAGAAATTGGGTTTGGGACAGGCTTAAATTGTTTGTTAACCTACATGAAATCAAAAGCCCTGAATTTGAAAATTAATTATACTGGAGTGGAGGCTTATCCAGTAACTACAAATGAATGGAAAGCAATGGATTATGGAAAGTTAATTGATCAGGAACAAGAAGCTTCCTTAATTTTTAATAAAATTCACGAAGTATTATGGGGAAAGGAGGAGGCTATTATTAATTCATTTTCTTTGAAAAAGGAAGAAAAGAAGTTTGAGCATATTGATGATAATGCTCAATATAACCTTATTTATTTTGATGCCTTTGGAGCAAGAGTGCAGCCAGAATTATGGACAGAGGTTATTTTTGAAAAAATGTTTATGGCTTTAAAACCCAAAGGAGTTTTAGTAACCTATGCAGCCAAGGGAAGCGTTCGTAGAGCAATGCAATCTGTTGGTTTCAGTGTAGAGCGATTGGAAGGACCACCTGGAAAACGCGAAATGTTACGCGCAACAAAATAATTTTTAATAATACAATGCGATAAATTGTTAAATACATTATAATTGTTCTTTGTTTTTGTATAGTCAATATTAATTTTATAATGTAAAACGATTTTTAATGATATATTTAATTACTGGTGCTACTGGTTTGGTGGGAACATCAATTGTCCAACTTTGTAAAAGAAACGGTATTCATGTGCATTACTTAACTACTAGTAATAGTAAAATTAAAGATAATGAGTTTTGCAAGGGGTTTTATTGGAATCCTGAACGTGGTGAAATTGACAAAGCAGCATTTAAAGGGGTGTCAACCATTATTCATTTAGCAGGAGCTACTGTAGCGAAACGTTGGACAGAAGCTTACAAAAAAGAAATTTTGGAGAGTAGAGTAAACACTGCATCACTTTTACGGGATACGTTGAGTGAAATTGATCATCAGGTGACTCAATTTATATCAGCTAGCGCTATTGGCATTTACCCAAGTTCATTTACTGAATTTTATACGGAGGAAACTACAAAATCGGCCTCTAATTTTTTAGGAAAAGTGGTTGAAGTATGGGAACAATCAGCAGATAAAATGGAATCAGAAGGTATTGATGTTGCTAAATTAAGAATTGGTTTAGTCCTTTCGAATAAAGGAGGTGCATTACCAAAAATGATAGCTCCAGTAAAAAAATATGTTGGAGCAGCTTTTGGTTCAGGAGAACAATGGCAGAGTTGGATACATGTAGATGATTTGGCTGAATTATTTTTATTTTTAGCTAAACATAAGTTGGTGGGAGTTTACAATGCAGTGGCGCCAAATCCGATTACACAAAACAAATTAATTAAAGCAAGCGCACAACAATTAGATAAACCTTTGATTTTACCTAACATTCCGAAGTTTGTAGCTCAATTATTGTTAGGGGAAATGCATGTGTTGATTACAGAAAGTCAGCGAGTTAGTGCGGAAAAAATATTATCACAAGGGTTTATGTTTGGGTATGCAAATATAGAGAAGGCACTTAAAAATTTGTTATAGATCTGTGCTGAGTTTTTTTGTCAACGAACCCAGTATATCTTTCTATTAAAAGCTAACCAATAGTAATTTTATCACCCAAAAACTTAGGTTTTATATTAAACATCAGATCAATAAAAACTTTGACTCGAGCAAAGTATTCTCTTATTTTAACTCTCAAACCGTAACGACTACTCACACTTTTAGCATTATAAGCAATAGCATCACAATTAAAACGATCTGCTAAAAATAAAGCACGTTCATTATGAAACTGCTGAGAAATAATTGTAAATTTTGGTTCTCCAAACACTTTTTGCGCCCGTACTACGGAGTCTAAAGTTCTAAAACCAGCATAATCTAAAACAATCTTATTTGCAGGAATGCCTTGTTTAATAAGGTCTTCCTTTATTTTTTTTGGTTCATTATATGACTTGGAACTATTATCGCCACTGACTAAAACAAACTCAATCTTTTCAGCATGGTATAATTCAGCAGCTGCTTGAATTCTGTATTGGTAATATAGATTTATTTGTCCGCTAGAAACATATTTTGATGTACCTAAAAGTAATCCAATTTTATTTTTAGGAATAGTAATAGTAGAAGCATACAACTTTTGTTTTGCTGAAGCACTAATGGTTTTATTAGCAATCAAAATAATGCATAAAATAGCAATCAAAATAATGACGCTAAATTTAATTATCTTACTAAAGTTGAATTTCTTCACGTAATTTTACTATTTTTTCTCCATGAGGGCCATATAAAAACCATCAAAACCTGATTGATGCGCTAATATTTTTTGATCTTTAACAAATGAAAATTCCTTACCAGCTTCGCTTTTTAAGAATTTTTCAACTTGATGCTGGTTTTCCGAGGGTAAAATGGAACATGTAGCATACACTAATTTCCCCCCAGGTTTTACCATTCTCGAATAACTTTGTAAAATTTCTTGTTGTGTTTGTTGGATTGCTGCAATAAATTCAGGTTGTAACTTCCATTTGGCATCAGGATTTCTGCGTAAAATACCTAAACCACTACAAGGAGCATCAATAAGTACACGATCTGCTTTATTAGCCAATTTTTTAATATCCTTGGTACTGTTTATTACTCTAGGTTCAATATTATGTGCACCAGCTCTTCGCGCACGTCGTTTTAGCTCTTTCAATTTATTTTCATAAATGTCCATAGCAATAATCTGTCCTTTATTTTTAGTTAAAGCAGCGATGTGTAAAGTTTTACCGCCTGCTCCAGCACAAGTATCTACAATGCGCATTCCTGGTTGTACCTCTAAATAATGAGCAACAAGTTGCGAAGAAGCATCCTGAACTTCAAACAATCCATCCTTAAAAGCTTGCGTGCTAAATACGTTGGCACGTTCAACAAGCTGAAGCGCCTCGGGATAATTAGGAACAGTTTCGCATACAATTTCATGTTCCGCTAAAATACTTCTGAGCTTTTTGGTTTCGCACTTTAAGGTATTTGTTCTTAATATGACAGGAGCCTGTTTGTTTAAGGCGTTAATTTCCTTTATCCAAAGGGATTCTCCTAACTCGTTAGTACCTAGGGTATCCATCCAATCTGGAATAGATTCTTTGAACCTTCTATCTTTAGAAAGTTCATCAAATCTACCTTTAATTCTACGAGCAGGAGTACCAGTAAATTGTTTCCAGTCAGGTAATTCTATACCTCGCAACACAGCCCAAACACAGAATACTTTAAATAAATTTTCACGCGAGTAATGTTCTTTTATATCAGCAATTTCAGCGTATAAACGCTTCCAGCGAACAATTTCATAGGTAGTCTCAGCAATAAATCCACGATCACGAGCCCCCCACCGTTTATCCCGTTTTAAGGTTTTTGTGACAACTTTGTCAGCGTATTTATGTTCATTAAAAATTTCAGTAAGTGTATCAATAACGGCAAATACTAAGTTTCGGTGTAAACGCATGGTGTTAAAAATTGGAATGCAAATGTACTAATTAGTTCGCGTTATATTATTTTTCTGTGTTTAGATTATAATTTAATTTCAAAAAAAAGATTTTTTAAAAAGTGAATATGTTTTTTGAAAACTTTAACACAACCAGTTAATTTACAGATAATTACGACAAATATTGTATAGTTATTTTGTGTGATTTATTCAAACAAAACGGCTTAAAAACGTTAAAAAGTATTTTTTTTCAGATTAAATGCATTTTTTTTCTTGCATAAGTCCAAAAGTGTTGTATATTTGTAATGTAAATAAGAGTTATTGTTTTCCCAATAAACAATAATTGATTGATTTTAAGTTAGAGTTAATGTTTTAATTTTA
Organism: Aquimarina agarivorans; assembly: GCF_000218485.1. Taxonomy (GTDB): domain Bacteria; phylum Bacteroidota; class Bacteroidia; order Flavobacteriales; family Flavobacteriaceae; genus Aquimarina; species Aquimarina agarivorans. The sequence continues at coordinate 30,815 of NZ_AFPB01000142.1, read as the reverse complement.
GATTAAGCCCCGAAATTAAAATGATTTGTGTTGAGAAACGGAAGGTGGAGACCTTCCGTTTTTTTTTATCTTGGTTTGCCATGGGATCAAAAGGATCAACCCGAAAAGTGGATCAACCCGAAAAGTTGTGGAGTGTTGTAAAATTTTAGATTTTTGTAAAAAACAATAAATTGGACTCCAAAGAACTACTTGCATAAGTATACTAAAGTTTGCTTTTGCAAGTTTTATCATTTATCAAAAACTAAAACATTATAGTTGTTTTTATGTTAATTTTTGAATATTATCACAATATTTAAAGTAAAACATTTGTTAGGGTTTTCATAATTTAAATACAGTGTCTTAATTAAAATAAAAAACAGTCTAAACCAATTGTATTTGTAGTATTTTAATAATTTATAACACATACATTTTAAAGTAATTACAAAATAATTTAACCCTATTTATCTTATGAATTTTAAGCAATTGACTTTTGGAAATTACAAGGGTGCCCCTGTAGAAAAGTTTATACTTACCAATGTTAACGGAATGGAAGTGCATGTCATGAATTTTGGAGCTACGATCACATCAATAAAAGTTCCTGATTTAAAGGAAGGTTTCAAAGAAATTACTTGTGGATTTGACACTTTTCAAAGTTACTTTTCAGAGGTTTACCTAAATAATGCCCCCTATTTTGGAGGAACAATTGGCCGTTATTGCTCTCAAATAAAAGATGCTTATTTTTACTTAAATGGTGAACACTTTAATATCGCTCAAAATTGCGATGATAATAATTTACATGGTGGTAATGTTGGGTACGATAAACGCATGTGGCTAGCGCAACCCTATAGTACTCCTGAAGGAACTTCCGTTAAAATGCGTTTGGATAGTTTGGATATGGAAGAAGGTTTTCCTGGGAATATTACCGTTTCCGTAACCTTTATTTTAACTGCGGAAAATCAATTGAAAATATTTTATGAAGCTTTTAGTGACGAGGATACTCCGTTTACAATAACAAATCATACGTATTTTAATTTGTCGGGTTTTGAAACATCTATTGAATCACATACGGTTTCTATAAAGGCAAGTAAAAAACTCGAAATGGACACTACCGGGGCATGTAACGGAAACATTATTAATTTAGAAGGAGCGGTTGATGATTTACGTGTCACTAAAACTATTGGTGAAGTTCATCAAGCGATGAATGAAGGTTTTGAACATTACTATATTTTTGATAAAAATAATTTTGAATTAGAAAGTGTAGCTACCATTACTAGTAAAGTCGGAAAATTAAAAATGGAAATTGCTACAACTGAACCAGGGGTGCTATTTTATACAGGGAAGTATACATCAGACGAATTAATGCGCGAAAATGGTCAACAATTCGGAAAATATCAAGGACTTTGTTTTGAAACCCATCGCTACCCTAATGGCCCTAATATTGATAGTCCAAAATCAATTTTAAAAGGGAAGGAAAAATTTGAGAGTACTACTATTTTTTCGTTTGAATCATTAGACTGAAATAGCATAAGTTGCTTACTGTTTTATGCTTAAAAAATCATCTCTTTTGTACTTTAAGTAAAAAAAGTGATGTTTTTTTTGAAAATTAATTGGATACTAATACGTAGTTTGTTGAATTGATAAAAACATTACAAATATTTGTTAAAGTATTAATATTATTAATATTTGTGGGTTTTTTTTATCAAAAAAGAAATTCGAAAATGAAGCTTATTTAAGTATTAATACGTAGTTTTGGAAAAATTAAATATTCCCTATGTCATTAACAACTTCTCATAAAACTACATGTTCATATTGCGGTGTCGGGTGCGGTATAGTTGCCAGTAAAGATGCTAATGGGGCAATAACTGTTGAAGGAGACAAAGATCATCCAGTAAACAAAGGTATGCTCTGTTCCAAAGGAATGAATTTACACCATGTTGTTCAAGATAAAACAGATCGATTAGTTGAACCACAAATGCGCTGGAGTAAAAATCATGATTTACAAGATGTTAGTTGGGATACTGCTTTGGAACGTGCTGCGGCCGTATTTAGTTCAATTATAAAAAAATACGGATCTAATAGTGTTGGATTTTATGTTTCAGGTCAATGTTTGACTGAGGAGTACTATTTATTTAATAAACTTACCAAAGGTTTTATTGGTACTAATAATATTGATACTAATTCTCGCTTATGTATGAGTTCCGCAGTAGTTGGATACAAACAAGCTTTAGGAGAGGATAGTGTACCTATAGCATATGCTGATATAGAGGAGGCTGATTTATTTATGGTTGCAGGGGCTAATCCAGCTTGGTGTCATCCAATTTTATGGCGCCGAATTGAAGCCCATAAGGAAGAAAATCCAAATGTGAAAATTATTGTAGTTGACCCTAGAAGAACACAAACTTGTGATTTGGCAGATTTGCATTTGCAATTATTGCCAGGTACGGATGTGGTACTTTATAATGCAATTGCATTACGTTTGATTGATAGAAAAAAAATTGATAAATCCTTTATAGAAAATCATACCGATAATTTTGAGGCAGTAAAAGAACTTGTAAAACAAAAAAGCTTAAAAGAAGCCTCTAAAATATGTGGCGTATCTGTTGAAGATATTAAAAAAGCAGCCGATATGATTTCGGATGCCAATGGTTTTATGACACTTTGGGCTATGGGATTAAACCAAAGTTCGATAGGTGTAAATAAAAATAATGCGTTACTAAACTTGTCACTAATGACAGGTCATATTGGTAAGCCTGGTTCAGGTCCTTTTTCATTAACAGGGCAACCAAATGCCATGGGAGGTAGAGAAGTTGGTGGAATGGCTAACTTATTAGCTGTTCATAAGGATTTAGGTAATGAACAACATCGTAATGAAGTAGCTAATTTTTGGGGAGGAAAAGAAATTTCAGAAAAACCAGGATATACAGCTACCCAAATGTTTGATGCTCTTGAAAGTGGTGAATTAAAAGCCGTTTGGATAGCGTGTACCAATCCACTGGTAAGCTTACCAAATTCAAATAAGGTGGAACGCGCCTTAAAAAATGCAAAATTTGTTGTTGTACAGGAAATTTCAAGCAATGCTGAAACTTTAGAGTATGCAGATTTAATTCTTCCTGCCGCAGCATGGGCAGAAAAGGAAGGAACCATGACCAATAGTGAACGAAGAATTTCGCACCTAAGTAAAGTGGTTGACGCTCCTGGTAATGCATTACCAGATGTTGAAATTATCTGGCGATTTGCTCAAAAAATGGGATATGAAAGCTTCAATTATTCTTCGGCTTCCGATGTGTATGCTGAGTATGTCCGTATGACAGAAGGAACATCAATTGATATTTCAGGTTTAAGTTATGAAAGACTAAAAGACGAAGGAACGTTTCAATGGCCAGTACCAACTGTTGGACATCCAGGAACACCGCGTTTATTTACCGATAATAAATTTTATACAGATAATGGGCGAGCAAAATTTAAGCTTCCCGAATTTGTAATGCCAACATCTGAAACAACAACTGAAGATTTTCCATTAGTCCTTACTTCGGGACGTATCAGGGATCAATGGCATACCCGAACGAAAACGGGCAAGGTAAACCGATTACTCACCCACATACAAGACCCATATGTGGAAATGAACCAAGTGGATGCATTTATTAGAGGTTTAAAGGAGGGCGATATCGTCAATGTGGCAAGTAAACGTGGTACAACTCAAGTAAAAGTTCAAATTTCGGATAATATTGGGAAAGGCGTGGTATTTATGCCAATCCATTGGGGTAAGGTTTTTGGAAATGATTATGCTCGTGTTAATAATTTAACGACAAGCATTTTAGATCCAATTTCTAAAGAACCAGATTTTAAGTTTTCTGCCGTACAGGTAACAAAATTTAAAAAAGAGAAACAAAAAATATGTATCGTTGGAGCGGGAACAGCAGCATTTCGATTTATTCAAACCTACAGGGAACATAATCAGGAAGATGAAATTGTAGTATTTTGTAAAGAACCCTATCCTTTTTATAATCGCGTATTGTTACCCGAGTATGTTTCTGAGGAGTTAACTTGGGAACAGTTGCAAAAATTGAGAGAAGGAGAGTTGGAACGCTTTAATATTCGGTTGGAAATGAGTAATCCTGCTGAAGAAATTAATAGAGAAGAAAAATACATTTTAGATAGTAAAGGTGTAAAGCATAATTATGATGTAGTGCTTATGGCTACTGGTAGTCGTGCTTTTGTACCTAAAGAAGTTCCTATACATTTACCAGGACGCTTTACCATGCGTGACAGGGAAGATGCTGATAAGTTAAAAAATTATTTAGACGATTCAGGATTACCTGTTGATAATCAGCATGTAGTTATTGTTGGAGGTGGTTTATTAGGTTTGGAATTAGCTGCAGCGCTTCGAAAAAAGAATGTGGCTATTACCATTATACAGCGTGGTAACCGTTTAATGGAGCGCCAGTTGGATGTAGTAGCAAGTAGGCTTTTGGCTGAAGATGTAAAAGATAAAGGAATACAAATTTATTTTGATAATGAAGTAGATACTGTTTTTAATGAATCAGACTATCAATTAAGTGTCACTTTAAAAACTGGTAAAGAATTAAATTGTAATGCCATAGTATATTCTATTGGTACAATTCCTAATATAGAACTGGCACGAAACGTTGGGTTAACTTGTAAACGAGGTATCGTTGTAAATCATTATTTGCAAACTTCCGATCCGTCTATTTTTGCAGTTGGAGAAATTGCTGATTTTAATGGTAGTTTATACGGAATTACTGCAGCAGCTGAACAGCAAGCAGATATAGTTGCTAAATTTTTATTAGGTGATTATTCTGCTATTTATAAAGGATCTGTCTTTATGAATATTTTAAAGTTCGAAGATTTAGATTTATGTAGTATTGGTACTTTGGATTATCCTCAAAATGATCCGGCTTATCAGGAGATCGTTTTAATGGATGTGTCTAAGCGTTTTTATAAAAAATGCATTGTTTACAACGATTGGTTAATTGGAGCCATTTTAATGGGAGATAAAAGTGAGTTTGCTGAATTCAAGCGTTTAATTGAAGAAAAAATTGAACTTTCGGAAAAAAGAGAAGAATTATTACGCTCAAGTAAAGTAGATGAACCTATTGTGGGTAAATTAGTTTGCTCATGCAGTCAGGTAGGCGAAGGAAATTTAGAGGCTGCAATTAAAAATGGATGTACTGATTTTGCTAAACTTTGTGAACAAACGGGCGCTGGTTTAGGTTGCGGTAGCTGTAAAAGTGAAGTGAAACAAATAATGGAAAATACATTACAACCTGCATAATTATGGAAAATTACTTACAAAGAATACAGGTTAAGGGAGGTATTATATCGCCAGGTGAATTACAAAAAGTAATTTCAATGGCGGAGTCTATAGGTTTAGATGCATTACATTTTGGATCAAGACAAGATATTTTATTTCCCACAAAAAACGATCAAAAGGAAATTACAGCTGATCATGAAAATTTTGACTTGTCTTTATTTTCAAAGCCTGAGGAGCAAAATATAATGAGTTCATACGTATGTATTGATATTTTTCCTTCAACCGTATGGTTACGTGGAACAACATATTTGTATATTTTAGAAGAATTTAGATATGCTCCTAATTTAAAAATAAATATAGTTGACCCAAAGCAACAAATAGTGCCATTGTTTTCTGGGGAGCTTAATTTTATAGCTTCAGAGCATGAAGATTATTGGTTTTTGTATACCAAATTACCAGGTTTGGATCAGGAATATTATCCTGTTTTAGTGTATACTTGGGATATTGCTCATTTAACGGAATTAATCGAAGATACTTACAGAACAGTTAATTCTGTACAGGAGTTGTTTGAAACGCTAAATAAAACAACATCCTTAAATAATAAAATAATAAAAAAAAGACTGAACGTAGATTTTTCTCCCTTTCCTTATTACGAAGGAATGAATAAAATGCACACTAATCAATATTGGTTAGGTTTGTATTGGAGAGATAATAGGTATAGTATGTCTTTTTTAAAGGCATTATGTGCTTTTTGTGTTGAATATCGTATTGGTAAATTATGTTTAACGCCATGGAAATCATTTATAGTTAAAGGTATTCAAGCAGATTATAAGCTTGCACTTGAAAAATTATTGGGTCAGTATGGTATAAATGTTAGGCATTCTGCTTTAGAATTGAACTGGCATTTACCTGTTGATAATAAGGCTGCACTTGATTTAAAAAAGAATTTAGTATTAAATTTTGATCAAAATGATATTAGTACCTACGGACTAACTTTTGCCATAACTTCAAATCAAGATAGGAATAGGTATTTTACTTCTATTGTTATTGAATCAAATCCTTTGCCTGAAATCAACAACACGGATTTTGTGGTACGACCAACATTTAATGTAGTATATGCCATAAATTTTAATCCAAACACACGTAGTTATGTAGTTTATGCTCAGGATATTGATAAAATGGATTTGCCAAATTTATTGATGGAACTGACTAAAATATATTTTCAAAATCTAGATAGTGAAAAACAGGAAGTAATTAAGCCTGGATCATTAAATTTAGAAGATGAAAAAATTGTATTAGAGGTATATCAGTGCAATCATTGTTTTACAATATATGATCCATCAGTAGGTGATGTAGAAAACGGAATAGCTCCAAGTACTTTTTTCGAAGATTTACCAGATTCGTATTGCTGTTCAGTCTGCGATGCTCCTATTAGCGAGTTTAAACCTACAGAGATGGAGTTTACTGAAAAATGATACGCATTTTTATAGCTATTCTATTGACATTTAAGCGGGGTTTAATTTCAAGGGATCATTAAAAATATTTTAGTGGGAAATTTGAAGTAAATGGTATTTATTAACTCAAAAACACCACTTAAAAATAACATTTTATTTAGCAATCAAAATTCCTTTTTTATTGTGAACTTTTATTTTATAATGATTTTCTAAATAGTTAAAATTATCACTATTCAAATTTTCTTCTTGTAAATCCATCCAGTTCGGAGCTACTAAAGCGTTGTCAAACTTAGCGCCTTTTATTGTTGAATTTTTAAAATTAACTTCAATTAAATCGGCTTCTGTAAAATTCGTGTTGGTAAGATCAGAATTTTCAAAATTGACAATTTTAAGCGTAGCTCCTTTAAAAGTTGCATTTTTTAAATTAGCATTCATAAAATTAGATTCAATAATATCGGTTCTTGAAAAATTGGTGTTTTTCAAGTTGGCTTCATTAAATTTTGTTTTATGAATAAAAGATTTTATAAAATTAGATTCCTCCATTCTGGTATGACTTAAATTTAAATTTTTTAAGTCAATACCAGTGATACTGGCTTTGGTTAATTCCGCATACTCGAAATTTAAAAGTGAAGCAAGGGTTTGCTTGGTGTTTTGATCAATCATTTTACCTAAATCAATGTTGCTTTCTAGTAAGGACATTAATAAATACCCTCTTTCAGGACTGACAGGCTTAGTTATTAATGTGTCCTTATCTAAATATTTATAAGGTTTAAGTATTTTACTCATTGCAATGATGCGCGTACTATTTGCCTTTGAAATTTTACCATTATTTCTGTATCCATCGGTAGTTACATCTTTAATCATTTGGTCTAAAACAAACAGCATGGAACTCCGTCTGTCAGCTTCTTGTAAATTAGTTTGTTGCCCTAAACGCTCATTTTGACCAGTAATTAATTGATTTTGATTACGTAAATAATACACTTGGATGAGTAAAAAAAGTGTTGGCAAAACAGAGGTAAGAATAAGAAAAACACCAATCCGCGTGATTCGCATAAACAAAGCCGATAGCAATTCAGAAACTGTGTTTTTTGAAACACTTCTTTTTTCTTCCAATTCAGTAAAAAAATCAGTAATAGCATTTTTTAAATTGCTTCCTAAAAAATTTGCTGAAATTTTTTTTGTGATCCTAACACGTTTGGCCCATTTTTCTTTTTTTCGAGTATCGCGATTATTAAGTTCAGCTTTTAAACGTTTATTTTCTTTTTCGAGATCATTATAGTCCATAATAATTAGAATTCAGGGGTTTGACGGTGAAAATACTAAAAAGTAATCATTTCTTACAATCAATGGAATATTGGTACTTGGTTTTTATTAATCCAAGTTTCGGTATTTACCCCATAAATAGATATACTTTTTAAAGGTTCCGAAAGATATGTAGTATGCTAATATAAAGCCTTCTCTACCTTGTAAAAATAGCCATTTAAATATATAGAGTTTGTAAAAGGTAAACCATGGTTTTAGCAATAAATGATAAATCGTGGGACGTTTATTTTTTTTGTACAGCACATCTGCATCTGCAATACTTTTTTTGGTTATCTGGATATTAAATTCATCAATTCCAATATAACTTTCATCAATTAATTTATTCTTTAAAAATGAATTGCTTTTTACTTGTAGTATGTTTTTGCATGTTTTTTTATTAAATAACCTACAGGATGTATGCCTGTTATATGTACCAAAACGTATCATTCTTCCCATAAAAATGAAGTCTGTTTTGATGGCAAATGTTTTGGAGGTATTAGAATTTGAAATAGATAAAATTTCTTTTTTTAAACCATCGGGGAGGTGTTCGTTTGTGTAGTATATAAAAATCCAAGGGTGTTTTGCTAATTCAACAGCTTCTAAAATTCTCAGTTCTACTTGTTGCTGTTCGCTTTTCAAAAACGTACATACTGGCGATTTTGATTGGTTATTATCAAAATCACAATGATCCACAATTATGAGCTCATCGGCAAAGGTTAGATTAGTGCTTATTTCATTAATTTTAAAGCTTTCATTGTTTGAAATTACTAATGCACTTACCATTTATATATTGTTGTATATATTTGTGTCAAAAGTAATCATTTTAAGATTTTTTCCATACTCACTTTTGTTTTATTCCCATAGTATATTTTTAAATAAATTTATTATTGAAATATATTTAATGCAATTGAAACTATTGTTATTATTTAAAGGTGTAGTAGTGTTTATCAGTTAATTAATATGGCAAAGCTTCCTATTTTAATGTATCATAATGTAACACTTAATAAAAGTGATGCAAAGGGTTTAACTATATTTAAAGATACTATGGAATCACACTTTAATTATTTAAAGGAGAAAGGGTACTCCACGTTTCACTTTAAAGATTTAGGAGAGCCATCATTTGTATTGCCAAAAAAATCAGTAATTATCACGTTTGATGATGTGTATAAAAGTCAATGGGTTATAGCCTATCCGTTATTACAAAAATATGGTTTAAAAGCTAGTTTTTTTGTGCCATTTAAATATGTTAATGGTAAGGACGACTGGAGTACAGGAAAGCAGGAAATTATGGATATATCTCAATTAAAATCATTTGACGAATCGGTAATTGAATTGGGGTTACATTCCTATGCACATAAAGCATACCCATTATTAAATACTAATGAATTGGAGCTGGATTTTGAAAAAAGTTTGAATTTTATAGAAGAAAATAGTTTGAATGTGAGCAACGTTTTGGCATATCCTTATGGGAAATTTCCGAGAAAGGGCAATCAAAATAAGGAGTTCAATGCTATTTTGCGACAAAATAATATAAAATATGCTTTGCGTATTGGTAACAGAATAAACTCGTTTCCTTTTAAAAACAATTTCGAAATTCAACGTTTGGACATAAAGGCTGAAGATGGATTAACTAAATTTAAACGAAAATTAAAATGGGGGAGTAAGTTATTTTAAGTCTTTTTCAATGAGCATTAATTTTACATATCTGGAAAAAACCCCATAAGCATTTATAGTAGCCACTGTTAGTCCAGGAATACCATCTAAAAAGCCTTTGCGTAAAATGTAACTGCTAAAAAAACGGTAAAAGGGTTTGAAAATCAAATGGAAGTAAGTTGCTTTTTTTTCTTTTTTAAAAGCTGTTTTGCCTGAAACCACGCATAACTATCCTTTTTACTAATATAATGAATGAGTCCTTTGTAAGTGTAGTGTAATACAGGGTTTTTAAGTTTTCCTATGGTTCCTTTTATAATTAGTTTTTCATGTACGCTACCTTCAAAATGAGCATTCGTTCGCTTAACTAAACGCGTAACATGATCACTATGATGGTATAAAAAGCGATTCATATAAAAGTGTGGGAAATTTAATTTATATGCGCTATGCGTGTTTGAGTGTATTGCAGTTTTTATTTCCTGCTGTAATTTATAGGGTATGCGCTCATCAGCATCAACAAATAATACCCATTCAGTAGTAGCAAATTGCAAGGCGTAATTTTTTTGATTAGAAAAATTATCAAATTTACGCTGTACAATTTCGCAGCCAAAGGATTCAGCAATAGCCACAGTATCATCCGTACTAAAGGAGTCAATTACAATTATTTTTGTGGCAAATAATACTGAGTGTATGGCTCCCTGAATATAGTGTTCTTCATTAAATGCAGGAATAATTACAGTCAGATTTTTCATAAAGTAAAATTATAAAAAAACTTTATCTTTGTATATGAAATGGCAAAAATAGACACCACGGTAGTTCTTTTTTATGAAGGAAGTTTTGAAATTTTAAATCATGTGTTACATGGTTATAATAACCAGAATTATAGGCAATTTGAGTTGCTACTTATTGTTACTGACTTTTCAGATAAGATACTCTCAGAAGTGGAAGCTAATAAGAAAACTTTTTTTTTCCAATACGCGTTATAAAATTAAAAGCTTTATTTGAAGAAACAATTTCATCCTATTTAATCTTTTCTAGCGGAAGCGCTATACCCAGTAAATTTTTTATTGAAAAGCATATTATGTTAAGGGAAGAAGGGTATAAAATTACAGGAAATTGCAAAGCTGTTACGGGAGTAAAAATTCCTACTTCAAATAGTTTGGAGTATATTTATAATGAAACTTATTTTGATAAAAAATGGTTGAAACTGAACGAAAATAAGCAAGAAAATGAAGGGATAGATTTCGCAAACTATTCGATTTGGAAAGCTGATTTTATACAAACAAATGAAAAATTGCCATTTACCAAAGAAACGATAAATACTACCTTAAAATCACTTAATTTAAAGACGAAACAAATAATGGACGATTACATATGTATCTATTTATTAGCATCGTAAAAAAGTATAAAAATGAGTCAAATATCAATATCCGTAATAGTAAGTACTTATAATTCTGAAACATGGTTGCGTAATGTTTTGGAAAGCTACAAGTATCAGGATTATATTAATTTTGAGGTAATAGTAGCCGATGATGGATCTAAAGAAAGTACCAAGGAATTAATTGATGCTTTTAAAGTAGATTACCCTGTAAATTTAAGGCACATTTGGCATGAAGACCAAGGCTACCGAAGGCAGCGCATATTAAATATTGCTATTACTGAAGCAGCTTTTGAGTACATTTTAATGACGGATGGGGATTGTATTGCTAGACCTGATTTTGTTTCAACTCACGCAAAATATGCTGAAAAGGGCTATTTTTTATCTGGAGGTTACTGCAAGTTAGACATGCCTTCAAGCCAAGCCATTACCCCAAGCGATATTGAACAAGGCAATTGTTTTAATGTAAAGTGGTTAAAAAGTAAAGGGCAATTAGGCAAAAAACAAGAATTGAAATTAAGCGTAGGTGATACGTTAGCTAATTTTTTAGATGTGGTAACTCCTACTGGTGCTACCTTTAATAATTGCAATTCTTCGGCATGGAAAGCAGATTTAATTGCAATAAATGGTTATGATGAGCGTATGCAGTACGGTGGACCTGACCGCGAGTTGGGAGAGCGGTTGGTAAATTATGGCATAAAAACTAAACAAATTAGGTACAAAGCAATTTGTTTGCATTTGGATCATCCGCGAGGATATAAAACAAAGGAATCTTTGGATAGAAATTTAGCTATCAGAAAACATACTAAAGATCATAAAGTGATTAAAACTAGGTATGGAATTGAAAAGCTAGAAAAGGAAAGCAATTAATTTGTACATCATTTTAATTATTACGTGTCCACCTGGATTTATAACTTTTTTTTAGGGGTATAACACAAGTGATGTTACTTTTTTTTAGTGTAAGTAGCTATTTTCCAATACATGTTTTCTTTTTCATCGTTTTCAATCGTTACGGATTGCACCTCTTGTAGTTTTGGATTTTCAAAAAAAGTCCAGGCTCCTTTACCGTCTCTAAACATTGATACTATAATAATACCCTTTTCCGAGAGGTGATCAAGAGCAGTATTAAGCACTTGCTGTCTTTCCGCTGCCTGTACATAGTAAAATACTTCGTTGTAAACAATAACGTCATAAGTTTTTTTAGGAACAAACGTGTGGATATCGGCACATATAAATTCAGAATTTGGGTGTGTCTTTTGTTTGGCAGTTGCAATGCATACTTCTGAAAAATCCATGCCTAAAAAATCACTGTAAGGCATACTTTGTAAGTGATCAAGTAAAATACCTTCGCCGCATCCCATAGCTATAATACTTGGATTTGGCTTTGCGTAATTTTTACAAATATCAACAATAGTTTTGTAGCGTTCAATTTCGATTTTGCCTCTTAAATTATCCCAACGGCCATTTTTGTATTGCGTATTCCAGCGTTTTTTTCTTCTCCAATTATGAAATTTATTAATAATATTCATTTAATTTGTTTTAAATAGCGTTGTAAAAAAAGGTTGAGTTTAGGGATCATAAGTTCAGGTGTAAGTTCACGATACATAGCTACTGGATCGTTTTCTATTTTTCGCATACTCTCAAAACCTAAGTCATCTCCAAATAAATGTGGTTTTTCCTCAATCAAATGTACGGATGTGTGCAACACGCCATCTTCAAAACTTGCCCAATGCTCTTTGTGTACGTAAGGTGAAAAAATAGTAAACGTAGGTTTGTTTAATGCTTTTGCAATGTGAATGCTTCCACCTTCGTTACCTATCAGCAAGCTGCATTTATTCATTAACTTAATAAAACCACGAATTGTATCTTCATAAATGTCAATAACAATTTGTGATTTATTTTTACAGGTCTCGTAAATTTTTAGCGCTTCTTTTTTTTGATGAGGTGCATAATTAAACAGTACGTTTACTTGAAAAGTATCGGTAACAAAATCAATCAAAGCAGTAACATAGTCATAAGGCATTGATTTTTGAGGCGTACTTCCTAAAACTCCTAACATAATAAACGGCTGGTTGTAGCCATCTAGTTTATTGTAATTTATTTCCTTTTCAGTAAGGAATATTTTGGGCGTATAATCAATTTTATTTTTTTGAATGGGAAACAAGGAACTGACCATATTTACCCTATCTTCAATAGATTTTCCGCACACATTACTTTTTTCTTCAAGTAAATGTACCACATCAGTATAAAATTTAAAAGGTAATTTTTTATTAGGCTTTACTAATCCAATACGCTGATTTGCTCCCGAAAGCAAGCAAATAAATTTACTTTGAAATTTTGCATAGGGATCAAAAATGATATCGTAATTTTTTTTTCTAATTGTAAATGCGAGTTTGACTAAATTCGGTAGCTGTTTTGTTTCCTTTTCATTAATAGCAATGATATGATTTATATATGGATTGTTTTGTATTACTCCGGTAGTGAAATCATAAACTAGAAAATCAACATTAGCATCGGGATGAACTTTTTTGATATTTTGAGCAATCACTGAAGCTATAAGTACATCGCCTATGCGTTTATTTTGAATTACCAGTATCTTTTTCATTGCACTTGTACTTTAATAATTATCGAAATTATTATTTTTTGTGATGTAAATAAAATTTGAATTCACATATCTTTGAAATTATGAATCAAATACATTTCAACCCCCAATATATTCACCTGGAAGAAAAGCTTGTAGAAATGATAAAAAATTTTGACAGTCAAGGGGAATATGTAACTAAAGGAGCAAGAAATACGATTAAAAAATTTATTGTTGAGGGACAAACCTTTAATGTAAAATCATTTCGAAAGCCAGGGGCATTTAATGCGTTTGTGTATAAATTTATTAGACCGACCAAGGCAAAACGTTCCTTTGACTATGCTAAAAAGTTATTAAGCTTGGATATTTTGACTCCAAATCCAGTGGCTTACATTGAAGCATCTTCGTTATTAGGGTTAAAGGAGAGTTATTATGTGAGTTTGAACGTTGATTATGATTTTGATTTTAGGCATTTAATTCATAATCCACTGTTTAAAAATAGAATTGAAATTTTAAAAAAATTTACTGACTTTACATATAAATTACATGAAAATAAAGTGAACTTTTTGGATCACTCACCTGGGAATACTTTAATAATTGATCATAAAAACGGGAATTATGACTTTTATTTAATTGATTTAAACAGGTTGAAATTTGAGGCTTTATCGCTACCAAAACGTATGGAAAATTTAAAACGTTTATGGCTATCAAAACAGATGATTCAAATTGTGGCACAGCGATACGCCGAAATAAGTACTTATTCCTACGATAGCGTTTACCATAATTTACTTAAAAGCAGTAATGCTTTCAAATTAAAAATTAGAAAAAAAGAACATTTAAAACGAAAGTTGAAAAATAAATAATACGATTTACGAAATTTTTATTCGTAAATCGTGTAAATACCTTTAAAATAAAAAAGTCTTCATTTTTAAAAATAGAAGACTTTTTAATATCATACTAGCAAGTAATCTATACGGCTACATCATACTCACGTAAAGCATCATTTAATGATGTTTTTTTGTTCGTACTTTCTTTACGTTTACCAATAATTAATGCACAAGGCACATTGTATTCTCCAGCAGGGAACTTTTTTGTGTAACTACCAGGAATTACAACTGAACGTTCAGGTACAACACCTTTAGTTTCAACCGGTGTATCCCCAGTAACATCAATAATTTTAGTACTCATAGTAAGTACAACGTTAGCGCCTAAAACGGCTTCTTTTTCAACACGTACTCCTTCAACTACAATACAACGCGAACCTACAAAAACACCATCTTCAATAATTACAGGTGCCGCCTGCAAAGGCTCTAAAACACCACCAATACCAACACCACCACTTAAGTGTACATTTTTGCCAATTTGTGCACAACTACCAACAGTTGCCCAAGTATCTACCATAGTACCTTCGTCCACGTAAGCACCAATGTTTACGTAACTAGGCATTAAAATAGTACCTGCCGACAAGTATGAACCTTGCCTAGCCGAAGCACCAGGAACAACACGAACTCCTTTTTCTTTATAGTCCGTTTTTAACGGCATTTTATCATGGTATTCAAAAATACCAGCTTCCAATGTTTCCATTTTTTGAATTGGGAAGTAAAGTACCACGCCCTTTTTTACCCATTCGTTTACCTGCCATCCGTTAGCAGTAGGTTCGGCAACACGCAATTCTCCAGCATCCAGTAAACTTATTACCTTTCTGATAGCATCTTGGGTAGCAGTTTCCTTTAAAAGCTCACGGTTATCCCAAGCTTTTTCTATAATTTGTTGTAATTCTTGCATTGAATAAAATTTTTAACAAAGATACATTTTTTAGCCATCGGAGTAGTCGATGTGTCAAAATTTAGATACTAAAAAAACATTGTTGTAATGCATTGTTGAGCATATTAAAGTGCAAGCGTTGTTTATTCATTTTATGCACAAATAAATAGTAGGATTGGCTATTTTTGTTTTGTAAAATAGCAAACTATGAGTAAAAATATAGCAATTATTGGAGCAGGAATAAGTGGACTTACCGCAGCTATTGAATTAGAATCTTTGGGGTATACTCCCGTGATTTTTGAGGCTGATAAAAAGGTAGGAGGTAGAGTTCAAAGTGATGTTTATGAAGGTTATATTATGGATCATGGTTTTCAGGTGTTGCTAAGTGCTTACCCTATGGCTCAAAAATACTTGAATTTTGAAACCCTTGCTTTGGATAGTTTTGAGTCAGGTTCCTATATATTTAAAAATGGAAAACAATTTTGTATCGGTGATCCATTGAGAGATAGTTCACTGGTTTTACCTACTTTATTTTCAACAATTGGATCATTTTCGGATAAACTGAAAATTTTTAAGCTTTCGCGAAGTTTGAAAAGTAAAACAATAGATGAGATTTTTAATGCTGAAGAAAAAAGCACCTATGATTATTTGAAAGATTTTGGATTTTCAACACCATTTATAAAAGACTTTTTTCAACCTTTTTTTGGGGGTATATTTTTAGAAAATGAATTGCAAACGTCCTCCAGAATGTTTGAATTTATTTTTAAAATGTTTAACGAAGGAAACGCAGTAATTCCTAGAAAGGGTATACAGGAAATTCCCAATCAGTTACAAGCTCAGTTAAAGGAAACCAAAATTTACTTCTCCGCTAAGGTGGAAAAAATAGTAGGCAATACTATTCATTTTTCGGACGGTGCAACTCATACATCAGATTATATTATTGTAGCCACGGAGGCCTCTAAAATAGTCCCTCAATTAGCGGCATCGGAATTGACATGGAAAGGTACCGAAACCCTTTATTTTGAAGTAGAAAAAAATACTTTTGAACGGCATATGATTGGGTTAATTGCATTTGACGAAAATTGTATTATTAATTCTATTTGTTTTCCTAAAAGTGTTTTGCCTGAAGCGCAACACAAATTACTGTCTGTTTCTATTACTAAAACGCATCAATTTTCTGATGCTAATTTAATTATTGAAGTAGAAAAAGATTTGAAGACGGTTGCAAATTGCAAACCATTACGATTTTTGAAAAAATATACCATTCCACTTGCTTTACCTGATTTGACTGATGTTAAAAGAACAGTACATCCTTCGGAAACGCAATTGACAACGCATATTTTTTTAGCAGGGGATACTTTATTAAACGGTTCATTAAATGCAGCCATGCACTCAGGTGAATTGGCAGCACAAGCGATTCATGAAAAAATATCTGGGAATATGTTTTCTTAATAAATAGTTGAATACACTAATTCAATATCACCTTAATTTAGGAAATTTTGCAGGATCACTTTCATGCATAATGGCATAAGCTTTCTCAAAAATATCATCAATTGAGGGTTTACTAAAGTAATCACCATCAGTACCAAAAGCAGGTCGGTGTGGCTGTGCACTTAGTGTTTGCGGTGCGCTGTCCAAATATTTAAAAATTTGCTGAACATCAAGTGCTTGTTGTAACATGTATCCTGTAGCACCACCGGGCATATCTTCATCAATAAATAGTATACGGCTTGTTTTAGAAACACTTTTAGCAATCGCGTGATCTAAGTCAAACGGAACTAGGGATTGTACATCAATAATTTCAGCATTAATACCAACAATCAGAAGTTCTTTGGCAGCTTTTTCAACCAACCGTAGTGTTGATCCGTAAGAAACAAGCGTGATATCTTTGCCTTCCTTTAAAACTTCGGCATATCCAATAGGAGTTTTAAATTCTCCTAAATTGTTTGGTAATTTTTCCTTTAATCGGTAGCCATTCAGGCATTCAACAACAAGTGCAGGCTCATCACTAGCTAGTAATGTATTGTAAAAACCAGCAGCTTTTGTCATATTACGAGGAACTAAAACATGAACTCCTCTCAACAAATGGATAATTCCGCCCATTGGCGAACCCGAATGCCATATACCTTCCAACCTATGTCCGCGAGTTCTGATAATTAATGGCGCTTTTTGCTTTCCAAAAGTTCGGTAACGTAAACAAGCTAAATCATCACTCAATGTTTGTAAGCAGTACAAAATATAATCTAAGTACTGAATTTCAGCAATTGGCCGTAGTCCTCTTAGTGCCATTCCGATTCCTTGACCAATAATTGAAGGTTCCCTGATACCTGTGTCAGCTACTCGGATAGCTCCGTATTTTTCCTGTAACCCTTCTAAACCTTGATTTACATCGCCAATATAGCCCACATCTTCACCAAAAATTAATGTTTCGGGAATGGTTTCGAAAATTTTGTCAAAATTATCCCTAAGTACAATTCTACCGTCAACCATAGGGGCATCATTGTCATAACTAGGGATTACTTCATCAATATACGTAGCGCGATCTTCATTCTCATTAGTAAGGTGCGCACTAAATTTAGGACGTAATGATTCCTGATAACCATTTAACCAATTGATCATAGCAGTTTTTTCAGGAAAATCTTCGTGCGCAATGTAGCGTAAAATTTTGCGTCCAGTTTCTAAAATATTTTTGCGTAAAGGCTCATTTTTAGCTTCAAGCTCACTCACTATAGTTTTAATAAAAACACTTTGCGTGCTCTTTTGTATAATAGGTTTATAATAGGTTAAAGCATCTAATTGTTCATTAATTACAACTGAAATAAACCTTTTCCAAGTCGCATTTTTAACTGTTCTAACCTCTTTTTTGATTTCTTTTTCAATAGTTTTAATTTCGTCATCAGTAGCTAAATTACTATCGATAATAAACTGCTTAAATTTTTTATTACAGTCAAAATCACGTTCCCAAAGTAAACGTTCCTCATTTTTATAACGTTCATGTGATCCAGAGGAAGAGTGTCCTTGCGGTTGTGTCAATTCGGTGACATGAATAATTACAGGCACATGTTCTTTACGTGCAATTTTATTTGCTTTTTCGTAAGTTTCAATCAATGCAAGGTAATCCCAGCCTTTTACTTTTAAAATTTCGAAACCTTTAGCAGTTTCCGTCCGTTGAAATCCAGCAAGTACTTCTGATATACTTTCTTTTGTTGTATGATGTTTGTTATGTACTGAAATTCCGTAATCATCATCCCAAACGCTAATTACCATAGGAACTTGTAATACTCCCGCAGCATTAATGGATTCAAAAAACAAACCTTCACTGGTACTAGCGTTTCCAATAGTACCCCAAGCAACCTCATTTCCGTTTTTTGAAAAATTAGTGCGGTTTTTAAGTTCAGTAATATTTTTATATATTTTTGAAGCTTGTGCCAAACCGACTAAACGTGGGATTTGCCCTGCGGTAGGGGATATGTCCGAGGCAGAATTTATTTGGTCACTCAGTACCTTCCAACTCCCATCTTCGTTTAAACTATGGGTGGCAAAATGTCCTCCCATTTGCCTTCCGGCAGAAAAGGGTTCTTCATTAATATCAGTAAAAGCATATAGTCCTGAAAAAAATTCTGAAATTTTATAACAATCAACAGCAAACATAAAGGTTTGATCCCTGTAGTATCCTGACCTAAAATCACCTTTTTCAAACACTCTTGCCCAAGCAAGTTGTGCCAGTTCTTTACCATCACCAAATATTCCAAATTTAGCCTTCCCTGTAAGCACTTCTCTACGACCAGCCAAACTACATTCTCTACTCATAAATGCAATTTTATAATCTGATAAAACTTGCTCTTTAAATTCAGTAAATGATAATGATAGTGTGGATGATGACTTAGTGTGCATACAATGGTTTAAGTTGGACTAAACAAAAATAAGTATAAATAAGCTTTTTTACAATGTTATCCTGTTTCTACTTTGTGACGTATTCAAATAAAGGACTTGGATTTCCCTTAAAAAGTACTTTTATTGAGAATTATTCCAAAAAAAAAGCTCAATGAAAGACTAGGTTGATATAGTTTGTATTATTTTTTTTGTTATAATTAATACCACTCACGAGTAAATAAGCCTACCAACGTATTAATGCTTAACGAAACTTTAAAACGGATACGTTTTTCGTAATCCGAAAAGCTAGGTTCAAACCCAAGTGAAGATTGCAAGGGAAAAAATAGTTCCAAATAATTGGTAAGCAAATTAAGTTTAATACCAGAATCGTAAACAAATTCAGGGGCAAATCCCTTGTTTTTTACTAAACCAGCATCAGCATAAGCTTGTATCCAATTCCATATACTACTTTCTACAGTAGTGGTGGCTAGCCATTGATTGGCAAAGGCAGGGGTGAGTTGCGATTTAAAATTACCTTCGGCAGAAATAAATTGTTGACTGGTAATGCCTGAACTTTCTACTCTTCCTAAATAGTTAAAGTCAAATAAATAATCTGTTGGTCGGTCTAATGCAAAGCTAAAAAAATCACCATCTGCCTGAGTTTTGTTATTTATAAACGTCCCACCAAAAAATCTAAAATTGATACGTTGATTATTTAAAAATAGTTTGCTGTATCCAAAAGTAGCAGCAATTTTATTAAAATTTTTAGCTTGCTGAAAATCAACTAGTATACCTAATGAGTAGGTTAAATTGGGATCTGAATATCGGTAGCGGGTATTAAAAACGTTATAATTGGGTGTTTGTAAGGGAATATTAGGATCTTTTTCTCTTTGGATAGAAACTAGTCGATTACTAATTCTTTGACTGATGTTTTTACGCAAATCTTTTGGACGGTAGTTGATACTTATCGTAGGAGTAAATGTTCTGAAAAGTAAGTCTGGAGCGTAACTAAACGTTGAAGCACTAACTCCGAAATTGATCAAATACCATCCGGTTTTTTTAAATTGATGCGTATGTCCAACTCCAAAAGAGCCTAATATTTTTTTTGATTTAATACCGTAAGCTGGTGATAGATTATAATTAAAATTTCTTCTGATAAGGGATTTATTAAATAGATTAATACCAGGTAAAAAGCCATCATATACATTAAAATCCCATACAGGAAGCAAAAAGGTTTGATGATATTTGGGATCTTCGATATCTTGAAATAACCTAAACTGTATTTTTTTGTTTAAAACACCAGTAGTTTTCCAATAGTTATTACGTCGATTAACTTCAGGTAAATATTCATCATAATCTAATACAAAATGATTGGCACGTTTTTTTTGAAAGCCAATAGTAAGTGAATCTTCAAAATTTGGTACCCATTTTTCAGTACTAATTTTTTTCTTTTTTAGTCCAGTAATTTTTACAGGTATGGAAGTTCCTTTATTTTTCAAGTGTAAATAAACACTATCTTTTTTTCTAGTAACTCCCTTTATTTTTAAATCTAATGTTGAATCGGAATTCACAAAATTTTTAGTAAACCAGCTGATATCTTTCTCAGTGCTGTTTTCCAATGCCTTATTGAAATCGTTACTGGTAGTATTTTTTAATTTTTGGTTAGAAAAAAAATGTGCTATGGTTTTTTTTAAGGAGCCATTCAAATTTTTGTCTAAATAATTTAATCCCATTCCCGCTTTGTAAGGGCTTGAAATATTGTAATTGAATTTTAATAACGAATCTTTAGGCGTCGTTAGCGGTTGCTCTAAAAAACGAGCTGCCATGTTTTTTGCACCTAAGTAGTATTGATCATTAAAAGATAATTTTGCAGCATGAAACCATCTGACTCCAATAAATTTACTTAAACGACCTGTTAATTTACTATCGGGATAAAAAGTATCTACATAATTAATCATGGCATACACTTGAATGGCATCGGTAAACCAATGATCCTTTCGTAAATCTGTTTGTATGCATTGTTTATTAAATTCCTTTGTCATTTCTTTCAATAAAATCATCTCATATTGAAAATTGGGTTTAAAGGGCCTTAATTTATTGGGTAATTGATTAAAACCATATACAGGTTGTTTTTTGTAATTGGTGTAAGAAAGTAAAAGTTTTTTTTGAGGGAGTTCTCCAAAAAAAGCTTCCACGTAATCATATACTTTCTGAATGGATTCTTTTTGTTCTTTGTCGTTTAAAGATTCTTTAGGAATATCAGTAGTAATCAGCTTATTTTTATAGTTAATGGTATCAAATCGCTGTTTTTTTGATAAATAAAGTACTATGTTGGTTACATTATTCTCTTTGTAGGTAGTGAAACCATTTTTATCTTCTGAAGTTTTATTTAAGTTGGTTTCAACATAAAAATCGGTATCACTTTTAAAATTAAGAGTATAATTACAAATAGCGGCTGAAAAATCATTCAAATTTTTATGACTAAAAAAATTCCAGCCATGGTTGTAAAGGGCAGGGGCTAAGTGCCAATACCGGAGTTGATACTCATTTTTTCCGTAGCCATATTTGGTAAATCGATCATCAGGTATTTTTACTTGAAACTGAAATTCTAATTTTACTTTTTCACCCGGTAAAAGCTTATCAGTTAATTTGACTTTAATAACATCGGGATGTTCATCCAGTCTGAACCATTGCTTACTTTTTTCAGAGCCTATTCTAAAATTTACAATTTCAGTGTAGCCTCGTTCCTTTTTACTGGAAAAATGAAAAGCACGTCTAAAATCTTCATTAAACCGAACAGTTAAAGGGGTTTCTTTACTTGAAAAGGCATTAGCCCAATCCAGTAAATAAATTTCATTTAAAGTATCATTTGAAGTATTTTGATACTGAAGTTCCTGTATAACTACAATGGTTTTTAATTCGTCAAAAAGTACTGCATTTAGGTAAGATTCATTTTGTCCGCTACAAATTAGCGAAACAAATAAAAATACCAATAAAAGCAATTTTTTGAACAAAGTACTGAAACTAGAAATTAGGCTTAAGATTGTTTTTGTCGTAAAACTTATCTAAAATTTCAATTACCTGTTCAGGAGTATCCACCAAATGTACCAAATCTAAATCTCCAGGACTGATATTTCCAAAACTGTCAAGTAATGTGTTTTTAATCCACTCAAAAAGTCCGCCCCAAAATTCGGTACACACCAAAATAACCGGGAAATTATCTACTTTATTAGTTTGTATAAGGGTAATTGCTTCAAAAAGTTCATCGAGCGTACCAAAACCACCAGGCATGACTACAAAACCTTGCGAGTATTTGACAAACATCACTTTTCTAACAAAAAAATAATCAAAATTTAAATTTTTGTCACGATCAACATAAGGATTGTCAAACTGTTCAAATGGCAAGTCAATATTTAAACCTACTGAGGTACCTCCGGCTTCAAAAGCACCTTTATTAGCGGCTTCCATTATACCAGGACCACCACCAGTAATTACTCCGTAACCGTGTTTAACAATGTTGGCAGCAATATCAGTAGCTAATTGGTAAAATGGATGCTCTTTTTTTGTACGTGCTGATCCGTAAATGGATACGCATGGCCCTATTTCGCTCATTTTTTCGAATCCATTTACAAATTCGCCCATGATTTTAAATATTGCCCAGGAATCGTTTGTTTTAATTTCGTTCCAACGCTTGTAATGTTGTTCGTTTCTCAATTTTTTTGTTTTTACTGCTTTAAATAACGCAGTTTGATTAATAATGTTACATGGGGACTAGTTACTATAATTCTTTAAGTAAAAATTTAGCGGTATGGCTTTTTTTATTTTTACATATTTTTTCTGGAGTGCCCTTAGCCACAATAGTTCCTCCACCTTTACCGCCTTCGGGACCTACATCAATAATATAATCAGCCAATTTAATAACATCCATATTATGTTCAATGATAAGCACCGTATTTCCTTTATCCACTAAATTATTGAGCACTTCCATCAACACACGGACATCTTCAAAATGCAATCC
Organism: Aquimarina agarivorans; assembly: GCF_000218485.1. GTDB lineage: Bacteria > Bacteroidota > Bacteroidia > Flavobacteriales > Flavobacteriaceae > Aquimarina > Aquimarina agarivorans. The sequence goes on along the minus strand of NZ_AFPB01000142.1, from coordinate 7,544 downwards.
CGTGGTTGGTTCATCCAAAATATAAAACGTATTGCCAGTATCTCGTTTTGATAATTCAGAAGCTAGTTTAATACGCTGCGCCTCGCCACCAGAAAGTGTAGTAGATTGTTGTCCTAAGGTAATGTAACCTAATCCAACATCCTTAATAGTTTTTAGTTTACGATAAATTTTAGGAATTGGTTCAAAAAAATCAACAGCTTCGTTAATTGTCATTTGTAGCACATCAGAAATAGATTTTCCTTTGTATCTAATTTCAAGTGTTTCTCTATTGAATCTTTTTCCCTGACAGGTTTCGCACTCTACATAAACATCAGGCAAAAAGTTCATTTCAATAACGCGTAAACCGCCGCCGCCGCATATTTCGCAGCGTCCACCTTTTACGTTAAAACTGAAACGTCCGGGCTTGTATCCACGAATCATAGCTTCGGGTGTCATTGCAAATAAGCTCCTAATTTCAGAAAAAACACCAGTGTAAGTTGCAGGATTTGAGCGAGGTGTACGTCCAATGGGTGATTGATTGATGTCAATTACCTTATCCAAATGATCCAAACCTTCAACTTTTTTATAAGGCATTGGTTCCATTTTTCCATTAAAATAATGATTGTTTAAAATGGGATATAACGTTTCATTTATTAACGTTGATTTTCCGCTACCAGATACACCAGTAACCACAATCATTTGTCCTAAAGGAATATCAATAGAAACATTTTTTAGATTATTCCCAGTAGCGCCTTTTAAGGATAACACGTTGCCGTTTCCTGTTCTCCTGATTGCAGGAACAGCAATATCTTTTTTTCCGCTCAGGTAATCCGCAGTTAATGTGTTGTGTTTGTTTAAATCTTTAGGAGCACCTTCACTAATAATTTCACCCCCAAAACGACCTGCTTTTGGGCCAATATCAATAACGTGATCGGCTTGTTCGATCATATCTTTATCGTGTTCCACTACAATTATTGAGTTTCCAATATTGCGTAGTTGCACCAAGGATTGAATTAATTTTTCATTATCACGTTGGTGTAATCCAATGCTTGGTTCGTCTAAAATATAAAGCACGCCTACTAGTTGCGATCCTATTTGAGTTGCTAAACGGATCCGCTGTGCCTCCCCACCAGAAAGTGATTTACTGCTTCGGTTTAAAGATAAATAGGTAAGTCCAACATCAACTAAAAATTGGATACGAGTGGAAATTTCTTTAATAATTTCACTGGCAATTTGTTGTTGTTTTTTACTAATATGTTTTGGAAGTTCATCAAACCATTTTTTTAGTTCAACAATATCCATATGTGCCAATTCGGCTATGTTTTTTCCATTTAATTTAAAATTTAAAGCTTCCTTTTGTAATCGAGTTCCTTGGCAAGCACTGCAATTTACATGATCCATATATTCCTTAGCCCAACGCTTTAGGGAGGTGGAGTCACTATTGTCATAAGTACTCTGAATAAAATTAGCAATACCTTCAAAATCTATGGAGTAGTTCCGTTTTACACCAAGTTCTTTACTATTTACGGTAAATTTTTCTTTACCACCGTGTAAAATGATTGCTAATGCCTCTTTAGGAATTTTATCTATAGGATCCATTAACGCAAAATTGTAGCGCATGGCAATAAGCTCCAATTGTTTAAAAATCCAATTATTTTTTTGTGGCCCTTGAGGAGCTAATCCACCGTTTTTAATTGAAATGCTATCATCAGGAATAATTTTTTCTAAATTCACCTCATATAAACTACCAATACCATTACATTTTTGACAAGCACCCTTGGGTGAGTTGAATGAAAAGTTATTGGGTTCAGGATTTGGATAAGAAATACCCGAGGATGGACACATTAAGTTACGACTAAAAAAGCGTCCTTGCGGACTTTTATGTTCCACCACCATAAGGATATCATTTCCATGATACATGGCAGTTTTAATACTTTCAGAAAGTCTTTTTTGTGCATCCTCTTCGGTTGAAACCAGAAGGCGATCAACTACAATTTCAATATCATGAGTTTTGTAGCGATCCAGCTTCATTCCTTTTACAATATCAATAATTTCACCATCGGCACGTACTTTTACAAAACCTTGTTTGGCAATTTGTTCAAACAATTCGCGGTAATGTCCTTTTCGGGAACGTACAACAGGCGCAACAATATTAATGCGCTTCCCTTCAAATTTTTCAGTAATTAATTCTTGGATTTGCTCATCGGAATAACTAACCATTTTTTCACCAGTTTCATAACTAAAGGCGTCGCTGGCACGCGCATAAAGTAAACGGAGAAAATCATAAATTTCAGTAATAGTTCCAACCGTACTCCGCGGACTTTTACTAGTTGTTTTTTGTTCAATGGCTATTACTGGCGAAAGGCCATCAATTTTATCAACATCGGGACGTTCAAGTCCACCTAAAAATTGACGAGCATAGGCCGAAAAAGTTTCAATATACCGGCGTTGACCCTCGGCATAAATAGTATCAAAAGCTAATGATGACTTACCAGAGCCAGATAAACCAGTAATAACAACCAATTTATCTCTAGGGATAACAACATCAATATTTTTTAAATTATGTACACGTGCGCCTTGCACATGAATAGTATTTTCGGTGTATTCACTTGTATTCATATTCGGGTTAAAGGTAGCCAATTCAAATTGTAATTTGCAATAACTATTGCAAACGAGATCTTAAAAAGTTTTTTAAACTTCCAATGTCCACTTTATGTAAATTTTTCTTTCTGAAAAAATTGTATGCATTGTAAAAATATAGTAATCTTATAATTAGAATTTTAACAGAAATAATACATATGATTTTAGGAATTGGTTCGCGTATAAAGCATGAAAAATTTGGAATGGGAGTGGTTACTAATGTTTCAGCTAAATACTATTGGGTTACTTTTATTGAAAATGGTTTGGAAACCATTGAGGTTGATGCAGATTTTGAAGTTGTAGAAGCTGTGCATGATGAAGTGGATACCGTTAGTTTTTATGAAGTGGAGGATATTTTTAAAAAGCTATTACATAAATACAGTGATATTTCAGAAATAGTGCCTATGGCGGATAAGTGGAAAGGGGGTACTATCAATCTAAAACCAAAAGATATGAGTCTTTCTTCTAAAGAAATTCCGATTGATACTTTTTTTCATAAAATAGTGATGGTACGTGACCGTGTGAGAGTAATGGAACAAAAAATAAATAGTTCAAAAGTGCTGGAAGAACAAGATAAAATTGATTTACAGCAATACATTAGTCGAATTTATGGTAGTTTGACCACGTTTAATGTGCTCTTTAAAAATAGCAATCAGAATTTTAAAGGTACAGGAGGGAAGTAGTATTTGTAAGAAACAAAATTTAAATGTAAAAGAAGCGTATTAAATAGATGTAATTAATTACTAACTATTTTGAAGTCAAAATATTATACAAAATATCCAAATTTGGTAAAAAATAAGATATAACTAAATTCAGGTTTGGGGCGCACATTGGACTAAAGTATTTTCTAATTAATCAGAAACAATGATATAAAGTGTAACAATTCAGCACGGAAAACGACTCAATACACTCACTTAAAATCAATAAAAATTGAAACTTTAAAGTTTAAATTAAGTTGCAGTATTATAGTATCGTTACTCATATTAACATCCTGTGGGGATGATGATAACAGTACTCCGGAGCCAACTTTTATTCCAATTACAGATGTGTTGATTATTGCGGAGCAAGGTTTGTACCCTGAAGGGATTGACTTTGATGAAATTAAAAAGCAATTTGTAGTTAGTGCATTGGCAAAAAGTGAAGTAGGTTTAGTTAATCCATTAACAGGAGCATACACTACTTTTGTATCGGATGCTGAATTGGGTAGCCCGGCTGGTGTATTTACGGACGAAACAAGAAATCGACTTATTGTAGCTTCTGGTAGGTTGCCTTTTTCAGTAAATAGTAATAATGATCCTGCACCGTCATCGGCATATGTAGGAATTTATAATTTAGCTACAGGAGAAAAATTCAAAGGAATCGATTTACAAGCCTTGTTACCTGAAAATGCACCTGCATTTGCTAACGATGTAGCAGTTGATAAAGAAGGGAATATTTATATAACGGATTCTTTTTCACCAGTAATATATAAGGTATCTAGTGAAAGTTTGGAGGCTTCTATTTTTGTAAACAATTCAGAAAATTTCATGCCAGCTCCTATGGAATTTGCACTAAATGGAATTGTGGTTGTTGGTGATTATTTAATTACTGAAAAGCTTAATGATGGAAGTTTGTTTAAAATTAAAATAGATACACCATCAGAAGTCACTAAAATCGAAGCTAAAGCGTTTAACGGTTTAGATGGATTGGAATTACTAGCTAACGGTAATATTGCTATTACGGAGAATGGCTTTGGCAGTGAACCTGGTGTACATGTAATTAGTTCTACTGATAATTTTAATTCGGCATCTACGATTTCATATTTTCCGATAGAAGCTGAAAAGTTTCCAACAACAGCTGTTCAATTAGGATCGGGTGAACTTTTTGCTCTGAATGCTTATTTAACTAAGTCATTAAATGGGGATCTTTCACAAGAGACGTTTACCATTGTAAAAGCTAATTAGTTTGTTTGAAGTTATAATGAATAAACACTTTACTTATTATTAGTAAAGTGTTTATTAAATGAATAGCAAAGTACGATTAACCATGTATACTGGCATTTTTACTAAGAGATTGCATAATTTTAGATTCGTAATCCAATAATTCTTGCCATTTGCTGTCCACCTCCGTACGCTCACCATATTGGCGAGCAAAGTTTAAAAACATAGTATAATGATTGGCTTCGCTAACCATAAGATCTCTATAAAATTTAGATAATTCAGCATCAGGCAATTGTTCTGATAGTAATTTAAAGCGCTCACAACTACGTGCTTCAATTAAAGCAGCGTATAGCAACCGGTGTACCAATTGCGTGGTGCGACTTCCCCCTTTAGGGAAAAATTTGAGAAGCTCAATTACATAGTCATCCTTACGATCACGGCCTAAAACGTTACCACGTTTAAGTAATTTATCGTGAACCAGTTTAAAATGACTCATTTCTTCTTTAGTTAAAGCAATCATTTCTTGAACAAGTTCCGTATATTCAGGAAAACTATTAATTAATGAAATAGCGGTTGATGCGGCTTTAAGTTCACAGTAAGCATGATCAATTAATATCTCGTCTATATTTTTTTCAACAATATTAACCCAACGTGGGTCTGTGGGAAGCTTTAATCCTAACATAAGCTTTTAGTATTACAGGTCTAAATCAAATTTAGCTCTTAATTTATCAATAAAATGATTTTTCTCTTTTAGTTTATCGTATTTGTCCTGAGGTGTAAATGCATGTTTTACGGCTACAGCTTCGTTGACTACTATTTTTAAGGTAATACTGTAATTGTTCAGCTCCTCACCCATATAAGCAAGTAAGGGTGTCTGAATATTTTCAATATCAAGGCGCATGGTTTCGTTAGGCAATTCCAGAACAAGCTCAAAATTATCATTGAGCTTTGGTTTGTTCATGGCAAACATGGAGCCAATAATTCGTTCTCCCTTTTTGTCCATACGTTTACCGTAAGTATTCCATAATTTTAACGCCTGCGCTTCCGTAAAAGGAGTTTTCGGAAGTTTTGTAGGATCTTCTACAATTACTTTTCTTTTTTTACTAAGTGCTTTTTTTTGCTGAATTCCTTTTATAGATAATGCAGATCCTACAGCGTTTTCAATTGAAATATCAGGTTTTGATTTGGTATTTACTGTTGTATTTTCATTATTAACATCTGTAGTAGACGATTTTGTAACTTCTACAGCAGTGTGATTAGCAAGGGTTGGAGTACTACTTTTTGGTGTATTTGAGGCTGCAATAGTATTAGAAGATGTGCTGAAATAAGAAGATGAAATTATACTAGATCCACTTTTTTTTTTCACTTGTAGCCGTTAATGAAGCTAATTTCATGAGGCACAGTTCTACCAATAAGCGTTGATTTTTGCTTGATTTAAAGTTTAAGTCACAAGTATTGGCAAGTTCAATGGCAGCCACTAAAAATGAAGCAGGTGCTTTTTGCGCTTGTTCATGATAAGTAGCTTTTATTTGTTGGCTTACCTCGAGTAAATTTATAGTTTGGGGATTTTGACAAACCAATAAATCCCTAAAATGAGACGCTAAACCTGCAATAAAATGGTGGGCATCAAAACCTTTGGTAATGATTTCATTAAGACTAATCATTAATTCAGGAATACTGTTGTTTAAAATTTGATCCGTTACTTGAAAATAAGTTTCATAATCCAGTACATTCAAATTTTCAGTAACCGCTTGTCGCGTTAAATTTGTACCACAATAACTTACTACGCGATCAAAGATTGATAGTGCATCGCGCATAGCGCCGTCTGCTTTTTGGGCAATTATTTGCAAGGCATCTTCATCGGCAGTGATGCCTTCAGTTTTACAAATTTCAACTAAATGTGCTTTGGCATCAGCAACGGTAATTCGTTTAAAATCAAAAATTTGACAGCGCGATAAAATGGTTGGAATAATTTTATGCTTTTCGGTCGTTGCCAGAATAAAAATAGCGTGTTTAGGCGGCTCCTCTAATGTTTTTAAAAAAGCGTTAAACGCCGAGGTAGAAAGCATATGCACCTCGTCAATGATATATACCTTGTATTTTCCTACCTGAGGTGGTATTCGCACTTGATCAATTAAACTACGAATATCATCTACTGAGTTGTTTGAAGCGGCATCCAATTCAAAAATATTGAAGGCAAAATCTTCATTATCGTTAGTAGTATCATCAGCATTAATTTTACGCGCCAAAATACGCGCGCAACTAGTTTTCCCTACACCTCGCGGTCCTGTAAATAGTAAGGCTTGGGCTAAGTGATTATTATCAATAGCATTAAGTAATGTATTGGTAATAGCTTGTTGCCCCACAACATCCTTAAATTGTTGCGGTCGGTATTTGCGTGCTGATACTATAAACTGTTTCATAAGCTGAGCAGCTAAATTACAAATACGAACGTTGAAAATAATGCTTTAAATTATTTTTTTTGGTGGAGTTATTCACAGGGAATGCCGGATCTGATTTAAAATACAAGCACAGCTTAAAGTACGAGGATGCTTGCCTTCAAAATGTTAATAAAAAACCATATAATGTAGGTAATTGAGGTTAAAAATAGGGAGTACCTTGTAAATTTAATTAAGAGACCGAGAAACTGTAGTATTTGCAAGTTAAAACTAAGGTTGATTATTTAGAAGTTAAGTATTTAATATTAAGAAAAATCGTTAAAAAACACCTGTAAGAAATATATGGTGATTGTATTGCAAATGTTAATAGTTTTTGTGCTACTATAAACTCTGGATATAAGTGTAATTATGAATTAAGACTTTACAAATAAAATTGAGTTTACAAAAACGTGTTTTGTTTGAATAATAATCTAGCTAATTAAAGCTATTTTATTTAAAATGCAAATAAGTTAAATTTATTTTAAAATAATAAATAAGTAAATTTTTGATTAAATTTTAATGTATATCCGCTTAGTGTCCATTTGCTGTAATGCTAGCTATTACTAGT
>NZ_AFPB01000143.1 GCF_000218485.1 Aquimarina agarivorans | reverse complement strand
AGGTATAAAAAGCATAGGGCTTTTGTGCTAACTACAAAGTTCTGTGCTTTTTTTATGAAGTCGCCAAATATAAATTTGGCATTTCAATCTTAAAGATAAAAGCAAAATATTATATTTGGCTTAGTGTCAAATCGAAATGCAATGTCAATCATCTGCCCTACGATTTCTTATACTAACCGTTGTGCTTAATACAAAAAAAGTTAACAAATTAAAATTAAACTACTTATTCATCTAGTATCAAAAACTTGTACCTAATAAATATCTTATGAAAAAAATATTACTCATTTTAACCACCTTTATTAGTGTAAACATATTCGCACAAGAGTTAAGTTTTACAGAAGAAAGAAATATCAATCTTAATAAAGATTACAATTATACCATAGTAGACCATACAAAATCTGGTTTTACTATAGATAATGAGAATAACAAAATTATTGTTGGTGGTTTTGATGGCTTAAATGTTGATTTTGGAAACTCCAATTTAATCTCTGCTGAAGAACAGTTTACTGCTTATATAGCAAAGTATAACCAAAACAATAATTTATTATGGCTTAAAAGTATAGGAGGTTCTACATACAAAGATCCAAGTCATCCTTTATCAACGATATATTATTCAACTATTGATTTTGCTACTGATGTAAAGGTTGATAGTGAAGATAACATTTACGTTCTTGCTACTATTGATGTGGCTACAACAGAAACTGTAGACCTTGACCCAGAGCATCCACATACAAACTCTATAATTTCTACTAACAACTCTCCAGGTACGTTTATTAGAGAAAATCAAAACATTTTTTTAATTAAATACTCTAAAAACGGAGAGTATTTGTGGCACAATGAAATACAAGATGATTTTAATGATATTGCTTTAAAACTAGATATAGATGTAAATGATAATGTTATTTTTACTGGTTACATTAATGGTTTCTCAAGTAATTTTATTGATTTTGACCCTTCTAAAACTCACTCAGATGATAAAGATCTAATTCAAAGTGAGCTTTTTACAGTTGGGTTTGTTGTTCAATATGATAACAATGGAAATTTTATAACTGTTAATGGAATTGGAAATGGAATCACTTCTGATATAACTGTTAATGCATTGCCTTCTGGAGACACTTACGCTTCTGGTTCGTTCAATGCCACAATATCACCTACTAATACTGGATATTCTCTATTTAAAAATAGCCCAAACCCAACCTATATTGGTAGTCTAGGACATTATGAACTAGGACCAGAGAATCAAGATATTTTTGTCACAAAATATAACAATACTGGACAGGTATTATGGGTAAATACAATAAGCTCTTCATCAGAAAATCGTGTTGTTGAAATTGTTACTGATGAAAATGAAAATGTATTTGTCTCTGGCTATATAAATGGAAATTCAGTAGATTTTGATAGGAATAGTATATCTTCTTCAGATTATTTGAGTGCAACAGTTGGAGGTTCTGCTTTTGTAGCAAAATACAACTCCACTGATGGTAGTTTAAATTGGGTAAAATTAATAGAAGGAGGAAATTTTTCTAAAGTACGAGATATCACAATTCAGAACGATAAACTTATTATTGGAGGTGAATTTAACGGAGATATTAATATAGGTTCCTCAAAGTTAAGTACTAATGTTACAAACCCTTTTATAGCTATTATTGATACTGATGGAAACTGGGAGGGTGCAGGGAAAATAGAAAAAACAATATTTGCTTCTATTTCAGATGTTACTATAGCCAATGATGGAACTATAAATTATTTTGGTTTTGAAGCTGAATACATAAATAGCATTAACACACTCAATATGCAAAAAATGTTTTTAGGAAAAGTTGATAATTTTATAGTCAGTCCTACACTCTCATTGGATGAACCTGGACTTAAAGCAGGTTTTTTTTCTATATCGCCAAATCCTGCATCCAATTATTTAAATATTGAATTTAGAGAGGTCAAATCTGAAATTGACCTTAAAATATACAATTCTTTTGGTCAAATTATATTTTCACAACAATATTCAAACACAAAAAAGGAAACTATACTTATAAATTCTTTTAGTAAAGGAATTTACATATTAACTACCGAAGAAAACGGTATTCTAAGTATGGTTAAAATTATTAAAAAATGATATACAAAATACTAAACACAACACATAAAGCATTCGTCTTGCCGATAGACCAGAGATGAATGCTATGTTGACTGACCCGGTGGTGGATTTATGGGGAAAGTGATGTGTGGTAATCTTCAATTCTAGAAAGTACAACCTCGTTTTTCACAAATTTCAAGGTTTGAAAATACGCTTTGACTATTGAAAAACGAATCTATTGGCATCGATTATAAGTTTTATATGGGGTTTAATCCAATTTTGAGCTATTTCCTTTAAATTTGGACAATACTTGTCCCGTCCCTATTATGGGATTTTTTAAAAATCTATGTAGTCTTTAGTTTTTCTAACCAGCGCTTTGGCGGACCTCGTACCCCAAAGTAAGCGATGATTTGCAAAGTGCCTTTTTTACATTTTGGGCAAATACGGTGGTTGTCCTTGATCTTTTGCGCTTTAACATTTAGTGGACTTTTAGCCAATGTCGCTTGCAGCTTCTTTAGGTACTTCCGCTTGAACACATATATAGCAAATAGGGCGGTTTATGTCGGCTCGAAAAGCTTGTATTTATTTGCGATGTCACCAAATCTTTTGATTTGGCTTTATAATAAAAAAATAAATCAAAATGCAAAAGTTTGGCTTAGGGATTAATCGAAAGTAATTGTTTATTTTCTGCCCTAAATGCCATATATTTAACGTTAGCGGTCAGTTAAAAACTAAATCATGATACTAAACAAACTCTTAAGAATTATTATTCTATCAAGTTTTCTCTTTATTTTTTTTGGATGCACAAAAGATTCTAAAAAATTAAATAATATTTCAGGCGAAGGATTTCCAAGCGAAGTCACTCACAATATAGATTCTAACCCTATAAAAATAGAAAACATTTTAGGGTGAGCATGGATTAACAGACCCTCCATTTTATGATTGTTGATGATCGATTATATCTAGGAATGGGGCATGATAAATCTTGGGATATAGAATTTAATTGGACAATGGATCGCTGGGAAATTTGGTCTACGAATGATTTAAAAACTTGGGTAAAAGAAACTGTTATTCATCCTAATGATACTTATTTTGGGCCTGAACCAAATTGCTGGGCAGGAGATTTTGCTCAAAAAGATGGTAAATATTATTGGTATTTTTCAAATAAGTTTTTTGATACAGGTGTAATGATTGCTGATAAACCTGGGGGGCCATACAAAGATGCTTTGGGCAAACCTCTTTTATCAAAAGGCTTGGCACCAACAAATTCGTATGACCCTGAAGTGTACGAGGAAAATGGAGTGTATACTATTATATGGGGTGCTGGAACTTATTATTGTGCTACTCTTGGTGAAGACATGTTATCATTAGCCGATAAACCACAAAAAATAGAAATTTATAATTCTGATGGTACTTATCGTAATACAGATGATAAACCAACAATGTTCAAACGTAACGAATACTATTATCTTGTTTGGGGAGCACATTATGCAATGTCTAAAGAATTAAGAGGACCCTATGACTATAAAGGTGCTTTCTATTCGGGAGGACACGGAAGTATTTTTAATTGGAAAGGGCAATGGTATGTTGTACATGAACACCACGATATAAGTATGTTTTATAGGGGAATTATGTTGAAAACAATGTACTTTAACCCTGATGGTACTGTAAACCTAAAAAGCGACTTTACTTTTCCAATTGGAGGTGGTAGAAAATGGGAATTTGATAACTCTAGAATGGGATGGCGTTCACCCTCAGGAACAAATGTTCAATGGACAAAAGCAGGAACAATAAAAGGTGAGATAACTGGTCAAAAACCAATTATAGAAAGTGCTAACTGGGCATCGACGGAAACCAAGGGTAAAACACTCGAAATTCGAATTAAAAATAATACCCCTACATCTAAACTGAAATTATCTTTTGCTTTATTTAAAACAAACATTGAAAGGTTTTGGTCTTATCCCGAAATAAATTGGCTCGAAGAAGCTACTATAAATATTGATGTAAAGCCTAATAGTTCTGAATATGTAAAATATACATTACCACTAGATACTATAGAAAATATACCGAAAACATTGAAAAGATTAAGAATTGAGTTTTTAGATAGTGATTCAGGTAACTGGGAAATTGATTACATACTCATCCAATAAATATAATCAAATGAAAAAAATGAATTTAAGAGATAAGAAACCGAACCGCTAA
>NZ_AFPB01000144.1 GCF_000218485.1 Aquimarina agarivorans | reverse complement strand
GAAAATTGATCCTGCTACTGGGTTCATTTATATCATTTATTACGAACAAAACCCCAATAATGCCCCTTTGATAAATGTGAAGCTTGCCGTTTCTAAAAATGGCGCAAAAAGTTTTAAAAATTATACTATTTCCGAAAAACCATTCCACCCAAAAGGAGCTAACTTTTTTGGAGATTACAACAATATTGATGTCCAAAATGGAATTATTAGACCCATTTGGACTCAGGTTGAAAATGGCTTAGTGAGTGTTTGGACTGCTATTATTGAAGTATCTAATTTGCGATAATGCACATATACGATTTAAATGAACCACTATTGACCAAAAGCACCATAGTTTCGGTTATGACTAAAAGTCATTACTTTTTAAACATCAGTTTTTTGCAATTAGCTATTATTAACCCGACGGCAATAAATAGAGATTTTATGCTGCGTATTTTATATCCTTATGGTTAAAATATTTAGCTACTCTTTGGCTATTTTCAGTTAGCATTTTCATATGATTCTTGACATTTTCTTCAAGCTGTTTTTCGTTTTTAGGAGCAGGTTTTTCAGATAAAGCATATTTTAAATCACAGTTTAGATACTCATCAGGGTTTTTCTCTGGAGAATAAGAAGGCAAGAAGAATAACTCAATATGTTCCAGTTTTTCTTCAATCCATTTCTTTACTATTTTACTGTGATGAACTCTTAAATTATCTAGGATTAAAAATATTTTTTGTGTTTTATCCTTTGATAAGCTGTTCTAGAAATTCAATGAATCTATCAGCATTCATAGTTCCTGAGTAAATCATAAATTGAACACTTCCTTGATTAGTTACTGTAGAAATCATGTTTACAGAAAAACGTTTAGACATACTTTTCTTTACAGGCGTTTTTCCTTTGGGAGCATAAGAACGACCATGTTGATTAGCGTTTCTTACTCCTGTTTCATCACCCCATTGTATTTCTGCATTTTCCTCTTTAGCGCGTTTCTTAATGGCTGGATATTGTTCATCTAACCATAATTGCACTTTTTTAGAACATTGTTCGTAAGCTTGTTTCTTGGGTTTTTGAGGACTAAATCCCCAAGAGCGTAGATAATCCCCCATTGTATTTATCGCTAATTTTACACCAAATTCACGTTCCACTAATTCCTTTACAGCTTTGCGTGTCCATAAAGCAAAATCCAATTTTAGTTGATCTGGCATAACATCTGTAATCATGCGTTGGATCTCTAACTCTTGAGTGCTACTAAGTAATTTTTTATCCTCAGAGCTAACACCGCGCTTATTATCTGTCAACCCTTTAATCCCTTCTTTTTTTATGTTTTTTAACCCAATTAGTAATTGTGTTTGGGTTAACTCCGTACATCATAGCTACTTTTTTCTTTTGAACACCTGAATTAATTTGCTTGATCGCTCGTTTGCGTATTTCCTTTCTGCTTGCAGAATCTACTGATCTAAAATCCATATCCTTCAGAAGGAAAAGATACGAATAATATCGCACTTAATCTAATTATATTACCGCTATGTTAATAGCAGTATTTTAAAGCCAATAGCTAATTACTAATTGCCAATAGCTCTTGTAATATTTTTAGAAGCTAAAAAGTGAAATGCATTAAAATTGCATAGTTTTAATTAAACCTGAGACCAATAAAAAGATGCTTAATTTTTTAAAGTTCATACACATTAATATCAAACTAAGTATTACAATGTTGTTTTTAGTAAATTTAAAACTGTAATTTTGCAATGCTTGTTATTAACAATTTTTTAATGAAAAAAATTTTTCTAGAAACTCATAATATAAATAATCTAAAATCTGGATTTGGTCAATTTAATCTAAATTTGATTAAGGCTCTTGCTAATCAATCAGAGTTTGTAAATGATTACAAAATTATTTGTAATGATAATAAAAATAACGCAAAAAAAGAACTAGGAGAGCTTGTAATGTATCATAAATATTGGCAAATTACCCGATACCCTCTTTTTAAAGGAGAAAACCAAGTTTGATTTATGGCATTCTGTTAATCAGAATACTAAAATTGAACCTTTTTCCACATCTATCCCTTATCTACTTACGGTTCACGATATCAATTTTATGGAAGAAGATACAGGCGAAAAATTAGATTTTAGAATTAAGCAATTCAAAGAAAAATTAAACCGAAGTAATGCTATAGTTTATATTTCCGAATTTGCTAAAAAAAGCACGCACGCTCATTTTAACATTCCTGATATCCCTGAATATATAATATACAATGGAAATACACTCAACAATTCAAAAAGCATAAATTTTGATAAATCTAAACCAAAAATTTTACCTAGAAGACCATTTCTATTTACAATAGGACAAATGGTCGAAAAGAAAAATTTTCATACTTTAATTAATATGATTGATTTTTTACCCGAAATTGATTTGGTAATTGCTGGAGATACTAGAACAAAGTATGCTGAAAACTTAAACCAATTAATACAAAAGAAAGGATTAAAACAAAAAGTTCATGTAGTTGGTCGCATAAATGATCAGGATAAAATTTATTATTATAAAAACTGTATGGCTTTTACATTCCCTTCATTGAGAGAAGGCTTTGGTTTACCTGTATTAGAAGCTATGTCATTTGGAAAACCCACCTTTTTGGCAAATAAATCATCTTTGCCTGAAATTGGGGGGGAATATTCATTTTACTGGGATCATTTTGAACCTAGGTACATGTCAAATGTATTTAGAAATGGAATGACTAAATTTAATTCTAATAAAGATTTTTATATAAACAAGTATACTAAACATTCTCAAAAATTTACTTGGGAAAATGCAGCTAAGCAATATATTAAAGTTTATAAAAGCATATTGGAGAAAGCATAATCTTTATTTTCCTTTAAATTTTCTTACTCTATTTTTTAAAAACAAAACAAATTTTATAATCAAATTCTTTTTCATTCGATGTATGTCTCTTTTTAGGTGAGTTATTTCGGAGTTTGCTATTTGTAATTGATTTAGCAAATAAGCATCGTGGTTTTTATTGATTGTTAATTCATCAAAATTTATATACAAATGCTTTAATCTATTACTCATTATTCTTCCCACAGCCTCAAATGACAATTTGGATTTAATACTTTTTTCAGCATTAATCGATTTTTGATTTCTTAAATTTGAATTTTTATAAACTAATTTCAACTTTTTTACGGTATCTTCTAAAATTGGATGCCCCCAAATAGTCTTACTTGAAAAATTTGCATCTGGATTTTCAATTTTCCCTACATGACAATCCACCAAATAGCTATTATCATTATTCATGTATTCGGTATTCCCAGAATAATTAGATGCCAGGGTTGGCTTACCTAAATACATTGATTCTGCCAATGTCAATCCAAAACCTTCAGAATGATGCAATGATAAATAACAGTCACAATTATTAATTAGTTGATCGACATTATTTCGATCTAAATCAATATCTATAATTTTAATATTATCTCGCCCCTCAATGGAATCATGCAATTTCTTTTCTGCTTTTTTATAGTTAGAAGATCCTGATGTTTTTATAATTAATTCTACATCTTCGTCATTAGCAAAAGCTTCTGAAAATGCTTCTATCAAATGAAAAGGATTTTTTCTTTCAATTGAACTATGATAATTAAAAATAAATAAAAAACTAAACTTAGTTTCAGAAAAAAATATTAATGAGTTGTGATTTTGTATCGGTTTCAAATTTACTTCTACTGGATGAGGAACAGTTATAATAGGACCTTCATAATTTTTTTTAAATATATTTTTACAGTAAGTTGACGGTGTCCAAACTTCATTAAAAAGATTTATTGCTTTTTTCAATTCGCTAGTAACATATTCTGATTCCCAAACTAAAAATAAGATAGTGTATCTATTTTTAAAAAAATTAGGGGTTATTATGCTAAAAAAATGATCTATATCATTTAATGATATTTGCACCAAATTTATTGAATAATCAAATTTATATTTATAATCACTAACTCTTTTGAGCATCTCAAAATCAATTTCACAAATTGGCACTTTTGCAGATCTCAAAGCTTTGATATTTAGCCTAACAGCCTCTCCTAGACCAAATTTTCCATTCAAATAACCTAAAATGTTTATACCATTCATGTTAGATACTTAATAATAAATTAACTTTTTAATTAACTTCTAACGACTGCAACTTTACCAAGTTTGTATAAGTTCCATTCATTTTTAATAATTGTTCATGTGAACCCTGCTCGACAATACTACCTTTTTTCATGACAACAATTAAATCAGCATTTTGAACTGTAGATAATCTATGAGCTATTACGATAGATGTTCTATTCTCCATCATATTTTCCAAGGCATCTTGAACCACTTTTTCTGATTCTGTATCTAAGGCAGAAGTAGCTTCATCTAATATCATAATCGGTGGATTTTTCATTACTGCTCTAGCAATTGCTATTCGTTGACGCTGACCTCCTGAGAGCATCCTTCCTCCGTCTCCTACTGAGTTATTATATTGCTCAGGAAACTCGGATATAAAATCATGAGCATTAGCTATTTTAGCTGCTTCAATAATAGCAGCTTCTTGAGGGTTATCTATTCCTAAAGAAATATTATTAGCAATAGTATCATTAAATAAAATAGAATCTTGAGCAACTATTCCCATTTGCTCTCTTAAGGATTTTGTAGTAACCTCTTTGATGTTGGTACCATCAAAAGTTATGTTACCCTCAGTCACATCATAAAAACGCGTTACTAAGTTTGCCAAAGTTGATTTTCCGCTACCAGATTCCCCGACTAAGGCTACTGTTTTACCCTTGGGCACTGTCAAACTAAAATCCTTTAAAACATATTCATCTTTGTATTTGAATGATATGTTATTAAATTTAATTTCTTGATTGAATCCACTAATTACTTTAGCTCCTTCTTTATCCTTCAGTGGATTCTCTGTGTCCAATATAAATGCCACTCGATCATATGCCGCGTTCCCTCCTTGCAATGCATGATTTGCTTTTGTTATTGCCTTAGCTGGTGTCAGAATTTGATAAGCTAATCCCATATATGCAATGAATGCTCCTCCACTTAGGGTTTTATCAATTAATACCAACGAACCTCCATATATTAAAATTATTGAAATTACGAAAATTCCTAAAAATTCACTTGAAGGTGCCGCTAAACTCATTTTTTTTCCAATAGAATTATTCATTTTATTGATTGTATCTGTGAATTCAGTAAATCGCTTCACAAAATAATTTTCAGAAGTAAAATTTTTAACTACTTGAATTCCTCCTAATGTTTCTTCAATATTTGAAAGTAATTCTCCTTCCATTGCGAAAATATCACCAGACTGACTTTTTATAGACCTTCCTAATTTAGAAATTAAAAAACCTGAAACAGGTATAAAAACAAAAACAAAAAAGGTTAATTTCCAACTTATCAGTACCATTGCCACTAAAGTAAAAATAACTGTTAATGGTTCTCTTATCATCATTAAAACACTCATAAACGATGCTTTAATTGTATTTATATCCGAAGTCATGCGAGCAATTAGATCTCCCTTACGTTCATTTGAAAAAAAAGAAACATGTAAGCTTATCACTTTTCGATAAACATCCTGTCTCAAATCTTTAAGAATTCCATTATTCAAATAAGTCATATAAATAATAGATAAATAGCTAAATAAATTTTTAAGCAAAAAAGTACTTAATACAAAAGCCACCATCCAAATTAATGTAACTAATGGACCTTTTGACTCATTCGTATTTGTAATAAAATAATTCAAATAGTTCTCAAAATAGTCCAAATCAAAATCTTGAATTCCTTTAAATATTGGTTTTTTATGAATTTTTTCTCCATCCTCAAATAGAACTTTAATCATGGGAAGTAATGAAAGCATTGATATCGACGAAAACAATGCGTAAAGTATGTTGAATAAAACACTTAAAAATTGATATTTTTTATAAGGTATAACATACTTTAAAAATCTTTTAAAATTTTTCATCCATTAATAATGTCATCATTCAAAATTATTTTTTTTGAATTTTATATAAGATGTAAAATTACAAATTAAAACTCTCTATTCTTTAGATTATATTAAATTTGTAGCCCTAAAAAACTATTCTACAAGATTAATGATAAAAATAGATAATTATAATTGATTGTAGTTTCTCATAAACTACAATCATTACTCAAAAACCATTCCAGCCAAAAGTAAATGTTGATGAATTTGTTCTTGGTTCGAAAGACGAAGAAAAAATCGTTAGAAGCTGCAATAGTAAGAAGAAAAAGGCAGTAATAGCTGTCAAACTAACCAAAGAAAGAAAAGTAAAAAGAATAGATATTTTAATGAATTTTGTTTTAGAATTAACCGATCCCAAAGTAAATATTTCCAACAATTTAATAGTGAGGATGACTAAAGCTGATTAGTTTCAAAAAAAGTATACATTTCATGAATAATAATAAGTAAAATAAAATAGCCAAAAACAGAATTATACGTAGTTCCCCGATCCGAGTAAATAACTATTGAAGTTGCCGAAAGTGGTAAAGAAATTATAAGTAGTTTGATCCATTGCCATTTTTTTTGTTCAACCAAATAGAACAATAAAGGAATTCCTAAAAACCCCAAATAAGAATACGGTAAAGTTCTGGTTAACAATCTCATAATTCGTTTCCAAATAATGTCAGCATACCACAATGGATCATTTATAATATCCGCCAATACTTTTGCTTTCACGATAGGTTCATATTCTGGAATTTCATCAAATTTTACGTAATACAATTTTTCATCATCATAAAATTGATCTAAATGATATCCTCCATTATATTTTAAATTTAAACCATACTTATTATTCAAAATAGGCATAGCATAATTAAATGCTACCATATCATTCCACTCATACCCATATTTAGTATCAAAATCGCCCAGCCCACAAAAAACAGGATGCCAAACCATATGCCCCTTTATAACGCTACCATGGTAAACATGTCCTCCTTTGCTTGCAACTAACGCTGTAGTTTCAGCAAACTTACTTTTAAAATAAAACCTTAAATACTCTTTAGTGCTTTTAAATGAAAATAGTACTAATACCAAAGCAAGAACTTTAAACTTATACCCTAAATTGTTTGTAAGTATATAAATTAGTAGTAGCGAAAGTAAAACTACAGCTATCTCATTTCTTATTTCACTGAAAAAACCAATAAAAAAAGCTGATAAAATTGGAACCATTAGTTTGTAGTATAGGCTTGTTTTTTTATTGAAAAGAATAGGCAAATTAAGTCCTAAAATTATATAAAAAGTAGCTGGTAAAATTCCAAAGATATTCTCTCTGGTAAATACCTCAAACAAATAAAATGGTGTGGTATTTATACAAAAAATGAGTAGTAACCCAAACAATAATTTTTTTATTTCCCCAAAACCCCAACATAAACACAATAAACTAAAAATAAAAACAATTGTATTAAACAACCTAATTGAAGGCTTTTCTACTCCACCATCCAACCAGGCATTAGGTAAAAAAGCAAAAATTCGTGTGTTTTCTCCTAACCTAGACCAATGATAAAATTCCATGATCAAATCACTCCCTCTTTTTTCAATTTCTTGTGCTGCTCCTTTATCAGTATACACTAAATCTGTATTGATGGTTCCTAAAGGGAAATAACCGGTGTGGTAATAAAAATAAATGAATTTTTTAGCAAAATATATCGAAAAGGCGGAGGCATCTCTCCTAGACTGTTCTGCCGAAAATTTATGAGTATTAGATACCGAATAGATTACTAAATTAGATGCTATTATAGCAAACATCGCCAAATACAACCCAACTTTTTTATCAAAAAAGCGTTTAATTTTTTCGGTTTTTTCTAAAAAAAGCCATAATCTTGACAATCTGTTTGTAATTTAAAATTAGAATACAAAATACTGAAAATAGTGAGTTTATCAGCATTTTTACTTTTTTTTTAATTACCTCCTGACTTCCAAATCACTTTAACCAATAGTTTCAATGGATTTATTAGAATCAAACAACAGTAATAATGAGCGACGACACCCCTGGGAATTAGCCCGTATAGAAGTAGTAAAACATTTAATTACGCTTCAATTTCCTGATACTGATTTTTCGCAAATAAATGTTTTTGATATAGGCTGTGGAGACGCTTTTGTACTTGAGCAATTGACTACTCATTTTAACTTTAATGAATGTTTTGGTGTTGACACTGCTTTAAATAAATCAGATCTTATTGAAATTAATAAAATTCTAAATCCAAAAAGTATAACTATATATAACAATTTAAATGATATAAAAACTACCAAAAATAACCGAAAATCGATAGTATTATTACTGGATGTTATTGAACATATTGAAGATGATAAAGGTTTTACTAATTCACTAGCTAAAAATGAACTTTTTAATACGGATACAACATTCTTAATTACTGTACCTTCCTATCAAAAATTATTTTCAATCCACGATCATTATTTAAAGCATTATAGAAGATATACTAAAAAAACGCTTAAACAATTACTAGTAGCAAATTTTCAAATACAAACCTCTGGGTATTTTTTCACCTCTTTATTACTTCCTAGGATACTGGGTGTTTTAAAAGAAAAAATCACCAAACCAAAATTGATAACTAATACAGGGTTAACCAAATGGCAAGGAGGTAGCAATATCACTAAAATAGTTACAAAAATATTATTTATTGATTATTTAATATCTTTAAAAGTATCAAAAACAATCCCGCTTCCTGGATTATCAACCTATGCTGTATGCAAAAAAAGTGTATAATTATTCCTTGTTATAATGAAGAAAAGCGTTTGCAACTAGATAAGTTTATTTCTTTCCTTAAAAAAAATTCAAATACTCATTTTCTTTTTGTTAACGATGGGAGTTCCGATAATACAAAAGCTATTTTAACCGAGGTTGCGAGTACAAATGATAGAGTGCATTTTCTTGATTTAAGTAAGAATCAAGGCAAAGGTGAGGCTGTAAGGCAAGGGATGCTGAAAGCCTTTGAAGATACTAGTTTTGATATAATTGGTTTTTTGGATGCTGATTTGTCCACTCCATTAGAAGAAATTCCAAAATTGGCGACCCATTTAAAAAATGATGTTTTGTTTGTTTTTGGAGCTCGAATTAAAAAAATAGGCGCTTTTATTGATCGAAAAGTACACCGCCATATTTTAGGTAGAATTTTTGCAACCGCAGTAAGTTTAACTCTACATTTAAATGTGTATGATACTCAATGCGGAATTAAGTTATTTAAAAGAAAAGTGGTTTTTAAAATTTTTGAGACTCCGTTTTTGAGCAAATGGATTTTTGATATTGAAATTTTTCACAGGTTCTCTAATATTTGTAAACCAAAAACTATTAATCATACGGCTATTGAAGTACCAATTAGTGTTTGGAAAGATGTCAACGGCTCAAAATTAAAATTGATTGATTTTTTAAAAGTCCCTTTTGAATTACTTCTTTTCATCAAAAAAAAAAGATAACTAGTTTAAAAAACTAAGGTCAGCCCCATGATAAATTACTATTGTTAATGCTTAGAGCACTACAAATTTACCAATATAGCTGAAAACTTTAAATTGATAATCACTTCAAATACTGAATTTAGTTTTTTAAAAACAATTTATTTGAGTAACAGAAGCAGGACTAACACATCTAAAAAATTGTTAATTACAACCTACTTTCAAGTCATAATTAACAATTACTTTTCAAATAATTTATAGCTTAAATAAATTAGCATTTACGTTCGTATAAAATTATCGCTTAATTGTTTTTACATAACTGTATCCCCCTTGATACATTACAACATTATATTCTGTGTAAGGTAAAGATTTGAATCTATAATTTTTAACAATTTTAGCAGCATTAATTTTTTCATCCGCAATTGCCACACTGCTTTCTTTAGGATAAATAATTATTGACACATCGTGCATATCAGGATTATCCATACTCACCCTCAAAACATCATTTTTAAAATCGAATTTAGGGGTGTTAAACGTTTTTACATCACCCTTAATTACTTTCGCTTTATCTGCATCAACAACAAAAGGTGTAATATTAATTTTATCAACTGTTTTGGTTTTCAAGTAATATAATCCATTTGGTAAGTTTGATAAATCAAATTTTTTAATGAACGAACCAACTTTAATTACTTCATCCGAAAACAAAACAAGCTCATTGGTATCTACTATTGAAATTGAGACTCCTGTAGATACTTCCGATAAAGATACATTTAATGATTTTGATCCTAATACTTCAACTTTAATTTTTTCTACTGCATTTGCTACTACGCTTGTCATAAGTGCTACACTCAACAAACCAATTTTAAATAAATTTTTCATTTTTTTTACAATTAATTGTTTATCAAATTGTTACATGACAAATTTATCTTTAAAGTGTAATATTATGTTTCACCACAATTTACCAATATTGATGCTAAATTAACGCAAACAACTAATTTTCAAACGATTAAATACAATTAAAGTTTTATTTAAAAAAAAATGGATTAACACTAAATCGTAACGCTAGCAAATTTCTAATCAAAATTACTTACGTATGCAATTTCTTTTTAAACTTGTTTGCTTAAAAAATAATACCAATACTGGTTTGAAATCACTCAAATAAAAATTGAGTTTTTTTTATTTGGACGATAGATAAATAAAAAGTGGGCTTTAAACTTTGGATTAAGCTCTTTTTTTATTTTAAAATATGTTTGTAGAAATGTTCTTTTAAACGGAGCAAAGTTTGTAATAATATGGACTAAAAGTACCGTAGTTTCGGTTATGACTAAAAGTCATTACTTTTTAAGCATCCGTTTTTTGCAATTAGCTATTAGTAGTATTTTAAAGCCAACAGCTAATTACTAATTGCCAATAGCTCTTGTAATATTTTTAGAAGCCAAAAGCGGAATGTATTAAAAATGCATAGTTTTAACTAAACCTGAGACCAATAAAACAAATGTGGTGTAGCATTTTTGAAAATAAATAGCCCTGCATATTGGGGTTATGCAGGGCTTACTATTTAAGATATTTTATAAAAACTATCTCTTTACTTTTTTTACGTAGCTGTAATCTCCTTGATATATAACAATTTTATATTCAGAAATTGGTAATGATGCAAAATTATATGTTTTG
This sequence comes from Aquimarina agarivorans, assembly GCF_000218485.1. GTDB lineage: Bacteria > Bacteroidota > Bacteroidia > Flavobacteriales > Flavobacteriaceae > Aquimarina > Aquimarina agarivorans. The sequence goes on along the minus strand of NZ_AFPB01000144.1, from coordinate 39,086 downwards.
GAAATACTTGGTGTACTTACCTTAATATCTTCCATTGGAATACTACTGTTATTAGCATATACAGTTATTGAAACTTCGTGCTCATCTTCATTATTAATATTAACCTCAACTAAGCCATTTTTCACATCAAATACTGGTGTATGGTAAGTTTTAGTTTCACCTTTAATGATTTTAACTTGATCTGGTACAATAATAAATGGAGTCACTTTTATTGCTTCGTCAGTAGCTGCCTTAACGTAGTATACTCCTTGCGTTAATTTTGAAAAATCTAATGTTTTATTATAAGAACTAGTTGCGCTCAATATTTCAGAAAATACTAATTCACCTTTTTTATCAGAAATTGATAATACTTCACCTTCAACCACCTCTGACATTGTTATGCTTAATTCATTTGAAGATAACACTTCAACCTTAACTTTTTTCGATGCAGACATAATTCCAGTTGTCATAAGTGCTACACTTAACAACCCTAATTTCAATAATTTTTTCATAAGTAAGATTTTTTTGCAGACTATCGACGATCTGCGCATATTCCGCTGCAAATATACTACCGAACCTAACTTAGATACCTACTTAGAATTTACCGATTTTAATGCTATTTTAACCCTAACACAAGTCATATGCTATTTACGCATCAATTTAACATACACTTAACAACAAAACCTTCATAATTACACGATAAAGAACAAAAAATACTGCAGTATTGGTATACATAGAAAACTATTAATACAAAATCCTAAATAAGATCAATATTTCCTTTACCCGTTCTAATAATTTCAGGGGTGTCACCTGTGACATCTACTATTGTTGATGGAATATTATCACCATATCCCCCATCAATCACCAAATCGACCAAATTATTCCATTTTTCTAAGATTAATTCAGGATCAGTAGTATATTCTAAAATTTCATCTTCATCATGTATTGATGTTGAAATAATAGGATTTCCAAGAACTTCCACCAAATCATAGCAAATTTTGTTGTCAGGCACACGTATCCCTACAGTTTTTTTCTTTTTAAATACAGTAGGAAGTTGATTGTTGCCTGGTAAAATAAATGTAAAAGGACCCGGGGTGCATCTTTTTAATAACTTAAAAGTTGTAGAATCAATTTGACGCACATAATCCGAAAGATTGCTTAAATCTTTACAAAGGAAAGACCAGTTTGCTTTTTCAAGCTTCACACCTTTTATTTTAGCTATACGATTTAATGCCTTTACACTAGTAATATCGCAACCCAAACCATAAACGGTGTCAGTTGGGTAAATAATTAAGCCCCCACTTTTTAACACATTAACAGCCTCTGCAATTTGCTTCGGATTAGGGTTTTCTTCGTAAAGTTTGATAAATTTCGCCAAAATGATTTTATTATTTGGTATAAAATTACTTAAAACTAGCTAGTTGTATGGCTATTATTGCATAAAACAATACACCAATTACAATATATTGGTCGAGTCAAATTATAATTTGTAACACTTTTAATAAGTCAGCTAATATAATTCCAAATATTTTTGTGCTGTACTAATTGAGTATAAGCTTGTTTGATCATACTATTTTGGGGCAATGCTAAATTAGGGTCTTCCTTCAGTATTTGCTGAGCAAAAGCTCTTGCTACGTGCAAAATTTGATTGTCCTTTACAATATCAGCAATTTTTAAATTGAGTACACCACTTTGCTGCGTACCCATAATATCTCCAGGACCTCGTAATTTTAAATCCACTTCAGCAATTTCAAAACCATCATTAGTTTTCACCATGGTTTGTAATCGGGTTTTACTATCCTCGGATAATTTAAATCCTGACATTAGTATACAGTAACTTTGTTCGGCACCTCGGCCTACCCTACCACGTAACTGATGTAATTGTGATAAACCAAAGCGCTCCGCGCTTTCAATAATCATTAAACTAGCGTTAGGCACATTTACGCCAACTTCAATTACTGTTGTAGCCACCATTATTTGAGTCTCACCTTTAATAAATCGTTCCATTTCCATATCCTTGTCTGCAGGCTTCATTTTGCCGTGTACAATTGATATTTGATAATTGGGTTTAGGAAAATCACGCGATATACTTTCGTACCCATCCATCAAGTCTTTATAATCCATTGCTTCAGATTCCTGAATTAATGGATATACAATATATACCTGCCTCCCTTTGGCTATTTCTTTTTTTACAAAATGAAATACGTTCAATCGTTGTCCGTCAAACTTGTGCATGGTTTTAATTGATTTTCGTCCAGGTGGTAGTTCATCAATCACAGAAACATCCAAATCTCCATACAAACTCATAGCAAGGGTTCTGGGTATTGGCGTGGCGGTCATAACTAAAACATGTGGTGGTAATTTATTTTTTCGCCATAATTTAGCGCGTTGTGCAACACCAAACCGATGTTGTTCATCAATAATAGCTAAACCTAAATTATTAAATTTCACTTTGTCTTCTAATAAAGCGTGAGTACCAATTAAAATATGAATTTGGCCATTCTCCAAATCAGTATGTAACATCCGTCTTGCTTTAGTTTTTGTACTTCCCATTAATAAACTCACGTTAATTTGCAAGTCCTTGACTAATTCCGATATCCCATCAAAATGTTGTTTGGCTAATATAGCTGTTGGTGCCATAAGTGCAGCCTGAAAACCATTATCAATTGCCAATAACATACTCATTAAAGCTACAATAGTTTTTCCTGAACCAACATCGCCTTGTAATAGTCTGTTCATTTGGGCTTCATTGCCCATATCCCTCCTAATTTCTTTAATCACTCGTTTTTGAGCACCAGTTAAATTAAAAGGTAAATGATTCTCATAAAAATCAGTAAACATAGCACCTACCTTTTCAAATGCATAGCCTTTTATTTTTTGCTTTTGCAGAATGTTTTTACGAATCAATTGTAGCTGAATGTAAAAAAGCTCTTCAAACTTTAATCGGTAACTCGCTTTAGTCAATAAATCCTGACTTTTCGGAAAATGGATATTTAACAAGGCATCAGATTTGCCAATTAGTTTTAAATGATCCAAAATATTTTTGGGTAAGGTTTCTTCAAAAAAAATACCCTTAGTTAAAAATAGATTTTGAACCATTTTAGAAATGACCTTGTTGGTTATATTTCTTTTCTGCAACATTTCTGTTGAAGAATATATAGGTTGCATAATGGAGCTCATGCTCGATTTATGGATTTCCAGAAGTTCCATTTCCGGATGTGGCATGGAAAAACCGTTGTAATATTTTGTTTTACCAAATATAACGTAAGGTACGTTAAGCTTTATACTTTCCTGAATCCATTTGGCGCCACGAAACCAAACCAATTCCATAGTACCCGTTTTATCCTGAAATTTAGCTACCAAACGACTTCCGCCTCTTTTTTGGGTCACGGTTTTAATATGTGTAATTACTCCAACAATTTGTACTTCGGCATCATTTTGTTGCAATTCGCTAATAGTGTAATATCGAGTACGGTCAATATAGCGATGTGGAAAAAAATGAAGCAAATCCTGACAAACACGTATTCCGATTTCTTTTTCCAACACGGTAGCCCTTGTAGGACCTACACCTTTTATATAAGCAACGGGAGACTGTAATATATCGGCACTCATTAACTACTATTTTACTTCAAATAATCTAAACTATAAAAGGAATCTGAGGCATTCCTAACTTTTTTGGTCACTAATGCTGCCATTTCAACCCTTTTATCATCAACTGTTTCGTCACTTAATAATTCAAAATGTAATTTATTGACTAAACCTACATCCCTTTTAAACAACCGAAGCAATAATTTATTTTTTTCGCTTTCAGGAAGATTTATAATAGCTTCTTTAAATTGCTTATCAAACTTCATTATTGAATTTTTTAACAATATACACTTTTCGTATTTTTCAGCATATACTTTTTGTAATTTGCCTGATTAATAACCGTATTATTTATATGAATGTACTAGTAACTTTTACACTCTTTATTTTTTCCTTCTGCGCAAGCGTCAGTAGCCTATTGGCACAACAAAATAACACGGTTGATTTTAAAACTATTGAAGCTCAACTACAACTTGACACATTACAACAAAAAATTAAAGGAAACCTTACGGTAACTTTTAAAGCATTGCAAAATAGCACCAAGGTATATCTGGATGCTCAAAAAAATGGAAACTGTTGACCCTTTAAAGGGTGCTAACTTAAGTTATAAAGACAATAAAATTTATCTTAAAGGGGACTTTAAAGATAATCAGGAATATTCTTTTAGTTTTAACTACACCACACAGCCCAAAAAAGCGCTTTATTTTTGGGGTTGGGATAAAAAAAATATTGACCCAAAAGTTCCTAATCATAAACAAATTTGGTCGCAAGGACAAGGGAAATATACTAGTAATTGGCTCCCTAGCATTGATGACATGAATGATAAAATTAAATTCAAAATAACTGTTACGTTTAATAGCGACTATCATGTCATTTCTAACGGCAATTTGCTTGAAAAAAAATCAGCCAATAACCTTACCACATGGACGTATCAAACAAGTCACCCCATGAGTAGCTACTTGGTTGCCCTAGCTATCGGAAAGTATGCTATAAAAGAAACAAAAAGCGACTCTGGCATACCATTAGAAAATTATATATATCCAAATCTTGTAGCTAATTACGAACCTACATATCGCTACCACAAACAAATTTTTGATTTTTTAGAAGGTGAAATTGGAATTCCTTATCCATGGAGTGTTTACAGGCAAGTTCCTGTACGCGATTTTTTGTATGCTGGTATGGAAAATACTGGATGCACTATTTTTTCGGATGACTTTATTGTGGACAAAAACACCTTTAATGATCAAAACTTTGTCAACGTAAGCGCACATGAATTGGCACACCAATGGTTTGGGAATATAGTTACAGAAACCGATAGCAATCACCACTGGTTACATGAAGGTTTTGCCACCTATTACTCACTGCTGGCAGAAAAAGAACTATTTGGCGAAGATTATTTTTTCTACAAACTTTACGAAAGTGCAGAGCAACTGAATCACCAAAGCGAATTACAAAAAGGAAGCCCTTTGGTTACTCCAAAAGGATCTTCGCTTACCTATTACCAACATGGCGCTTGGGCTATAGTTGCTTTACGCGAATGGATTGGGGACACTAAGTTTAAAAAGATAATACCACAATTTTTAAAAACTCACCAATATAAAAATGTTACTACCGATGATTTTTTAAAAATTGTGACTGAAGTTACAGGAAAAGATGTTTCTGAATTTGCAAAAAAATGGTTACACAGTACAAAGTTCCCTGCTGAGGATGCTTTAAAAATAGTTACAAAATCTGATTTTATGAAAAGCTATTTACAATTAGCTGGCGAACGTACACAACCGCTAATTGGTAAATATCAACTTTTATCAAAAGCGCTTGATTTTCCTACAAATCCATATTTAGGACAAGAAGTAGTCTCCCAACTCCAAGGAGACTTTTCTGCCACAGCATTGCAATTACTCGAAAAAGCTTTTGATAGTAACCAACCACAAGTATTACAAGCTTTAGCAAATTCGTTAGTAAAAATTCCTGAAGCTTTTGAACCGAAAATGGCACAACTTTTAAAATCAAAGTCATATGCTATTGTTGAAGGTGCTTTGTATAATTTGTGGAATAATTTTGACTCAAAAAAAATGAGTTATTTGCAAACCACAAAAGCTATAATTGGTTTTAATGACAAAAATATCCGATCGCTTTGGTTAGTTTTGGCATTAAACACACCTGGTTTTTCTACGGAAGAGCGCACTCATTTTTTCGAAGAATTAAATTCATATACAGCCACAAACTATAACTTTAGATTACGCACCAAGGCTTTTGAATATTTAAAATTACTACAAAGCTATTCGGACAAAAGTTTACAAAATTTGGCTTTAGGAGCTACACACCCAAATTGGCGATTTAAAAAAAGTTGCACAGCCACTTTAAAAGAACTTTACTCCAATAAAAAGTATACCCAAAGACTAAATCGTTTATTATCAACATTTCCTGATAAAATAAAGCAATTACTTACCAATAAGTAAATGAACCAATACGGACTAAAAGTACCATAGTTTCGGTTATGACTAAAAGTCATTACTTATTAAACATCTATTTTTTGCAATTAGCTATTAGCCTTTGGCTATTAGCATTCGATGCAAGCCTGGTATCTTAAAATGACAAAAGAGGATTATTGTTAATTTTTTGACACAAAACATTTCATTTTCTTCGATGAATAACACAAAAAAAGTAAGAATGTAAGATTACTATAGCAGGTAACAATATACTTTGCTCGGTTTAGTTTCTTAACCATTAACCATATTTAAAAAAATGAAAATGAAACTGAGATTACACAAATTGAAGCTTTTAAAAAGAATTACTAATCTATTGGTTACACTAACTATTTCTCAAACTATGATTGGACAAGCTACTAGCGATACTGCTAATTGCTCTTATGATACGCCAAGAAATAGTCCTATGCCTATTATGAATTACCGTTCATATAACACGGACACCAATTTTGAGGGTAATATAACTGTTTTTGGTAAAAATGGTCCTGATTTAAGCCCTTACAGAAAATTGGACATTGCGTACACAAATGGTGAATTAAGCACTTTTTTCTTTCAATTGTTTGGTGGTGCAGGACAAGTTAATTTAATACCTAATACAGTAATTAATTTTGAGCAAACGGAACCTGAACTTACAATATCAAACTCTGGAATTGAAAATTTTGACGGTTCTTACTATACTAATATCATTGATAACGGAATGCGTGTAGATTTACATGATTTTGTTATGGTTTCAAAAACTGGCGATTTTTCAATCTATTTTGGGAATTTAGACGCCCCCGTAGCGTGTACTGATGAAGCTATTACACCGGATGAAAGCTTAACTTATGACGAAAGTTTGAATGGCAATTTATCAACCGATAATAATAATCCAACACTTATTGAATTCAAGCCTGGAGATAACCGTATAGCTTCTACACAACAAACTGGGGATGCTGCAAACTTTTTTACCTTTCAAATTCCTGAAGGCTATGAATTATCACAATTAATTGTAGATAATTATGATGGTTCTGATGATATTGGTTTTATCGGTATTAATAATGACTCTTCTATTTCAACAGCTCCTGCCATATTTAAAGGTGGATTGAGCTATGGAACTGCAAATATTGGCACTGATATATTACCTGCTATGGGTGATGCATCAAACCCTGCGGCTATTGCGATTACTGGTTTTGGGTTTACACCCCCTTTAAGAGATAATCAGTATACCGTTTGGTTAAATCAAACAGGTCTTAACTCGTCATCTGTATTAAATTTTGTAATTTCAGCTAAGGAAACAACTTTATCAGTACCTGATATTAACGTAGAAAATGGAATAGTACTAAAGCAGAATTATCCAAATCCTTTTAAAAATGCAACTACGCTTGAATATAGCTTAAGTAAAAAGTCTACTGTAAAACTTAACATATATAATTTACAGGGTCAATTAGTTAAATCGTTAAATGATGGTGTTCAAAGTTCAGGGAGTCATAAATTAACTTTTAACTTAAACGAAATGAGTAATGGTGTATACATATCAGTATTAGTAACTGATAATGGAAACCAAAAACAATTTATTGTTTTAGATAAATAAAAGGTGTTAAACCTGAAAACTCCTTTTAATTAAAGTAAACTACCTCAAAGCCAACTTACAAGGTAAGTTCAAAAAAATAGTTTGATTTTTAGGAAAACCTAAAAGAATTAACCCCTCATTGAGGGTGAAAATCAAGAGACTGGTTAAAAAGCAGTCTCTTTTTTTGTGAATTTTTGAACATACTATTCATAGAAGTGTGTACCTTCAGCTATTAAGGTTCAGCAATCATTACCGACCAATCAGATACTATTAATTTTTATATATTAGTTAAATCTTATTTCAGCTTATATTTTAAATTCAATTGAAGAAATATGCGATTCTTAGTACTAAATTCTTATCTGAATTTTACTTAAACTGACATATTTCCTTATTAAAGACTAAAAAATGCGTGCATTAGTAATTTCAGGTGGTGGTAGTAAAGGAGCGTTTGCTGGTGGTGTTGCCGAATACCTAATGCAGGTTCAAAAACGTAAATACGATTTGTTTTTAGGCACCTCAACAGGTAGCCTGTTAATCCCACATTTATCAATTAATAAAATTGATAAAGTACATGATATTTATACTAATGTAAACCAAAACACCATTTTCAGCTTAAATCCTTTTATAATTAAAAGCAAAGGTGATCGAGAATATGTAAGTATTAATTATTTAAATACTTTATTGCAATTCATTAAACGCAAACGCACCTTTGGCGAGAGTAAAAATCTTAAGAAGAATATTCGTAAAAATTTTACTCGTGAAGAATTTGAATTTGCCAAAAAAAACGTGACTGATGTAGTAGTAACGGTTTCAAACCTTTCAAAAAGTTGTACGGAATATAAGTCCATACACGATTTTAGTTACGAAGATTTTTGTGAATGGATTTGGATATCCTGCAACTACATTCCTTTTATGAGTATTGCCAAAAAAAGCGGTTATGAATATGCCGATGGTGGCTTTGGAGCTATTGTACCGATCCGAGAAGCTGTAAAACGCGGGGCAACTGAAATTGATGCCATAATATTAGAGTCCGAAAACTTAGATCGTAATAAAATTTTAGGTAAAAACCCGTTTTCGTTAATGGTGAATTTATTTGGGTATTTATTAGATCAAGTCGAACAGCATAACGTTACTGCTGGTAAATTGGCAGCAAAAAACAAAGATGCCATACTTAATTTGTACTATACGCCTACTGAGCTTACGGAAAACTCATTAGTATTTAATAAAAAACTAATGACGGAGTGGTGGCAGCAAGGTTTTGACTACGCTCGCGAAAAATTTGAACAAAAAGATTTAAACAGAATACGTGACTTAGATATGATGGGCTAGCTTTTAGTTTTCTTTAATAAAACCTTAATCAAGCTAATTCAAAACTCATTACAATAAATGAATCTCACTTTTAAATTACCTAAAAAGTAAACTCACCTCCGACCTAACGAAAGCTTGTGCTATGTTAGTTGGACTGGTACTGGAAGGGAATTGCGCAATTCCCTCATTTCGGTAAATAGCGGCATTATCAACACCTTCCTTAACCGATAACGTATGTAATTGAGATATTACTGTGTTTTTTGCGGTTAAAATTGTTTTCCAACATTCCTCTGAAATATAAATTTGCTGCGTTAGATTGTGCTCAAATTCTTGCTCAATGGTAGCAATCAATAAATTTTTGTAGCCATTTTTATCTTCTCCATTAGGGGAAACCCTAACCAATAATTTATCTAAACTAATCCTATCCAAAAGTAGTGTAAAGCGCTCGTAAGCTTGAAGCTTTAAAGGCAAAGTCTCTTTTTGAGTACTTTTTAACAAATTGTATTTTTGCTTCATCAACTCTTTTTTTAGCATGGATTGTATGGAATAAAAACAAACTAATGCTACTACAATTGCTGGTATAATTACTAGGATAACTAAATATATATCGATTTTCATAGGTGTATATGTACGCTGTTGAAATTTTACTGCTACAAATATAATTTAAGCATTAAGATTTTTATAGTTGACAACTATAATTTTAAATTAATTCTTTTTAATCATCGTCTTAATCACCATCCTCTTTTAGTAATTTTTAATTTTTCGTTTTCAAACTGTACTTCAAAATGACCTTTGTTCGTTTTTACAGCAGCCTGAAATGTTACTGGCAAAACAGCTACTTCAGTAGGAAACCAAGTGGTTTTGAAATTGTAATTGGGCAATAAAAAAATACCTTCAAGATCTCCATGGACTCCAAACCGTTTAAGGTCACCTTTCCAAAAATTTGTCCCTAATGTTGTTTCTAATTGACAATTAATGGCTGATATATTGGTAGTAGGCATTCCTATTTCATGAACACAAATTATTTGATTGATATTAAAATTATCATCAGTAAAATTATTTAAATCATGCCTAATAATAAATTCAACAACATTACCGCTAGCATCATAAAAATAAACAGATTCTGCATTCCAATCCTTAAAGTGCACTGTCTTTTTTGTCTCACTTATTTTTATAATATCCATCCTAGTTTCCAACCAAACAACAGCTTCCTGTAATTTGTTTGCAGGTATCAAAAAACAATAGTGATAGTTCTGTGCTTTTGACGCATATTTAAAAGTTAACAGTGTCCACCCTACTTTTATAGTAAAATGTGTTTGCGAAGCCTGCTTAATCGGAAATCCAAGAACATCGCTGTAAAAATCTTTTTCAGCTTCTACATTTGTTGTTTGTAAGATTAACTCCTTAATTTTCATTGCTTATCTTTGATTTACGCGACAATTAATACCTTACTTCCGCTTCATTTACCTTATCATTTTTATAATTCCCTCCTAGGTTAGGGCATGCAACTAATTCCTCAAAACCAGCAAAAGGCACTGGTGTTTTGTGATAGCCATAATTTCTTGCCAAGCTGGTCGTTTTGTTATTGTCTCCCTGACCAATATTTATATCATCCATTGCAAATTGTGATGGGTGCTCGTATCCGCAAGCATGTGTAATTTCTAACAACTCTTTATTAAAATTTTTAAAATAGTACTTTACACGCTCCGCTTTATTGGTAACATCAATTCCTGCTTGCAACCATTTATTTTGGGTAGCAACTCCCGTGGGACACCTGTTAGTATGACAAACTTGTGCTTGAATGCATCCTACGCTTAGCATCGCTTCACGAGCAACATTAATACAATCAACCCCCATAGCAAACGCCATGGCTGCTCTAGCAGGAAAACCTAATTTGCCACTGGCACAAAACACAATTCGATCCGTAATTTTGGCTTCGGCAAATAGTTTGTACACTTCACTAAAACCATACACCCAAGGTAAGGCTACATGATCTGCAAAACTTGGTGGTGCTGCACCAGTACCACCTTCGCCACCATCAATGGTAACAAAATCAGGCCCTTTATCTTGGGCTTTCATTTCAGTAACCAACTCTTTCCATTGATCTATCTTACCAATTGCCGCTTTGATTCCAACAGGCAACCCTGTTTCTGTAGCAATTTGTTCTACAAAATTTATGAGCTCAGGCACGTTTGAAAATGCAGTGTGATACGCTGGCGAAAGGACATCAACACCAACTTTTACATTTCTAATTTCAGCAATTTCCTTAGTGATTTTTGAACCTGGCAATACGCCACCCTTTCCTGGCTTTGCTCCCTGCGATAATTTAACCTCAATAGCACGTATACTAGGATTATTTTGCACTAATTTTTTTAGCATTTCCATAGAAAAATTACCGTCGGCATCACGTACACCAAAATACCCTGTACCAATATGAAAAACAACATCACCCCCTTTTTTATGGTAAGGCGATAATCCGCCCTCGCCAGTATTATGATAAGCATAAGACAGTTTACATCCTTTATTTAAAGTTTCTACTGCTTTTGCAGAAAGTGAACCAAAACTCATAGCCGAAACATTAATTATTGAGGCTGGTCTAAAGGGTCGTTTTCGTTTATTATAAGCTCCCATGACTTTTGCACATGGTAAAAAGTAAGGATCTAATGCATTTGCATGCTTCTTTTTTACCTTATAGGGAAACATAGCGTTTTTTATAAAAATATATTGAGGTCCATAAATATCCTGATCCGTACCAAAACCTTCATAATTATTTTCATTTTTTGAAGATGCATAAATCCATCCGCGTTCTATTCTATTAAAAGGAAGTTCTTCCCGGTTGTTTGCCACAATGTACTGACGCAATTCTGGACCAATACTTTCTAGCATATAGCGAAAGTGTCCTACAATTGGAAAATTATGTTTAATCGTGTGTGTTTTATTAAAGAAAACATCTTTTATTGCTACAACTAACAAAGCAATTAAAACCCAAGTCCACCAGGCAATGCCCGAAATAAATTCAATCATTTTTTTATAAATATGTCTAGCTAAAGTTAGTTTTCTTTACAGAAATGAGAAATTTTTTTATCAACAAAAGATACTGTCCATTTTATACATTTACTGATTTTTGATTATTAAATGAAAAATTAGGATTTTTATAAGAACTAGAAAGAAATGATAAGCAGTAATTTGGATTTATTTTGAAATATCAAGCAAAAAAACATTTCAAATAAGAAGCTTAATACTGGAAACGGTATATGTAATCTCTTTCTAAGTTTGACTTAGGTTTCAAGATTATGAAATAAAAAAAGGTTACTCAATAAATTAAGTAACCTTTTTTTTGAAATTTATTTTAATAAGATAGAATATTTAAAAAACTATTCAACAATTAATTTTGCTGCAGCTTGGTTTCCAACTTTAACAAAATAAATACCAGTACTAATACCATTCAAACTCAAATCTTGAGTTCCAGAAGCATCAACAGCTAACGTTTTTACAACTTGACCAGAAACACTGTACACTACAACTGTAGCATCAGATGCTTTTGCATTGATCCCCGCTAAAGTAATTGTACCGCCCACAGTACTAGGATTTGGGTATACTTCAAGTGCAATCGCACTATCATCCAATACTTTCAATCCGCTTGAAGTTCCTGAAATTTCCCATTTTTGGTTATTATTTGATGAATTGTACGCCCATGTAGTTAAATTTGCATCTACCAATCCACCTGCTCTGTCTAAAGCTTGAGAAGTACAATGTAATGGTTTTAATGCATAATATTTACCATTTTTCTCAACCTTCCATTTTTGATGGTTTTGTGCTGATCCTGTCCAAGTTCCTACATTGGCAGCATTTTTACACTCACCAAAAGGTACTTCTAAATATCTGTTGTTTCTATTATTTTTAATGGTATATGTATTATTTCCTAAGTGAGTAAACACCCATTGTTGATCAGTGTAATTTCCTTGATCAATCATAGTTGCATTGTAATTATCCAACTCTCTAGCTAAAACTGCTTGATTCTTAAACGGATCTTTAATGGTGTGTAAACCGTTTGCTATTAATTGATTTCTATTATTTCCAGGATTTGTCGGAACATTTACTCTATTAGTTACTGATACATTTATACTTCTTTCTCTGGTAGCACCTTTTTTATCAGTAGCAATAATTTTTAAAGTATATTCACCTAGTTTCATGTTTTTCAAAATTCCATCCTGATTTGTATTACCCCACTCATAAGGAGCAATATTTTCCTGACGCACAAATTGATTATTAATATATAATTTCAAATTAGCTATTCCGTCATTATCTGAGGCAGTTGCTCTTACTACTAAATCACTACCAATTCTGATATTAGCATTGTTAGCAGGCGCTGAAATATTTAATGATGGCTTTCCATTTCCGTTTGATGGTGGATTTGACACCACTGGATTAGATGGTTGCACTGAATTTTTTTTCACAGGCTTGTAAGTACGTACCCAATCCACTAACATTTTGTTTTTGCTTGGATTTCTTAAATCGGCATCTGATGCCACAATTCCTTGCGCTGATCTCCAACTGTGATCTTCAGTATCAATAATCATAAATACTGGTCGATCCATATTGAATTTATTCTTATCCATAACAGCCCCTGTGTAATCTTTATCTACAAATCTGGATTCTTGCCAAGATCCTTTTTTTGTCTGTTTTCCATCTATATAAAAGTATACTTCTTGAGGACTTTTCCAATACACCCCAAATGTATGGAACTTGTTTCTCCATAGTTCATTATTAGGTAAAGTTACGTGATTTTGGTCATTGAAATCTGATATAATTTGATTTCCACCACCTCTAACAAACATGTGAAAGTTAGTAGACATACGCTGAGCAAACCATACGTCACTTGCACCACCATATACCTCAAGCACATCAATTTCTCTTCTATCATCCTCACTTAACATCCAAAAGTTAGAAGAAAGTTCCAAGTTACTTACCTTGACTCTTGCTTCCATAAAAATTGGATAAATCACTTTAGTTTTAGAGGTTACCACTCCACAATTTACTCTATTAGCACCATGTCGCGAAGCTCTAATAACCAAATTACCACCCGATACATCAGAATGGTTTGATTGCCATTGCGTTAATCCTGGTCCAGTCCAACTATGAAAATAGGTGTCTCTCCAGTTTTTTCTGAATTTTGCATTTTTACCACTGTAGTTAAAATCATCAGAATAACTTTCCTGCAATTTCCATACGTTACCATCACCTGGATTAGCTGGTACAGGCCTGTTTTTCCAATCTTGAGCGCTTACTGAAGTAGCAAAGGAAGCTGACATTAGTGTAAATGCCAAAAGTTTAGTTAATTTCATAATATAAAATTCAATGAAGTTAGTTAATTATAGTTGGTAAAATAATTATCCTTTCATCTTGTATTTATTTAAAAAAGAAGGAATAATACTACGTCAATAGCCCTTACAACAAAAACATAACAATTTAATAAATAATTAATTACTTAATTGAAAATGAAATTTATAAACGGAATACGTTACTTTTAAAAGATTAAAAGTAAAAAGTTGCTTACATTTCCACATGAATTTCAAAAAAAAGTGACGATTTTACCTAGGTAGTTAGTTGTAGTTAATTTTATAAAACAATGATTGTTAAATAATTCTTTATAACTATTCAATTTATAACATTAAGTACACCTAGTCCCTCCTACACACGCTTATACTAACTTAAAAGTAGTTATCACATAAATTTGTTGTTAGTGTTTCCCATAGAATCAGTAATTTTATATTCACAAAAAAAGGCATTTTGGAAGAATACTTAAAACAACTTAATGAGGCTCAATTAGCACCAACTATTCATACAGAAGGTGCGCTAATGGTAATTGCCGGTGCAGGATCAGGAAAAACTCGTGTACTTACTTATAGAATAGCTTACTTAATGCATAAGGGAGTGGATCCGTTTAATATTTTGGCGCTAACATTTACCAACAAAGCTGCCAGAGAAATGAAACATCGTATTGCCCAGATTGTTGGTAGTAGCGAAGCAAAAAATTTATGGATGGGAACATTTCATTCTATTTTTGCAAAAATTTTAAGGTTTGAAGCTGACAAATTAGGGTACCCTTCAAATTTTACTATATATGACTCTCAAGATTCTCAAAGACTTGTTTCAAGCATTATAAAAGAAATGTCTTTAGATAAAGACATTTATAAATACAAACAAGTACACGGTAGAATCTCTTCATTTAAAAACAGCTTAATAACTGTAAAGGCGTATTTTAACAACCCTGAGCTTATGGAGGCTGATGCTATGGCTAAAAAGCCACGGATGGGTGAAATTTATCAGAATTATGTGGATCGCTGTTTTAAAGCTGGAGCTATGGACTTTGATGATCTATTGCTTCGTACTAATGAATTGCTTAATCGTTTTCCTGATGTTTTAGCTAAATACCAAAATAGATTTAAATACATATTGGTAGATGAGTATCAGGATACCAACCACTCACAATATTTGATTGTTAAAGCTTTGGCTGATCGTTTCCAAAATATATGCGTAGTTGGAGATGATGCACAAAGTATATATGCATTCCGAGGAGCCAATATTAATAACATTTTAAATTTTGAAAAAGATTACGATGACGTTAAAACCTATAGATTGGAACAAAATTACCGTTCTACAAAAAATATTGTTGAAGCTGCCAATTCAATTATAGATCACAACAAAACCAAACTTGACAAAATTGTATGGACAGCAAATGACGATGGTCCAAAAATAATTGTGAATCGCCTGCCCACTGATGGTGACGAAGGTCGTTATGTAGCTAGCTCTATTTTTGAAAATCAAATGACAGAGCAACGCAAAGCCTCCGACTTTGCTATTTTATACCGTACCAATGCACAATCCCGTGCTATGGAAGATGCGTTGCGCAAACGCGGAATTAAATACCGTATATATGGAGGGCTATCATTTTATCAGCGTAAAGAAATTAAAGACGTTTTGGCTTATTTGCGCTTAATTACCAACCCTAAAGATGAAGAAGCGCTTAAACGTGTTATTAATTACCCTGCGCGTGGTATTGGTGCAACTACTATCGATAAACTAATACTAGCTGCCAATCATTACAAATGTGCAATTTTCCAAGTAATGGAAGGTATTGATCGCATTCCCGAATTAAAGATTAATGCAGGCACAAAAACAAAGCTTCAAAACTTTGTAAACATGATCAAAAGCTTTCAGGTGACCAATCAAACTGCTGATGCGTTTACCCTTGCGGAAGAAGTAACGAAAAAGACAGGCTTAGTTCAAGAATTTAAAAAAGATGCCACACCCGAAGGTATTGCGCGAATTGAAAATGTTGAAGAACTATTAAATGGTATGCGTGATTTTGTAGAAGGGCAAAAAGAAATTGATGAAGCTACAGGCTCGCTCGACGAATTTTTAGAAGATGTAGCCCTTGCCACTGATATGGACAAAGAAGTAGATGATGAAGATCGGGTAGCATTAATGACCATTCACTTAGCTAAAGGCTTAGAATTTCCATATGTTTATATAGTTGGTATGGAAGAAGATTTATTCCCATCAGGAATGAGTATGAATACCCGCAGCGAATTAGAAGAAGAACGCCGGTTGTTTTATGTAGCATTAACAAGAGCCGAAAAACAGGCCTATTTGACCTACACACTCTCGCGTTACCGTTGGGGAAAATTAATTGATGCTGAGCCGAGTCGCTTTATTGAAGAAATCGATGACAAATTTATTGATAACCTAACGCCCTTAGACAATTACCGTTATAAATCTCTAATAAATACAGATATTTTTGGTGAGGTGGATAAAAGCAAGCTTCGCCAAAAAAAACCAGTAGCCAGCTCACCACCACCATCACATAAACCCACCGACGACCAATTACAAAAACTACGTAAGTTGCGTCCAATAAATACCAGCACACAAAAAATTGACAATGAGACCATGAATAAACTCATACCAGGTACTCAAGTAGAACACATGCGCTTTGGCATTGGACAAATTTTAAATATAGAAGGTAGTGGGCAAGACAAAAAAGCGGAAATTAAATTTACGCAAGGTGGTATCAAAAAATTATTACTCCGATTTGCTAAGCTTAAAGTATTGCAATAAAAAAAGCCTCAATAAAGAGGCTTTTTTGTAAATAATTTATATCGTAATTGAACCATTAAATTATTATTGCTCATTTAAAAGTACCTTGTCAATTATGTGAATCACACCATTTGATGCCATGATATCAACCGTAGTTATAGCTGCTTCTCTATCATTTGGATCAGTCACTTTATTAGGATTTAAATTAATTGTTAGCGCTTCCATAAAAAGTGTTAATGGCATCATACTATCGGTTAAATCGCCTGATGTTACTACGGAATTCAACACGTGCATTTTTAAAACGGTATCTAACGTTTCTTTGGTTAAATCCGAATATTCCACACCCAATTCCGCCAATAAAGCTTCAAAAGCAGCGTCTGTTGGTGCAAACACAGTAAATGTTCCATTACCATCAAAAGTTTGAGTTAATTCGGCATCTTCTAATGCTGTTTCTAACATTTCAAAATTATCGTTCACTTTAACAATTTCAGCAATTGTCATCATTTCTTCCATAGGCTTTTCAGCTGGCAAAATTACGGTATCCACAAAATGGATTATACCATTTGAAGCTTCCGCATCGGTAAGTATTATTCGTGATATTCTGCCTCTAGGATCTGTAATTGATGGCGGATTTAACGAAGTTGTAATATTTTCGCCTTCAAAGGTAGCTACACTAGCACCCTCCATTAAGTCTGTTGAACGAACTTCGGTTGTCAATACATGCATTTTTAATATTGAAGCCAGTAAATCTTTTGGCACTTCATCGTATTCAAGACCTAATTCAGTCAATAACTTTTCAAAAGCATCATTGTTAGGCGCAAACACAGTAAAAGTACCTTCACCTTCAAATGTAGCGAATAAATCAGTGTCTTTTAATGCCATTTCTAATAAGCTAAATTCTGAGCTTCCCTCTACAACTGCTGCTATACTTACCGTTTGAGTATCATTCCCAGAACCGTCATCATCATCATCACAAGAAAATGCAGTAATTGCCAATATTGAAAAGAGCGTAATTTTTAAAAATTTCGAAATTGTTTTCATAATAAATTGATTTTTTATTCTATGCTAAATTGAAAAAATATATCTTTTTTTGTTTAACTTTTTGTTAAATTTATTAAACAAAATATAATCTGCTAAAAAACAGAATACTATAATCGTGTGTTTTGAAAAATTTGATTTTATAATTAGGTTTATTGCAATTATGTGTTACAAAATAAACTTGAAAGAATTAAAAAATTGCATCTATATAAACAAAAAATTAACGCCATAAATAAGGATTACTTATTTGTAATCGTAATTTTTATCAGAAAAACATGAATTATTAAATTGTTATAAATTTTATCAACGAATACTATTTTATAAAATTTATTATGTTTTATTTAATATTACAATTAAAGTTACATTATAATGAAACTTAAGGAAGTCTTTAAAATTTTCTAAAAAAAGAACAAAAGAGGGAGATCTTTAAAATTTAAACTATAAATTTGTATAATATTTAAAGGGATAGATTTGACTGATTGCAACCCTTAGTGTTTTTCACTAAAAATATGCTAAAGCCAGTGTAAACTTCTTTCGTATATTTCGTCATACCTACCTTTTAAATAATATTAATTAAAATTTTTTAAAAAGATTTTGATTCATTTTTTATTATTCCAGAATAATCTGAAAATTTAACCCCACAATTTTGTGGACAAAAAAGTAAATTAGATGTCATATTTATTTACCTCTGAAAGTGTATCCGAAGGACACCCAGATAAAATTGCTGATCAAATTAGTGATGCTTTAATTGATAATTTTTTGGCTTTCGACCCTGAATCCAAAGTAGCTTGCGAAACTTTAGTAACGACTGGTCAGGTGGTTTTAGCGGGCGAAGTAAAATCTACCACTTATTTAGACGTTCAAAAAATTACCAGAGAGACCATCAATAAAATTGGCTACACTAAAGGTGAATATATGTTTGATGGAAACTCCTGCGGGGTACTTTCTGCTATTCATGAACAAAGCGAAGACATTAATCGTGGCGTTGACAGGGATACCAAAGAAGAGCAAGGAGCTGGTGATCAAGGTATGATGTTTGGCTACGCTACGCGCGAAACTGAAAATTTTATGCCACTGGCATTAGACTTATCACACAAATTACTTATAGAACTCGGTAATTTACGCAGGGAAGCTGATGCAATTCCATATTTAAGACCAGATGCTAAAGCACAAGTAACCATTGAATATAGCGATGACAATGTACCTCAACGCATTGATGCCATTGTAGTTTCCACGCAACATGATGATTTTGATGAAGATGAAGCAATGCTTACTAAAATTAGAAAAGATATTGTGGAAATTTTAATTCCAAGAGTTAAAGCTACTCTTCCAAAACATCTTGCTAATTTGTTTAACGACCGTATTAAATACCATATTAATCCAACTGGCAAATTTGTAATTGGTGGACCACATGGTGACGCTGGATTGACTGGTCGTAAAATTATTGTAGATACTTATGGAGGAAAAGGAGCCCATGGCGGTGGTGCTTTTTCAGGTAAAGATCCTAGTAAGGTAGACCGTTCAGCTGCCTATGCAACGAGACATATTGCCAAAAACCTTGTAGCTGCTGGTGTTGCCGATGAAATTTTGATACAGGTTTCCTATGCTATTGGAGTCGTTGAACCTATGGGTATTTTTGTGGATACTTATGGTACAGCAAAAGTAAATTTAACTGACGGGGAAATTGCTCAACTAGTTACTAAAATTTTTGATATGCGCCCTGCTGCCATTGAAAGCCGATTAAAATTAAGAAATCCTATTTATAGTGAAACTGCTGCTTACGGCCATATGGGACGTAAAAATGAAGTGATTACAAAAACTTTTTCACAACCTGATGGAAATAGTGTCACTAAAGATGTAGAATTATTTACTTGGGAAAAGCTTGATTACGTAAATAAAGTTAAAGAAGCGTTTTTTATTTAATTTTAAATTACTTATAATCAATTACTTATATGAAAAAGTAATAAATACGAATTAAAAAAGCCTCAATTTTTTGAGGCTTTTTTTTGACCAATGGAACAATTTTAACACCATACAAATACAGATAAAGACTACTTAATATACAAAAAAATATGCATTTCATCGATCATTAAAAACATATAAACGTCATTTTTTTGGATTTAATCTGAATTTCAGTTTGATTATTAAATAATTATTATATTTTTGTACAATGATTCTTACGATTCTATTTCTATAAAGATTAATGGAAATTACTTAAAAATTCGAATCAAAATTTTAATTCTAATTAAAGCTTTATGGACATAAAAGAACTAATTTTTTATTATCAATCAAGATTTTTTGGTAAAAACAATGAAGAAAAATTAAATCAAGAATATTTGAACGAAATTCAGGAAATAAGAATGAATACCAATTTGGATGAAATTGACACTACAGCTTACAGTGAAAATACTAATAATAAGCAAGCTTCATAACCACGCTTTTTTTATGATTAATTAATTTAACGTTATTGTTAATTTATGACACTAAAATTAAATACAACTCATTTTTAAAGTGAAAAAATTCACATATTCATATTTTTTAACTAAATTAATAAAAATTATAAAAAACATCTTATGAGTTTTTCCAATATTCAGTTTTATTACTTAAATCGCTTTAATAAATCCAGTATCAATTTGGAGCATACTAACAAAGAGCTAACTAATGAGCTAGAGGCTATTTTGAAAAATAACGATTTACAACATCCTGATACTGGCGCTCAATCTGCTCCTGATAATAAAATTGCCTCATAACTTAGGCTCTTTGTAGGATCTTCAATTTATTTATTAATTTGAAGCTATAAATTGAACAATTTTATTAGCATCTTCTCTTGAGTTTTCGATAAAGTAGGTACTCGTTTTCATTCCTGATTTGATAACTCCTGCAACAAACACATTTGGCAATTCAGTCAGTAGTGTTTCTTTATCGTGAATAGGTTTTTTTTGAGCATCGTCACTTATAGGCACCCCCATTTTCCTGAATAACTTATAATCAGGTTGATACCCTGTCATTGCTAACACGAAATCATTTTCCAATATCACTTCTCCCGTAAGGGTTTGCAATACCACTGTACTTTCCGTAATTTCTTTTATCGTAGTTTCAAAAAAAGCTTTAATACTTCCCTCCTTGATACGGTTCTGAATATTTGGCTTAATCCAGTATTTTACCCTCGAATTTATTTCCGAACCCCTAACCATCATGGTCACTTCAGCATTTTTGTGATACAATTCCAACGCAATATCGCAAGCCGAATTAGCTGCCCCTATAACTAATACTTTTTTGCCTACATAAGGGTGCGCATCATCATAAAAATGCTTTACTTTAGGAAGCGATTCTCCTGGCACATTCATCATCCGTGCGGTATCATAAAAACCTGTACTAATAACTACATTTTTAGCTTTCAAAGTTCCTTTTGGTGTTTGTATACTGTATCCGCCACCTTGTAACTTTTGTAAAGCTTGGGCTTCGCAAAAGGTAATAATGTTTAAATTCCAAGTATCAACAACCCTACGGTAATATTCCAGGGCTTCGGATCGGGTAGGTTTATCGTTATGAGAAATAAATGGTACATCTCCAATTTCTAATAATTTAGACGTGGAAAAAAACGTCATGTTGGTAGGAAAGTTGTAAATGGAATTTACCAAAACTCCTTTTTCTAAAATTAACGCAGTCATGCCATGCTTTTGTGCTTCAATGGCGCAGCATAAGCCAATAGGTCCAGCACCTATAACTATCATATCATACGTTTGTGTATCCATATCGCATTTATCTATTTCTCCAAAAAAATGGGGTAAACAAAATTAAAACAGTAAACAGTTCTAAACGACCAATTAACATTAGAAATGAACACCACCATTTACCCACATCTGGTAATGAATTAAAATTATTTACTGGACTCAACTGTCCTAAACCTGGACCTACGTTTCCTAAGGAAGTAGCAGCACCTCCGATAGCGGTTTGAAAATCCAGTCCCATTAATCCAAATACTAGTGCTCCAATTATAAATGACAGCATATATAAAATAAAAAAGCCCAATATAGTAAATACAATTTCTCGGGTAACTGCTCTGTTATTATACCTAACCGGCAATACGGCATTAGGGTGCAAAGTCCGTTTAAATTCTAAAAAACCATTTTTTATAGTGATTATATGACGTACCACTTTAATCCCTCCCGAAGTAGAACCTGCGGAACCTCCTGAAAACATAAGCCCAAAAAATATTACCGTTAAAAAAGGCGTCCACATGGTATAATCAGCACTTACAAAACCTGTGGTTGTGACCACGGCGAGCACCTGAAAAATTGCATGCCTAAAGGAGCTTTCCGCTTTTCCCCAAACCATAGGATGTTCAATAGATGAATTTGCAGGGTCGGCTTGAAAATATATAAACAGCGCTACAATAATCGAAAAACCTAAAACGTAACCTGCGTAGTACCTAAATTCTTCATCATGCAATACTTTTTGAACCCTTCCCTTAAAAGCAAAATAGCTCAAAACAAAGTTTCCACCTGCCAAAAACATAAATAAAATAATAATCCATTGTATTAATGGATTATCGTTCCAATGAGCTGCACTGGCATTTTTAGTTGAAAATCCACCGGTTGAAAGTGTACTCAACGCATGATTAATGGCATCAAAAAAATTCATACCTGCCAATTTTAGCAAAATTGTTTCGGCAATGGTATAGCCCACATAAATTAACCAAAGGCGCTTTGCTGTATCTGTTATACGAGGATGAAGTTTATCCGCACTTGGCCCAGGCGCTTCTGCCGAAAATAATTGCATGCCACCAATACCTAATAAGGGTAAAATTGCTATTGCGAGCACTATAATTCCCATACCTCCTATCCAATGCGTTAAACTCCGCCAAAACAAAATACCTTTAGGCATAATTTCAATATCATCCAATATTGAGGCTCCTGTGGTGGTATAGCCCGACATCGTTTCAAAAAAAGCGTTGGTAAAATACGGGATTGAACCCGAAAATAAATAAGGTAACGTACCGCTAAAAGACATAAATATCCAACCGAATGTTACTACTATATACCCCTCTCGCTTTCCTAAATCTTTTTCATGCTCCCTTGTGAAGAACATAAAACTTAAACCTGTAAAAATCGTTAACATTGAAGCTAATGCCATTTTTATGGTAACTCCATCGTGATACAAGTAACTGACTAGCGTTGCCAATAACATAAACCCCCCATTGCAAAGCAAAAGCAGCCCCATGATAAAAAAAATAATC
The DNA here is from genome assembly GCF_000218485.1 of Aquimarina agarivorans. Classification (GTDB taxonomy): domain Bacteria; phylum Bacteroidota; class Bacteroidia; order Flavobacteriales; family Flavobacteriaceae; genus Aquimarina; species Aquimarina agarivorans. The sequence continues at coordinate 15,805 of NZ_AFPB01000144.1, read as the reverse complement.
TTGTAATTTAACTTAGGCATCTACACAAAAAGTTTTTCTACTTGTACAATGGCTTTAGGAAGACAGCAAACTACCACTTTATCTGCTGGTTTTATTTTGAAATCTCCTAAAGGTATTAATCCTTCTTCGCCCCTTACGACACCCGCAATAATTGCCGAACGTGGAAAGTCAATTTCTTTAATAATAGTATTAGCTACTTTGGAGGTGTATTTAACTTCAAACTCCAACAACTCCGCATTCATATTATTTAGCTTTGTCATTGCCAATACTTCCCCTCTTCGCACATACCTAAATATAGAATTTGCAGCTAATAACTTTTTATTGATCAAAGTATCAACTCCTATAGAGTGTGATAACTGAAAATAATCCATATTTTCAACCAAAGCAATAGTTTTAGGCACTCCTTTTGACTTTGCTATTAAACAGGACATAATATTAGTTTCCGAATTACCTGTAACAGCAACAAAGGCATCCATGTCATGTAAATTCTCCTCCTCAAGCAGTTCTACATTGCGTCCATCGCCATTGATAACTAATGCTTTCGGAAGATTGTCCGCCAAATCAAATGCCCTTTCTGGTATTTTTTCAACCAGTTTGATATTGAATTTGTTGGCGCATAGATCTTTTGCAGATTTAGCTCCAATTTTACTTCCTCCCAAAATCATTACATCTTTGATTTTAGTTTTTTCCTTCCCAGTCAGTTTATACAATTCATCAACACCTTCTCGAGCCGTTATAAAATATACATGATCCCCTTTTCTAAACTCAGTTGATCCTCTTGGTATAATTGTAAATTGCGTACCCATTCGTTGTATAGCAATGGGTATAAAATGAAGTTCTGGAAAAATTTTAGCAGCTACCTGTACTGTTTTACCCACAAAAGGAGCTTCGCCCGAAAGGGTAGTCCCTACCATTATTAATGCTCCATTATCAAATTGATAAGTGTCATCAAAAGCAGATTGATTCAGCAATAAACTAATTTCATTGGCTGCTAGTGTTTCAGGCGAAATTAACTCATCAATACCAAACTTTTTAAAACCGATATCTTCATCATTGTTAATAAATTCAGTATTTGAAATATTGGCTATAGACTGTCCAACCCCCAATTCATTTGCCAATACACCAATAGTGATATTTGCAGTTTCAACACCAGTAACGGCAATAATTAAATCTGCCTTTCCTACATTGGCTTTTTTTAGTACACTAATGGATGTAGCATTTCCTTTCACTGCTCGAATATCCAGATGGTTTTCCGCATAAGCGAGTGCATCTTTATCTAAATCAATTAGTGTTATGTCCTGGGATTCAAACGAAAGTAGTTTTGCTAAGTGAAATCCAACTTCACCAGCTCCTGCAATAATAATCTTCATGCAATGCAAATTTTTAAAAGTGTTTGATCAGAAATAAATACACTTTTAATGCTCAACAAATATAATGTAATTAACAAAAACTAAAACATATTAAAAGGAGCTAATTTTTATTATCGCATACGTATTCAAAATCATATATTTGCCTAAATTTAAATTATGCTAAATAACATCACCCCATACAAAGATTCTGCAGCAAGTAAAAAAGAGCAAGTAGCCTCTATGTTTGATACTATTTCAGGGCATTATGATGGATTAAACCGTGTAATTTCATTCGGAATTGATATTAAGTGGCGTAATAAGGTGGTAGCGTTAGTTAAAAAAACGAATCCTCAACGTATTTTAGATGTAGCCACTGGCACTGGTGATTTGGCTATAAATCTTGTACGCACTGGGGCTACTGAAATTATTGGACTTGACATTTCAGCTGGAATGCTAGAGGTAGGAAAAGAAAAAATTTTCGAAAAAAAACTGGATGCTACTATTACAATGGTTTTGGGCGATGGTGAAAAAATTGATTATCCCAACGACCACTTTGATGCCATAACTGTTTCCTTTGGTGTAAGAAATTTTGAAAACTTAGAACAAGGACTTTCTGAAATTTTGAGGGTGCTAAAACCAGGTGGTATTTTCGTAGTCTTAGAAACCTCTATTCCTACAAAATTCCCTTTTAAACAAGGCTATACGTTTTACAGCAGACGTATTTTGCCGTTAATAGGAAAAGCTTTTTCTAAAGATAAGGTAGCTTACAAATACCTTTCTGAAAGTGCTGCTGTTTTCCCTTACGGAGAAGCATTCAACAATATTTTGACAAAAATTGGGTTTAAGAATACAGTAGCGCGTCCGCAAACGTTCGGTGTAGCTACCATTTATACCGCTACCAAATAATGATGAAGAGAATTTTAGCTATATGTTTTGTGTTTATTTGTGCTCAGCAAATTGGAGCCCAAGGAATTTTTACTAAAGAACGTTTATTAAATCGGGAAAACCATGACAAACAACGTTTCCGTTGGGGGTATTACCTTGGTTTTAATTCTTTAGATTTTAAAATAGACTACACCGCGGACAGAATTAACACATTGGCTGATGGCGTTACACCTACATCTCCCGATACTCAAGATATTGTAACCAATAAAGCACTTGGATTTAATGTTGGGTTAATAGGAAATTTACGCATTAACGATTATTTGGATTTACGTACGGAACCGGGAGTAATATTTAATACGCGCGAATTATTTTTTCCTAATTTAGGCCCCCAAAATAGTGATCAAATCAGAGAGGTTCAAACCACTGCCGTTCATATACCATTGCTTTTAAAACTTTCCACTAAACGTTTGAATAATTTTAAACCGTTTGTTGTTGGTGGTGTTTCGGCATCTATAAATCTTTCCAGTAACGAGAAAAATCCTGATGATAACAGTTCTGGTCAATTTAGAACAGCTACAAATTTTTACTCTTATGAACTAGGTTTCGGAATTGATTTCTTTTTGCCCTATTTTAAATTTACACCTTCAATTAGAGGTGTTTTTTCTACTACTGATGAAATCATACAAGACGAAGACCCCAATAGTAATTACACCAAACAAATAGATAAATTAAGTACCAGAGGGGTATTTATTAATTTTACTTTTCAATAGTTGATGGTTGATGGTTGATGGTTGATGGTTGATGGTTGATGGTTGATGGTTGATGGTTGATGGTTGATGGTTGATGGTTGATGGTTGATGGTTGATGGTTGATGGTTGATGGTTGATTTTTTTGGTAAACCAAAAAAATGGAGCTAATCCTTAAAGTAAAATCATTAAACCCAAAACTAACAACCAATATCAAGAGACAGACTTAAAACAATTGTTCTTCATTGTAATATATAACACTCCAACCTGACAACCCACAACTGACAACCCACAACTGACAACTCAAAACTCACAATCCTCAACTAAAAAACCTAAGCTCTTCTAAATTCACTTAAAAGAATAGCAGTTGCTGTGGCTACATTTAAACTTTCGGTCTTTTGTGTAGTACCAAATCTGGGAATAGCAATACGCTCATTTACCAATTGGGCAATTTTAGGACTAATTCCATTAGCTTCATTACCCATAATAAGTAAACCTTCTTGCGGAAGCTGCTTTTGGTATACGTTTATGCCGTCCATAAAAGTTCCATAAACTGGAAGCTTACTAACTTTAATATACTGCTCAATGTCAGTATACATTACTTTAACCCGCGTTAACGAACCCATAGTAGCCTGAACTACTTTTGGATTATAACAATCAACAGTTTCCACTGAACATATTACTTGTATCACCCCAAACCAATCACACAAACGAATGATAGTTCCTAAATTTCCTGGGTCTTTAACATCATCAAGTACAACTTGCAATCCTGAACTTACATATTGAGACGCTCCATTTGAAATTTTAAATACTGCTACTGCCTTTTGAGGTGTTGTTAAAAAAGAAAGTTGCGATAATTCCAAAACGGAAACCGTGTTTAGTTTGTTCCGATCAACTTCTTTAAAAAGGTGAATTTCGGACTCAAGTACAAAAATTTGTTGTAAAATGTAATGTGTCTCTAAAAATTCACGAATTACTTTTATACCTTCAACAACAAATAAACCATGTTGTTTTCGGTATTTTTTTTGTTTTAAACTACGTATTAATTTTTTTTGGTTTTTGCTAACCATACAAATAATGTACATTTGACTCCAATAACTACACTTTAGTAATTAATTGAATAGATTTTTTGTAAAAATATCACTTATTCTGCTACTACCGCTTATAATTTTAAGTTGTAATGTCGTAAAAAAAGTTTCTGAAAATGAAAGCCTGCTTACTGAAAATACCATTTTAGTTAACGGCGAAAAAACTAAGAACAACAAGCTTTATGACTATTTAGTGCAACAGCCAAACAAAAAACTTTTAGGAATACCTTTTAAATTGGGTATTTACAATTTAAGTAAAGATGATGCTGATTCTACTTATGTTAACAGGTTAGCAAATAATCCGCGAAGAAAAAAACGTTTAGCCAAACTACTCTCAAAAAAACAAGTCAACCGTATTGCTAAACGCAAAGCAAATTTTAATGATTGGCTAAAAAAAACTGGAGAGCCTCCCGTAATTAATAGAAAAAGTAAGATTGAAAAATCTCAAAAAAAGTTAGAAGCTTATTTTTGGAACAAGGGATGGTTTAATGTTACTTCCTCGCATAAAATTACCCCTGTAGACAGCTTAAAGTCCGCAGTGTCCTACAATATTACTACTCGAAAACCTTATGTTGTGGATAGTATTGGTGTGCAAATAAATTCAGCAATAGCTGATTCCATTTACCAAAAACACCAACACAAATCACTTTTAAAAAGTGGACAACAATACAACACCATTGAACTTGAAAATGAACGAAATCGAATTACAAATCGCCTCCGAAATGAAGGCCTTTTTCATTTTGAACGTGATTTTATAAAATTTGAAGCGGATACCATAAATACCAACAAAAAAGTAAATCTGACTTTAAATATTAATAACAGACCCATAACCTTAAATGACTCCACCGCGCAAGTACCTTTTAAGGTACACACTATAAGTAAAGTCAATATTTTTACTGACACTGCCCTAAAAAATAAGTCAAAAAAACTACAGGATAGCGCTACTTATAAAGGTTTTGAACTATTTAGTTTCAATAAACTGAAATTTAAACCAAAAGCAATTACTAACGCTGTTTTTTTAACACCAAATTCAATTTACAGGGATAGTTTACGGACACTGACTTACAATTCACTAAATAGTTTGGGAGTATTTAAATATCCTAGTATTACCTTTCAGGAAGATGGTAGGGATCCTAAAGGAGAAGATTTAATTGCGAATATTTTTTTAACACCCCGAAAAAAATATGCCATTGGTTTTAATTTTGATGTTTCTACATCTATTATTCAGGATATTGGATTGGGGTTTGGAGGTTCCTTACTGATCCGTAATGTATTTCGAAGAGCTGAGTCTTTTGAAATTTCAGCACGTAGTAATATTGGATCATCAAGGGATGTAGCTGATAGCGATGAAAAATTTTTTAATATTTCCGAGTTAGGCTTGGATGCCAAACTTAGTTTTCCGCGAATTTTATTTCCACTAAGGACAGATAAAATCATTAAAAAATCAAGTGCTCCTCAAACCAGCATCAACCTAGGTATTACTACACAACAAAATATTGGACTGGATAAAGAGAGTGTTTCGGGTATTTTTAATTACAAATGGAAACCTAACAGAGTACTTTCTAATCAATTTGATCTTTTTGGCTTGCAATATGTCCGAAATTTAAATGCACAAAATTATTTTAACGTCTATCAAAATTCTTATAATCGCCTGAATGATATTGCCCAAAATGTACTTGACACAAATAGTCCCTTTTTTAACGACAATAATAATTTAGATATTTTGTCAGGAGCAGATCAATTTATTAACAGTGTCATAAATGGTACAATTGTTACTAGCACCAATCAGTTGAATGATGTTAGAAATATTTCCGAACGTAAAAATCGACTTACAGAAGACAATTTGATTTTAACCACCAGTTATAGTTTTATTAACGATACGCGTAAAAATTTGTACGATGAAGATTTTTCTCGTTTTCGTTTAAAAATTGAAAGTGCTGGTAGTTTTTTATCCACTATTGCTGGCATAGCAAATAGAGAAAGAAACGAGGATGACAACTTTGACCTTTTTGGGGTGGAATTTTCTCAATTTATTAAACTTGAATCAGAATATATTAAGCACTGGGATTTTGGAGATAAAAATGTTTTAGCCGTACGAGGTTTTGGTGGGGTTGCTTTTCCTTACGGAAACTCCAACTCCATCCCATTTTCGCAAAGTTATTTTGGAGGAGGATCTAATGACAATAGAGCGTGGACGCCTTATGATTTAGGCCCTGGAAGAAGCAGTGGCCGAAATGAATTTAATGAAGCCAATTTAAAACTTGCTTTTAATATTGAATACCGCTTTAATTTAGCAGGAGCTTTAAACGGTGCCTTGTTTGCAGATGCTGGAAATATTTGGAATGTGCTTGATAGTTTTGAAGACGAAGAAGATGTTAATTTTTCTGGCTTTAAAGATTTATCAGAACTTGCACTAGGATCGGGACTTGGATTGCGCTATGATTTTAGCTTTTTTGTGCTGCGTTTGGATGCGGCTTGGAAAATTTTTAATCCTGCCCGAATTGATAACAGGCCTTGGCTGACCGAACTAAATTTCTCAAAAACCGTGTTCAACGTAGGAATTAACTATCCGTTTTAACGACCAAATAAGAACCAGCATCTTACAAGTCGATATGATGATTATTTATTTACCGAACACTACTTACTGTAATTTACAACCTAATTACTAAAAACATAATAAGGTATTCTGCTTTAAAACAGGAATTGTTTTTATGCGCTTTTTCAATAGAAATTCATTACTTTTATGCCTTTAAAATAAACAAAAAACTAATGAGTCATAACATTAAACCAGGAGTAGTAACCGGAGACGATGTACAAGCGTTATTTAAATATGCCAAAGAAAAAGGCTTTGCAATGCCTGCTGTAAACGTAATTGGATCAAATACAATTAATGCAGTTTTGGAAACCGCCGCTGAATTAAATTCACCTGTTTTTATTCAATTTTCAAATGGAGGTGCTCAATTTAATGCTGGTAAAGGCCTTTCCAATGAGGGGCAAAAGGCGGCCATTGCCGGAGCAATTGCTGGCGCTAAACATGTACATTTAATGGCTGAAGCTTACGGTGTCCCTGTAGTAATGCATACGGATCACTGTGCTAAAAAACTACTTCCTTGGATTGATGGATTACTTGATGCTGGTGAAGAGTTTTACAAGCAAACGGGCAAGCCTTTATATTCTTCTCATATGATTGATCTTTCTGAAGAGCCATTAGAAGAAAACATTGAAATTTGCAAAACATACCTTGAGCGCATGAGCAAAATGGGAATGACTTTAGAAATTGAATTAGGAATCACAGGTGGTGAAGAAGATGGTGTAGACAACAGCGATGTTGATGTTTCTAAATTATACACACAACCTGAAGAGGTAGATTACGCATATACTGAATTAAGCAAAGTAAGTGATAAATTTACTATTGCTGCTGCTTTTGGAAATGTACACGGGGTATATAAACCTGGAAATGTAAAGTTAACGCCAAAAATTTTATTAAATTCACAAGAGTATGTTACCAAAAAGCATGGGGTAGAAAAAAATCACATTGATTTTGTATTCCATGGTGGTTCAGGTTCAACGGTTGAAGAAATTAGAGAAGCTATTGGTTACGGAGTAGTAAAAATGAACATTGATACTGATTTACAATTTGCTTTTTGCGATGGTATCCGTGATTATATGGTGAATAACGAAGCGTACTTAAAAACGCAAATCGGAAATCCTGAAGGAGCTTCTGAACCAAATAAAAAACACTACGACCCTAGGAAATGGTTGCGTGTTGGAGAACAAACCTTCGTAACGCGTTTAAAGAAAGCATTTGCTGACTTAAATAACGTTAACACACTGTAAATCCTTATAGGTTTCAATATAAATTTGCAATCTATACTTTATAAAGAAAAGTCAGACTAAGTACACTGCTGATACGTTTATTTTTATGAACAACAAACAGTAAACACTTATTAGTCTGACTTTTTTGGCAATTAATTTTAAACAATACTTATGGCTTGGTTTAAAAGAAAAGAAAAAGGAATACAAACTCCTACCGAAGAAAAAAAAGATGTACCAAAGGGGCTTTGGTACAAATCACCAACTGGAAAAGTAATTGAAGCTAAAGAGCTTGAAAAAAACTTTTACGTCAGTCCCGAAGATGGTTACCACGTCCGAATTGGAAGTGCAGAATACTTTAATATCATGTTTGATAATAACGAGTTTAAAGAACTTGATAAAAACATGACCTCAAAAGATCCTTTGAAATTTGAGGATAAAAAGAAATATACGGATCGTTTAAAACAAGCGCAATCTAAAACCAAATTAAAAGATGCTGTCCGTACGGCTGTTGGCAAGTCCAACGGAAATGAGTTAGTGATTGCCTGTATGGATTTTGCTTTTATTGGTGGCTCCATGGGAAGTGTTATGGGCGAAAAAATAGCACGCGCTATTGATTATGCCATTGCTCACAAGCTCCCGGTAATGATTATTTCAAAATCGGGTGGCGCTCGTATGATGGAAGCTGCTCACTCACTTATGCAAATGGCTAAAGTTTCGGCAAAATTAAGTTTACTATCAAAAAAAGGATTGCCTTACGTGTCATTATGTACTGATCCTACCACTGGTGGAATTACAGCGTCATTTGCCATGCTTGGTGATATTAATATTGCCGAACCTGGTGCCTTAATTGCATTTGCAGGTCCACGTGTGGTGCGTGATACTACAGGAAAAGAACTCCCTGATGGTTTTCAAACATCTGAATTTTTATTGGAACACGGCTTTTTAGATTTTATTGTACATCGAAAAGATCTTAAAAATAAAGTAAACAAGTACTTAAATCTTATTTTAAATAAACCATTAGCTACTACTGAATAGTACTAATTAAATTATAGCGAAATAAACCGTTTTCTTTTCAGAAAGCGGTTTTCTTTTTTAAGCAACTTTTACACTATAACAGCTTTAAATTACGTTTATAACTTACAATACTGTTTCGCTCATTATATGACCCATTTAAAATGGTCTTTTTTTGCTTGAAACTTTAAAATAAAATTTCAGCGATGCTCAAGCTAAATGAAGGTTTTCTTTTTTGTCCAAATAAAAAATTTAAATTTTTATTTGAGTAATTTAAAATCCGAATTGTACTAAAAATCAATGTTATGAAGACTATACTACTTAAACTATTTGTTTCATTACTCATCACCAGTTGCACTTCTGACGAAAGTCAACAACCTGCAAACAATGACAATATGGATAATATTAATCCTTCCGTAACTTCCAAAGACACTATGTCCACAGATGGTGTGCAAAACGTAACCGTAAGCGGAAATGAAAATGAATACACTTTTAGTGTCACTGTTAAAAGTCCTGATACTGGTTGCGATCAATATGCCGACTGGTGGGAAGTTATAGACTTGGAAGGCAATTTAATTTACCGAAGAATTTTGGTCCACAGCCACGTAAACGAGCAACCATTTGCACGCTCTGGCGGTAAGGTTTCCATTACAAGTAAGCAACAAGTAATTGTTAGGGCACATATGAATACTAGCGGATATTTACCCCAAGTGAGTAAAGGTACTGTTGCCAATGGATTTTCAAATGAAGCTTTTGACACTAAACAATTTGAAGATGCGGCTCAAAAAGGAAATCTTCCTACTAATTGTGCTTTTTAATACTTTGATTGTTCTGGTTCAACTATATTATAAATAACTTTTAATAGAATCAATTTCATAAATGTAAGTATTCATTTGCTATGCAAATAGCTAACCTTACTACTTACAATACATTAAAACACTATAGTATTTATTACTTATATTGCAATTTCAAATCAATTAACTACACTTAAAATGCGAATTATATTTTCAGTAATTATTACTGCGCTCTTATTATTTTCTTGTAAAAAAGAAACAAACCAAAAACCTATTCCTACCACAAATAATGTTGCTTTAAACCAACTTAAATCAAATCAATTTAAAATTGAAGGTGAGTTCCAGCAGTTTAAAGACAGTACAATGGTTGGTTTATTTATTGATAATGAAATAGTAGACTCTACTTATATTTTCAACAAAAAATTTGAGTTTAAAGGCGACTTCACTGAACCTATTGATGCTAGAATTTTAGTTAAACAAACGCCATTTTTTGCTGATTTTTGGATCGAAAACGGGGTAATTTCTATAAAAAACACCACTGGCAAACGCCTGGATACAAAAATAGTAGGTGGTAAAGTACAAACTGAAGAAAACATATTGACTGAAAAAATAGTTACCGTATCCAAAAAGCGAGATAGTTTATACAGCATTTTATCAAACCCTGAACTAGACCCTAACACCAAAACAAAAACCAACAACTACCTTGATGTACTACAAGAACAAGAAAAACAAATGTGCTTTTCTTTTTTAGAAACGTACCCAAGCTCAGTAGTAAGTATGCGTTTATTAAATATTTTTAAAGGAATTTGGAAAAAAGATGAAGTAGCCAGCATCTATAAACAAGCGGATAATAAAACTAAACAAACCAAATACGGTAAAATTATTGGAACATTTTTAAAACTAAGTGGAAACCCGAAAAAAGGAGATAGTTACACGGATTTTACCCAAAATGACATTACTGGAAAACCTGTTACATTTTCCGAAGTAAAAAAGAAATATACATTATTAGATTTTTGGTCGTCATGGTGTAGGCCTTGCCAAAAATTAAATCCTGAATTTAAAAAAGTATATGATGAATTTAAAGATAAAGGATTTGAAATTGTAGCTATTTCTTTTGATCAAAATAAGGATGTTTGGAATAATGCAGTAAAAAGAGATCGTACAAACTGGATTCATTTAAGCAGTTTGGAAGGATGGGAAAACCCAGTGGGCTACATGTATGGAGTTAACAATGTTCCTGAAAACTTTTTAATTGATGCCAATGGTACTATTGTGGAAACAAAAATTAACCCTAACAAACTTCGAAAAGTATTATCAAAAGCTTTAAAATAAGAATTCCCTTAACTAAAATTTTAGTATCCCTAAAATAGATTAGTATCAGAAAAAAGAATATATTTGCACCCTTGAAAGAAAACCTTTCAAATACATAAGAATCATTTAAATAATATTGGAATGTATTTAACAAAAGAAGTTAAAGAGGAAATCTTTGCTAAACACGGTAAAGGTAAAAATGACAGTGGAACTGCAGAAGCACAAATTGCTTTATTTACGCACAGAATTACACACCTAACTGAGCACTTGAAAAAAAATCGTAAAGATTATAATACTGAACGTTCATTAGTAAAATTAGTAGGTAAACGCAGAAGCTTACTAGATTACTTAATCAAAAAAGACATTTTAAGATACCGTGCTATTGTAAAAGAGCTTGGTTTAAGAAAATAAGTCATCAATACTTTAAAAAGCGGAGCTTGCAGCTCCGCTTTTTTTTATCTGCAAATAGTAAAGAAAAACGTATCTTCGTTAACATACAAAAACAAATTTAATTGTACTTACGTAATTTTCCGAAATACATTAAATGTAGATATAAATACTTATTACCAGAAATAATGTAAAATACAATTAAGTTTTATGCTGTTTTTGGTAAGATATAAATTGTCTCCCTTGCAAAGGAACTTCTCGCGAAGCTTAGCAACACAACAACCAATGATTTGCCACCAACAAATCGAGACAAACTAAAATGAATTAAACAAATTATGATTCCACAAGTCTTTAAGGAGGTCATTGACCTAGGTGACGGTAGAGAAATTACTATCGAAACCGGAAAATTAGCAAAACAAGCCCACGGGTCTGTTGTTGTGACTATGGGTAAAACCATGTTGCTTTGTACCGTAGTTTCTAATTATGAGCAAAGTAATGTTGATTTTTTACCCCTTACGGTAGATTACCGTGAAAAATTTGCCGCTGCGGGTCGTTACCCTGGTGGTTTCTTTAAAAGAGAAGCGCGTCCTAGTACCGAAGAAATATTAGTTATGCGAATAGTAGATCGTGTATTGCGTCCACTATTCCCTAAGGATTACCATGCCGAAACACAGATTATGATACAATTAATGTCTCATGATCCGGAGGTGATGCCTGATGCCCTTGCCGGCTTGGCTGCATCAACGGCTATTCAACTATCGGACATTCCTTTTGAAACTCCAATTTCAGAAGTGAGAGTAAGCCGAGTTGATGGTCAATTTATTGTAAACCCTAGCTTTGAACAATTAGCTGCTTCTGATATTGATATGGTTATCGGTGCATCTGCCGATTCTGTAATGATGGTAGAGGGTGAAATGGACGAAATTTCTGAAGAAGAAATGATCGAAGCCATTAAAGTGGCTCATGAAGCTATAAAAGTACAATGTGCTGCGCAAGTAAAATTAGCAGAAGCTTTTGGCAAAAAAGAAACACGTGAATATACCGCTGAAGATGCTGATGAAGATTTAGCAAAGGTAGTGAATGAGTTTGCTTATGATAAGTGTTATGCTATTGCAAAACAAGCTTCGTCCAAAAAAGATAGGGGTGCCGCTTTCGCAGAAGTAAAGGAGGCATTAAAAGCGCAATATTCTGAAGAGGAATTAGAAGAAAAAGGCGCTTTAATTTCCAAATACTTTAACAAATCGCAAAAAGAAGCCGTTCGTAACTTAACTTTGGAAGAAGGTATTCGTTTAGATGGTCGTAAGACTACTGATATTCGTCCAATATGGTGTGAAATAGATTATTTACCAACAACTCACGGTTCTTCTATTTTTACTCGTGGTGAAACTCAAGCTTTAGCTACAGTAACTTTAGGAACATCTCGTGATGCTAATATGATCGATAATCCTTCGCAAGAAGGTGAAGAGCGTTTCTATTTACATTACAACTTCCCTCCTTTTTCTACTGGAGAAGCTAGACCTTTAAGAGGAACTTCACGCCGTGAGGTAGGGCATGGAAATTTAGCGCAACGTGCATTAAAAGGAATGATCCCTGAAGATTGCCCTTATACAGTTCGTGTAGTTTCAGAAATTTTAGAATCTAACGGTTCTTCATCTATGGCAACTGTATGTGCGGGTACAATGGCATTAATGGATGCAGGTGTTCAGATTAAAAAACCTGTTTCGGGTATTGCTATGGGATTAATTTCTGATGGTGATCGCTATGCGGTATTATCTGATATTTTAGGTGATGAAGATCACTTAGGAGACATGGACTTTAAAGTTACAGGTACAGAAGATGGTATTACTGCATGCCAAATGGATATCAAAGTTAAAGGCTTAAGCTATGAGATTTTGGTAAATGCATTAAAACAAGCACGTGACGGTCGTTTACATATTTTAAGTAAACTTACAGAAACTATAACTGCACCAGCAACTGACGTTAAAAATCACGCTCCAAAAATGGTGACTCGTGTAATTCCAAATGAATTTATTGGAGCATTAATTGGCCCTGGGGGTAAAAATATTCAAGAGTTACAAAAAACTACAGGTACTACTATTGTAATTAACGAAGATCCTGTTACTGAAGAAGGTATTGTAGAGATTTTAGGAACTGGAGCAGATGGAATTGATGCTGTTTTAGCTCGAATTGAGTCTATGTTATTCAAACCACAAGTGGGAAGCGTGTACGAAGTTAAAGTAATTAAAATACTTGACTTTGGTGCTGTTGTTGAATACAAAGAAGCTCCTGGTAACGAAGTACTATTACACGTATCCGAATTTGCATGGGAACGTGTTGAAAACGTTACCGATGTACTTAATTTAGGTGATGAACTTGATGTGAAATACTTTGGTACAGACCCAAGAACTCGTAAAGAAAAAGTTTCAAGGAAAGCTTTACTTCCAAAACCTGAAGGTTATGTGGCTCGCCCACCAAGAGATGACAAAGGAAAAGGAAGAGATAACAGAGGAAGAGACAATCGTGATCGTAAGCCTCGTGAAAAAAGAGATTAACCCACCAGTGAGCTTATTCTTTTAAATAAATTACTATTAAAACACCTCAACAAATTTAATTTGTTGAGGTGTTTTTTTTACATACAAACAAGCATTTAAAAGATACATTCGTTAGCGCTTTGTTAAGGTTACTCATAGATCCTTAGTTTTTATTATTTTAGAAAAAAAATAACGTTGTTTTATGAAACATGTTTTACTTCTATTTTTATTTCTAATTTGTTTGCATCCCACCTTCGCGCAAAGCGATAAAAAAATTTACGATATAATTGAAAGTGTATCGGACAAACGTATTGAAAAAGACATTCGTAAACTTGCTGGCTTTGGCACCCGAAATACATTTAGTGATACCATTTCCGAAACCAGAGGAATTGGAGCTGCCAGGCGTTGGATAAAAGCTGAATTTGATAATATATCAAAAGCATGTAATCAATGTTTGGATGTGACTTACCAAAAAGATTTTGTTACTAAAAGTATGGGCAAACGAGTCCCTAAAGATGCTTGGGTGGTCAATGTCCTTGCTATTCAAAAAGGTACAAAATACCCCAACCGTTATGTTATTATGAGCGGTGATATTGATTCTCGCGCAAGCGATACTATGGATTTTACTACCGATGCACCAGGTGCGAATGATAATGCCAGTGGTATGGCTGGTACTATTGAAGCCGCCAGGGTACTTTCAAAATACACTTTTGAGAGCAGTATAATTTACGTTGGCCTGTCGGGAGAAGAGCAAGGTTTATTCGGGGGTGCTGGTTTAGCTAAATATGCAAAAGAAAAAAACTGGGAAATTATTGGCGTACTCAACAATGATATGATTGGCAATATTAAAGGAGTTGATGGGGTGATTGACAATCGCTCTTTTCGTATTTTTTCGGAACCTACAAATACAACAGATACTGAAGAACAAATAAAGCGTAGACGCTATTACGGGGGCGAAGTTGATGGTATTTCGCGTCAATTAGCCCGCTATATACACAAAAACGTTAAAAAATACATGCCCGAAATGAATCCGATGCTCATTTACCGTTTGGATCGTTTTGGCCGTGGTGGGCATCACAAACCTTTTAATGATATCGGGTTTGCTGGTATTCGAATTATGGAAGCTCATGAAAATTACACCCAACAACATCAGGACATACGTACCGAAAATGGTATTGATTACGGTGACACTGTGGAACACGTGAATTTTGGGTATGCAGCAAAACTCACCGCCGTTAATGCTATCAATTTAGCGTATTTGGCTTGGGCACCCCCTGCTCCTACCGAGGTTAAAATTGGTGGTATTGTAGAGGCTTCTGCAAAATTGAAATGGAAAAAAGTCCCTGATAGCAACGTAAAAGGGTATAAAATATACTGGCGAAACACTACTTCACCCACCTGGGATCACAGTCGTTATGTTGGAAATGTAAATCAATTTACTTTAAAGGGTATTGTTATTGACAATTATTTTTTTGGTATAGCTAGTGTAAATAATGAAGGTATTGAAAGTCCTGTTGTTTTCCCGCAAGGCGTTTTTAGGTAAAAATTATTTAATTACAAATACTTTTTTACACTAAAAGGCAAATAAACTGTAACCTCTTTAACTATGATTGCTATTTATTTTTATGAATAGGTTTACTTTTCAACTAAGTTTTGTCTTTTATTTTAAAGTATCAAGCAAAAAGAACCCTTTAAAGGGGTTAGCTGTTATAACTGACATGATTTACAAACAAAAATTTCGCATGTATCTTGTGTCTTTTTGTACAAAATTCTTAATAATAAGTCTTGTAATTCCTACATTTAAAATCTTCAAAAGGTAAATTATTAAAACAATATTGAATACTAAAAGCAATCAACTTACTCCATATAAGACTGCCAAGTTATCAG
>NZ_AFPB01000145.1 GCF_000218485.1 Aquimarina agarivorans | reverse complement strand
TTTTTATTATTTAGTGTAAATTACGGTTGTATTTTAACATCAATTACTATAAAGTCTTGAGTTGGACTAAACCCTGGCTCAATTTCTTTTATTTTAATTACACCTTTTTTACCATATTGATCGACAAACTCTACTTCATCACCTACTTTAAGTTCTTCTATTAACTCAGGATCTGTATTAGAAACTGTTAAGTCTTTTAAATCTCCTGAAGTTGTTATTGAATCATATATTGCGGTATCAGCTAATTTAAAATAAGTATCATTTAACTCTTCAACGGGTGTCCCTGACTTTAAAGGTACATCAACTACATCTGTTCGATAAGTTTTAGTTGAAGATAAATTTGCTCCAGTACCATTTAAATGATAATAACCAAAATCCCAGAAAGCTGCAAATTCTATACCTTGATTGATTAAATACGTTGTACCATCCAATAATGAGAAAAAAGTTGCTGAAGCCCCTTCTGAATCTGGAGCGAATAATTTCACATCAGTAAACTCTCTAACTGCCGCATCAGGGTTTTGTCCATTACCGATAGTTACGTTGATAGTCCCCACTCCTTGAGACCTTCTTTTTGAAGGATCTCTAAAATCTCCTCTCCCAGTAGTAGTCCAAAATTGATAAACAATTACTCCGTTTTCAACAGTTGGCACATCTAAATCTAACGTAAAATCTAACGCCTTTTTATTTTCAGCATCCAAATCAATTGATCCATCCGCTTTTGTAGCTCTTCGTGTCGCTTTTTTATCTAAAGGAAGTAAAAATGGCATTGGTGATTCTCCAGGTAAAGTTCTCGTTACATACAAACGTCTTTGTGTATCTGACTCTGTTTCAAAAATAACCCTACCTGCTACTGTACCACCAGCAACTCCTGAAATATTAGCTTCGTCCTTGTTATCCGTTCCATTCTCTACAAAACGTATAGTAGCATCTTCTGTTGGAATCGCCCCTGGATCAGTAGGTGTATCTAAAATTGCTGTATCATCACCACTACAGCTAAATAATAACGCAGAAGCAAAAGCAATTGATGCTATTGATTTTAAATTAAATGTAAAATTCATGATTGTATTTTTTTGATTGATTAAAGTAAAGGTATGCGCTTTAAGCAAATAAATAAAATTTGTATTCATAAAAGTTCAAATAAATACAGTTTAAATGCACTTTTTTAAGACAAAAGGCTATTCAGTGTCAAGAATAGCCTTTCATGAGTATACTTATTTTAATGTTTTAAGCTCCCCATTCCGTATGGAAAATACCTTCGCGATCAGTACGCTCATAAGTATGCGATCCAAAATGATCACGTTGTGCTTGTATTAAATTTAGCGGTAACTTACTACTTGTATAGGCATCAAAATACGTTAGTGAATTTGATAAACCTGGTACCGGAATACCATTTTTAGCAGCAAAAGCAACTACCTCACGTACAGCCGGAACAGCATTTTGAACACGCTCCACAAAAGTAGGCGCTAATAATAAGTTTGGTAAGTTTTTATCTTCTTTAAAAGCAACGGTTATATCTTCCAATAATGCTGCTCTAATAATACAACCTGCTCTCCAAATTTGTGCAATCAAACTTAAATCTAAATTATAACCATACTCTTTTGAAGCATCGGTTAATTGGTGTAATCCTTGTGCGTACGCAGTTATAAATGCAAAGTATAACGACTGCTCCGCCAATTCTACTAGTTTTTCTTTTTCAATAGATTCAACTTCGGGTCTGCCGTAAAGTGCATCGGCTTTTATACGTTCGTCTTTTAATGCCGAAATTTCGCGCATGCTTACGGCTATATCAATTGTTGGTACAGGGATTCCCAAATCCATGGCATTTTGTGATGTCCATTTTCCCGTTCCTTTTTGTTTCGCCTTATCCAAAATTAAATCTACAATACGCTGATCGGTAAACTCATCTTCCTGTAAAAAGATTTCAGAAGTAATTTGAACCAAAAAGGATTGCAAACGTCCTTCATTCCACTTTGCAAAAATTTCATGCAACTCATCATTTGTAAATTTGGCAGACTTGCGTAATAAATCATAGATTTCTGAAGTTAACTGCATCATTCCATATTCAATACCATTGTGCACCATTTTTACATAATTCCCTGCTGACTTTGGACCTAAATAAGCTACACAAGGTGCTCCGTCTGATGCTTTAGCCGAAACTGCATCAAAAATCGGTTTGATGTATTTGTATGAAGGCTCAGACCCACCTGGCATAATACTTGGTCCGCGTCTGGCTCCTTTTGCTCCGCCAGAAACACCAACCCCTAAAAAGTGAATCCCCTTTTCGGTCAAGTAAGCTTCTCTCCTATCCGTATCTGTGTAAAATGAATTTCCCCCATCAATTAACAAATCTCCTTCTTCAATAAAAGGCAACAAACTTTCGATAACTAAATCCACCGGTTTACCCGCAGGAACTAACATCATTATTTTACGAGGAGTACTTAAATTGGCAACAAATTTTTCTGTTGATGTGGTGGCATCTACCTTATCTATATCACCGCCTTCTTCTTTTAATGCCGTTACTTGATCTTCGCTTAAATCTAAGCCATAAGCGGTAAATCCATTATCGGCAACGTTTAAAATAAAATTACGCCCCATGACACCTAAACCAATTAATCCAAAATCATACTTTTTTGTACTCATCTTTTTACAATTTTTTTATTTTATCAACACTTTGTTGTTATCATTAAATCTTAAAATCCTATATCAAAATACAGTAAAATACGTAGCTAAATCTTGAATTATCTAGTATCTTCGCAAAGCAGCAAATTTTTATTAAAAATGAAAGTTTTACTGCCTTTACTGACTAATGATGCGCAAAAATAGCCAAATTGTTGTTTCTTTTTGCAGTTATTTAGCGTAAAAATTATTTTAAATTACTTAAGTAGTGTAAGTAATCATAAATTAAAAACTTGTATGAAAAAAGGAGATAATCAATTACTTGTTATTTTTGGAGCCTCGGGAGACTTATGTGTTCGTAAATTAATCCCTGCAATCTTTGATTTGTATAAAGAAGGACACTTGGCCGAAAATTTTGCCGTCCTGGGTACCAGTCGAAGTAATTTGAGCGATGAACAATTTAGAGCTAAAGTGGTTACCGAAAGTCAGTTTTTAGCCGATTCCATTTCTGGAGAAGATAAAAATTTTATTAAAACATTTGCGGACAAGCTTTTTTATGAAGATTTAGGAGACTCTTACGAAGAACCTTTTGTAGGGCTTAGCAAACGTATTCAAACTTTAAATTCCGATTTAAAACTTGACAACAATATCATTTTTTACCTATCTACCCCTCCTGGCATATATGAACTTATTGCTAAAAACTTAAAAGAACAAGGGCTTACAGATGAATCAAACGGTTGGAAACGCATTATAGTTGAAAAACCTTTTGGATACAGTTTGGAAACTGCTAAAAATTTGAATAAAGGGTTACAAAAGTACTTTAATGAATCTCAAATTTACCGTATAGACCATTATTTGGGAAAAGAAACTGTACAAAACCTATTGGTAACGCGATTTGCAAATAGTATTTTTGAGCCTTTATGGAACAGAAATTACATTAATCATATTGAAATTACCAATGCCGAAAGTGTGGGTGTGGACAATCGTGGTGGGTACTATGATAAATCGGGTGCACTACGTGATATGTTTCAAAACCACTTGATGCAAATTGTTTCCTTGGTGGCCATGGAACCTCCAATCGATTCTCAACCCGAATCAATACGAAACGAAAAAGTAAAAGCATTACAGTCTATCCGTCATTTAAATGAAGAAACTTTTTATGACAACACTACACGAGGTCAATATTTAGCTTCTACCATTAATGGCAAAAAAGTAAAAGGGTATCGTGAAGAGGAAGGTGTAGACCCTAACTCCATGACAGAAACTTATGCTGCACTAAAATTTTATATTGACAACTGGCGCTGGAAAGATGTTCCTTTTTATGTACGTACCGCTAAATGTATGCCTACTAAAGTGACGGAAGTTGTTATTCACTTTAAACCAAGTCACCACCGTTTGTTTGAAGGAACTAACTCCGACAACCGCTTAATTATTCGTATCCAACCAGACGAAGGTATTTTAATGAAATTTGGGGTTAAAGTACCTGGGCAAGGATTTAAAGTAGAAACTGCCAATTTAGATTTTCATTACACTGACTTAGTAGACACTTATGTAATGGAAGCTTACGAGCGTTTGTTATTAGATGCCATGCAAGGTGACGCTACCCTTTACGCACGTGCCGACGAGGTGGAAGCGGCTTGGGCATTTGTAGACCCTATTTTAAAACGTTGGGAAAATAATGATGACAAAATGCATGGATACCCAGCAGGCACTTGGGGACCTAAATTTTCAGATCAACTGTTCAAAGGTAATGTTGGCGGAGATGGCTTTAGAAACCCTGGGCCTAATTTGACTGATAGCGAAGATTATTGCGAGTTGTAATTACACAGTTATACTCTTATACAAAAAACTCCAAGAAATAACTTGGAGTTTTTTTGTATAAACTTTTTTATAATTAACCTGAGTTTCCTAAAAAGTAGGAGTATACAGATTGTACAATTTAGTATATTTAGTTTAAATACTAAGAGTCCATAACCAGAAATCTATTCTATAACGATACCCTTTAATTTTTCCTCATTTTTCTTTAGTTGTTCTTTACCTCTTTTGATAGTCTTATCTAACTCACTAAGCTTTTCTTCCGCTTTTTTAATAGCTTCTTCTTTTTTTGAAATCTCTCCAGTTGATGGAGTGTCTTTTCCTTTTTGTTTTTTAGTTTTTCTAGACGCTCTTTAGCTGCTTTAATTTTTTCTTTTCCTCTAGCTATATGTGCTTCTTCTTCATTTAGCTCAACTTTTTCTTTTTTCACTTTATTTCTAGCTGCTGCTGCTCGTTGTTTACCAAATTCCCTTCCTGTTACACCACTTTCTTTAGAATATCCTTGTTTTTTCTCTATCTTTTCTTTGAATTCTTTTTCTTTCTTTTCCTTTTTCACCTTCATTCCCTCTATTTCATCCTCATAATCATCTTTGTTGTCTTCCTTTACTTTTTCAGCTTTCTTTAATGCCTTATTTGCTTTTTTTTGAGCTTGATCTTTTTTCTCTTTTCCTTTATCCTTAATTTTTTCTATATCTTCTCCTTTATCTTTTCCTTTTTGAAATTGTTTGTCAGTTTTTCTAGCTTCTCTCTCTAAAGCTTTTTGTTCTTTTTTAAGTTTTGCTTCTGCTGATTTTCCTTGTGCATAGATTCCTGTCGACAAGCCCATCATAAGGCCCATCAATACTATAAAATGTTTCATAATTTTTAAATTTGTATTGATTTAAGAATACGGTAGGTTTTTAAATATTATCCAATGCATCTAGTGCATTATCTAATTCTTTAGATTTCGTTTTTACTTCATTTGAAATATCATCTAATGACTTTTCTACTTTTTTTAATTCGACTTTAGTTTCATTAGGTAATTCTTTTGAAGATATTTTCTTTTTATCGGTACAAGCAATTAATGTTATTGCTAAAATACTCAAACTGACAATGTATTTTTTCATAATAAAAGTAAAATAAATTGATTAAAAATTAATCATTCTTTTTGATTTTCAGATACTTAATGTGTTTTTTTTAAAATATTCTCAAACAACTTCAAATTAATTCTCCTTCATAACAGGCTTATTATATTATACCATTAGTGTTCTAAAAAGAAAATTAGGAAAATTTAGTCCACCTATAAAATAACTCTACATTTTTTGAGTAAAAAAATCGATATAAAACAACAAAACAAGTTAATAAGCACTAAAAATTATATAAAAATATAATATATATCTTTTTTCTTACATTTAAAACATAAAAAACAATATATTTGGTCGAAATTTAACTTGCTGTTTTTCAGCAAAAAAAACCATTTATTATGAAAAAATTTTATTATCCCTAATTACATTTTTATCAATCTCAACTGTTTTTTCTCAAACAGAAGCTGGAAAATTTATTGTTGGAGCTTCTAGTTCTTTAAGTTTTTCATCTAACTCTTTTAAAATAGAAGGAAACGACAGTGGAAAACTTTCAACTTTTGAAATTAGCCCTACTGCTGGTTATTTCGTGATAGACAATTTAGCAATTGGATTAACTCTTTCTTTTGAAAACCAAAAATTTGATCCTGAAGTGGGAGATGAAAATACAGAAAACACTTTTACTATAGGTCCCTTTGCTAGATATTATTTTTTGGAAAATAAAATAAAGCCTTTTCTTGAAGCGTCAGTTCTTTTTGGCTCTACAAAAGAAGAAGATGGTAATTTTGAAATAAAATCAGACACTTTTGGATTTGGAATTGGTGCAGGTGTAGCTATATTTTTAAACAAAAACATTTCAATAGATTTTGGTCTAGCATATAATAATCTAAAAATCGAAAATGAAGATTCAGATACTGAAATTAAATCTAATGGTATTGGCGCAGTTGTTGGTTTCAACTTATTCTTTTAAGAAAATAAAAACTCTGTGATTTCAATTTCATTAGGCTATAAATTCTAATGTAAGAATTTACTATTCTTAATAAAGAAATTCTTTTTTAATAAAATTATATTATTTTGCGGTTAAATGACACATTTCATTTAATCGCATTTTTTATGAAACTAAAAGTATACCCTGACAAGAACGAAGTAGCTAAAGCTTTTTCGGAATATTTAAAAGAACTATTAGCAACTACCAATAACAAACCGATACATGTAGCCCTCTCTGGCGGTAGTACCCCTAAAGCCATTTTTGATTACATGGCCGAGAACTACAAAGAAAGTATAGACTGGAGTAAATTGCACTTGTATTGGGGAGATGAGCGTTGTGTACCACCCACCGATTCCGAAAGCAATTATAAAATGACGGTTGATCATTTACTTTCAAAAATTAACTTTCCTGAAGAAAATATACATCGAGTTTTAGGTGAAAATGACCCTGCTCAAGAAGCTGTTCGCTACGGAAAACTCATTGAACAACAAGTTCCTGTTGATGAAGATGGTCCTTTATTTGATTTAGTCATTTTGGGAATGGGTGATGATGGACACACCGCATCTATTTTTCCGCATAACATTGAGCTTTGGGAGAGTGAACAAATCTGTGAAGTAGCTACACACCCTGAATCAGGTCAAAAACGTGTCACTTTTACAGGAAACACAATTAACAACGCTAAAGAAGTAGCCTTTTTAGTTACTGGAGCCTCCAAAAAAGAAAAGGTAAAAACTATTATAAATGAAGAAGATGGTTTTGAAAAATTTCCTGCTGCTTTAGTTGCTCCTTACTCTGATAAACTTACCTGGTTTTTAGACGAGGCTGCTGCTAATAGCCTTGAGTTATAATATAAAATCTTATTTAATTATACTTTTAATAGAGATTTCCTATTTTTCAAAAGCTGCTTAGGCAGCTTTTTTTGTATCTTGAATTAAAATTAAATAGCAATACTACTAAAAAATCATGAAAGAAATTATAAACACAAAAAATGCTCCAGCACCTATAGGTCCCTATAATCAAGCTGTTTTGGCAAATGATACCTTGTACATTTCTGGTCAAATTGCTATAAATCCCACCACTGGAAATTTAATTACTGATGCCATAACCTTAGAAACAAAACAAGTTTTTGAAAATTTAAAAGCCATACTTGCTGAAGCTAATTTCACTTTTGAAAACATAGTAAAAACAAGTATTTTTTTAAGCAGTATGGAATATTTTGCTACGGTTAATGAAGTTTATTCCACTTACTTTTCAAACGACTCAGCACCAGCTAGAGAAACTGTTGCCGTTAATAGTTTACCCAAAGGAGTAAATGTGGAAATATCAGCCATAGCTGTAAGGTCATAGCTATTTTTTCGGCTATTTCTTACGGCAATAATAATACCTAAAATCTACCTCAATTAATCGCTACATCATGGATACAAAAAAACTACTTTTATTTTCTTTTTAATTAGTCAATTTAGTTTTTCTCAAAACATGACTAATGAAACTTTAGAAAATTTGTTAACTAAAGTAACCGATAGTGTCAATGGCTATTCTGGTTATTGGGAGATTATACATCGAGACAGGCAGTTGCTTTGTATTACTGACGAAACACACAACCGAATGCGAATAATATCACCAATTATTCAAACAGATAGTCTAGATAAGGAATTACTTATTGATGCTTTGACCGCCAATTTTCATTCTGCGCTTGACGTTAAATATGCCAATTCAAAAGGAGTAATATGGTCTGTTTTTATACACCCTTTAAAGGAATTAAGCGAAAATGAAGTGGTTAGCGCAGTGGAACAAGTAGTAAATGCTGCGGTCAATTTTGGTACTACATTTTCAAGCACTGAAATGATTTTTGGAGGTAATGCACAACCCGAAAAAGAGGAAAGCACTCCTACTGAAGAAGCTTCCCCCATCCGTAAATTATAAATTCTGGTATTGTATTTGTTTCGTAACAACTATCAGTTACCACCAAATATACTATTTGTTGAACAGTTAAAAATTAAATAAATAATCGATATCCAATTCTTCAACTGTTCCATACGCTTTTAACAGATCTAAATCAACATCCTTTTTATTACCAATAACCATCATATCAAATGACTTGTTTTTGATGTACGATTGGAAAAATAAATTCAAATCCTGAAGTGTAAAATCATTTACAGCTTCATACACCTCAATCCTGTTATCATAATCAATTCCTAGCTTTTTTAAGCGCTTATAATTCCAATAAATGGCAGATTTGTTTATTCTACTCGCCGCAATTGTCTTTAAAACAGACTTTTTAGCTGATTGAAATTGTGCTTCATTTAATGGCATATCATTTAACAATGCCTTCATCGCCTCAATAGCTTCCGGTAGTTTATTTGCTTGAGTACCCATGTAGGCATACAAATAATTTGGTTTTCCTTGCTCAGTAGCTGTTGCATACGTGCTAAATGCTGAATAGGCTAACGACTTAGATTCCCGAAGTTCCTGAAATACTATGGATGATAATCCACTACCAAAATAAGTATTAAAAAGTAAGGTTCCTGCAGCTAATTTTGGTTCGTATTCAATAGATTTTGAAACTAAAAGTAGTTCTGCTTGCACCATGTCGTAATTTACAAAATAGACGTTTCCTACATTTTCTTTTTCTGAAAATATGGCTTTTTCAGAGGTTACTGTTTTAAAATCTTTAACGGAATAGTTTTCCTCAAGTACTTTTTTGGTTCCTGTTATATCATTCCCGTAATAAAAAAACTCAGGAGTATAGTCAATAATACCTTTTACCAGTTGTACCAATTCAAAGGTAGATTCCATTTTTAGATCTGCAATTGGGGTTACATTTCGTAAACGAGAACCTTCTCCATACTTGCTGTAATTTAACATTCCTTTCCACAAAACATCCGATTTATTTTTCTTTCTGTCCGTCCTACTTTTTTCAATACGATCGATTAATTTGGAATAGGCTTCCGCATCAGGTTTTAAATCCTTTATTACTGAAAATAATAACTGCAAACCACTTGCAATATGCTGCTGAAGTCCTGAAATTGTCATTCTGGTTTTTTCCTCCTGTACATCAAAATTATACTTAACACCAAGCTTGTAAAATTCCTTTTTTAGCGCTTCGTTACTCAAACTATGTGTTCCTAAAAAATCTGCATACGAAAAAGCTATAGGTAACTTTTTGTTATGATCGCTTCCTACGGGAAAAGTAATCGTAAGTGAGGCTAAATCATTAGTTTTATTTTTTATGTACGAAAACTTTGTACCGTTTGACAGGGCTGTTTCTTTAATTAAGTCCTTGTAAATAATTTGTTGAGGCAGCAACGAATCAGAAACCATCGTATTGAACTTTTTGGTAAATTCCGAAACCTGGTCTCTATTCACATCAACTGGAGTAATTTCAGGATTTTCTACTTTAATTTGGTACGGATCTTCGCCTACCAATTTATTGACTACTACATAATTTTCTTTGTAAAATTTATTTGCAAAATCAATCACTTGCTTTTTAGTAATCTTTTTTAATTTTTCAAGCTTTTTCAAACGCTTTCCCCAAGGCTGTTCATAAACAAAACTGTACATAAAATCATAAGCGACTGCTTTTGAACTCTCCAAACTTTGAATTTGTGACAATGTCAAGTCATTGATAACTGCTCCGATTAACCAATCGTCAAAAGCACCTTGTTTAATTAATTCCATTTGACTTAACAATAGTTCTTTTACCTCATCCAAGGATTGCTCTTTTTTAGGAACTCCATACAAAATATGCATCCCATAGTCTTTTTTAAATGAAGTAAATGAACCCGCTGATTGTACTTTTTGTTGACTATTTAAATTTAAATCAATTAAACCTGCACTAGAATTTGCCAATAAATAATCAATCAAATTAACCATTATTGTTTCATCATCATTTACGCTTCCTGTTCTAAAACCAATATATATTGATGCGGCATTCGGCCCATATACAGTGTCCGTAATCGGTTTTTCAATAGGTAATTCTTTCACAAATTCTGGATGATCTACAGGTTTGTAAACGTAACTCCCAAAAGCTTTTTCTATTTTGCGGATAGTACTATCAAAATCTAAATCCCCTACTAAAATTAAAGCCATATTATTAGGCACGTAATAAGTGTCAAAATAATTATGAATAGCCTTCATGGATGGGTTTTTCAAATGTTCCGATGTTCCAATAGTAGTTTGAGTACCATAAGGATGTGTTGGAAACAAATTTTCTAATAAAGCAGTAAATTGCTTACGACCGTCAT
The DNA here is from genome assembly GCF_000218485.1 of Aquimarina agarivorans. Classification (GTDB taxonomy): domain Bacteria; phylum Bacteroidota; class Bacteroidia; order Flavobacteriales; family Flavobacteriaceae; genus Aquimarina; species Aquimarina agarivorans. Next base: position 24,413 of record NZ_AFPB01000145.1, on the reverse strand, counting down.
TATCCTGCCCACGATTAAATTCTTCATATACGGTTTCTAATTCAGTATGAAACAAGCGCAATACCAGTTCACTAAAGCGTTCTTTTTCCACCGCTAGCCATTTATCAAGTTCATTGGCAGGTATTTTATTTTTATAAACCGTCATTTCATTTGAGGTAAAGGCATTAGTACCTTCGGCACCAATACTGCTTATCATTTTGTCATATTCATTGGCAATAGCATATTTAGCTGCAATCCCTGAAATGGAGTCAATTTTACGGTAAATTACTTTTTTCCTTGTGGTATCTACGGTATTTTTATGAGACTCGTATAAATGAGAAATTTCTCGTAATTGTTTCCTTTCATTTTCCCAGTCGGCTGTACCTAACTTACTGGTTCCCTTAAACAACATGTGCTCTAAATAATGTGCTAATCCTGTTTGATCAGCCGGATCATAAGTAGAACCCGCTTTTACTGCAATTAGCGTTTCTATTTTTGGTTCATCTGTATTTTTTGATAAATACACTTTTAATCCGTTGTGCAAAGTGTACAAACGTAAACCGGTAGGATCATTATCAAATGACTTGTAAGACTTTGTAATATCAAATGCTTGTTCCGAATGATAAACTACAGGCTCTTTTTTAGTTTTACAGTTTACAAAACATGTAATAAATATTACTATAAAGACTACTCTACTAATTTTTTTTAAAACACCCATTTTATTCATCTTATAAAAATCAATCACTACTCCGTTCAAAACTTATTGCGAGTTAATGAAAAGTACGATATATTATCATTGATTGTTGTTACGGCATAAAGCCCAATTTAAACTGAAGTTTATCAAATTTTAGTATACAATTAAATTTAAAGCATGCGTAAATTCGTTTTTTTTGTAATAGATACAATTGTAAAGCAACAGTAAAAAGTGCTACTTATTTTACAATTAAACTACAATTAAACCGTATACTATTGAAATTCATGTATTTGTTAAAATTAACAAAAACAGTACATTTTAAAATTGACTTTTTTTGTTACAAAGTCCGTAATTAGGGATAAACTTAACAATATATGTAGTTATAGACAATAATTCGATTCTTTAATTTTTCTTAAAAAATTAAGAAAAAAAATCCACTTTCAAAGTTAATCGAAAGTGGATTTAAATATTTTATGGACAATAAATTAGCCTAAAACTTCTGCTACTTTTTTTCCAATTTCAGCAGGAGAATCCACAACGTGAATTCCACAAGCTCTCATAATTTCTTTTTTTGCAGCTGCAGTATCTTCCGATCCACCGACGATTGCGCCTGCATGTCCCATAGTTCTTCCTGCAGGAGCAGTTTCGCCTGCAATAAATCCAACTACTGGTTTTTTACTGCCTGAATTTTTATACCAATTGGCAGCATCAGCTTCCAACTGACCTCCGATTTCGCCAATCATAACAACGGCTTCCGTGTCTGGATCGTTAATTAAAAGTTCTACAGCGTCCTTTGTTGTAGTACCAATTATTGGATCACCTCCAATACCAATTGCTGTGGTAATTCCCAAACCTTGCTTTACTACCTGGTCAGCAGCTTCATAAGTCAATGTTCCTGATTTTGATACAATACCAACTTTTCCTGACTTAAATACAAATCCAGGCATAATACCAACTTTAGCTTCTCCCGGAGTAATTACACCAGGACAGTTAGGACCAATTAATCTGCAATCTTTATTTTTTATATAATTCGCAGCTTTTACCATATCAGCAACTGGAATTCCTTCGGTTATAGCAATAATTACTTTTATTCCTGCATTGGCAGATTCCATAATGGCATCAGCAGCAAAAGCTGGTGGAACAAAAATTAAAGAGACATCTGCGTTTACTTTTTCAACAGCTTCCGCAACTGTATTAAAAACAGGCCTGTCCAAATGCGTTTGCCCTCCTTTACCTGGAGTTACACCACCAACAACATTTGTTCCGTACTCAATCATTTGCGAAGCATGAAAAGTTCCTTCGCTTCCTGTAAAACCTTGTACTATTATATTTGAATCTTTATTTACTAAAACACTCATTTTTTATATTTCTTTTTTTTATATGCTTTGCTAAAGTAAGTATTAATTACTAAGTAGTGAAGTTTTGTTTATAGAAATGTTTCCATATTTTCAACACTAAAATCTGCTTGCTGACTTATCATATATCCTTTATATAATTTATCTTCTTTAAGTTCCCAAATACACATAAAATGCGCTATGGCTTCTTCTTTAGATCTTTCGATAGCTTTAGCAAAAAAAGTATGCCTAATGGTTACTGTGTTTTTATCCGTAAGCAAATGTGTTATTTTGTTTCTCGAAAATTCAAAAGCGCTTTGCATCCCTTTAAACATCCTTAAAATATCATCAAAATTTTTTTTTGAAAAGCCAAAACTACTATTCCAATTTAGGGTAACTTCGGCGTGTAAGTAGTCCTTTAAAATTTGCTCGTTATGAATTAAATCTGCTTCATAAAATATTCTCACAATTTTTCTTGGACTTAAGCTCATAATTTATTGACTTTATTAATGATATCTGGTATTTGCTTTACCACAGCTAACTCTTTATATTTAGTTCTAAAATCATCGGCGGGAGTTCCAAAATAACGCCCTCCTGCTTTTAAAGATTTACTCACTCCTGATTGTGCCAAAATAGTTACGTGATCGCCTATGGAAATTCCACTTGTAATGCCAACCTGACCCCAAATGGTCACTTCATTGCCAATTTCAACACATCCTGCTATTCCTACTTGCGATGCTATCAAACATTTTTTTCCAATAATGGTATCATGCCCAATATGAACTTGATTGTCTATTTTTGATCCTTCTTTTATTATTGTAATATCGGACACACCTCTATCAATAGTACATGATGCGCCCAAATCAACATTGTCCTCAATTATTACGCTTCCGCTAGAAAGTAATTTATCATACCCTGTAGCTCTGTTTTTATAGTAAAAAGCATCAGCTCCAAGAACTGTATTGGCATGTATAGTAACCTTTGAACCTACCTGACAATTATCATAAATGGATACGTTTGCATGTATTACAGAGTCATCACCAATAGTTACATGGTTTCCAATAAAAACACCTGGTTGAATTACTACGTTTTTACCAATTTTAGCCGTAGCCGAAATAATTTGTTTCGCCCTTTCAAAGGGTTTGAAAAATTGCGTTAATTTATTAAAATCCCTAAATGGATCATCAGAAATCAACAGACTTTTACCTTTTGGACAATTCACTTTTTTATTAATTAAAACAGTAGTTGCCGCGCTTTCCAGCGCCTTATCGTAATATTTAGGATGATCTACAAAAACAATATCTCCAGCTACAACTCTATGAATTTCATTACAACCCGTAATCAAAAAATCAGCAGCACCTACATATTCCGACTGAAGAATTTCTGCGATCTGCTTTAAAGTATATGGCTGTGAGAATTTCATGTTGAATTGCGAATTAAGAATTGTGAATTTAGAAGGTTCCTTACATAGGTCAAACTTCTAAATTCGTACTTCCTAGTTAAATTTACTCTTTAACGCGTTCTTTATACGTTCCTTTGGCAGTTTCTATTTTGATTTTGTCGCCTTCGTTTATAAATAAGGGAACCATTACTTGCGCTCCTGTTTCAACAGTAGCAGGTTTTGTAGCGTTAGTTGCTGTATTCCCTTTTACTCCTGGTTCAGTGGCAGTGACTTCCAATATCACGGTTTGTGGCATTTCTACTGATAAAGGTGCTCCATCTTCGGAATTTATAATTACCGTTACCACATCCCCTTCTTTTAACAAATCAGGACGATCAATAGCCGTCTCCTGTAATGCTATTTGTGAATAATCTTCTTGATTCATTAAATGATATCCTTCAGCATCATTGTATAAAAATTGGAATTTATGTGTTTCCACACGAACCTCATCAATTTTATGCCCTGCGGAAAAAGTGTTATCAATCACTTTACCTGAAGTTACACTTTTTAACTTTGTACGAACAAAAGCAGGTCCTTTACCTGGTTTTACGTGTAAAAATTCTATTATTTTAAAAATATCGTGATTATATCTGATACATAATCCATTTCTGATATCACTTGTACTTGCCATTATATACGGTTATTATATTATTATTTTGATTTAAAGTAGCCTTTCATGATTCCACGCTGCGAATTTTTGATAAACAGCAAAATTTCATCACGTTCCTTGGTGGCTTCCATTTCAGCTTCTATAATTGATGAGGCCTGCGTATTATTATAATTTTTTTGGTATAAAATTCTGTAAATGTTTTGAATTTCTCTGATCTTATCTACATCAAACCCTCTTCGGCGTAAGCCAATTGAATTGATTCCTACATATGACAAAGGTTCCCTACCTGCTTTTACAAATGGCGGTACATCTTTCCGAACCAAAGATCCTCCGGTAACAAAAGCATGACTCCCTACACTACAAAACTGATTTATTGCAACCATTCCCGCGCAAACTACATAATCTCCTATGGTTATATGTCCTGCAAGGGTAGTATTATTTGAAAAAATGCAATGATCACCTACAATACAATCATGCGCGATATGACTATAAGCCATTATCCAGCAATCCTCGCCAATTTGAGTTTTCATTCGGTCTGAAGTTCCTCTGTTAATAGTAACACACTCTCTAATAGTTGTATTGTCACCAATTATAGTAACGGTATCCTCGTCGTTAAATTTTTTATCCTGCGGTATCGCCGAAATTACTGCTCCTGGAAAAATATTGCAATTTTTACCAATACGCGCCCCTTCCATAATAGTTACATTGGAACCTATCCAAGTACCTTCGCCTATTTTTACATCGTTGTGTATGGTAGTAAAAGGCTCAATGACCACATTTTTGGCTATTTTAGCTCCAGGGTGAACGTATGCTAAAGGTTGATTCATGATTATTTTTTTGATTGCATACCAAAAATTTAGGTATTATTTTCAATAGTTTTTCTAGGTTATTTTAATATAAAGGTACTATTTGTTTTTTGTTTTAACGATTTGCGCCATTAATTCAGCCTCCGATACTAATTTGTTATTTGCATAGGCTTTTGCTGCCATATGACAAATACCACGACGTATTGGTGTAATCAATTTTAAATCAAAAATTAATGTATCCCCAGGTATGACCTGCTGCTTAAATTTAACATTATCAATTTTCATAAAAAAGGTCAGGTAATTTTCAGGATCTGGCACGGTGCTTAAAGCCAAAATACCCCCTGCTTGCGCCATAGCTTCTACTTGAAGCACACCAGGCATTACAGGAGCACCTGGGAAATGTCCGTTGAAAAAGGGCTCGTTCATGGTCACATTTTTCATTCCTACTACATGTGTATCCGACATTTCAATAATACGATCTAATAACAAAAAAGGAGCACGATGCGGTAAAGTGGCCATTATTTGATGAATATCCATTAAGGGCTTTTGCGATAAATCAAATTTAGGCACATAATTTCTGCGTTCTTTTTTGATTTTTTGAGCCATCAATTTTGCAAACTCTGTGTTAACAAAATGCCCTGGTTTAGTAGCAATCACCCTACCTCTTATTCGAGTACCAATTAAGGCCAAATCACCAATAACATCTAACAACTTATGCCTGGCAGCTTCATTTGGGTAATGCAGTGTTAAATTATCTAAAATACCATTGGGTTTTACCGAAATAGAATCTTTCCCAAAAGCTACTTTTAAGCGCTCCATAGTTTCAGGCTTTAGTTCCTTATCCACGTAAACAATGGCATTATTTAAATCGCCACCTTTAATTAAGCCATGTTCCAATAACATTTCCAATTCATGCAAAAAACTAAATGTACGTGCATTAGCAATAGTTGCTTTAAAATCGGACATAGATTCTAAAGAGGCGTTTTGTGTACCTAAAACTTTGGTATCAAAATCAACCATAGCAGTCACTTGGTATTCGTTGGAAGGAATGACCAATAGCTCACTTCCTGTTTTTTCATCTTTGTATGAAATAGGCTCAGTAACAATATATTCATCAATTTCGGCATCCAGTTCTTCAATCCCAGCTTTTTCCAAAGCCTCAACAAAAAACTTACTCGATCCATCCATAATAGGTGGCTCAGGCGCATTAAGTTCAAAAAGCACATTATCAATACCTAAACCAACGCATGCAGCCAATACATGTTCCGAGGTATTTATAGCGACTCCTTTATCTTCAAAATTAGTGCCTCGTTGGGTATTTGTAACAAATAGAGCACTTGCTTTAATGGTTGGCTCACCATCCAAGTCAATTCTTTTAAACACATACCCATGATTAGCAGGAGCTGGTTTAAAAGTTAATGTTACCTCGTTTCCGGTATGAAGTCCTACACCTGTTAGTGTAATCTCTTTCTTTATTGTTTTTTGTTTCACAACGGTAGTACTCATTCTATTTATTATTTTTTTCTAATGCATTAATTCGGTCAACAATTTTAGGAAGGTTCCTAAAATGTACATATGATTTATTCCAATCTGTATATCCAAAAGCTGGAGAGCCTTGAATTACTGATCCGTCTTTAATATTTCGTCCTATTCCTGACTGCGCTTGTATTTTTACATGATCCCCAATAATCAAGTGTCCTGCTAAACCTACTTGCCCACCAATTAAACAGTGCTTTCCAATTTTTGTAGAACCTGCCACACCTGCCTGAGCAGCAATAGCGGTGTGCTCTCCTATTTCAACATTATGTGCTATTTGAATTTGATTGTCTAACTTTACCCCTTTACGGATAATGGTTGACCCTAATGTAGCTCTGTCTATTGTAGTTCCTGCACCAACATCTACATCTTCTTCAAGAATGACATTTCCAATTTGCGGTACTTTTTTATATTCTCCTTTTTCATTTGGCGCAAAACCAAATCCATCTGCTCCAATAGTTGCTCCACTATGCACTACACACCTATTACCAATAACACAATCTGAATATATTTTTGCTCCTGCAAATAAAACTACATGATCTCCAATACTGACATTTTCGCCAATATATACGTTAGGAAAAATTTTTACATTATCTCCAATTTTTACACCGTTGGCAATGTAAGTAAATGCGCCTACATAAATATTTTCACCATAAGTTACCGATGTATCAATAAAACTAGGCTGTTCAATACCTGTTTTATTTAATTTAATCATATTGTAATATTCCAAAAGTTTCGAAAACGCGTTACGGGCATCTTCCACTCGGATTAATGTTGTAGTTATTTCATTTTCAAGCACAAAGTCATTATCAACGATAATTATTGTGGCCTGAGTAGTATATACGTACTGCTTGTACTTTGGATTAGCTAAAAAAGTTAAAGAGCCTGTAGCTCCTTCTTCTATCTTTGCCAATTTACTTACCTGAGCTTCACTGTTTCCTTCAACAGTTCCTTCAAGTATTTCGGCAATTTGTTTGGCTGTAAATTTCATTGAAACAAAAATATGAAAATTTACTAATCCAAAACTTTTGGACGGCATATAAAATATTTTGTTACTCTTTGCGATAGTGCTTCAATGTTGTATTGATCACTTGCTGCCGCAATATCCTTAATTTCTTTAGTATTAAATATTAGTTTTATGTTTTGCTTTTTGGTGTTATATGCCTGATTTGAAGCTGAACCTGCAAAAACGAAGTACGAAGCTTCCTCCTCAGTTAAATTAAATTTTTCCTGAACACCTTTATTATATGAATTCAATAATTCCTTTGAAAATGGTGTTGAAGCCAATTTAATTTTCAACAAATCTCGATTTATAAGCATCCTTGCCAGTTCACTCAATACTTTATCATCATAACTAATCCATTCTTTCACTGCCGAAATAATATCATAATCATCTAGCTTTGAGAATTCATTTAGTACGTCATGAGTAAAACTAGAAGCATCAATTTTATTTTCAAGAAAAAATGTCAGCACCGTACCTGCTGGTAATTTATGTCCATTTTCAACTAGATATTTAGCTCGTTTTAAAGTGTTAATTAATAAATTTTCAGCAACTAAACTTGTTTTGTGTAAATATACCTGCCAATACATTAATCTTCGCGAAAGCAAAAACTTTTCCACTGAATAAATACCTTTTTCCTCCACTACCAAAGAGTCATTTACCACATTTAGCATAGTAATTAAACGCTCGCTATTTACATTTCCTTCCGCAACACCCGTATAAAAACTATCTCGTTTCAGGTAATCCAGTCGATCCATATCCAATTGACTTGAAATTAATTGATGTAAAAACTCACGTTTGTATTCTCCTTTAAAAACTTCAATAGCTAAATCAAGTTTGCCTTTAAATTCTTTATTTATTGCTTTCATGAAAAAAAGTGATATTTCCTCATGACTTATTCCGTTTACAATACTATGCTCCATGGCATGCGAAAATGGACCATGACCAATATCATGTAGCAAAATGGCTACTAAAACCGCGGTTTCCTCTTTTATAGAAATTTCAACCCCTTTAAAACGAAGTACACGAACTGCTTGCTGCATTAAATGCATGGAGCCAATAGCATGATGAAATCGCGTATGGTGCGCCCCAGGATATACCATATAGGACATCCCCATTTGCGTAATTCTGCGTAAGCGCTGAAAATACTTATGCTCGATTAAATCAAAAATCAAGGCGTTAGGTAATGTAATAAACCCGTAAATTGGATCGTTTAATATTTTTAGTTTGTTTCTTTTTTTCAAAAAAGTACTATTTTAAAGCTGAAACAAATATACATTATCCGATATTAGTATTTCTGTAACTTCCCATTGGAATTTCAGTCATTTAACAAACTTAATTTACAATCTTATTTATGAGTGCTATACATATTCTATGGGTAGATGATGAAATCGACTTATTGAAACCACATATACTTTTTTTAGAAAAGAAAAACTACAAAGTGTCTAAATGCCAAAGTGGCACCGAAGCTTTGGATATTATTGATCAGGAAAATTTTGATATTGTTTTTTTGGATGAAAATATGCCCGGAATTTCAGGGATTGATACCCTTTCAGAAATTAAAGAAAAACAAGCTAATTTACCTGTAGTAATGATCACCAAAAGTGAGGAGGAATATATTATGGAAGAGGCAATTGGTAGTAAAATTGCTGATTACCTTATAAAACCAGTGAATCCAAATCAAATTTTATTAAGTTTGAAAAAGAATTTGGATCACTCTCGTTTAGTTTCTGAAAAAACCACCTCAAATTACCAGCAAGAATTCCGTAAAATAGCTATGGATATGGCTATGGTAAATACTTATGAAGAGTGGGTTGAAATGTACCAAAGACTACTTTATTGGGAATTGGAATTGGAAGGTATTGAGGATTCGGGTATGTTTGAAATTTTAGAAACTCAAAAAGTTGAAGCAAATTCGCAGTTCTGTAAGTTTATAAATAAAAATTATCAGGATTGGTTTGATGGTGCGCCTGACGCTCCAATGCTATCGCATCGATTATTTCAGGACCGTGTTGCTCCTGAACTAAGTAAAGATCAGCCCACGCTTTTGGTGGTTGTTGATAATTTGAGATACGATCAATGGAAAGTATTTGAACCCATAATTACTAAACATTATAAAATTGCGGAAGAGGCTCCTTACTACAGTATTTTACCCACTGCTACTCAGTACGCGCGAAACGCAATCTTTTCAGGATTAATGCCTTTAGAAATGGAGAAAAAGCATCCGGATTTATGGCTAAACGATACGGATGAAGGCGGTAAAAACATGAATGAGAATGAGTTTTTAACCGCGCAAATAGAGCGTTTGCGGTTAGATATTAAGCACGAATATTACAAAATAACCAACGAAAAATCAGGAAGAACCCTTGCTGACAACTTTAAGGGTTGTAAAAATAATGATTTGACTGTGGTGGTTTATAATTTTGTGGACATGCTTTCACATTCCAAAACCGAAATGGAAGTAATTAAAGAACTGGCTTCAAATGATAAAGCTTACAGATCTTTAACACTTAGTTGGTTTAAAAATTCGCCACTTTATGATATTATTCAAAAAGCGCAGTCATTAGGATTTAAACTCATTATCACAACCGATCATGGTACCATAAATGTAAACAAACCCTCAAAAGTGATTGGTGATAAAAACACTAGTTTAAATTTGCGCTACAAAACGGGTAAAAGTTTAACTTATGAAAATAAAGAAGTTGTTGCTTTTAAGGATCCAAAATCAATTCACCTGCCTGCGATTAATATGAGTAGCTCTTTTATTTTTGCACGGGATGATTACTTTTTTGCCTACCCTAACAACTATAACCATTACGTAAGTTATTATCGAAACACGTATCAACATGGAGGTGTTTCTTTAGAGGAAATGATTATTCCTTTTGTAACTTTGCAGCCAAAATAAAATAGACATGAGATTTTAGATGTGAGATTATAAACTTCTAAAATCTCACACCTAAAATCTTACATCTGCATAAATGGAAGTTACCTACGACCTCACAGGTTTGCATGAAATTGCAAAATTAATTATTGCTAAAGCCAAATACAAAACACTTCTTTTTAATGGTGAAATGGGCGCTGGAAAAACCACGCTAATTAAAGCTATTTGCGAATTTTTAGGCGTTAAGGATGTTGTGTCTAGCCCTACTTTTGCATTAGTAAATGAATACGAGGGTGACGGTAATCTTATTTATCATTTTGATTTTTATCGTATTCAAGATGAAGAAGAAGCTTATGCTATTGGCTTTGAAGAATACGAATATACAGGGGATTACCTTTTTATAGAATGGAGTGAAAATATTCCTAATTTAATTCCTGAAGAAGCACACATTATCAATATTACTATTGAAGAAAATGGTTTACGGAAGCTCTTTTTTGATGTATAATTATCACTATCAAAGTGCATTATAGTTTACACACAACTATAATCGTTTTTAAATTATATAGCCATGTGTAAATAAAAGCCTATTACACTTATAGTTTATAAGTGGATAACAAAACCAATCAACCCTTGAAAAATATTACTTGAATCAATTCCGGCATTATATCTTACAGCTGGTTCTAAACTAACATTATTAGCAATAAACCATGCATACCCACCTTGGATGCCAATCCAATTTGCTCCATCTGACACTCCTGTAAAATCTATCCCTACAGGAAATTTCCTATTTATATAGTACTTACCTCCAATTTTGTAAACAAAATTGCTATTACTATTGAAGCTGCTATAACCTAAACCAATTTTTATAGCCAAATTATCCGAAATAAAATATCCTGACTCTACACCAACACTAAATACATCTATATTTCCAGAAGAAAAAGCAAATGATGTATTTCCCGTTGTTGCAGAACCTGTGTTTGCCTCAATTATCCAAGACCCTTTTGATAACACATCTGCTGAAGTTGAATTTGTATCTTGAGCACTAATATTAGCAAAAACAGCCACTCCTAAGATTACAGAAAACAATAATTTTTTCATTAATATTTTGTTTAAAATTAAACTCAAATATAAATCTTTAAACACATATAATCATTATTTTAAATCATTAATAATCTAAACTTAATTTTTAAATAAACAAGTTTCTTAAATACTAAATCAGTTAAACATATTAAGTTTAAGAAATCACTCCCGATCCAATTAATTCATCTTCCAAATACCAAGCAACAAACTGCCCTTCCTGAATTGCGGATTGTGGATTTTCAAACCGAACTATCAAGCCGTTTCCGGTAAAATGAATACTAGCGTTTTCCAAAGTTTGTCGGTATCGTATTCTTGCTTTTACCTTTATTTGTTCTCCTAGCGTCAACGCTAAGTCTGGACGCACCCAGTGCAATTCATCTGTGGTGACCAACAACTGACTTCGGTGCAAACCAGGGTGATTTTTGCCTTGTCCTACGTAAATAGTATTGGTTTTAACATCAGTTTCAATGACAAACAACGGCAATGGTGTTCCTCCTACTGAAAGACCTTTACGTTGCCCTTTTGTAAAATAGTGCGCTCCAATATGCTCCCCTACTTTTTTTCCAAAGGCTGGCGTGTAATTATAGTTATGCAATTGTGAAGGAGCATTAGCATTTTCGTAAATACTATGATCTTCAGGAATTTCAATAATAGCACCATTTTTAGGTTTTAGCTGTTGCTGAAGGAATTCAGGCAACCGAACTTTTCCTATAAAGCATAATCCTTGAGAATCTTTTTTTTCTGCCGTAATCAAGTGCTGAGCTGCGGCTATTTTTCGCACTTCTGGTTTGATTAATTCTCCCACAGGAAAAAGTGTTTTAGCCAATTGTTCTTGCGAAAGCTGGCATAAAAAATACGATTGATCTTTATTTGAATCTTTTCCTGCCAATAAGCGGTGTACTTTTTTCCCATCAATCTCTACCGTATCCTTTCGGCAATAATGTCCTGTTGCTACAAAATCAGCCCCAAGTTCCAAGGCTATTTTCATAAAAACATCAAATTTAATTTCGCGATTACAAAGCACATCGGGATTTGGTGTTCTTCCCTTTTCGTACTCCGCAAACATATAATCAACAATACGCTCTTTATATTGCTCACTCAAATCAACAGTTTGAAAAGGAATTCCTAATTTTTCGGCAACTAACAACGCGTCATTACTATCATCAAGCCAAGGACATTCATCAGAAATTGTTACTGAATCATCGTGCCAGTTTTTCATAAAAAGCCCTATCACCTCATAACCTTGCTCTTTTAACAAGTATGCTGCCACACTGGAATCTACCCCACCTGAAAGTCCTACTACTACTCTTTTCATGTTTGTAAAATTGACTGCAAAAATACGATAATTAAGCTAATTTATTTTAATCCAAGTTTAACTAAAGATAACTACTGAAATACTATTTAGTCTGCCATACTTGGTAAAAATTGAACCAAATTTATATCATAAAATTTCATAAAAAATCAAAATAGTAATTTATTAAAGCAAAAAAAGAAGAAATGAGTTGTTTTCATTTCTTCTTTTTTAAAATCAAAGTTTGTAATGGTACTATAAGCTTTTTAAAGCTTTAATTACCTGATTAGGATCAAGTCTTTCCACATAATCTTCTTGCAAAAATGACAATACAATTTTACCGCTTTTATCAACTACATATGTTGCTGGTAAAGGCAATTCATAATCTTCATTTTCATTATGCTTTGACACATCAATACCAAATTGATGATACACTTCCTGTAAATCTTTAGGCATTTGAAAAACTAATCCCAATTCCTTTGCGTAAGTGTTATTAATATCACTCAATACCGGAAATGAAATATTATTTTTTTCAGCAGTAGTTAATGAATTGTCTGGAGTTTCAGGAGTAATAGCAATTAATTGAGCTCCAAGTTCTTTAATTTCAGGTAAAGCTTGTTGTAAAGCATTTAGCTCAATATTACAGTACGGACACCAACCCCCTCTGTAAAAAGAAATTACTAAAGGACCTTTATCTAAAAAAGAAAAAATATCAACTTTCTCTTTTTTAATATTAATCAGTGTTCCGTTTTTTAACGTATCTCCTTTTTGTGTTGCTGTTTTTGGTAATCCTTCCTCGGTTAATTTATCTAAAGCATTAGTCATAATGACTTGAACATCTGCGGGTACCTGTTTTGAAAAAGCCGTTTTAGTTTCTTGTAATTTGGCTGTTAATGACATAAATTCGTATTTAAAGTTAAATAGTAACATTTATGTCGTTACTCCTTAATGTTTATTACCTATTAACTGCAGTTATTTTTAAAAAATATTTAATTGAAATTATTTCTATTTTAACCTACAAAACTACTTATAGCGCTTTTCCTGAACCAATTTACCATTTTCAAAATATTTCCAAACACCTATTTTTTTATTCGCCTTGTAATTCCCTTCAATAATTAATTCTCCTTTACCATTAAAATATTTGTTTACCCCTTCCAGTAAATCATTTTTGTAGTTGAACACTTTATACAAGACACCCTTTAGCGTGTACACCTGCTCTTCTCCTTCTTTTTTACCGTTAACAAACGTCACCTTTTCTGAAACCTGTCCATTGTCATAGTAACTAATTCGTTCACCCTCTAACTTATCATTCTTATAATTTTCGACCATCATAAGCTTAGAATTTGTATTGTGATAATATTCCCATTTGCCTTCCCTTTTTTTATCAATAAGCACCCCCTTACTTATTAATTCTCCATTTTGTGCAAAATATTTGACTAAAGCCTTTTTCCCATTTTCGGAAAAACTTTTAATTGCAGATGGTTTATTAGGAAACCCTTTGGTATAAAATTTGAAGTCCCCTATTTCTACACCATGATCAAAATTACCCGAATACCTCAACTGCTCAGTTCCTTCATACTTTTTTTCCCACAATCCATGACGCGTACCAGCTTCATGATATTGATTTATTTGTGCCTGTAATGCATTAATAAAAATGAAGGCAAAAAATGTTAATTTTTTTCTTAAATTATTCATTACAAAAAAATTGATCCATCAAATTTAAACAAATTCTATTCCAAAAAATAAAGCCTTGCAATTTTTATCGCAAGGCTTTATTTTTACTATTGTAATAGTTTAAAATCCCAAAAACTAACAGTATAAAATTGAATTTTGAGCAAATTTCTCACTTAAAAATTACTTTCTATTCTTTTGTTGCTTTTCGGCTTGCTCCATAGCTTCCTGCAAACGCTGTTTAAACTTACTTTGTTTTTTAGGTTTCTTTTTATTCTCCTGTATTTGAGCATGAATTTTATCTTCATCAATAATATAATTTTTTATGACTAACATAATTCCAATAGTAATTAAATTAGAAACAAAATAGTACAATGATAAACCTGATGCATAGTTATTAAAGAAAAACAACATAAACAATGGAGACAAATACATGATAAATTTCATATTTGGCATTCCTGGTTGTGTTTGCGTAGGCATGTTTTGTCCCGTGGTCATTTGCATGTAAAAGAAAGTAGCTATACCCGCAAGTATTGGAAATAAACTTACGTGATCACCGTAAAATGGTATTCGGAACGGCAAATTAAATATAGTATCGTAACTTGACAGATCATCCGCCCACAAGAAGCTTTTTTGACGCAAAGCAATTGCACTAGGAAAAAAGCTAAAAAGCGCATATAAAATAGGCATTTGCAGTAACGCTGGTATACAACCACTCATTGGACTTACGCCTGCTTTGCTATACAGTTTCATGGTTTCCTGCTGCTTTTTCATTGGATTGTCCGCAAACTTTTCATTCAATTCCGTTATTTCAGGTTTTAACACCTTCATACGAGCTTGTGAAACATAAGATTTATAAGTTACAGGTGACAACCCTAATTTTACTAAAATGGTCATAAAAATAATAGCCAATCCATAAGGTAAAAATCCACTCAATAAATTAAATAAAGGAATAAATATTATTTTGTTTATCCATCCAAAAATCCCCCATCCCAAAGGAACAATTTCGTCTAAGTTTCTATCGTAATTTTTTAAAATTTTGTAGTCAGTTGGTCCATAATACCAATTCATTTGGTAATTTAAATTCCCCGCATTTAATGCCAATGGCATTTGAGCTGTAAATTTTTTAAGCTTAACTGTATCAATCGCTTCATCCTTAATCAAATTAGCGGAAGTAAAGTTCCCTTTTTTAAATGCCTTATCCGTTAATAAAATGGATGAAAAGAAATGTTGTTTGAAAGCTACATAAGTTACATCCTCAGCTTCTTCTTCTTTAAATTCTCCCTGACCTACATAATCATCTCTTCCATCTTCGTATTCAAAAACAACTTCGGTATAGCGATTTTCATACGTATTACTTTTCGCATGACGAAGTGCCTCCAATTCCCAATTTAAATTGATGGATTTATTGGCATCAAATACCCCTTCTAACCCTTGAGACCTTACTGAAAAATCAAGCATGTATTCATTTGGCTTTAAAACATATACATATTCTAAAAATTTATCTTTCGAAATTTTCAAACGCATACTTAGCTGTTGATTTTGCCCTACTGTTTTTAATTCTGGCTCAAAAAATAAATCTTTTGTATTTAAAACTCTATTATCAGAAGTATTGAAATTAATGGATAAACTGGCATTTTTACCGTCCTTAATTAAGTACACTGGTATTGAATCATAAGTTTTAAAATTCTTTAGTTTGGCCTCGCTAATATACCCTCCTTTATTGTTTATTTTTAAAGAAAGCACCTCGTTTTGCAATAGCGTTTCACCTCCGTTAGCCGCTGTCAACGTTTGCGAATATCCGAATGCACCAAGCTTTTGGTAAGCAGCTGCTTTTCCTAAAGAATCTACAGCTTTTGGCAAACTCACTT
The DNA here is from genome assembly GCF_000218485.1 of Aquimarina agarivorans. GTDB lineage: Bacteria > Bacteroidota > Bacteroidia > Flavobacteriales > Flavobacteriaceae > Aquimarina > Aquimarina agarivorans. The sequence goes on along the minus strand of NZ_AFPB01000145.1, from coordinate 8,219 downwards.
CTGCGGAAGCAGTATTAGTATTGGTTGCCACCTCTTTTGATTTAGCTACCTGCTCTTGCTTTTGTTTTTCCGCTTCCAACTCTTCGGGAGTTGGCTTATTTGTATAAATGTAATATGCAGCAATAGCAAAAATCAGTACATACCCAATTATTGATTTAGGGTCAAATTGTTTTTCTTCCATATTGATTTATAAAGTCATAAAATTAAAACACCTGGCAATTTTATAGAAGAGGTGCTTTTTTAAACAGACTATTTATTTATTTTTACTGAAATTAAGTGCTGCTTTAACAAAAGCAACAAAAAGAGGATGCGGTTTGAGCACCGTACTTTTATATTCAGGATGGTACTGGACACCTACAAACCATGGGTGATCTTTTGCCTCTACAATTTCAACAAGACCCGTTTTAGGGTTTACCCCTGTTGTTAATAACCCTGCACCTTCCAATTTTTCTTTAAAGTCATTATTATATTCATAACGATGACGGTGACGCTCTAAAATTTCATCTTCCTGATATGCTGCGTAAACATGACTCTCTTTTTTTATAGCACATTTCCAGGCACCCAAACGCATTGTACCCCCTTTATCTGTAATGTTTTTTTGCTCTTCCATAAGATTAATGACCGCATTTACTGCGTTTTCATCCTGTTCAATTGAAGTAGCATCTGTAAGCCCCAGCACATTTCGGGCGTACTCAATCACTGCCATTTGCATTCCTAAGCAAATTCCTAGAAATGGAATTTTATTTTCACGCGCGTATTGCACTGCCATAATTTTGCCCTCAATACCACGCTCCCCAAAACCAGGAGCAACTAAAATAGCATCCAAGTGTTTTACTTTATCAGTAACATTTTCTTTTGTCAAATATTCAGAATGAATACTTTCCACTTTTACTTTAACACTATTTGCGGCACCTGCATGTATAAATGCCTCTAAAATTGACTTGTAAGAATCTTGCAATTCAACATATTTACCAATAAGTCCTACAGTAATTTTATTTTTTGGATTCTTATGCTGATTTAAAAACTGATTCCAAGATTCTAAATCTATATTTTCATCAATAGGAAGGTTGAATTGTTTTAACACCACAGCATCCAATTTTTCCTGAAGCATTAAATTTGGCACATCATAAATTGTAGAAGCGTCCAAAGATTCAATTACTGCATCTTTTTTTACGTTACAAAACAAGGCTAATTTTCTGCGTAAGTCATCAGACAATTCATGCTCCGTACGGCATACTAAAACGTCTGCTTTTATTCCACTTTCCATGAGCGTTTTAACACTATGCTGTGTAGGCTTTGTTTTTAACTCGCCAGCTGCTGATAAATACGGAATCAAGGTTAAGTGAATTACCATAGAATGCTCATCGCCCAGCTCCCATTTTAATTGCCTTACAGCCTCAATGTAGGGCAAGGATTCAATATCCCCTACAGTACCTCCAATTTCGGTAATTACAATATCATAATCTCCGCTTTTACCTAAAATTTGTATGCGCTCCTTAATTTCATTAGTAATGTGTGGAACAACTTGCACGGTTTTTCCCAAAAACTCACCTCGGCGTTCTTTTTCAATAACACTTTGATAAATACGCCCAGTAGTTACATTGTTTGCTTGAGAAGTAGGTACGTTTAAAAAACGTTCGTAATGCCCTAAGTCTAAATCAGTTTCCGCTCCATCATCAGTCACATAGCACTCTCCATGCTCGTAGGGATTTAGTGTTCCTGGATCAACGTTTATGTAAGGATCCAATTTTTGAATAGTTACTCTGTGTCCACGAGCTTGTAATAATTTTGCTAACGAAGCTGCTATAATTCCTTTTCCTAACGATGAAGAAACTCCTCCTGTAACAAAGATATATTTAGTTTGGCTCATGCAGCTTTTCTTTAAATTTAAATAAAGCGCAAAAATACAAAGAAGAATATTAAATAGGTTAACTTTTTTTGGCTAAAAGTGGGAATTGATTTTCAAAATAACACACCAATAAATTCTTTGTTTACCATTGCAAAATAACGCACAAAAAAAAGTCCCGACAAAGTCGAGACTCAATATTAAAACTAGTTACTTTTTACTCTTCTTCATCAGAAGATGCCTTAGCCTCGGCTACCTCAACGCTTAAATCCTTAACTAAATCCGACTTTTGCAATAAATTATACCATTGAATAATTTTTTTAATATCACTTGCATATACTCTTTCCTCGTCATATTCAGGCAATACCTCCAAGAAATAAGATTCTAATTCTTTTTTAGAAGCCTTATGACTTATTGATGTTGCGCCATTTTCCTTATCCCGAATGGCAATAAAAACTTCCTTTAAAGGAACTTCTTTATCATAAGTGTATACTGCAATTTCATTAAGTACACTTACATTGTTTCGCATACTAATTGACTGACGTTTGCCATCGATTAATGATGTAACTAAAAACCCCCCTCTAGTTTGAGACATTAATTCAAACAACCCAGGTTTTCCTGAAATGGCTATAATTTTTTCTAAACTCATTTTTATATTTTAACGAATGCTACTGTTAAATTGAATATAAATGTTGGAATTAAAATCAATTTTGATTTAAAACCACTCACTATCATTCAATTTGTGAATTTTTTATTTCTTATCTTCCTTTTTTAGCCAATGGATAACGCATGCGATACTCGCTAAACACTTTCCCTTTAGCTATATTTGTCAACTTCCCTTTAAGTAAACGCTTTTTAAGTCCTGAAAGTTTATCGGTAAACAATATTCCTTCAATATGGTCGTATTCATGTTGAATTACACGTGCCGCTAAACCTGAAAATGTTTCTACTTTTTCATTAAAATTCTCGTCATAATACTGAATTTTAATCGTCTCTTTTCGAACCACATCCTCCCTTACATCAGGAATACTCAAGCAACCTTCATTAAAAGACCATTCCTTTCCGGTTTCTTCCAATATTGTAGGATTTATGAATGCCTTTTTAAAAGTTTTAAGTTGCACCTGCTCCGCAGGACTCAAATCCTCATCAGCAGCAAAAGGGGCTGCATCAATAACAAATAATCTAATTGATCTTCCCACTTGTGGTGCTGCCAAACCTACTCCATGAGCATTGTACATGGTTTCCCACATATTTTCCAAAAATTCCGAAAAATTAGGATAATCTTCAGGAATTTGTTTAGCAACTTTTTTCAATACGGGATCACCGTAGGCAACAACAGGCAAAATCATTCTTATTTTTTATTTTAATGATCTGTAACATCTAATAACTAACAAGCACTATAAAAATTGCTCAATCAAATTATTTATGCTTTAGATAATTTCGAATTGCAAAAGTACTAAACAAAATACTTTTGATCGATATTTTTGATCAGCTATGTGATTAATATTATCTATAATTTAAGAAATCCTGTAAAATAAGTGTTGCACTAATTTTATCTATTAATGATTTATCGCGTCTTTTCTTTTTTGATATTCCAGATTTTATCATGGCCTCAAATGCTATTTTGGAGGTAAATCGTTCATCAACCCGATGAATTTTAATGCCTGGAAATTCTTTGGAAAGCTGTTCTAAAAATTTTTTTATTTCTGCTTCAATGGATGAAGCTTCGCCGTGTAGACGTTTAGGCTCCCCAACAACAAAAGCTTCTATTTTATTTAATTGTGCATAATCTTTTAAAAAAATCATTAATTCATTAGTTGCTACAGTTGTCAAACCACTAGCTATCATTTGTAAATCATCTGTAACTGCTATTCCTGTTCGTTTTCCTCCGTAATCAATGGCTACTAGTTGTGGCATATACAATTTAAATATTTATGCAAACTAACTAATTTTTTTGCAGCTTTTACGGTCTTCTTTAATATTAGTATTAAATATCTTAAAATAGCGTTAGTTCAGCTATTTGATAACGCAGAGGTGCTGAACAAAAAAAGTCATAAAAATAGCGGCTATTTGCCGCTATTTTTATGACTTTTTTTATCGGTTTAACTACTCATGCAATTACTGCTTACTCTTAAATTTGTCAAATACACTTGTAGCTTCCTCTTTAGGCCAAGTATTATTTGAGGTATCAATATCGGCAGTTTCAAGCTTAGGATCTACTTCAATTTTAACAATTTTTTTTGTAGCTGGTATAATTTTACTTACCTGATTGTCATTTTTACGCCATACTTGTGCTGGATACGTTATTGACTCACTAGTACCATCAGCATAAGTATATTTTACAATTAGTGGCATTACCAAACCTCCTGGTTTATTAAAAACTACTTCATAAAAGAAATTTGGATTTTTTAATTGCTTACGCTCTTCAGCCGAAAAATTATCAAATAAAAAGTCTGTAAGTTTTTGAGAGTTTTCAATTATTGATTTTGAAGTATCCACGTCCTTAAAATCTTCACTATCTTCTGCAACAGCATAAACTAAAGGAACCAAATCAGATTCTTTCATATTTCTTTCTTTTAACAAATCCCTCATATAAGCATTTGGTTTATTGGAAACATAGTATTTTTTAACTTCCTTAATTCCAATATCCGTAGCATCGGTTGTGTAAAACCACCCACGCCAAAACCAATCTAAATCCATTCCGGAAGCTTCCTCCATGGTTCTAAAAAAATCTTCGGGTGTTGGGTGCTTAAACATCCATCTGTTTGCATACACCTTAAATGCATGATCAAACATTTCTTTTCCCATTACAGTTTCTCTTAAAATATTTAAAGCAGTGGCTGGTTTTCCGTAAGCGTTATTCCCTAATTGAATTACATTATCAGCCTGTGTCATTATAGGTGAAATTTGACTTTGATCACCACTCATATAAGGGATAATATTAGTTACTGGCCCTCTCCTACTTGGGTACCCTTCTTCAAAATCTTGCTCAGTAACATATTGTAAAAATGTATTTAAGCCTTCGTCCATCCAACCCCACTGGCGTTCATCACTATTTACAATCATTGGGAAATAGTTATGACCCACCTCATGGATAATTACACTAATCATTCCATTACGAGTTCTTTGATTGTAAGTACCATCAGGCTTTGGACGTCCATAATTCCAACAAATCATAGGATATTCCATTCCTTGATTTTTAGAATGTACTGAAATAGCTTTATGGTATGGATACTTAAATGTCATTCTGCTATACGTTTGTAACGCTGCTTTGACTGATTTTGTACTATATTCCTCCCATAACGGATTACCTTCCTTTGGATACATGGAAATAGCCATTACTTTTTTGCCTTGCACATCAACGGCCATCATTTCGTAAATAAACTTGCGAGAAGATGCAAAGGCAAAATCGCGCACGTTTTCGGCTTTAAACTTCCATGTTTTTGTTGCAGTTTCCTTTGTTTTTTCAGCTATTTCAGCTTCCTCCTGAGTGACTATAACCACTGGTTTTACAAAATTTTGTGTTGCCTCATTGTAACGGGATAACATGGTTTTTGTAAAAACATCTTTTCTATTTTGAAGCACTCCTGTTGCATCTAAAATATGATCTTTAGGTGCGGTAATTTCCACTTCGTAATCACCAAAATTTAAAGCAAACTCTCCGTTGCCCCAAAACTGTTCGTTTTGCCAGCCTTCTTTATCATTATATACGCACATACGCGGGTAAAACTGCGCTATTACATATAAACGATTATCATCTTCTTTAAAATATTCGTAACCTGAGCGCCCTCGTTTGGCTACGTGATCGTTGATCTTGTACCACCAACCGATGTCAAAACTGATTTTTTTACCCGGCGCCAATGGCTTAGGTAAATCAATACGCATCATGGTATAATTGATCGTATATTTTAAACTACTTCCGTCAGAATTTTTTACAGAAGTAATATTAAATCCTCCATCAAAAGGTTCAGCCAAATACGTTGAAGCAAATCGTGCAGGTGACATTATAGGATTCATTTTATCACCATCTCTTAGTAGGGATAATGAATTTTTGCTTCGTTTATTTTGATCCAATTGCAACCATAAAAATTCCAAAGCATCCGGAGAGTTATTAGTATAAGTGATGGTTTCTTTCCCAGTCAACTTTGTGTTTTCATCATCCAACTCCACTTGGATTTTGTAATCTGCTTGCTGTTGATAGTACTCATGACCTGGTGCTCCAGAAGCATTTCGATATACATTAGGTGTAGCAAATTCATCATAAAGCTGCCTAAATTTATTTTGATTGGTATGTCCTTTGTGCGATATGGAATCTTGCTGTGCTACACTACTAAATGTTACTAGTAAAATGCATAAAAAACTTAATTGCTTCATAAAAATTAATCCTGTTAATAATAAATTGTTCCTGTTGGCTTTTCTGCATGTAAATGCAAACTTTTGATACTTTTATTGTTGGTTACGTCTATGGTGTTTTGCTGTTCGGAAAATACATCCTGTAGCATTTTATTTTCAACATCAAAACGTTTTATTTTAGCTGTAATATCGGCTTCTAAAAATATATAGAACAGCTCATTTTTCAATTCCCCCCCTAAATAGCGGAGTTTGAGTGGTGTTCTGTTAGCCTTGATTTTTATTTTTTTTGTGACATAGTCCCCAATAGTTTCTTTTTCTACCTGTTTTAAATTTTCAAAATCTGAAACATTCAACTGATATCGCTGTTGTAATACTTTTTCAAAATCATCTACAAATACCTGTGTATATATTTTAACCAATCCTTCATTTTGACTTATTTCAATTTTAGTAATACTGGCATAATATTTATGAACCGAAAACGATAATAATGTCGTTAATGTTAAAATAACAGTAATAGTAAAAAAACGTCTTCTAAAATTGCCTATTTTTAACATAAATTATGATTTCTGATTGATGATTAATAAAATTTTATGTAGTCTATTTGTGGTTACTTTTTTTGGATGTCTTCCTCAAAAAAACCTGAAAAAAAATAAAAGTACAACATCTGATTCTTTTACCCCAAAAAATATAAAAATTTACGAGCAAACGGATAGAAAATCACTTGGTCCCTGTGAACCGAGTATTTGTATTGACCCTACAAATTCTAATAACATAGTAGCAGGTAGTGTGCTGGACTATATTCATACATCTAACGATGGTGGACTGACATGGAGCACAAAAAAACAGACTTCAGAATTTGGCATTTGGGGCGATCCTGTAATTGTAGCAAATAAAAAAGGAGAATTTTATTACTTCCACTTAAGCGATCCTGAGGGTACCAACTGGAAAAGTGAACAAATTCTGGATCGTATTGTGGTACAAAATAGTACTGACAAAGGTGCAACTTGGTCAACTGGCACTGGAATAGGCTTAAATCGACCAAAACAACAAGACAAACAATGGGCGTGCATTAACCCAAAAAATAATCATTTGTATACCACTTGGACTGAATTTGACAAATACAATAGTAGCAATCCTGATAATAAATCCAGAATTTTATTTTCATCCTCCGAAGATTCAGGGAAAACATGGAGCACTCCTAAAAATATTAGCGTGCACGAAGGCGACTGTAAAGATGATGACCTAACCACCGAAGGTGCTGTTCCTAGCAGTGATGGTAAAAACATTTATGTTAGCTGGGCTTTTGATCATCACATTTGGTTTACTAAAAGCACAAATAATGGTAAGTCCTGGTCAAATGAACCTATTAAAATAGCCGCACAAAAAGCTGGCTGGCGATTCAAAATTCCGGTAGTAAACAGAACAAATGGTTTTCCTGTTATTGATGTTGATATTTCGGATTCCAAATACAATGGCACTATTTATACTAATTGGTCTGATCAAACTGATTCAAATAGGACTTCAATATACATAAGCAAATCTACCAACCAAGGAAAGACTTGGAGTACACCTAAAATTATAGATAATAAAATCCCCAATACACACCATTTTTTTAACTGGATGAAAATTGATCCTGCTACTGGGTTCATTTATATTATTTATTACGAACAAAACCCCAATAATGCCCCTTTGATAAATGTGAAGCTTGCCGTTTCTAAAAATGGCGCAAAAAGTTTTAAAAATTATACTATTTCCGAAAAACCATTCCACCCAAAAGGAGCTAACTTTTTTGGAGATTACAACAATATTGATGTCCAAAATGGAATTATTAGACCCATTTGGACTCAGGTTGAAAATGGCTTAGTGAGTGTTTGGACTGCTATTATTGAAGTATCTAATTTGCGATAATGCACATATACGATTTAAATGAACCACTATTGACCAAAAGCACCATAGTTTCGGTTATGACTAAAAGTCATTACTTTTTAAACATCAGTTTTTTGCAATTAGCTATTATTAA
>NZ_AFPB01000146.1 GCF_000218485.1 Aquimarina agarivorans | reverse complement strand
ACATTCCTCTATTAAACTTACTGTATGTAGGCTATCGATGCTTATTCGCGTATGTGTACCAAAAAAGGTTCTGGGTGTCTCACTAAAAATTTAAGGTAACAATTTACCTATCAAAAAGCCAAAGACACCTCAAAAGGGTGTCTTTTTTATTTATACCAATCTTAAAATCCAACAAACTAATGAAAACGTTCATCAAAATTTTAAAAAAAATAGACCATACTCTTAGCCACAATACTGTAAGTTACATCCACAAAGTTAGCCACACATTGTCTCCAAAAATTCATTTGGATGACGATGACGAAGATGAAGATGATGACGAGCCTTTTTTGTTTATTTGACCTATCAAACAAAAAAAGATTTTATCAACAACACAATGACAATCTTAATTATTAAGGTTGTCATTTTTATTTAAAACGCGTATTTGTGATTTGTTTTTAGTTGTGAATTGTGAGCTGTGGGTTGTGGGTTGTGGGTTAAAGTAAATAACATAACCAATAGAAAAAATCTCCTAAGTGTTAAATCTTTTAGTTGCTAGAAGCAGTTTTCATCTGTAAATAGTAAGTTTACTGTTACAGTTTAAAAACACGTACATGTGGGGAGGCATTCTGTAACAAAGTAGTACCAAAAAATATAAGCTTAAAATCAAATGCCCTTTTCATGCAGCCTATAAATTTTATATTCTTTTAAAAGCTGTTGTAAATACTGTTTGGCAGTAGTGTCATTTTTGTTTGAATTTGCTGCTAAATAAGCAGCAGCTTTATCAAAATTGGCAATTTCAAAAATATGCATCGCTGCTATTTCAAACCTATCCAATACCCTATATTTTCGTGGATATTGACTGGTAAATAAATGATATGAAGCTGCATTTAAACTTCCTTTTTTAATATTAAAAAAAGTCATTTTATATTGAGTTCGCGAATTTCTAATATTAAAATCTTCAATAATATATTCAGCTTCGGGTTTGGACTTGGCTATTCCGTAAATAAAATGCCCTTCTTTTGAAACACCCTCCCACTTGTAACAAGAAAATGTTTCTGATTGCGCTTTAATTTGCAATCCCGATATGAATACTAAAAGATAAAATATTTTTTTAATCATTTGCAATTTATGTGTTTAACAACAATTGAGTTCTATTTTTTTTATATTATTTAACACTATTGTATTGATATTAGTATTTAACGCTACAGTTTTTTTTGAAATAGTTTAAAATAGTTTGAAACAGTTTTAAATGAGTACTTAGTTTACAAGCTTTTTATAAAATGTTGTCTCATTAGCTGCAGTAATACTGTTTGCAACAGTAAACTCCCCATTCAAAATGGTTCTATTTCGCTTTACACTTAAATATTAAACATCACTGTAGATAAGGCTACTCTTGTATTTTCTTTCTTGTCCAAACAAGAAATACCTAATTTTTATTTGAGTAATTTGAAATCGAACCCAGTATAAGACGGTCGACTTTAAATAGCACTAACACTAATCTAATATTGTATACTAGGACTCGTATTAATCGTGGCTATATTCTTTAAAAAACAGGTATTTGTAACTAGCTATCTAGTAAGCATCCATAATTATCTTGCCATTGATATTGCAATATCCCTTAATTAATAAAAATTGAAATTTATGAATGTTTTAGAAAACTTTTATGTATATCCGCAAAAGATCCTAAATTGAAATAATTTTTGTATATTGTATTGAATTAAAGATGGTTAAATCATGAATATATTTTCTTTTGGGGCAGAATTCACAGATGAAAAAAGTTGTCGTCTTCATTTTAAGGAACAACGAGATAAGCAAGGTGTTATTTGCAAGCGTTGCCAAAGTACAGACCATTATTGGTTAATCAATAAGTGGAGTTACCAATGTAAATCGTGCAATTCTAGAACTTCATTACGTAGTGGTACTATCATGGAAAGTTCAAAGTTGTCTTTTATGATATGGTATAAAACGATCTTCCTTTTGAGTGCCACCAAGAAAGGGTTTTCTTCAAAAGAAATACAGCGCCAGTTAGGATTAAAGCGCTATGAGCCTGTATGGGCTATGGTTCACAAGTTACGTAAAGCAATGGGACAACGAGATGATAGATATACCTTGGAAGGGATGATAGAAATGGATGAAGGTTATTTTACTATAGAAGCATCAGACCAAGCCCAAAAAACTCAGAAGTCAGGCTGTGGTAGCAAGACCAAGTCTAATGTTATGATAATGGCTGAAAGTACGGTTCTGGAAGATATTGATACAGGAAAAGCAAGAAAGGCAGTGTAGGTATTTTAAAGCTAAAGTATTGACAAGCCATAAAGCAGATCATACGGATGATACTTTAGAATCAGCAATAGATAATGACCAAACTATTGTCTTCACGGATCAAAGTACTTCATATGTAAATATCGCTGATTATGTAGAAGTACATATGAGTGAAAAATCGAATGAACAGACTACCAAAGAAACTTTGAAGTGGGTGCATATAGCTATCAGTAATGCAAAGAGGAACTTTGTAGGGACTTATCATAAAATTAAAGCCAAATATCTTCAACTCTACCTTAACGAATTCGTATACAAACTTAATAGAAGGTATTTTGGAGAGAAAATCTTTGACAGGCTAGTAATAGCTAGCATTACAGCAAATGGACACTAAGCGGATATGCATAAATAAATCTTCCCGAAGGATTAAAAACCAAACACAAAGGGATTTTAAAATTTTCACAGGAAATGACAGGCACAGCACATATTGTAACTAAATATTTACGATTACTGGAACGTCTTTATTACAAATTTATTAATGAAATAAGTCCAAATATTTAATTTTCTCAGCATTACTGTATCAAGCCAAAATGCTTTTATTTATAATCTTCCGACACCAGTCAAAATTTTAAATTATTTAAAATGAAAAATTTAGTTTTCTTTTAAAGGAACTCCATTTTAGATAGAAAATTTAACCTCAAAACGACATTAGGTTATATTGAGGTAATTTAATGGTTACGCTCTAGTAATACGAAGTTGGTTTATTTGTTGTACTAAAACTACAACCAAATGAAAAATTTAAATTTAGCTGTTATTACAGCCTTCATCGGTATTACATTAGCATCTTGCGATACTTCCGATGATACTAAAGAACCAACACCCACGCCTACTCCTGTTGAAGCTCAAAAACCATTAGTAATAGCACATCGAGGAGCGCAATCCATACTGCCTGAACATACGCTTGAAGGTTTTGAAAAAGCAGTTGAATTGGGCGCCGATTTTATAGAACCAGACTTGGTTTTAACAAAAGACGGTCATTTAATTGTTAGGCATGAACCTATGTTATCGGGCACTACTAATGTTGCTGAAATTGAAGAATTTGCTGACTTAAAGAGCACTAAAGAATTGGATGGAAAAATGGTTACAGACTGGTTTTCTACCGACTTTACACTAGCACAGATTAAAACTTTAAAAGCAAAACAAGCATTTGATGGTCGTTCAAAAGAATTTGACAATCAATTTGACATTCCCACTTTTGAAGAAGTAATCGAACTTGCAAAAAAACAAACTGAATCCGCAAAAAGAACTATCGGTATTTATCCTGAAATTAAACATCCTTTATTTCATAATGAAATTTTTGATTTTAAAATGGAAGATAAATTAATCGATGCGCTTGAAAAAGCCAATTGGAATAGCCAAAGTGCTCCAGTATTTGTACAATGTTTTGAAGTTGCGCCATTGCAATACATCAACTCAAAATCATCTGTTAAACTAGTACAGCTAATTTCTACTTACAACATTAACAAAGATGGATCATTGGATTTTAATGTTCCTGAAGGTGATTTTATTTCTTACGGATCCCCGTTTGATTTTTTCAAAAGTGGAGATGAAAGAACTTACGCGTTTTTTGCTACTAAAGAAGGAATGGAATTTACCGCTACTTATGCTGATGGCATTGGGCCCTGGAAGCCTTTTATAATTTCTTACAAAACATCAGAAACTGGGGAAATTGAGCTTTTACCTGCAACTGATTTTATTACACTGGCACATGAAAACAACTTATTAGTGCACCCTTATACGTTTAGAAACGAAAACATGCAATGGAGTGGAGCAACTCCTGAAACTGAATATCACTTGTTTTTTGATGCTGGAATTGACGGCATGTTTACGGACTATACCAATGAAGCTGTTAAGGCGGTAAATACTTGGGTTAAATAAATTTGTTGTATAATATAACTCCTTATTTTAAAAGATACTTAATTTATAAAAATCTAAAATTCAGTACAATAACATTCCAAACATTAAATTATCCATAAAAGTGGTTCTTTTTCGTTTGATACTTTAAAAATAGGTACCACTACAATGACAAAAGCCTTGCATAAATACAAGGCTTTTATTTTACTCCTAATTAATAGTTAATCAATTCCGAAGGACTTACTGAAAATTCTTTTTTAAAACATTTAGAAAAATATGAAGGATTGAAAAAACCTGCCAAAAAGGCAATTTCCGCAATTGTACTATGCTGATTTATTATTAATTCTTTTGCTTTATGCAAACGCATTGAACAAATTAATTTACTGGGCGATTGATTGGTAATAATTTTTAGCCTACGTTGCAATTGCCGTTCACTTACCCCTATTTCTTTAAAAAGCATATCCACTCCAAAGTGTTCATTACTCATATGATCTTCTATTTTTTTTATCACTTTGTTTAAAAAAGTATCATTTTGAGGCAAAATATTAGTTTGGTTTTGAAGAGGCGCTGTATTATATTTAGGCTTTTCAGTTACAGAAAATAACAATAAAGGGGATCCATTTTTTACTTTAAATAATGTTTTGTGCTGCGTAAAACGGACTCTTGTACCCACCAGTAAATTTTTAGCAGTTTGCGTCAATAAAATTTCATAAGGCTGGGATTCATCCAATACAAACATCGCAAAATCCTCAGTCTCATTACAAATGGGATTTCCTACCAAACATTCCTTTATATGGATTCCTATACTTATTTTTTTACGATCACTTTTATAAATTTCATCCAAATCGATACTGCAATGCACGGCTTTACTTGGCCCTTCAAAAGTTGCAGTAAAGGTATCTCCATTTAATTTAACAATATTTCCCTTGTATTTTTTTACATAGTGTGCAACAAGCTGTTGTTTTTCATTATTAA
>NZ_AFPB01000147.1 GCF_000218485.1 Aquimarina agarivorans | reverse complement strand
TTTTTTTTATTCTAAGTAGCAAACTACTAACTATTTACTAATAATTTGCTAGATGGTTTAAACTTGGTTAAATTAATACCATCAACAGCTGCTTGATATTCAGTAATGTTAGGAGTTCTTCCTAATATGGTAGACAGTACTACTACTGGCGTTGATGACAACAATGATTCTCCTTTTTTCTCTTGAGAGTCTTTTACCACTCTTCCTTGAAATAAACGGGTTGAAGTAGCCATCACTGTATCTCCAGGCTCAGCTTTTTCCTGATTACCCATACATAAGTTACATCCAGGTCGCTCTAAATACAAAATATTTTCGTATCCAGTACGTGCTGTTGCTTTAGGCGCATTGTCGTCAAATTCGAAACCTGAGTATTTTTGCAATACTTCCCAATCCCCTTCTTCCTTCAATTCATCTACAATATTATAGGTAGGAGGCGCTACTACTAACGGCGCTTTAAATTCAACTTTCCCATGTTGTGCCTCGATATTTTTTAGCATTTGCGCTAAAATTTTCATATCACCTTTGTGCACCATACAAGATCCAACAAATCCAAGATCTACTTTTTTATCACCTCCGTAGAAGGAAAGTGGCCTAATCGTATCATGCGTATAACGTTTAGAAACATCTTCGTTATTTACATCAGGATCTGCAATCATGGGCTCAATTACCTCATCTAAATCTACCACAACTTCCGCATGATATTTAGCATTGGCATCAGGACGTAGCGCTGGCTTTTCTCCTGACTTGATTTCTGCTATTCTAACATTAGCTTTATCTACCAACCCCTGAAGCACTTGCTTATCGTTATCCATTCCTTTCTGGATCATGATTTCAATTCTTCCTTTAGCAATTTCTAAAGATTCAATTAAAGTATCGTCCTCAGAAATACAAATAGAAGCTTTTGCTTTCATTTCAGCAGTCCAATCCGTAAATGTAAACGCCTGATCAGCAGTTAACGTTCCAATATGTACTTCAATGATTCTTCCTTGGAATACATTTTCACCGCCAAACTGCTTTAACATCTGTTGTTGTGTAGCATGTACCACATCACGGAAATCCATATAAGATTTCATATTGCCTTTAAAAGTCACTTTTACGGATTCTGGAATTGGCATTGTAGCTTCACCTGTAGCCAAAGCCAAGGCGACAGTTCCTGAATCTGCTCCAAAGGCAACCCCTTTTGACATTCTCGTATGCGAATCTCCACCAATGATAATATCCCAGTCTCCTACAGTAATATCATTCAATACTTTATGAATTACATCCGTCATTGGAAAGTATTTTCCTTTAGGATCACGCCCGGTAATTAAACCAAAGTCATTCATAAAACTCATCAGCCTTGGAATATTCGCCTTTGACTTATCATCCCAAACGGAAGCTGTATGGCAACCCGATTGATAAGCCCCATCAACAATTGGAGAAATCACAGTTGCTGCCATCATTTCCAATTCCTGAGAGGTCATTAAACCTGTGGTATCCTGTGATCCTACAATATTTACTTCAACACGTACATTTGATCCGGCATGTAAGGTTTTACCTGGGGTAGTCCCAACCGCATTTTTATTAAATATTTTTTCAACAGCAGTAAGTCCTTGCCCGTCTATAGAAACTTCTTTTGAAGGCGCATATACTTGAGGCACTTCAATTTTTAAAACTTTACATGCAAAAGTTTGTAATTTTTTACCAAAAACTACTGCGTAAGATCCTCCTGCTTTAATAAACTCCATTTTTGGAGGTGTCAACGCTGTGGAAATGTCCTTAACGGCTTTACCATTTTTGTATAATTTTTTTCTTTAATATTTATAGTAAACACTGTTCCTGTAGAAACATCATATACTTGCTCTAAAACTGGCTCTCCATCTTCATCGTAAATGGTTTTTCCATTTTCATCCTTTTTAGTTACCCAGTTTTTTAAATCAATTCCAATACCTCCTGTTACACCTACTGTTGTTAAAAAAATTGGAGCAATCCCATTTGTTCCGGCAATTACTGGCGCAATATTAATAAACGGCACATAAGGGCTTGAAGGAATCCCTGTCCATAATGCTACGTTGTTTACGCCGGACATTCTTGAGGATCCTACTCCCATAGTTCCTTTTTCCGCTACTAACATCACTCGCTTATCAGGGTGTTGTTCTTTTAAAGCCAACACTTCCTTTTGCATATCCTTATTATGTTCAAAAATACACTGCCCGTGTAATTCTCTATCAGATCTTGAATGTGCATCAGCTCCTGGTGATAATAAATCCGTAGAAATATCTCCAACACCTGCAATGTATGATACTATTTCAATTTCTTCTTCAACATCAGGGAGTTTAGTAAAAAATTCCGCTTTAGCATAACTTTCTATAATTTCTTTTGCAATGTCATCTCCTTCATTATATGCTTTTTCTAAACGATCTGTATCAGCTTCATATAGAAAAACTTGAGTTTTTAAAACTTCGGCTGCTTTTTTGGCTAAAATAGCATCACTCCCCAAAGCCAAATCTAACAATACAGCTACTGAAGGTCCACCCTTCATATGTGATAATTGCTCAAATGCAAAATCAACAGAAATTTCTTCAACAACTGATTCGCCCGTAATGATTTCTTTTAAAAATTTTGCCTTTACACCAGCTGCACTAGTTGTTCCCGGTAAAACGTTATAGATAAAAAAGTCAAGAGAAGCTGCTCTATATTCATTATCTACATCTTTAATTTGACTTATAATATCGGTTAACAATTCCGCTCCATCAATTGGCTTCGGGTGAAGTCCCAGCGTTTTTCTTTCTGCAATTTCCTTGATGTAATCCTTGTAAGTATTCATATGTAATCGAAGTCTTTTCAGTATCAAAGGTTTGTTCTAAAATAAAAACACATATAATCAAACAAGTGGACTATATAAATTTTGAACATTTTAAATATCAAATACCTTTTCTATGATGTTTTACTTTTTAAAAATTTATAAAACTTTTGATTGTTAAAGTCGGTTTTCCATTTAAACATTACATGGTGCATTTAAATAAAAAACGTTTGCAAATATGCTTATAAAAACGAGTATATAACAAATGATTTTACTTATTTAGAATGATTCCAAAAACAAATATCATTCAGCAACACCCCTTATTTTTATTTATTTAGTAACATCTTAATTTGAGTAAAAAAAAAGACTTAAAATTATCAATTTGATAAAAATAACTACTCAAATAAAGAAATTAATAAAAGTGATGCCGTTTCCTATTTAAATAAACCTTAAAGAAAAATGATAGGTTTAGGAATTATATAAATCAGAAAAAATAAGCATAGCATGTGTTACGATTCTTTTTTATGTTGAAGTAGAATTTTTAAAGGCGCATTTTAATTCGGTAAATTTACACAGGAAACGATGTAAGGTTTTTCTTAACATTATATACGCCTAAAATTCCTAAACACAACTTTGATAAACTAACAAAGACAGCCTTAACAATAAGACTGCCTTTTGTGTAAAATGACTTATGATTTTGTAAAATTACAAGCCTTCAATATCAAAAGTATAAGATCCGTTTTCTAGCTTTTTAATTCCTATAGCTGGAAGCTTACCATCAACATTCCATGTATATGTAAAGTTTTCCAGTGAATTTTCATTAATCACATCTACAGTAATATCCAAGCCTGTTACATTCTTATAGCTAATAAAAAATCTGGACAAGCTACTTCCTTCTACTTTTTCTTATATGTATCACATACTTGTTTTCCTTTTGGGCAATCTGGAGTTTCAACAAATAAACAGAATTCGTCCCCATCTTGCGCATCATCGTATATAAATTCACCTTCAGTCGTTTCAAAAGTATTGCCACTTACAGTCCAAACATAACCTGAATCTTTAGGACCTTCTATTACAGTTAATTTCACTTTTTGGTCTCCTATCTTTTCAATAGTAAAATCTAATGGAAATTCACAACCTCCGTTTGAAGGCACACTATACTCTAAACAAGCTGTAAATTCTTCCTCACATCCTACAGTACTAATGGTAAGACATACTGTATTATCCACTAACTCATCTTTTTCAAAAACATGAGTATATTCATTTAAATCTACTCCTGATTTAACTAATTCTTTATTTACATACCATTTATAATCTACTTTTATTCCTACTAAATCATATGTTGGCCCCACAAATCTCACCTCTCTACCTTCTTGTTTTGTCTCTTGATCCATTACGATAGCTTGTACCAAATCACACATCAACATGTCTTCACCTTCGCTCTCATCTTCAGTTTTTTCAATCTCATAAACCTCACAAGCACGATTGGTTTCTTCACAACCATTTTTTGTTACTAAAACACAAACATCAAATTTTATTGCTTCACCTTCAAAAACATGTAAAAATTGTGATTTATTATTACCAGCTTCTATTTCTTCATCATTAATAAACCATTGATACGTTGCTTCTTCAAAAAATGGTGCTATTAGGGTAACTTCTCTTCCTTGTGTTTCGGCACTTACATCAAAAGTTAATGTTGTTTCTAATGTGCAATCTACTTCTGTTTCTGTTTCTTCTTCGCAAGCTATAAAAGACACACAAGCAGCTAGAATAAATGCAATTTTCAATAAATAATTTTTCATAATTAGTGTTTTATTTAATTTTCAGATTTAAATTCATATTAGTAACAGGCTACATTAAATTTACCCTACCCTAAAAAATAAAAAAAACTCAAAAAAAATTTTTGAGCTTCTTTAAATTTACTAAACATTAACTATCAAATAGTTGACAAAGCTTGCTCAATATCTTTAATAATATCATCAATATGCTCTAATCCTAAAGAACAGCGTACCATACCAGGTGTTATACCAACTACCTGTTTATCCTTATCAGATAATTTAGCATGCGTAGTGGATGCTGGATGCGTGACGATTGTACGAGAATCGCCAAGGTTTGCTGAAAGCGAACACATTTTTATATTATCAAAAAATGTTTTTCCGGCTGACACTCCTCCTTTAACCTCAAAAGCAACAATAGTACCTCCTAATCTCATTTGTTTTTTTGCTATCTCGTAACTGGGATGAGACTTTAAAAATGGATATTTTACCCACGCTACTTTAGAATGTCTCTCTAAAAACTCAGCTAATTTTAAAGCATTATCGCATTGCTTATCAGCACGCACTGCTAAAGTTTCTAAACTTTTTGATAACACCCAGGCATTAAAAGGAGACATTGAAGGACCTGTTAAACGTGAAAACAAATAAATCTCTCTTATCAACTCAGCGTTACCTACCGTAATTCCTCCCAATACCCGTCCTTGACCGTCAATAAGTTTAGTTGCAGAATGTATTACCAAATCGGCACCAAATTTTATTGGGTTTTGTAAATATGGGGTTGCAAAACAATTATCGACAATTAAAAGAATATTATGCTTTTTAGCGATATCACTTAAATATTCCATATCCAAAACATCTACACCTGGATTTGTTGGAGTTTCGCAATAAATAAATTTAGTGTTTGGCTGAATCAAACTTGCTACTTTTTCTACTTCGTTTACACTGAAATAACTTGTTTCAATATTCCATTTTGGGAAGTACTTTGTAAACAACCCGTGAGTAGCTCCAAATACCGAACGTGCTGAAACTATATGATCGCCTGAACTTAATAATGCCGCAAATGTTGAATACACAGCTGCCATGCCTGATGCGAATGCAAAACCTGCTTCAGCTCCTTCGAGCTTACAAATTTTTGAAATAAATTCATTTGTATTGGGGTTGCTGTACCGACTGTATAAATCACGTTGTTTTTCTTCCGCAAAGGAAGCCCTCATTTCCTCAGCATCTTCAAACACAAAACCTGAAGTGAGGTACAAAGGCACCGAATGCTCCATATTGGCTGTACGTTCAATTTGACTGCGTACTGCTATTGTTTCAAAATGTTTATTTTCCTCCATTTGTAGTTACTTTTTCTCCGTTTACCACAACACTATAAGTTACTGTAGCTGTCGGCTCTAATGTTTTTGATACCGAACAATATTTTTCAAATGATAATTCTGCCGCTTTTAATGCTTTTTTTGGTGCTACCTTTCCTTTTATAAAAATAGTAGCGTGTATTTTTGTAAAAGGTTTGGCTTCACCCATAGGCGTACGATCGCCTTCCACTTCCATTTGATAACTTTCAATTTCCTGACGTTGCTTTTGTAAAATTCCAATTAAATCAATGCCACTGCACCCTGCTACACCCATAAGCAACAACTCCATTGGACTGGCACCTAGATCATCACCTCCTTGCTCCTTTCGTTTATCCAAATCGACCATGTATCCACGTTCATTTTTAACCTGGAAATGGAATTTTTCGTTTACTCTATTTAATGTTACTTTCATAAATTTGGCTTTAGGCTTTCAGTTTTCGGCTGTCAGCTTTATTTATTGTAAAAATCTATTTTATTTTGTTTTGAACTTTATTTAAATATGGGTTCTAAAAAACCATCTAATTGGTCATATTCTATTAAAAAAGCATCATGACCGTGTATGGATCTAATGACCTGATGAGTTACTTTTTGACCAGTACGCTGTCTAATTTCGCGCAATTGGCTAACAGTCACTTTATCTTCTTTTAACGTAAATAATGCATCGCTATCTACCGTTACTACATGAATATCAGCCGTTATAGCGTAAACAGCTTCTTTAAAATTATTGTATTCTAAAGAAACATCAATAGTACTCAATATGTAATTTAATTGCTTATAAGCACTTAACTGAAAACGTTCTTCCAATTTTTTTCCGTGATATTGCAACCAACTTTCAATATTAAACATCCCTAAACTTTCATTTTTTGTTCGGTTGAACTTCATGGTAAAAGACTCAGGAGTACGATACATTAACATGGCATGCATACGAGCATCGTGTAATGGATTATTGGAATTTAACAAAATAGCATCCTGTATTTTTGTATTGGCTATTACCCAATCTGTAGCTTTCCAATCCGTAGCTACTACGACTAAGTTTTTTGCTAAATTTGGTTGCAGCACCGAAAGCTCCCAAGCAATACCGCCACCTAAAGATCCACCAACGTTTGCAAATAAACGTGTTACTTGTAATTCTTTCAGCGCAAGCGAAAACAAACGCGCGATATCTTTGGCAGTGAAAATTTTATAATTATCGTATAAATTTTCTGGCTTTCCATCATATCCATTTCCTGGAATGTTAAAAGCGATTATAGTATATTTATTGGTATTAATTACCTTTTCTGCACCGACCAAACTAGTCCACCACCCTCGGGATCCACTTACTTGAGAATTTCCAGTTAATGCATGAGTAACCAATACCACAGGTGCTTTCCCTAAAGGCGGTCCAAATAATTGATATGATAAATCAACATGAATGGTTTCCCCAGCATATGTGGTGTAATTTTCAATTGAAATATAGGTAAGTACTGAATCCAATCCTTGCTTATTTATATTAAATGATAATGTGCAAGCAAGGTGAGATTATTGAAATAATCTGTTGTTATCTATCCAAATTAATTAGGTAGAATTTAGCACCTTCTTTAACTATTTAAAGGGTTGCTAAGGCTTCAAAGGGTCTAATCCCTCAACCTTTCTTGATAACATATCATGTAAATGAAACTTAAACACAAAGATACTTATAAAATTGACTTCTAGAAATTTTTTTTTAAACGGAATACCTAGTTTATTTTTCAAATGAACCACTATTGACTAAAAGTACCATAGTTTCGGTTATGACTAAAAGTCATTACTTTTTTTCGCAATTAGCTATTAGCTGTATTTTAAAGCCAACAACTAATTACTAATTGCCAATAGCTCTTGTAATATTTTTAGAAGCTAAAAGCGAAATGCATTAAAAATGCATAGTTTTAACTAAACCTGAGACCTATAAGAAAATCTTATTTACAGCTTTAGTTCATTTTGTAAAACAACACACTATTTTTTTCGCCAATTGTAATAATTTCCAGCGCATTATCTTTATCTGCATTTTCCATATCAATGAGACTGTTCCCATAAATTGGAAAGCCTGTAATTGGTTTTGCATTACTATCAAACAAATAGATCTTACTTGTTTGTGTGTCGGTAATGCTTATGTAAACTTTATTTTTCAAATAGAAAATTTTTGGCTCGGAATACACTCCAAATTCAAGATCTACCTTTTTATCTTTTATACTCAATGTATTTTCAGCAAAAGACACCCATGTTTTTAGCGTAGCGTCAATTTGTGTATTTTCAATAGCAATTGGTGCCGCTTTTTTACTCAAATTTCCCGATGTAGTAATTTGGGTTAGTTGATTATCCGTAGTAAGAGAAGCAAAGGTGTTTTTATACCAAAACCAATCATTAATAGTTTTGGTAGACCCAGATTTTATTTTAATCCGTTCCTTTCCGGTCCTATTTAAAAAGTGAACTCCTCCATTACTTTCGTTAACTACAATATAATCCTTACTCCCCACTCTAATATGCTTTGGCGGATAAATAATTGTCCCTTTTGCTTTGTTTTTAAAACGAAAGCCTTTTATGGATTGCCCTTTATTACCGTACAATTTGATTTTATCATTTTGAACAATGGCGATTCGGTATTTTCTAGTTTTATCATAGTCAAAAACAGCAACGGGCTGCGTAATTGGACTATTGAAAGTTAAAGGAAATGGAGCCACATCATTTCCATTCCTGTCCAAAACGTGTAATTTGTATGGCGTAGTAAAAATAAGCTGTAAACGGCCATTACGGTACATGTCAATTTGTTGAATTTTCCCAAGAATAGGAGCTTCAATTTTTTTCTGCCACAAAATTTTACCCGTATTGTTGATAAGTGTGAGTTCATTACTTTTATCCTGTACAGCCACGTCCATTCCTTTTGAAAGGTGATTTTTTACAAATTGAGGCCTGTTTATGATATCATTTTCCAAAACTGTACTGGCAGTTTGAGCAACTTTAATAAAATCAGATCGTTTGGATTCAGATTTTGAAATGACTTGATGAATATGTGTAAACCCAATATCTGCAGTACATTGAATGGCAGCTAATTTATAGTCTGCATTTTTTGCCTTATCCCAGTTTTTAATGTAAGATTCAGCAACATGTGATGCCGTTTTTTCAATCAAAGTTTTAGTGTTTTGAAGATGCAGTACACTACTCTGATCTGCAATTTGATCTGAAAAATTGGTGTACCAGTTTTTATTAGGAAGCACATCTTCATTTTTTGAAGCTGTAATAATATCCTTTAGCACATTTTTATCTTTGGCAAAAACAACGAAATTTCCTAATTGAATGTAAAAACCAACCTGATTAACTTCAGTAATCAATGGACTTAATTTTTCATTAAAATCAATAGATTCATCTAATTTTGAAATGGTAAAATCTCTGAAAGTTTCATTGTTAGTTTCGGTACCTAAATATGCAGGTATATCAATAGTTTCATCAATCAAAGAAAAAGCAAGGGCTTGATCATTGACCAAGCGTATCACTCCAAATTCATCGGTTTCAGAAATAAAATCATCCAAAGCATCATTTTTTAAATCAGCTTCTTTGTGATTGTACAGCGAAATATTAGCTGCTAACTGAGAATAATTATCGTAGGTAAAGGAGGTAAAACTTTCAAAATTGGTCGGTGTAATAGTAGCAAGTTGATTAGTTTGAGCCTGTGTATTATTAAAAAGATTCATGTAGTCATAAATTGAATCTTTTGCTTTGTACACTCCATCAAATGTTATGGCATTGTTTTCAATTTTAAAATCTCCTGCTGTCCAGCCACTCCAGTTTTTTGTTTCAAAAGTTGAAGTATCGTAATTGGGTAATAAGCGCTGAATAATATCAAGATTGTTTTTGTTATTAATTACTACTGAAAATGAATTATCATCCTCTTCCAACACCTTAAAACTATCAGCATAAGGACTACTTTGTTTCTTTTTTGGTTTGTTTTGATATTGACGAATACTATTTTCAACCAATAATTTATTATCCGAAGCAATCCAGGTACTATCCAAAGTGGTGGTATAAAACACCTTATCATTCATGGTTACTTCGGAATATTCGGTATTGTTATAATTAAAATTTCCAGTGGTGTATTTCTTTATTTTTTCGGCGCTAAGCAAACCACTTTTTAAAGGTGTTATTAATGTATAACCTAAATCTGTTTTTCCAATAGGAGAATAACACAGGTAAAAATCATGTTTTTTAGGCGTAATTAGTTTAAATCCTCCGATTTTTTTTGAAATAATTGACTAATACGTTTTCTTTATTTTTTGCAATTAACGAGTTATTTGCAAAATGCGATTGAATTTGCCTTAAATTATTTCCTTTGATTACAAAGCTTGTATTTGCAGGAATAAAAGGAATCGGGGAATCTGTTTTAGTAGTTTTTTGAGTACAACCAATCAAAAAAAGCACCAAACTTATCCAAAAAGTTATTTTTAAAAGCGTTGTTTTACAATGGGAAATCATACTTATTTGTGCTGACATATACGAATTGCTGTAGCGTTATGTTAAAATATAACAGTAGTAATTACTGACAAAAATACTGAAGTGATTGGAACTTTTTAAATGGAAATGAAAAACAGTTGCATTAATTTCTAGCTACAAATCCAAACTGTATTGTTCAGGAAGTAGTTTAAAGCCCATACGGTGGTACTTTGTGGTACCATATTCGCGTATTGCATTACGATGTATTTTAGTAGGATACCCTTTGTTTTGTTTCCATCCGTACATTGGAAACTCTGCATCAATTTGCTGCATGTAGGCATCTCTGTGCGTTTTTGCCAATACTGAGGCTGCAGCAATATTCAAATATTTCCCATCGCCTTTTACAATACACTCATGCGGAATGTTTGCAACGGGGGTAAATTTGTTACCGTCTACTAATATAAATTGTGGAGCTGGTGTTAGCTGTAAAACGGAACGCTGCATGGCTGCTATGGAAGCATGAAGGATATTTAATTTTTGAATTTCTTCCATAAAAACATGGGTTACCTTGTAGGAAATAGCTTCTTGCTCTATGATTTTGCGCAGTTTGCTCCTATTTTTTTCAGTTAATTTTTTAGAATCATTTAAAAGTGGATCGCTAAAATCATCGGGTAAAAGTACTGCAGCGGCAGTTACTGGACCTGCTAAACAGCCCCGACCAGCTTCGTCAGTGCCACATTCAAGCAAATTGAAATGTTTTTTTAGTATAAGCAAATTACAAAATTGAAAGTCCTAATATATGTATAAAAAACATATTTTTGTCATTATGCTGAACAGGTTTCAGTATCTATAGTTAGTAGTATGAAACAATTTAGTTTATTATTTTTTTTATTGCGTGTTCCCTGGCTGGAATGGCTCAAACAACCCCAGATGACCTAGGCGGCTCTAATTATGAGGATGAAGATAAAGGTGGATCTAAACGCAAGTTTTCAAAACCAAAAGAAAAGAAAAAAAAGCCTCCAATAGAATTATATCAAATTATTTCTGCCGAAAGAGATACCACTTATTTGGACACCACACTGACTATTCGTAAAGACTATAAGTTTAATTATTTACGTAAAGATGATTTTGAATTGGTTCCTTTTGCCAATGTGGGAAGTCCTTACGTACAATTAGCCAAACAACCTAAATATTTTGAAGAAATGCCTCATTTTGGAGCTAGCGTAAGGCATTTGGCGTATTTGGAAGCCAAGGATATAAACTATTATCGCGTTCCTACCCCATTAACAGATTTATATTATAAAACTGCTGTGGATCAGGGACAGCAATTGGATGCCTTTTTAACGGTAAATACTTCGCCAAATATTAATTTTTCCATCGCCTACAAAGGAGTTCGTACCTTGGGCGATTACATTAATTCTCTTACCAGTACACGTGCTTTTCGGACTACCTTGAGTTACACCATGCCCAATAAAAGGTATGTAGCTAATATTCATTTTACAGATCAAACAATTTTAAATGAAGAAAATGGGGGGCTTTCAGGTCAAGATTTAATACAGTTTTTAGAAGCCAATGAAAATTTTGATAATCGAAGCTCTTTTGATCCGTCTTTTACAAGCGGTGAAAGCGAGTTGGAAGGAAAACGCCTTTATTTAGATCATGAATACCGAATTTTTGTTCAAGACAGTACGCAACCTAACGAGTTGTCAGTAAAACACCGACTGGAATACACTACAAAACAATTTACGTTTACCCAAGATAGTGCAAGTGAAGCTTTTTTTGGAGAAGCTGAAAACTCAGGAAATTTCAGAGATAAAACAGAATTGGAATATTTTACCAATCAAATTGGATTACACTATTCAAATACCAACTTAGGGGATTTAGGTTTTTTTATAAAATATAGTAATTATAATTACGGTTATGATAGGGTAATCATTAGGGGCAGGTTGGAAGATGATGGGACTACGCCTACACTTGTCAATTCAGATATTGTTGGAAACCGTATAACAGGAGATATTGTATCCTTGGTAGCACATTATAAAAACACTTACAAAGGCTTTTTGCTTGAAGGTGATGCACAATCCACTATTTCTGGTGAATTTGAAAATCAATATTTTTATGGGCAAGCGGGATATCAGTATAGGGATAATATTGCTGTAAAATTTGGCTACCGTTTAGCCTCCGAAGTACCAAATTATAATTATTTACTACACCAAAGTAATTTTATAGGGTATAATTGGCAAAATGACTTTAGTAATGTAATAACAAATACTTTTTCCGCTAAAATTAATGCTGAAAAAATAGTTGATTTGGAAGGATCTTATTCAATAATTAATGACTACACTTATTTTGGAAGGCGTGATGTTGAAACTACTTTTTCCAACAATGGCAGGATTGTTACTGAAAATGTAAGCATATCGACACCGCTACAAACGGACAATGTGATTAATTTATTTAAATTGAAAGCTTTTCGCGAATTTAACCTTGGTAACTTCCGATTGGCAAATACCTTGTTGTTTCAGCAAGCCTTAGGCGATGATATTGAAGAAATTTATAATGTACCTCAATTTGTAACCCGGAATACATTATACTATCAAAATCACGTATTTAAGCGTGCTATGTTTGCACAAATTGGGATTAATTTTAAATATTTTACTAGTTATTTTGTGGATGGCTATGATCCTATTATTGCTGAAAACTACGTACAGAATTCGCTTAAACTTGGAAATTACCCAATTGTAGATTTGTTTTTGAATGCCAAAGTACGCCAAACACGCATATTTTTTAAATTAGAAAATGCGCAATATTTACTAGCCCAAAATACCGATCTGGTAGCCCCAAATTATCCTGCCCGAGATTTTTTGATCCGCTTTGGTTTGGTTTGGAATTTCTTTTTATAAGCTGTTATTTAAAAACAAATGCTAAGTTAATTTTAAAGCACCTGTTAGTTTACTTTTAATTCCAGCTGCGTATCTTTAAATTTGAGTATGACGTACTTTATTGATGTTTTATTACCAATTCCTGTAAAGCACACATTTACTTATCAAGTAAATGAAACGGAAGCTAAATTTTTACAAGTAGGAATGCGTGTTTCGGTTCCTTTTGGAAAACGAAAATTATATGCGGCAATAGTAATAAGCATCCATCATGAAGATCCTGAAATTTACGAAGCCAAAGAAATTGATTGCATATTGGATGAACAACCTTTGGTTTTGAAAAGCCAATTGGCTTTGTGGCAATGGATGTCTAACTATTACATGTGTACTAATGGTGAATTATTGAAAGCAGCGCTACCATCGGCATTGTTGTTAGAAGGAGAAACAGTTTTAATAAAAAATAAAGAAATTGAAGTAGATGTCACCACATTAAAAGATGATGAATTTTTAGTGTACGAAGCCTTACAATTTTCAAGCAGCCTCAAAATTCAGGAATTAGTTAAAATTCTGAATAAAAAAACAGTACTGCCAGTGGCTTATGCGTTACTCAAAAAAAAGATCATTACCCTTGAAGAATACGTAGTAGAAAAATACACTCCAAAAATTCAAAAATGGGTAAAATTACATCCAAATAGCACTGCAGAAAAATTACCAATTATTTTGGAAGGCTTATCCAATGCCCCAAAACAACGTGAGGTTGTTTTACATTACTTCACGCTAAGTGGAAAAAAAGATAAAGTAAGCACTAAAGAACTGCTGGAATTAGCTAAAGCAACTACAAGTACGTTAAATGCTTTGGCAAAAAAAGAAATACTAGAGGTATTTGAAGAACAAGTGGACCGGGTGAATTTCGCAAACATGCAATCCAAAGGGCACTATGAGCTAAACGAGCATCAAAAAATAGCCTACCAAGCGTTACAACTTGCGTTTGAAAAAAAAAATGTATGCTTACTCCACGGGGTAACTTCATCTGGTAAAACTGAAATTTACAGTAAATTCATAAAAAAAGAATTAGACGCCAACAAGCAAGTCTTGTTTCTGTTGCCAGAAATTGCACTGACAACGCAGTTAATTGAACGTTTAAAAGTTGTTTTTGGAACCTATTTAGTAGTATATCATTCACGTTTTTCTGCTAATGAACGTGTGGAAGCTTGGAACAGGGTGTTAAATTCAAATGGAAAACCACTTTTGGTTGTTGGCGTACGTTCGGCTTTATTTTTGCCTTTTCAAGAATTAGGTTTTATTGTTATTGATGAGGAACACGAGCAAACATATAAACAATACGACCCTGCACCGCGTTACCACGCAAGGGATGCTGCCATTGTTTTGGCGCATAGTTTTAAAGCTAAGGTATTACTGGGATCAGCTACACCAAGTGTGGAAACTTATGCAAATGCGCAAAGTGGCAAATACGGTTTGGTAACTTTAAATAAAAGGCATAAAAACATTTTAATGCCGGATATTGAATTGGTGGATCTTCAAATAAAATACCGCAAAAGATTAATGAAAGGTCATTTTAGTGATCGATTACTGGAGGAAATTCAGACCTCATTGGATGCTAAAGAACAAGTTATTTTATTTCAAAACAGACGTGGTTTTTCATCCATCCAAACTTGTAACACTTGTGGTTATGTCCCGCAGTGTACGCAATGTGATGTAAGCTTAACTTACCACAAGTACACTAAAAAGTTACGCTGTCATTACTGTGGCTATCAAATAGCTGAACAATTTGAATGCCGAGCCTGTGGCAGTACACAATTATTAACAAAAGGATTGGGAACGGAGCAGGTGGAGGAAGAATTGAAAGGGTTATTTCCCAAACACGTAGTGGATCGTATGGATCAAGATACTACCCGAGGCAAATTTGGGCACCAAAAAATTATTTCAAAGTTTGAGGCACAGGAAATTGATATTTTAGTGGGTACTCAAATGTTAGCCAAAGGCTTGGATTTTAAAAATGTAAATTTAGTTGGAGTAATGAATGCAGATGGGTTGTTACATTTTCCTGACTATCGTGCGCATGAACGTACTTATCAATTATTAAGTCAGGTAGCAGGGCGTTCAGGGAGGTTCAAAAAAAGAGGAAAGGTAATTATTCAATCATTTAATCCGTTACATCAAATTTTACAGCAAGTTTCCGTTAATGATTACACAAGTATGTGGAAGGATCAAATGCAAGAACGAAAACAATACCACTATCCCCCTTTTTGCAAGTTGATAAAACTCACCCTACGTCATCGCGATTATAACAAAACAAACGAGGCTGCTGATTGGCTTGCAAAAGCACTTCGGAATTCATTTCAAAAAAATGTATTTGGCCCGGAGTTTCCTGCTGTATCGCGTATTCGCAATCAATACAATAAGAATATTTTACTCAAAATACCACCTGAACAAAGTATATCTAAAACTAAATCCTATTTATTAAAGTTGATAAAAACCTTTGAAAGCATTAAAAATTACAGTGGCGTACGTATAATTATTAATGTTGATACTGCTTAAATTATAATTAACCAAACACCTAAATTGAACTATAAGGTTATCGCAAATAATTACGCATTTTTTATTGTTTTGTAGTTTTAAAATTAGCTACTTGCAGTAGCGTCATACTTGTTCTTTAAATAGAAAGAGTGTTGTAAATTTTGTATCTTATTATAATGGACTTGACATTAAATATTCCCAATACTACCAAACCTAGAGTAGTAATTATTGGAGGTGGTTTTGGAGGTGTTTCTATAACTAAAGAGCTAGTTACCCGAAAAGATTTTCAGATTGTATTGTTGGACAGACAAAATTACCATACGTTTCAACCACTTTTATACCAAGTATCTACTTCATCTCTGGAGCCAGAATCAATTGCCTATCCATTTCGAAAAATTGTAAAAAAAGGAAAGAATACTTTTTTCAGAATGGCTGAAGTTTCCAATGTTGATCCTGTAAAAAAAGAAGTTTTCACAAATATAGGGAGTATCACCTATGATTTTTTGGTAATAGCTACCGGGGCTAGGACTAATTTTTTTGGAAATAAAACTATTGAGCAAAATGCCATGCGTATGAAAAGTGTGCCACAAGCACTTAAATTACGTAGTTTAATGTTTGAAAATTTGGAGCAAGCAGTAATTACACCCGATCCTGAATTACGTAAAGAGCTTTTAAATTTTGTTATTGTTGGCGCAGGACCTACAGGTGTTGAACTTGCTGGTGGCATTGCAGAACTAAAAGCAAATGTGTTACCAAGGGATTATCCCGATATGGATTTTTCCGAAATGCAGATTCACGTCATTGAAAGTGCCGATAGAATATTACCGCCCATGAGTCCTGTAGCAAGTAAAAATGCAGAGAAATTTTTAAAGCAACTTGGGGTACATATTCATTTAGAAACAATGGTGACTAATTATGAAAATCATCTGGTATCCACCAATACCGAATTGGAACTGCGATCAGCAACATTTATATGGTCTGCAGGGGTAACTGGAGCGCCAATTGATGGCATTAGTGGTGATTCTTTGATTGAAAGAGCTAACCGATATAAAGTTAACGAATTCAACCAAATAGCTGGATTTGATGATATTTTTGCCATTGGCGATATCGCCTTAATGCAAACCGAAGACTATGAACGTGGGCATCCTATGGTAGCTCAACCGGCCATACAACAAGGCAAGCATTTGGCTAAAAATTTGTTAGCGCTACGCCACGGAAAACCCTTACTGCCCTTCAAATATTTTGATAAAGGTTCAATGGCTACAATTGGCAGAAATAAAGCCGTTGTGGACATTAATAAATTACGCTTCGGCGGCTTTTTTGCATGGTTTATTTGGATGTTTATTCACTTAATTTTTTTAGTAGGATTCAGGAATAAAGTGGTTACCCTTTTTAACTGGGTGTATAATTATATTAATTTTGATAAGGCTTCAAGGCTAATTATAACGCCATTTAAAGCTAAGGAAGACACTAACGTGGTATAATTCCCGATTTTATTTGAGTAATTTAAACCCGAACTAATATAACCGTATTATTTACAGCGCATTACTTGTTGCTTTTCATCGTAATATGTTGACGAAGGTTCATTTAAACTGGTGTACGTGTGCTGGCTATATTTTTCAATATTATAAATTTTTGAACAAGCCCATGAGGTTACAGATTCATTTTCTGAAAACCTTCCGCTACAGCTAATGTTATTTAAAGGCTGCCTCCATTTAGTTCCATGTACTACTTGGATATTATAAGCACCTTCTTTTAAATTTTTAACTGTGAATGATTCATTGTATTTGACAAAACATTTTCTTTCAACGCTGTGACGGCTTTTGCCAATAATGCGTAAAAAAGTGACCCATATATTGGTTTTGGTTTTATCCTTATTAATCAATGTAAAACTATTTTATTTTTTAAAACATAGAAATATCTATTTGCACAATAGGCCTCATCCCCCGTTTGGTAATCAATAAACATCCAAGTCTCTGCATACTTTCGATTAATTTTCGCAATGTACGAAGTATCGATAGCTGCTTTGGTATAAAATTCCGAAACCGTTATGGGATGATCCTCATAAAAGTTTCTATTTTGAGCCTTTAATGAACAAGTCAAAAAACATATAAGAATCAAAATTGATGATAAATGCGAATTCATATCAGTTAACGATTATTAAGTTCAGTTTCAATATGGGTAGTTATTTCATTAAAAGCAGTAGCTGCATTTTTAGTTTCGTAACTTATTTTTCCTTTAGCATTAATTACAATAAATTTTGGAAATGAAACGGCATATTTTTTAAAATGAATTCCGCCTTGACTTATGACATCAAATTTAAATGATTGATTTTCTATTAATTTTAGCAGTGACTTTTTTGATCCGAAATCAACCGATAATATTTTAATCTAATGGTTATTTTTATAGCTATCAAATATTTGATTCATTATTGTGGTACTGGAAATGGACTGTTTAAATTGAGTATTCCAAAAGTGTAAAACGATTATTTTTTCAGCTAATTCTTTTAATACATATTCAGTCCCAGTAATTGACTTTACATTAAAATCTGGTGCTGTATTATCTTTTTTTTCTAAACCGGGGTTTACCATTTTTTCAAAAGTACTATCTGCGGCTGTTTTTTGCTGTAGATGAATGTTTTTCAAAGTTTTATCCTTATTGACAACTGTCCGCATAGTATGTTTACCTGAATCCATTAAGCTGTCAAATACTACAAGGTTAATATAGTTTCCCTCAATATTTTTAATCGGAGTATATGCGTCCAAATGTATCCCTTGAGATTTTGCAGTAGTAAAGATAATTACGGATATTAACAAGAATAACAATTTATTGTTCATCTAAAATAACTAATTAGTTTGTTCATCATCAACGGAAAGCGATAGTTCATAAGACGGCACATCAATCCCACTTGCTGTTTTCACAATATTAAAATCTAGAGTATCTTCTCCTAATTCAAACTGCTCATTTTTTGCAAAGTAACCCATGCAATCATTACCTGATTTTGGTACCATCCATTCATTTCCATAAGTGATTTTAAGGAAGTATTTTGCCGGTGGAATATTTTTCATCACATAAATTTCATTGGCTTTAATGAAAACAATTCGACATATTTGCTCTTTTTTATTTGAATTATCCAGTGCTACAAGTTTTACAACTGCATCAGTTGTTGATCTTGTATTGATTATTTTAAGAAAGTTATCAACATCAACGCTAAATTGAGGAACGAATTCCAAGCATTTATCCATAGGACCAGTTTCAAAGTGTATAGCTGTCAATAATGCTGGTACTGGCTTAATATTTTGAAAATTATTGTCGTTTTTAGAACAGGCAACATATACTACGGCTATTAGAATAACTGGCGAAATTGTTAAATACTTATAGTAGCCACTTTTTTTAGATTTTTCTTTAAAAATCATCTTCATACGTTTGGCTATTAATGATTTTTTTGAGTAGCTGTTTGTTAGAGAAAATGTTTGGGTGTTAAAAATTTCATTTATGATAGATCTTGCATATTGTTTTTTATCCTTTTGACGCGTTAAAGTATCATCTACCAAAAATTCATGTATTTCAGTAATTCGTTTTTGAAATAGGTACACAAAGGGATTGTACCAAAATAAAATTCGAACCAGCTCAAAAAATAATAAATCTAAAGTGTGTTTTTGTTGTACATGGACTAATTCATGAGCAATAATTTGTTGCTGCTGTTCTTTATCTATATTATTTCCTATGCAAATAAAATTCAAAAACGAAAAAGCGTTATTTTTACTACTCAACAGTATAAGTTTGTACTTGTTTTTATTAATTAAATTTCCTGACCGCATGAGATTAATGAGGTGGTAAAATTTTACACCAAACAATGCAAACGAAACCACCATTCCAAAATAAATAACCCACATCCAGTTAAAATCATAAGTACTCGCTTTCTCTAACGCATTAAAATTATTGATCCTGTTAAGGTTATAAGATACTTGCACATAAGTAGTTTTAAGTTGCTTTGGAAGCTGACCGCTTAATACATTAATATTAATAAATGGAAGCCCAATAACTACAAGTTGTGCTACTAAAAGATAAGCACGATTGAGTTTGAAAAAGGTTTCTTTTTTAAGTACAAGCTCATATAACAAAAAAAATAGCGCTTGTAAAATGAGTACCTGTATTATGTAATGATTCATTTTATTCTTTTTCAGAATTTATTTCCTTCAAGATCTCATCGAGTTCAGCGACACTTACATTGTTTTCCTTGACAAAAAATGACACCATACTTTTAAATGACCCGCCAAAATAGCCTTCCATTAATTTGTTAATGGACTGCTTGCTATAGTCCTTTTTATTTATAATTGGATAATAGATATATCCCTTTCCTTTTTTTTCATGATCAACAAAACCCTTTGTTTCAAGAATTCTGATAATAGTAGAAACCGTATTGTAGGCTGGTTTAGGAGCTGTCATTTCCGCTATTAATTCAGCTACGCTAGCCTTATTTAACTGCCATAGCAATAACATAACATCCTCTTCTGCTTTAGTAAGTTGCTTTTTCATTATTCAAATTTAACTAAGCTTTTAGTTTAAACTAATTTTTTAGTTTAAAAGTTTTGTTAAAAGAATTTAAGGTATTTAATTGTTAGGTAATAGTTGCCAGTTTTTAGCAAATAACTGTTGATCATTTCTGATAGTAGCTTTTCTTTGATAAATTAAAGTTTTTTTATGTTTCTACCTTAACGCTACTTATTCTTTGGACTAATTGAGTAATTATGTAATAAATTGGTATTCTATTTGTAACTAATGACACATCCAACTATTTTTCCGGAATTACAGAAACAAAATGATGAAGCCTATTACTTTAATTTCCATTTTACTACTTATCACTTCTTGCGTAAGCACAAAAAAATACAATGCTGAGCTTTTAAATAAACATAGTATAACTGATTTGCAGAGCGATGTAGATGAGACTTATAATGAGTTAAAAAAACTTCATCCTAAACTTTACCGATACACTTCCAAGGATCAACTGGACTATAAATTTGACAGCCTGAAACAATGTATACAGGCGCCATTAACAAGTCATATGTTTTATAAAAAACTTGCTCCTGTTGTGGCACAAGTTAGGCAAGGACATATTAGCGTCACTCCTCCTTTTATAAAACGATCCAGAAAACAGAAAAAACAACGTGCAAAAACATCATTTGATTTCAATAAGCTTGAATTTGAACAAGTGTCGGATGCTTTTTTAATTAGTGCGGACTACAGCGAAAAACATGAAAACCTTATAGGTAGCCAAGTCCTTACCGTAAACAATGAACCTATTCAGAAAATAATTGCTGATACAAAAAAATTAATTGCTTCCGACGGCTATAATACCACGTTTTACAATTCGATAATTGGACATTATTTTTCAGGATATTATTTGAAATATAAAGGAGTGGTACTAGATACCATTCAACTTAAATTGAAAAAAAACGATTCCATATTCAACAAAACGTTTAAGCGTGAACTTAAAGATAAATACAAAAAACAAGAGCGCCCACTATCAGATAAAATTACAAAAACAAAACTTACAACTGCTGAAAAAAAAATAGAAAGTATACATATAAATTTTCTGCTTCAAAAAAAAGAAAGCAAACCCAACGCTTTGAACTTTAAAGGATATATATGTATTAATTAATGGCACTTCGTTTTCTGCCTCGTCTATACTTGCTAGCAATTTACATGCAACCAAGCGCGCAATATTTGTAGGAGATGAAACAGGCGGGGCTTATAACGGAACAGTTGCAGGAATTTATAAAACCGTGGCACTACAAAATTCAAATGTAAAATTAAGTTTTGGTTTAATGCAAGTTGAAACTCCTTTTAAATCTAAAATAGAGGGTTATGGAATTAAACCTGATATACGAATTACCCCAACACAAAAAGACAGAGCACAACAATTAGATCCTGAATTTGAATGGATTCTAAATACTGTAGAAAATAAAAATCCGAGCCTCAAAAAATGAAGCTCGGATTCCGTTTATATTAAAAGATGACTATTCTTTTATCAAACTTAGTGTTTAATGAATCTAGCAGTTTGCTTAGCTACTCCATTTATTACTGTAATGAAATAAACACCTTGTGCTAAACTTTCAACATTAATTGAATTATCCGCATTTAATTCTGCTTTAAACTCTGCACCCGAAATATCGTATAAATGGATAGTAGCTGAATTATTACTATTTAAACCATCTAAAAACACGATGTCAGTTGAAGGGTTTGGATATACTATTAATTCAAGTGAAGCTACATCATCCAAATCTTTAGCGCCTGAAGTTCCTGTTGATAATGTGATTTTATCCAAGTTCCATTGCCAAACATTACTTCCTGTAGCTGTAACTCGTATCACATTTGTACCTGCAGTTAATGCAACAGTACCCCCTGATAAAGGTTCAAAACTATCCCATTGTCCGTTGTTAGGCACATTGGTCGTTAATGATGCTCCAGAACCAACAACCTCTAGTTCAATTTGAGCGTTGTTTGAAGGAGAAGAAATTAAATAGTCAATATTATATGTACCCGCAACAGCAACATCAATACTGTATTCCGCATAGTCACCACTGTTTACATAGTTGATATTATTAGCTTCTGCATTTACGCCTAATCCTTGTCCTCCAAATTGTGCATCGTCAATGGTTCCATCTGTTGAATCAAAATCTTCAGCTTCAATAACAAGAGTTGCGTTTCCACCACTAGGCGCCGCAATACGATTTACTCGCACTGAATTTGATGACAACTCATAAGTTCCTTGCAGTCCTGAAACATTTTGTCCAGCAACAAGTCCTGTTAAACCATCTTCATATGAAATGTGCCATATTAAACAAACTCCTACTCCTGCTTCATCAAAATTAACAGCTTGTGGTGTTGGTGGTAAACCTAATATGTTTAAGTCTTCATCGGTAACCACCCAATTAGCATTTGCTCCTTGATTTTCTGAAACCGTAACACCAGACACGTTATCTGCAATTCCATCAACCGTAAATGTAAACGGACCTCCTGATAATGTTCCTCCACTTACAATAGGAGTGCTTGTCCCACCGTTTTGTCTAGTTAAAGTCACTTTATCCAAATTCCACTGCCAAAGGTTGGTTCCTGTAGCAGAAATTCTAATAGTTTGTACTCCTGCACTCAAACTAAGTACTGAACTGGAAGTTAAAGCAGTATAATCTTCCCAATCACCATTGTTAGGCACATTATCTGTAACTGTTTCAGATGTTCCTTGAACAGCTATTTGAATTTGCGCATCATTTGATGGCGTAGAAATTAAGTATTCAATAGCGTAATCCCCTGCAGTACCCACATTAATTGTATAGTCTGCATAATCACCACTATTTACAAAATTTACACCAATTGCAATAACGTTCACACCTTGACCTGAACCTCCTGCACTAGCATCATCATAGGTTCCATCAGTACTTGTTAAGCTTTCTGCTTCAATAATTATAACATCTCCAGAAGGTGTTCCTGGAATTACAACTGCATTTCTATCAACACGTACTCTGTTTGATAAATCAAAATCACCTGAAAGCCCTGAAATATTACTACCTGCAGCTAATCCGCCAATAGTACCATCATAACTTAAATGATAAATAAAACAAGTACCTGCACCTGCTTCATCAAAATTTACAGCCTCAGGTGTTGGTGGCAATCCTAAAATATTACCTGCATCATCAGTAACTACGTACTGAGAATTTGCACCTGTATTACCTGTTAGCGTTACACCTGATACGTTGTCAGCTATTCCATCTCCTACTGTAAAAGTAAATGGTCCTCCTGATAGCGTTCCTCCATTAATACCACTTGGAGCGGTAGCTTGGTTTCTATCTACTCTTATGCGGTTGGAAAGATCAAAATCACCTGAAAAGCCCGAAATATTTTCACCCGCAGATAATCCATTCAGCGTTCCTTCAAAACTTACATGGTAAATAAAACAAGTTCCTTCACCTGCATCATCAAAGTTTACAGCTTCTGGTGTTGGTGGTAATCCCAAAATATTTCCAGAATCATCAGTAACTACATACTGAGAGTTTGCGCCAACGTTACCAGAAAGCGATACTCCTGAAACGTTATCAGCTACTCCATCGCCTACAGTAAATGTAAATGGTCCTCCAGTTAATGTACCACCGTCAACCTGGACTGTTGGAGTTCCTCCATTACCACCTCCTGTTGAAGTACCTGCAGTAATAGTAACAGTAATTGAATCTGTTTTACCTCCGTCTAGTGTAGTAGCCGTAATTGTAGCTGTACCTTCTGCAACAGCAATAATATCACCTATATTACTTATAGTAACCACATCTGAATTAGATGAAGACCATACTACTGATTGAACGGTAGCATTAAAAGGGATGATTCCAGCTGTAACTTTACTGGTTTCACCTGCTTCTAAAGTTAAAACACTAGGTGAAATACTAACGGCATCCACTGAAATTGTCTGATCAATTGGTCCGATAGGCTCTCCAGCAACTGTTACTGTTACTACATCTGAAAACCCTCCATCAAAAGTAGTTACTGTAGCTCCCACTGTTCCATTTGAAAGACCTGTAACCTGACCCAATCCATTTACTTTAGCTATTTGCTTATTACTAATTTCCCAAGTAACAATTTTTTTAGTTGCATTTGCAGGAGTAATAGCAAATCCTAAATCAACAGTTTCACCTGGACGGATAGTTATAGCCCTATCGCCAACAACATCAATTCCAGTTACAGGAACTTTTCCTCCTGTTGGTACTGCATCATATACTCTAATCCAATCCACCATAAACAAGTTACGACCATTTGCATCATCAAGATCTTCTGGAGTTGGAAAAACATTCATTTCCGTAATCCATGATTGTTGCTCCATATTAATGATAATATGTTGAGGCTTACTTAAACCTGTACCACCAGTATATCCAAATTTATCAATTGCATCAAATGTAGTAGTGTGCTCAGACAAATTTCCTTCAGGATCAATAAAATTATGTTCGTTAGATTTGATTGTTCTAACTAACTTACCGTTAATGTAATATTGTGCGTGGTGAGGATTTACCCAATACACACCAATCGTAAAATATTCACCTCTCCAGCTATCTCTACCGTCTTCCATATACCAAGTTCCAAAAACTCCTTCCTCGTCTCTTGGTTGGTAATCTGTAAAAGGTTCTCTAATAAAAGTATGATGACTCAAATGAATACGTTTGTCAAAATATTCTTGATTTTCTCTTATGTTAGGATAAGATTCCAACATATCTAATTCCTCTGTTTCATCAGCACTAATCATCCAAATATTATTGGCCAACATACATCCAGCTTGCAAAACACTAGCTTCCATATACATTGGATATGTCAACGGCTCTTTTGAAGAAATACAACCTGTGTAAATGATTGGTAAGGAAGCATCCCAAGCTGCATGAATATTCAACTTACCACCAGTAATCCAAGTATGATCTTTATGATACGAGGTAGCCGATGGCCCTGAAAAGGTATTAATGTACAATTCATTCCATCGTTTTTCAAACTCTGGATGCAAAGCACGACTGTTTGATTCGTAATTAAAACTATCCGATACTGGATTTAGTTCCCAAGTCATTCCCGAAGGTGCCGACGCAGGTATTGGAATACCATCCCAATCTTGTGCTAACGCACCAATTGAAGTGAAGCATAAAGCTGCTACCACAAATTTTAAACATTTCATAATTGTAAAAGTTAGAGTTGGAGTAAACCATAAAATCTCCTTTATTTTAGTTGTTTTATGTAATTAAATGGTTTGATGTTATTTTCATTATTTTTTTCACAAATTATCAACTAAAACGATATAATTTTTTTAGCTGAATCATATTAATATTGTTATTCTGAGTTTTCGAATTACACCTTATTGATAGTTATTTCTTATTCAACTCTTCAAAACTATTAGACAAACGAACTGATAGTATACTTAGTATTGTTTGCTATATAAAATAAATTCTTCCAAAAAAGCGAAAACATTATCATAACAAAACAGTGATAATAAAAAGCAAAAAATTAAAAAACAATTAAATAATTATTGTATTATCAAAATACCGCTGCCACTTATGCCATTTTATTAATATAAATTTATGTTTTAAGATGCCGTAAGAAAAATAATTAAAGTAGTTTTCGTTTAAAAGCAAAGTCTATTCGACGAACTACTTTAAACAGAAGTGATCATATTGTAATACGAAAAAGTTTTATTATTTTACGTTTAATCAACCCGATCCTTATATAAACAATTTACAAACGAATTACTACTATTTGTCATAAAAAAATCAAACGTGACAGCTACTTATTTAGAGGTTTAAACATTAATATCCTTTTTTATTTCTCTTAACGTTAAAAATGATTAATGGCTACAATAAAGAAGAGACATTATTTTGCAATAAACACATGATGAGAAAGCGTATAATCTTCGGATTTAACCTATTATATTTGTTCTGTTTTTAGATTGATCAAATAAAATTCATTTTTTTTGTTTAGAAAAGAAAGAAAACATAAGCGTAACCTCAGCTACTATTTTATTTTGAAGCATCATATAAAAAGAATTATTTTGTATGGAAAATTCGAAGTTAAAACAGAAGTAACACCACAATACATCAACTAAAAAGACTGCCAAGATATTCTTTGGCAGTCTTTTTTTATCTTATGAAGCACAGACACTTCAACAATGTTTATTTTGTTCTATCGCAATAAAGCAAAATGCCCACGGAATTCGTCACCATTTTCGCGTACTGCAAAGTACCAATAATCATCAGCAGGCATATGCAGGTCATTGTACGTTCCATTCCACCCATTACTTTGCGGGCTAAAAGAACTCATTAATCTTCCGTAACGATCAAAAACTGAAATTACAAAATCATTAGTCCTAACCCCTTCTACATTCCAGGTTTCATTTTGACCATCATTATTAGGGCTAAAAAACTTAGGAAACCCAAATAGATCAAATTGAACAATATCTGGTGGTGCGCAATTATTATTAACAACTGCAAAATGAACACCCAACGGAAGGTTAGTAAATGAATTTTCAGATTGAGGACCAATAGTACTCCCATCCTCCAGCTCAATTGTATATTCTAAGTCCAGCCCAACCGGAGTATTAATTGTTGCGCTTCTATCACCAGTGGTCACCGTAGTACCCGAAGGGGAAGGTGTTTCTATAACAGCAACTATAGCTACGTCCGCTAAACAGGTCGTACTAATTGGACTTACGGTATAAGTATAAATATCTGGCCCTGCTACCTCAGGATCCCATACACCTCCCGGGTCGGCATCAACTAAAAAGTTGTCCAGCATGCTAATTGTTAAAGTTTCACCTTCACAAATTGTAAAACTACCACCCGTGCCAGCGTTTGGTGCTTCAAACACAGTTAAACTGAATGGTGATAACTCACTCTCACATCCCGTTACTGGATTTACTGATTGCAAAAAGAAATCAAAAATTCCTAAACCAGAAACTGATGGACTAAACCTATCCTCGCCTGAAGATAACAAAGTAATTCCATCACTATCAAACCAATTTGCCGTTAAGCCCGCTGCTATACCCGCTCTAAACTCAACAAAATCACCCTCACAAATTTCTACATCATTAATAATTGGATCCGCAGGAAGTGGTGCTACTGTAACCATTCGGGTAGTAGAAGCATTCCCACAAGGGCCTGAACTTACTAATGTATATTCAATGACAGCAGTTCCAAAGTCGTTTCCAGTAATTACCCCATTAGTATCTACACTAGCAATACTTGGACTCAATGACCTCCAGTTCCCTCCAGTAAAGCCTAATTCAGGAGCAAAAGTTGTTGTTTGCCCCAAACAAACAGTTTGTTCACCCGTTAACGTGCCTGCATCCAAAGCCGCCTCAACTATAACATTGGTTTGTCCCATTGCCTCACAATCACCTGATGTAGTTAACTCGTAAGTAATTGTAGCTATACCTGGCGATACTCCTCTTATTTCTCCAGTTATGGCATCCACAGTTGCAATAGTTTCATTTAAGGAAGTCCACGTACCACCAGTATCGCCAGTCCCTATAGAAAGTATTACTGATGAGCCATCTTCACAAATTCTTTGATCAGCAAGCAATTCTCCTGGATTTGGAGTTGACTCTACAGTTATTCCTCTGGTTACAGTAGCTGCTGCGCAAGTTCCCGAACCTGCTACTGTATATTCAATAGTTGTACTTCCGCCTGAAACTCCAGTAACATTCCCGCTTGCATCCACTGTAGCGATCGCACTATCTAACGAATTCCATGTTCCAGGATCACCATCAGACACAAACATCACCGTATCTCCCTCACATATCATTTGATCACCTGACAAAATCCCTGGATTAGGCACTGCATTTACTGTAATATCAATAGATCGATTCACCTCTATTTCGCAACCATTTCTGCTCACGGTGTAGCCAATAGTAACCACTCCTTCACCTACAGGCTCAAAAGCTCCTGTAGTGGCATTCACTCTGGCAATACTAGGATTACTAGAAATCCATACTCCGCCAGAAACAGTAGATAATAATACTATTGGAGGTTCATTATTTACGCAAGTTTCCACGATACCGAAACGAGTAGAGATAGTCACATCTGGTTCTGTTAAATTCTCCACAATTACATCCCTGGTTTGCGACCCTGCCGCACAGGTACCTCCAAAAGGATCACCAGGTACTGTATACTGTATCCTTGCTGTTCCTCTGCTTACCCCTGTAACTTCTCCAGTTAAACGATCAACAGTAGCGATAGCTGCATCAAGAGATGTCCATTCACCGCCTGATTGCGTAGATGTAAAATTAGTTGTCCCGCCTACGCATATATTTTGTTCTCCATCCAACGTACCTGCATCGGAAGCTATTCGGCTTACTCGTATATCTTTACTTGCCGAGTCACTTGAACAAGTTGCTGTACCAGGAATAGTATAAGTTATAATTGCTCTTCCTACATTTATACCTGTAACTATACCAGTGGTTGTATTCACAGAGGCAATAGTAGGATCAGAAGAACTCCAAGTTCCTCCAGGCTCGGTAGATGAGAATAAAGTATCACTACCCACGCAAATTTGATCACCTCCCGTTACCATACCTGCATCTGGTGTAGTATCTACGCTAATTTCTTTTGTAGCAATACCATCGCCACAACTTACTGCTGCTCCAGTAGCAGTTATTGTATACCGAATAGTTGTTGTCCCTAAGCTAACTCCTGTAATTTCACCCGTAGTGGCGTTGACTGTTGCAATACTAGTATCATCAGAACTCCAAACTCCTCCGGGTTCGGTAGAAGTAAAAATAACTGACCTAGCCTCACAAACACGTTCAGCTCCCATTATTACCCCTGGATCCGGTGACCTGTTTATTGTTATGTTTTTTGAAACTATTTCATCAGGACATCCTCCTGAACCTGTAACTACATACTGTATGGTAGTGGTACCTACAAGCACTCCAGTAATTAGTCCCGTGACGTCATCAATAGTAGCTATACTTCTGTTTGACGAGCGCCATGTTCCTCCGGGTTGGGTTGACATAAATGTCGTAGTATCTCCTAAACAAATATCATCAACACCAGTAAGTGTTCCTGCATTTGGGCTTCCTGAAACAGTAA
Organism: Aquimarina agarivorans; assembly: GCF_000218485.1. Taxonomy (GTDB): domain Bacteria; phylum Bacteroidota; class Bacteroidia; order Flavobacteriales; family Flavobacteriaceae; genus Aquimarina; species Aquimarina agarivorans. Next base: position 72,985 of record NZ_AFPB01000147.1, on the reverse strand, counting down.
CCTCTCGATTTTCTATACCTGGTGCACAACCTACCGTACTAGTTACAGTATATGTTATATTAACCGGACCGCCTGAAGCCACTCCTGTAACCGTACCCGATGCCGCGTCAACTGTTGCAATACTGGTATTAGACGAACTCCAAGTACCCCCTGACACTGTAGAATTAAAAATTGTAGTACTCCCTACACAAACTTCCTGAATGCCTGATAAGGTTCCTGCATCTTCACCACTACCTACTCTAATTCCGTATGGAGGTGATGTTACCCCAGGGCATAAAGTATACACTATGGTAGTGACACCTTCACTTACTCCAGTTACCACACCTGCTGCATCAACAGTAGCAGTAGCAACATCAGAAGACACCCAAGTTCCTCCTGGCATTGATGAAGTTAATGTAGTTGTACCACCAACACATACATCCTGATTTCCTGAAATTGTACCCGCTTCACTATCAAATTCTCTCCAATCTCTTTCAGGTGTTCCTGGTATTCTTAAATTAGGAAAACTTGTTGGAGTTGTTCCATTAGGTGAGTTCGTTCCGGAAGTGGCAGGCTCCAAAATCACTGTATCAAAAACATCAAGTAATCCATCTAAATCTGTATCTGAACCCGTTGCTGCGGTGTCCGAAATACCATCTAAATTAGTATCGTAAGCTTCTGTATTATCATCAAAACAATCTCCGTCAGAATTTGTATCGACGTAATCGGGAATGCCATCGCCATCTGTATCTACTGGAACAATTCCTGGACTTCCTGTTCCATCATAAGCATCATCTAAACCATCAGCATCTACATCGCTCCCTAATGGCGGGACATAGGCGTTAGAGAATTGAGCTTCAATATTGTCAGGTATTCCATCATCATCTGAATCTATATCAGCGTAATTTGGAACTCCCTCTATACTATCTAAAATCCCATCATTATCCGTATCAATATCCAATGAATTGGGAATACCATCTTTATCAAAATCACATTCTAAAAGTGAAAAACGAATATTATCAATTCCCAAATCATTCCCGTTTTGGTCTTCAGATTGACTATTAATTATAGATAATGTAACCAAACTTGATGCGGCTGGTGTAAAATCCAAACGTACCTCTCGCCATACATCATCATTTGCAATTCCTAAAGTTGCTGATGTTGCATTTGCCAACACACTACCAGCACCATCTTTAATTTCCAAATCAATGATTGGTAAATTTGGACATCCATCACAAAGACCCGCCAAATCAATTCTAAAAATATAAGGTTTCCCTCCAACTACTGGAATATTTGGTAAATTATAAATTACTTGTCCTATAAAATTTCGCTGTATGTTTATTGATAAAAATCGACCATCAAGCGTACCATCGGCATCTAGATTTCCAATGGCATTTGTCGAAGCAAAAAACGAAGCTACCGTTCCAATTCCCTGATCTAAAAAAGTAGAAGTAGCTACTGCAAATTCTCCTCCAATAGGAGGATTATTTACAAATGTGTGTCCTAAAACATTTGGATCGTCGGAAGCAGCTTCTGTAGCTGGGCCTACGTGTACTCCAAAATCAATGTCTACAATTGGCGCTGTTTCTGTTAAACCTGTAGCAGCACACAAAGATTCTTCTTCTAAGTCAGTAATTCCATCATTATCATCATCGGGATCCATATCATCATTAATTCCATCGCCATCAGTATCCACATCTGGACATACCCCAATTACTATTCGGGCAGATGAACCTGGGCTTGCGCAAGGACCAGTACCTGATGCAGGAAAACTATACGTATAAATAGTTGGCGTGTCCAAACCAACAGTAAAAATATTAGTTCCTGTAAACAAAACGGGAGACCAAGTTCCTCCTGCATCCCCTCCAGTTAACGCTAATAAATCAATAGCATCACCTCTGGATCTGCCACAAAGGTCAATATTCCCTCCAGTACCAGCATCTTGAGGCAACCCAGTTGCTGCACCATCTACTGTAATTAAAATTTGACCAAAGTCCGAGTCAACACCATTTCTAGTCGCCCTAAATTGAGTATCAGCAATTACTGGAAAACCTGCACCGTTTAATTCTAAAAAATCTCCTCCCGCACTTACTAAAGCACTTTTAATTACCCCAGCGGTATCAGGAAACAAGCGCCATTCGATCCTATCATTAGGATCCAAAGGACCTGCCGAACTAATCAGCCTAATTGTTTCGGGGGCACCTGCACAAATTGTGTTTGGCGGACCGCTGTCAGGTGTTATTGAAAGCTGTGCATGAACATCAAAAAAAGTCACAAAAAACAATACTGTGCAACCAAAAATAATTTTCTTAATCATATGCCTTCACTTTATTTTTAAAACAATAAACGACTGAAAAATCAGTATGTCGTATATTTATTTTGATTTAGCTGTTTTAAAACTCAAAAATACCTCTTGCAAAACGACGACTTAGCTTATATATTTCACAAAAAAACATAATTGTTACTATCTATTTGCCAGAAGGAAATTTAAGTCGATAAACCTAATAAATAAACCATTATTGAAAAACAAATTAAGATGTTTCCTACAAATTATTTACTACAAAAAACTAAACCTGCATCACTTTCATTTAAAAAAATAAAAATCAAAAACTTGTAAAACAAATACTTATAAAAACAACTTACTTAACAAATTATAAACAACGAAAATTAACAATCGTCATATAGCATAAAAAAACAGCCCTAACACAACTATAAAAAACTAAGTACTGCTTGAATAACTTTATTTAAATCCCTCAAATTCAATTATTTAAAACTTAAAAAACACCTTAAACGTTATAGTTAAAATTCTATCCATAAAAAATAAGTCATGTCGATATAATTTATCATTCCAAATTTACGCTCACATTAGCATTGATAACAATGTTTAAAAAAATTAAAAAGCCACTTTTATTTTTAGCTTGAAGCTAATTACAAATTGAATACCTCATTTTTTATTTTACAAACTTTTTAATCTAGTTTGATGACAACTTTAATTCTGAATTCGTTCTCCTAAAAATTTACAAAAAAAGACAAAATACTCCATTTTTATTCTCTAAAAAACAACTATTGTATTCCTCCTCTTTTAAGTTAAAACTAGCGCTTAAAAAATAAACACTTCTCCAAAAATTTCTAATTTACGCAAGTAAAATTTAAATACAAATAACTTATAATCAGGTATTTAAAATATTTAGTACATTTTGGCGTTATATCTATGTCTCGTAAAAACAACTAATTAAAATCATATTATGAAAAGTGTATTCAAATTTCACCAAAAAAGGTGTGATATTGCCTTTCCTATTTATCAATTAATAATAACAACTTTGATATTTATAGTTTGCTACTCTGCAAACTCTCAATCAATTGTTGAGCAACACGGAAGGCTTAGGGTTATAAACAACCGAGTAGTTGACAAAAATAATGCTGCACTCAGCTTAGCTGGCAATAGTATTTTTTGGAGTAATTTTAGTGAAGGTGCTAAATTTTATAATGCACAAACGGTCAATCACATTGCTACCGATTGGAAATCAGACATAATTAGAGCCGCAATGGGAGTTGAAAATCCTGGTGGTTACATCTCAAATCCTACCCGAGAAAAAAATAAGGTGAAAGCCGTAGTTAATGCTGCAATTAATGCAAGCATTTACGTGATTATTGATTGGCACTCCCACAACGCAGAACAATACGAAAGTCAAGCTGTTGCGTTTTTTAGCGAAATGGCCGAATTATACGGCGACAATGACCATGTTATTTATGAAGTTTATAATGAACCCATAGCACAAAGTTGGTCAACTATAAAAAATTATTCAGAAGCCATTATTAGGGCAATCCGAGCTAAAGATCCAGACAATTTAATTATTGTAGGATCCTCACAATGGTCACAAAAAGTTGTCGAAGCTTCTAATAACCCCATTAATGATCCAAATGTAGCTTACGCGCTTCATTTTTATTCAGGAACTCATAAACAATTTTTAAGAAACGAAGCTTCAAGAGCTATGGCCAATGGTATTGCGTTATTTGTTACCGAATGGGGGGCTGTTAACTCCAATGGAGACGGCACTGCCGATAGGGCAGAAACACAACGCTGGCTTGATTTTATGAAATCCAACGGCATTAGTCATGCCAACTGGTCTATTAGCGACAAGGCCGAAGGTGCCTCGGTTGTTGCCAGCAATACTGGAATAAGGGGATTAATTAACAATAACCTTACCACTACTGGGGAATACATCAAGGGAATTATTGAAAATTGGAATACCGTTGGCGGCTCCGCTTCTCCAACTGAACCAACTCCGCCTTTAGTGGATGGTTGCACTGGAAGTGGTCTAACTATTGCAAATAAAATTGAAGCAGAAAATTATTGTGCACAAAAAGGAATACGTAAAGAACCTACACAGGATACAGGTGGCGGTCAAAATATTGGATATATTGATAATGGTGATTATTTAAAATACCGAATAGCCATACCTGAAAACGCAACTTATACCATTACATACAGAGTAGCAAGTATTGTTTCCTCGGGAAGGCTACAGTTTAAAAGTAACACAACTAACTTAAAAACTATAACTATACCAAACACTGGAGCTTGGCAAAACTGGATGACTATTGAGACTGAAGTAAATTTGCAACAAGGTAGCAAAACTTTTGAATTATTTGCACAATCAGGTCGATTTAATATTAATTGGTTTAAAATTTCAAAAAAACAGACTGACTCTCCGAATCCACCAAGTAATAATGATGATTGCACCTTTGGACTGCCCATTAATAATGCTTTACCATCTACAGGAAACGCATCCTACACAAATATACACCTCATTGGAGCCTCCAATTTAAATTTAAATAACGTAACAAATTTTACGGTTAATTGGGATTTGGCTAACAATGACTTGTATCAATTTTCAATGAATACGAATAATGGCAATCCAAACTGGTGGATTGATCTTAAAAAAAATGCATCTTACGATTTTAATAGTACCCAACCTAGTATTACTCTCAATTCAACTGGATTTGCCAATTTAGATGGTACTTACTGGGTAGGATTGGATGGCGACAATTTTATAATGAGATCAGCAAATAGAGATTTTACTATTTATTTCAGCAATCAGGACTCCACTCCGAATTGTGCTACAAACGGAACTAAAATACTTGATTTAAATCCATTCAATGTATATCCTGTCCCTACCAAAAATATTTTAACTATTAATGGATTATCTGAAACTTCCACAGTAAATGTGCTAAACATGCAAGGGAGTATAGTATTTACCGAAACAATTTATCCGAACAATGCATCAATTGATATAAGCACTTTGAGTACTGGTCATTATTTTTTACAAATACTATCTACAACACCTAACAATTTTGTAAAAACCATCCCTTTCATTAAGGAATAGCTTAGTTGAGCGCTAATTTTCAATTAATTAAAAGAGCTGCATGAAAACATGCAGCTCTTTTTGATATGATAATATTGCAATTAAGTGATTAGATGATTAACATGGCATCACCATAACTATAAAATTTGTATTTTTCCTTTACTGCTTCATCATAAGCTCTTTTCATTAAATCATGACCTGCAAAAGCAGAAACCATCATTAACAAAGTTGACTTAGGGGTATGAAAATTAGTAATCATGCAATTTGCAATACTAAAATCATAAGGAGGAAAAATAAATTTATTGGTCCATCCACGAAATTCATTTAGTGTACTTTCCGAAGAAACTGAACTTTCCAAAGTTCGCATTACTGTAGTACCTACAGCGCAAATACGACGCTTTTCTTTGATTGCCTTATTTACAACTCGCGTAGCTTCCGACTGAATTTCAGCCTCTTCACTATCCATTTTGTGTTTGGATAAATCCTCTACCTCAACAGGACTAAATGTTCCCAAACCTACATGCAAAGTAACCTCGGCAAAATCAACTCCTTTGATTTCCAAACGTTTTAACAAATGCTTGGAAAAATGCAACCCAGCTGTTGGTGCCGCAACAGCACCTTCATTTTTGGCATAAATCGTTTGGTAGCGGTCCATATCTTCTGGCTCTACCTCTCTTTTTATATATTTAGGAAGTGGTGTTTCCCCTAGGTCATTCAATTTTTTTCGAAATTCTTCGTAAGAACCATCGTATAGAAAGCGTAAAGTTCTTCCTCTTGAAGTGGTGTTATCAATAACCTCAGCTACTAAAGTTTCATCATCACCAAAATACAATTTGTTACCAATTCGAATTTTACGTGCTGGATCAACTAAAACATCCCATAATCGTGTTTCTGAATTTAATTCACGTAATAAAAACACTTCAATACGGGCACCAGTTTTTTCCTTATTTCCGAATAAACGTGCAGGAAATACTTTCGTATTGTTCAATACCATTACATCATTTTCATCAAAATAATCGATTAAGTCTTTAAATTGTTTGTGTTCAATTGTATTTTCCTTTCGATTTAAAACCATTAAACGGGATTCGTCACGATTCTCAGAAGGATATTCTGCTAATAATTCTTCGGGTAAATTGAAATCGAAATGTGATAACTTCATATATCTAGTTTTTGATAAGAGGGCAAATATACAATCTGAGCATAGGGGTTGTCAAGTATTTAATCAAAAAAATACGTTGCTGTACTCGATTTCATGTTTTCAAATTAAAAACTAAGTTTTATCTCTTCCAAATAGTCTTTCCCATTTACTTTTTGAAATCAACACGCTAGTACCTACATTACCATTATAATAATGAAAAAACTCCACATAAGAAGTTCCTAATGAGGATGAAAACTTAAACTCCACGTTGCAGTTAGGGAATGAAATATTTACAGGATCTTCAGGCAAATCTTCAAATCCTTTAATAATTGTATTATAAAAGCTATCAAATGAGCCTTCCAAATCATCAAAGCAAAAACTTTTATATTCATAACTGCTTTTATGCTTTGTATCGATATAATTTAAACAGTAGGTCTTTTCAAATCTAGTAAGTTCTACTTTATGCCTTTTAATGGGTTGAATGCCGCCCACAAGTTCAATTTTATTCTTTTTTTCAACAACAACAATTTGTGCATTGAAATAAAAAGGCAGCAATAAAAATCCTAAAAATAATAATGATTGTTTCATGAATATAGTATATGTGTTATGCGAGCATTAACATCTGATATTCAAAAATATTGCGTTAAAAATTCGATAAAAAAAATACAACGTTTTAGCTGTAGAACAACTCTTACAACTATTAATCATAGTTCTATTTTTACTCAAAAAATGATACTTAATTAACGCTAATAAAAAAAATAATTTTAATGTGTACTGTTGAAAAAATTTAATGTCAATTTTTACTTTTATTACTAATGAATTACAAAAATGACCTATTATGGACTAAAAGTCATTACTTTTTAAACATCCGTTTTTACAATTAGCTATTAGCAGTATTTTAAAGCCAACAGCTAATTACTAATTGCCAATAGCTCTTGTAATATTTTTAGAAGCTAAAAGCGAAATGCATTAAAAATGCATAGTTTTAAAAAAACCTGAGACCAATAAACTGTACAAATAAAACAAGGAGGTGTTTGATAAATTTCACTGAACACAGCATTTTTACATAATTATTTGATTCTGAAACCTTTTTTGCCTTTATATATTACTCTTAATTACAACAAATTATCGCCAGGTTGAGAACCGGTTTGATGCAATACAATATTTTTGTTTATAATACGTTGTGTCTATAATTTCCCATGCCTTCAATCAACATAACTAATATTTAATAAATTATTGCTTAAAATGAAAAAGTTACGTTCAAAAAAAATTACTTTACACGCTCATCTCAAAATATATGCATTATGTATAATGTGTATGTTTTTTTCTTTTCAAAACATACAAAGTCAATCCGTCATTAGGGCTACTAATAACGGCCCATGGAACTCTGCTGCTACATGGGATAGAGGGATTCCTGGTCGCAACGACCGAGCAATCATCTCCAGAGGCATTACTGTAGACATTACTGAAAATCACTCCGCCAATGAAGTCGTTGTCCATGGTGTATTGAGAGTTCCAGAAAACTCAAGGTTTCCTACGAACCGCTCGTTGACTACGGACTGGGTACATGTCAACAGTGGTGGTGTGTTTCAGATCGGAACACGAAGCAACCGTTTCGACACTGGTAATTTTACGTTAACCCTAACGGGTACTAATCCCCTTGCCGATCACATGATACCAATGGCTAATGGTAGTAATATGAACATCACTGACAATGACGGCTTCTTGATGGCTGGCGGTGGCGGTCGTTTACAATTCTTTGGAGAAGAGCGATTAAGCTTTACCAAGCTTGAGCAAACTGCCGAGGCAGGTTCTAACAGCATCGTTGTACACAACGTTATTGAGCGAAACTTCGACGGGGATACCTCAATCGCTTCTGATCGCAGTTTGAACTGGGAGGTCGGTGACCAAATCGTCATCGCATCTAGTCGCTTTGGTTACGCTGACGAAGATGTTCGTACAATCACCCGCGTTCAAAACTATGGTAGGAGGACGCGACTGACGCTCAATCGCGCAACCACCCATCGACACTATGGTGAAATTGAGACCTATGGTCAAAACCTACGTCCTGGTAGTCGTCGAGCAACAGGCCGTCCAAATTCCATCGACCTACGTGCTGAAGTTGCCTTACTCAGTCGTAATATTGTAATCAAGGGTCTTGATTCGCAGGATACCGATAATTCTTTCGGTGACCGCGGGAGACTTAGAGTGCACAGTAGCGGTAGCCAAAATGGTAAGACTATCAACGGTATTGGTGGTCACATCATGATTATGAATACAGCGGGGCAATCAACCGTTGATGGCGTTCAGTTGGATCAAATGGGGCAAGCAGGACGACTTGGGCGTTATCCGATCCACTGGCACTTTGCCGGCAACAGACGTGGCGACATTATACGAAATTCAAGCATCACCAATTCCAACAACCGCGCTGTCGTGGTTCACGGAACTGACAATGTATTAATCCAAGGCGTAGTGGCACATGACATCCATGGTCATGGTTTCTTCTTGGAAAGCGGTGTTGAGCGTGGCAATCGGTTTGAGGCTAACATTGCTTTTGGGATTCATAGGACAGGTGGCTCCCGAGATCTTTCCGATCCGTTTATCGTTGATAACTCTGATCGGTTCGGTGACGGCGGGGTGCGCTTCAGGACGACTGCGGCATACTGGATCACCGGTGTAAACAATACATTCGTGGGCAACATTGCTGCCGGTTCAGAAGGTACCGCATATTGGATCGCTCAGCCTGGCAATCCGGTCAGTACTCCAAACGAATCTTTATTGGCATCAAATTCATACCTTAGAAGGATGTATCAGCGTAATCCCGTTAGGGAGCGAATGGGACGCTTTGATCACAACTCAGGGCACTCGATGTGGACTGGTTTTATTGCTATTCCCGCGGGGCATAGAAGTTTCCAAGCTAGCAATGCTGGTAGGTTCCGCGAAGGTGTCCCCTACTTTGACAACGTCGATCCAGTGTTTTCAAACTTGACTTTATACAAAAGTGCTACGGGGCTTTATCCCTTAGTAACCAATGTCACACTGCAGTTCCCTAATTTCCGAGCTGCCGACAATGAAGTCGTGATGATGGACTCGGATCCGATGCGTATTGATGGCGGACTCATTGTAGGTGATAGTCGCGGAAATCATCAGCGTGGTGGTCCTCGAAGAAACCGTCAACCCGTCATGCTGAACATGTATCACGGTTATTCCGTTTGGGATGATATTCACATTGCAGGCTTCGCCAGAAACGGCATCTTCTTTCAAAATGGTATTGGCGATCGAACTCGCCCCGATGCCTCCATCTCCGGCGTGTCTTGGGAAAACGATGGAAGCCACGACCAGTTGCTAAATACCAATAGTGGTGTCAATCGCCAGTATTCTCAAAAAACAATTTATGATGTTGATGGATCGTTGACCTCTGGGATTGGTGGTGGTGCCGGGTATACCATTGTAACCTCCTTCAACAACTGGATCATTGATGTCAATGACGGTGACATTCTTCGTACCGACGATGGCGGATACACTGGTCTAACCAAAAAGCGTGTCGCTACATTACAATTAGAACGCCGACACACTAGCCCGTATGAAAATGCACGCTGGACCATCACTAATCGACAGGGACGAAAGTACAGTATGGGCGGCAATGCCAGTGAGCGAGACGACGATATCTTGATCAACCGTCGTCCGAGACTTCAGGTGGTTTTAGGTGAAGAGTACGAGGTGGAATTCGCACGTGCTGTTGATTTAGACTCCGAGGGGGTTCGGTTCAGCCTGTTTCAATATTCGATCCCCGATGGATCCCAAAGTGTCACTTTAAGGTTTAAAGGCATGGCGAATGTAATGCGACCAACTTTCTTTGAAACTGGAGAAGATGTACAACAGAACAGTCAACTTAGATTCCTGCGTAGATCGAACAGCACCACCTATTTCCCTGATCCATCATCGGGAGATTTATTTGTAAAAGTGTTTAACAACGGAGTCGGGGTTCAGTCAGGTTACATCAACATGGTTCCGGTTGGCACTCCTCCTGTTGTATCTACTAATGCGCAACCATCGATATCATTTACAAGGCCTAATAACAATAATCAAACTTTTACTGCACCTGGTAATTTGACTGTAAACGTTAATGCCAGTGATAGCGATGGCAGCATTTCAAATGTGAAGTTATTTATTAACAATAGACTGGTACGACAGGAAAACACTGCGCCGTATGATTGGGGTCTCGCAGCACAAAATGATTCACAATTAAAAAATCTAAGTGCGGGCACCTACACACTAAGAGCTGTTGCTACTGATAATGATGGAGCTACAAAAGAGGTTAGCAGAAGGGTAACTGTGTCTAATCCAAATGCTGGTCTCTGCGATTTCACCCGATTAAATGGAGGAGGAAGAGATATCGGAAGTGGATTAGGAAAAACATTTATTGTAGGTAATAATAGACGTGTTTGGGAACGCGTAAATAATAGATGGGTACGTTTACCAGATGGTGGTTTCCGAGCCGATAGAGTTGATGTAGGAGGGGCTGGACAACCTATGGTTCTTGCGACAGATGGTAAAATATACCGTTATAGTCCAGATAACCGATGGGTTCTGATTAGTGGTAGCGGTAAAGATATAGGCGCCAATAGAAATGAATTGTATATTATAGGTAATGATGACGCAGTTTACAGACGAAATTCCGCTTCAAGAGATTGGACACGACTGAATCCTCCTGTTAAGGCTAGGAAACTGGACGTATATTCGGATGGTAATCCCTGGATAGTAGGTACAGATGGTTTTGTTTATCAACTAAGTAGTGACAGGTGGTCGCGAAAAGGAACTTTCAAAGCAAGAGACATAAGTATTGCAGAAGGAACTGGAAATGTATGGGCATTGTCTGAAAGTAATGGCAGCGTATATTTTTATGAAGGAAATCGCGTATGGTCTAAACAATCAAACCAAACTGGCAATCATATTTCTGTTGGAGATGATAATAGAATATGGGTTCTCAATGATCGAGGAAATGTATTTAATAGTGATTGTGTACGCGGTTCTAGACGTGTAGGAGAAAAAAATATCGATATTGAGGCTAATTTAGTGAAACTTCATCCTAATCCGGCTTCGAATCAGGTAACTATTTCTGGATTGCGAGTTGGTATCCATCATATCACACTTTATGATATGCAAGGTGCAACAGTTTTTAATACTAACGTAGAAATTGATGAGAATCTCACAGTCCCGCTATCGCTATTGGGAATCGAATCAGGAATGTACATCTTAAAAATAAAAGGTCAAGGTACAAATCAATTCGAAAAATTGATCATTCAATAGTTAATAATCATAAAAAGAAAGGCTGTCTAAAAATTTAGACAGCCTTTTTTTATTTAGAGCTATTTTATGCTTTGTAGCTTTTTACTTCAAAAAATTGTTAGTTTCCTAGCTTATTTACCATCTCTAGCATCAAATTTCCTGTTTAAAATGATTCTTTTTCATTTGACACTTCAAATACAAACTGATAAATGAGTTCCTGTGATACGCAAGGAGTATTTTTCAGACGAGCTCTATTTATCTATCCTGGACTGAACTGGCTTTTGAGTCCATCGCTAACGAGCTTTTCTATACAAATTATCCATTTGAAATGATGTTTTTACTTCTAACTTTAAAAATAAAAACAACGAACTATAAAATTTACATCTTATTCTAATGACACATTTTCTTCTTTACTTGAAATCGCCTCTTCTGTAACATGTTCAGTAATTAATGTTTCTTCATTTGATGTTGAAACATTTTCATCCGTTACCACCTCATCAGAAAAATAAGGAAATACATCCAAAATAGGCGATTCTGCAATAGCTGGAATGGTATAATCCCCTGTTGTTCCTTTCATTGCTGCATTTGTGTTATCAAAAGCTTCTTTTAAATCATTAGCTTGTACTAAAATATAAATGTTCGATTTTCTTTCTTTCCCACTTTCTTCATCAAAAGCTATTAAAGATACTTTGGACTTAAACCAGCGATCTGAGTTTTCAACAGGATGAATTTCAGAATAATTAGCTACTTTAATATTTGTTATTTTAAATTCTTCGCCGATGTAAGCGGACATTTCTTCATTAATACGTGCTTCCGCTTCAGTATATGATATGGCATCTAGCAAATAGGCTTCCGTTACTACTTTTTGCTCGCCTGATTCTACTGTTTTTCTATATTTTACTTTGCACTCGTACCAAGTTACGCTCATGTTTTAAATTTATAGATGATAAGGGCGACAAATATAAATGATTACAAAGGCACAAATTTAATTTTACAAATTAGATATTCACAAAATAAAAAACTTAATCTTATTAACTCAAGCTCTCCATTACTATGGCATTGCCAAGACTTTTTTCAACGCTGGTAATTTGCTCCCTTAATAACAATTTACTACTCATAGGCAAGTAATCGTCATTTAAAATTTGCTTGTAGTGTTTCACTGCTTCTTTTTCCCCTTTGACCACTTCTTTTATTATCTGGTCTTCATTATTAGAAGAAAACGTTGCTTTAATATCCATCCATACTCGATGCACTACCCCACCAACACTTCCAGTTTCGTTATATTCTTCCCCCAAATCAATTAACTCCTGCTTTAAATCTTCTAAAAAAACCTTTCGCTCATTCATCCTTCCTATAAAATAATCAACAATTTTTTGATCATTTACGTTTTCAGCTGCGGTTCTAAATCCATCAATAGCATCATGCGTACTTTGAATTAAACTATTTAATTGGTTTTTTACTTTTTCGGTATTTGACTTCATAATATTTGTGTTTAAAAGTAAATGTACTATCAACTAAATAATAGTATGCGTGCATTTGATTTTAACTTTAACACAAAAGAGTAATCTTTCTACTTTTTACACGCACCACAAACTAGTTTAATTCCAACAGTATAACTAAAAATTTTACAAAACTATCTAAAAATTATGCAATGTGCTTACCTGTGTAATTTGGCATCTTTGTAAGAAATAAAATATCATTTACATATAAGATAATTAAAATTAATTAAGTAATACTTACTTAAAATATATCGAGTAAAGCTTACTATATTTAATTTTCATTGCTGTATGAAATAATATCAAATAATTGTTTTAACTAAAAAATTCATACTATGGGAAATAAAAAACACCCTTTAATTTTCGGAATATTCATTTCAATCTTACTTATTGTATCTTTTTTAATTTTTGCTTCTTTAGATTTGCATACTGAGCCAATTTATAGTTTAATAAATGGAGTAATAATGGCGGCAGGAATTTTTATTTCGCTACAATTATATAAGAACAAACAAAATAAAGATTTAAGTTATCAAGATGGCTTTCAGATCAGTTTGTTAACCGGGATGAATTCCACCATAATTTTCACTGGTTTTTTTGCTATTTATAGTTATGTACTGAATCCAGAATATATTCAAGAAATGTTTGGATATTGGCATATGAGTATTCCTGTACTATCTGCCCTAACCATATTTTCAGTATTTGTGATGGGGATGGCAACTTCAGTAATATTGACACTTACCTACATGCAGTTGTTTAAAAAACCTCATACTCACCAAATGGGAAGCTAAAAATCAATTTAGTTTTTACAGCACATAACATATTTAATAATTTAAAAAATTCTAAATTTTAGCAATATAAATTTAGATTACCTTAAAAAAAATAGATTAATATTGTATATTATGCAATTAAGTATTTATTGAATATGTAAAAATTAGCTTTCGATACGTATTATACATTTTAACTTTTAGCCATACTTTTTTATTTTTATGCCACACAAAAGCTTGACCCTTGGAGAATTTATTATTGAAAAACAGGGAGATTTCCCGTATGCTAACGGAGAATTATCTAGGCTTATAAATTCTATAAGACTAGCAGCAAAAGTGGTAAATCATGAAGTTAATAAAGCTGGCTTGGTAGATATTACGGGTGCTGCAGGTGAGACAAATGTACAAGGTGAAGCGCAACAAAAACTTGATGTATTTGCTAACAAAACTTTTATAAATTCATTAATTAATAGAGAAATTGTTTGCGGAATAGCTTCCGAGGAAAATGACGAATTTATTACCATTAAAGGTCAAAATAAAGACCATAGTAACAAGTACGTGCTTTTAATGGATCCTTTGGATGGCAGTTCTAATATTGATGTCAATATTTCGGTAGGTACAATTTTTTCCATTTATCGAAGAGTAACTCCTGTAGGTACGCCAGTATCCATGGAAGATTTTTTGCAACCTGGTAATTTGCAAGTTGCTGCTGGATATATTATTTATGGTACTTCCACCATATTAGTATACACCACGGGTAATGGAGTAAATGGTTTTTCACTAAGTCCTGCGTTAGGCACATATTATTTGTCGCATCCTGAAATGACATTTCCAGAAGATGGTCATATCTACTCAGTAAACGAAGGGCATTATTTACAATTTCCACAAGGAATAAAAAATTACATCAAATATTGCCAGGAGGAAAAAGAAGACAGGCCTTACACCTCAAGGTATTTAGGATCATTAGTAAGTGATATACACAGGAATATGATACGAGGTGGAGTTTATATGTATTCCAGTTCATCAAAATTACCTGATGGAAAATTACGCTTGCTTTATGAATGTAACCCTATAGCTTTTATTGCTGAACAAGCTGGCGGTGCTGCCAGTGATGGCTACAAACGTATTTTGGATATTAAGCCTACTGAACTTCACCAACGCATTCCATTTATTTGTGGAAGTAAAAATATGGTTAAAAAGGTGGAAGATTTTATGAGCAAATCTTAATACCATTTCTAACATAAATAAAAACAGAAAAGCTACCTAATATTTAGGTAGCTTTTCTGTTTCATATTGGGTTGTACCTGTACCTCTCTGATTAGTATTAATGTATTGCAGACATTAATTCTTCTTCTTCAGTAAAACCACCTGAAAAATTAATTGCAGTTTCAATTAATGCTAAATGTGAATATGCTTGCGGAAAATTACCTAATAATCGTTTCGATTTAAAATCAATATCTTCACTAAACAACCCTAAATGATTACTATAGGATAATAGTTCATCAAAGTTTTTCTTCGCCTTTTTACGCTCGCCTATTTTATACAAACTATTAATCATCCAAAAAGTACAAATTGTAAATGATGATGATGGCAACCCAAAATCATCTTTATTCTTGTAACGATACATTAAACCTTCATTACACAATTCCTTTTCCGTAGCTAATACTGTTCTTACAAACCTAGGATCTTTAGCTTCAATAAATCCGTAGCTTTCCATAAGTAAAGTAGAAGCATCTAAATCCTTTGATCCGTAGGACTGAGTGTATGCTTGTATTTCTTCATTCCAGGCATTGTTATAAATATCGTCATGTATTTCATTACGTAGATTAATCCACTTATCGTGATCTGCCTCCTTACCAATAAGTTTGGCTATTTTAATAGCACGATCCACGGCTACCCAACACAATAATTTAGAAAAAGTAAAATGGCGCTCTTCCGTTCTAAATTCCCAAATGCCCTTATCCGATTTTTGCCAGTTTTTTTTCACAATATTAATAATACTCTTACTCAAAGTCCATAACTCCTCACTGTTGCTTAAGGTGTTTTTAAACTGCAAAAATTGCTGATGAATCACATCCATCAAAATTCCATAAATATCGTTTTGCTTTTGCTCATAAGCAGCATTGCCTATACGTACTGGCTTGGATCCCTTGTAGCCATCTAAATGATCTAAAATTTCCTCAGTTAAATTCTTTTGACCATTAATTCCGTACATAATCTGGATTTTCTCATCCTTTATAGGTACTACACTGATTATAAATTCCAAAAAACGCTTAGCAACCCTTGAATGCCCTAAATCGGATATTACTTTAATAACCATAGATGCATCCCGAATCCAACAAAAACGGTAATCCCAGTTTCGCACCTCTCCTATAGTTTCTGGTAAGGATGTAGTGGCGGCGGCTAACACTGCTCCTGAATTTTCATAACTCAGCAATTTCAATACCAAAGCACTACGTAAAATTTCATCATTATAATAATTGTATGACGTGGTTTTTTCAGACCAATTCCTCCAATACACACGAGTGCGTTCCAATTTCAAAAATTCCCTATCAATGGACTGATTTAGTAACTTTTCATGGTAACTTATTAAAAAATAACCATCTCCTGTTAAGGTTATTTCCTCTCCATTCAACACCTGATTATGATCAAAACTACAATACATAAACAAAGATTCATAAGTTTCATTGTAGTAAGTTGCTTTGATGCAATTGTCCTTTATTCCAACCTCAGTTTCCCCTTTGGCATAGTTCAATTTTGGGTTATAGTTTACTTTAAACTTTGGCTTCCCACGCAACAATTTTACATAGCGTACTATATCGGGTGGTGTATAATGTGTTTTATCTTCATCTTTATACCTTGGCATAAAATCAATAAATTCAAAGGCATCACTCCCATTATCCCACTCGGTAACTAATATGTTTGTTTTGTCAATATATTTTTGTGAACATTTATAGTCCTCTGTTGTAATTACATCAAAGCTTCCTCCTTTGTCTTTATCTAAAATTTTCGCAAAAGCTGAAGCTGAATCAAAGTTTGGTAAGCAGCACCATTCCAGCGACCCCGTTTTGGAAATTAATGCCGCGCTTTGGCAGTTTCCAATAATTCCATAATTCAAATTTGTCATAGGCTAAAATTCTATTGAATGCGTTATTCAGGTTCTTTAATTTGGCGTAATTTAACAAAAACAAATAACAAGAAAAATGAATACTGATCATTCTATAAGTAAAACTATTATAATATCAAACAGACTCCCTGTTCAGTTAGAAATTGACAAAAATAACATCAATGCAACCCCAAGTATTGGTGGATTGGCAACAGGAATGAAGTCAGTCCATAAAGATAGTAATGGTATTTGGATCGGTTGGAGCGGACTTACTGATGAAGATTTGAACGATGATCTTAAAAATAAAGTTAAAAAAAGCTTAGAAGCACACCAATGTGTTCCCGTAAACTTAACAAGTACTGATATTGATGGTTTTTATTATGGCTTTAGCAATAAAACCATTTGGCCCCTTTTCCATTATTTTATGGAATATGCTGAATTTGAAAAACCCGATTGGGAAATTTACAAACAAGTAAATCAAAAATTTGCCGATGTTGTTTTGGAAAATTTAAATGATGATGACACTGTTTGGATTCATGACTACCAATTACTATTGCTTCCTCAATTAATCAGAGCTAAAAAACCGGATATTAAAATTGGATTCTTTTTACACATTCCTTTCCCTTCATACGAAGTTTTTAGGACATTACCGTGGCGTGAAGAAATTTTAGAAGGCATGCTTGGCGCCGATCTACTCGGTTTCCACACTTATGAGTATGAACGTCATTTTTTAAGTTCAGTCCAGCGTTTACTTGGATTAAGCTTAGATTTTAATAACGTAATTTTAGAAGATAAAAACGTTTGTGTTGATTCTTTCCCCATGGGTATCGATTACGACAAATTTGCAAACGCTGCTAAAGAAAACAATAAACTTAAACAAAAAGACAAAAGCGAAGTTCAGGTTGAAATTGACAAACACCTTGATGAATCTCCCGATACTAAGCTTATTCTAAGTATTGACCGATTAGATTACACTAAAGGAATACCAAACAGGCTATTAGCGTTTGAGTATTTTTTGGAAAAATATCCAGAGTTTAAGGGAAAAGTGCGTTTGGTAATGCTTGCAGTTCCATCGCGCTCAAATGTTCCGCAGTATCAATTATTAAAAAACGAAGTAGACCAACTTGTGGGGCGTATAAATGGTAAATTTTCCGAAATTAGCTGGACGCCTATTTGGTATTTTTACCGTTCCCTCCCGTTTGATAATTTAATTGATTTATACACCTCATGCGATGTCGCCTTATTAACCCCGTTAAGGGATGGTATGAATTTAGTAGCTAAAGAATATATTGCTTGTCGCGAAGATAAAACTGGTGTTTTGATATTAAGTGAAATGACAGGAGCTTCAAAAGAAATGAGCGAAACATTACTCATTAATCCGAATAACTTTGAAGAAGTTTCAGATACCTTGAAAATGGCTTTAGAAATGCCTAAAGAGGAACAAATAGAACGAAACAAAGGATTACAAAAGCGATTGAAACGCTATAATGTGGAACGTTGGGCTAGCGATTTTATTGAATCTTTAGAAGAATCTACTTCCAAACATAAAGAAGATAAAATTAAAAAATTAACTCCCCACCGCAAAGAACAATTGCTTGAAAAGTATAAAAATGCTGAAAAGCGATTGTTATTTTTTGATTACGATGGCACTTTAGCTGCTTTTCAAAAAATTCCTGAAAATGCAAAACCTACTGAAGCAATTTTTGATTTACTGGATAAGGTACATAATGATCCAAAAACTGACCTCATTCTAATTACCGGAAGGGATAAATATACCTTTAATAAATGGTTTGCTCATAAAAATTACACCCTAATTACTGAGCACGGTGCTTGGCTTAAAGATGGCGAAAAAGATTGGGAAATGCTAGAAGCCTTAAACAATGATTGGTTTGGCGTTATATTGCCAATCTTGGAACGTTTTATGGACCGTACACCTGGTTCATTGATTGAAGAAAAAGCATTTTCATTAGCATGGCACTACAGGAACACAGATCCAGACTTAGGACAAAGACGCGCCAATGAATTACAAAGCACCATACAGGATTTAATAGCCAATCATAACTTAGAAATATTAGAAGGTGATAAAGTACTAGAAATTAAAATAAGTGGTGTTAACAAAGGACGATCTGCCAATAAAATGCTACTAAACAAAACGTATGATTTTATTTTTGCTATTGGTGATGACTGGACCGATGAGTTTATGTTTAAAGAACTGCCAGAACAAACACATACAGTTAAAGTAGGGCTTAAAAAAACCATTGCCAATTATTATGTTGAAAACACCACTCAAGTTCACAAATTACTCGATGAATTTGGCAATACCAGTGTTAATTAATAATAATTAAAATTTTTTCAGTTTAAACAAATAAAACAATGCTGTAATTAAAGCTACGGCGTTATTTTATTAAATTGAATCAAAAAATTAACCATTTTAAATTAGGGAAGTTTAACATCAAAAAACGACATGTCCCCTAATCAAAAACTTAGAATTTTTATCATAAAAAATCAAAAGCACCCTCAATTATGAGGGCGCTTTTGATTTTAACGCTTGTTGACTTTTCGCTAAGTTTATTTTCTTCTCGTAATTGTTACATCATCAATCCAGAAGCTTCCTTTTCTTTTATCAAATCCGAAAATTAAGTCTAAATTTTTATAATCTACGGGAGCACCTTGGGCACCTTCACCAGCTTTAAAGTTGTAAACAACATTCTGCCATTTATTATTTCCTTCAAAATTGAAATCTCTAATAAAAACGGCACCCCATCCATTTTTACTACCAGTATCTATACCTGAATAAATCGACACATAAATTTGGTCTTCTGGATACAAACTTTTTACCCAAAATGAAAGTGTGTATTGCTTTCCTTTTTTAATTTTTAAACCACTTCTCCTTAAAATGGCTTTGTTTCCTTGTCCTTTTCTAGTATTAGATTTTATTTTTGCTTTAAATGATGAATTATCGGTACGACCAATTCTATCAATTTCAAACTTTGCTACAGGTTTTCCGTTATTATCACCCCAAACTCCGTATCCCCAGTCAGAAAAACCAGTATTAAAAGAATTATTAGATGTGATTAAATCTTGTGAAAAGCAGGTAAAGCTTAATATAGAAAAAAGGGCTAAATAAATTTTTTTCATAATATCTTATTTTAAATTACATAACATTTATACTAAAACAAATTCTGTGCCATAATTTTATTAAAACAGCATTAATGGCTTAAAATCAGTACTATTGTTTGCTAATTACACAAAACAACCGTTAACATATTACGAAAATAGGATAATAAATTTAATTTTACCATATAACTAAGGAAATAGTATTCTGTACTTTAAGTTAATTATTTGTAAAAAAAGAGAAGTTTAAAAATAACTTTCTGTAATTTAAATTGTTACAAAAAAAAACGAAGCTGAAAAAAAATTAGTTATGAAATTTTTTAAAAATTTGCATTAGTACATTTGTAGGAATTATCCTGTCTTTATGTTTCATCATTTCTTGAAACACTTCATCAATAGCTTGTGGAGGTAACCCCATACGTAATCCTACGTTTTTGATAGCAATAATTTCCTTTAAATTAGTTTGCTCATCAATATTCATAACTAGTATTAAACGATGCAATTGAACAATACGTTCAAATTCCGAATTTAAAATAACTTTTTTTACTGGATTATCGATTAAGTTTACAACTTCATCTTTGGTAATGCCCAATGAAGCCGCCACTAAGGAAATGAATGCTAATTCACTATTTTTTAATTCGTTGTCAGATTTCGCCAATTCAATCATTTCCGACAGTAAACTTAATTTTTCTTTATGTGTATAGTCCATTTAAGTAGCTTTAGTTTACAACATCATATAGGGGAGTTAAATTTAATAAAGTAAATGATGTTACCCTATCTTATTTAAAAAAACAAAAGTTAAAATACACCATTTACTTGAATTCACTTATTTTTGCCAAATGGGATTAACAAACAATGATATTTTTAAAAAATTAAGAGTAGCACATAAGCTTAGGGATACTGATATTATAGCTATTTGCAAATTAGTAGACTTTAATGTTTCAAAAAGTGAGTTGGGTGCTTTTTTTAGAAACGAAGATCATCCGAAATACATGGAATGTGGAGATCAAATTTTACGCAACTTTTTAAACGGACTTATTGTTCATCTGAGGGGTCCTATGCCTAAAAAAGAAGAAAAAAAGTAACCATATCCTCCCTTTTACAATTTGTTATGTGTACTATTTTAGGTTATCATTAAATGAACTCCATCTTGCAACCTACAACTACGGTGAACGCTGTAGTTAATTTTAAAAATGGCTCAAAATAGAGAGAAAAAACGAATGACACTAAATTTGGCTTGTATATAAAAAAAGACCAAAGATTTTTTCTTTGGTCTTTCTAATACTTTTACTTTAAAACAAAAATTAGGCAAGTACTTCTTGTACTTTATCGGCAGCTTCCTGAAACTCTACCGCACTAAGTACATTTAATCCACTTTCATCAATTAATTTTTTAGCTATATCAGCATTTGTTCCTTGTAAACGCACAATAATTGGCACTTTAATAGTATCTCCCATATTTTTATAAGCATCAACAACACCTTGAGCTACACGATCGCAACGTACAATACCTCCAAAGATGTTTATTAAAATAGCTTTTACATTATCATCCTTTAATATTAATCGGAATGCATCCTCAACACGTTTTGCATCAGCTGTACCACCTACATCTAAAAAGTTAGCTGGCTCACCACCCGCTTGCTTAATTAAATCCATAGTAGCCATAGCTAAACCCGCTCCATTTACCATACACCCTACATTACCATCAAGGTCAACGTAGTTTAAACCTGCCTCTTTCGCTTCAACTTCAACTGGGTTTTCTTCATGAATATCCCGCATTTCAGCATAATCTTTATGTCTGTACAATGCACTTTCATCTAAAGTAACTTTAGCATCTGCTGCTAATATTTGATCATCCGCAGTTTTAAAAACAGGATTAATTTCAAAAAGTGCTGAATCTGACCCTTCATAAGCTTTGTATAAAGCTGTGATAAATTTAGTCATATCTCTAAACGCAGCACCTGACAACCCAAGGTTAAAGGCCACTTTTCGCGCCTGAAATGGCAACAACCCAGTTGCAGGATCAATTTCTTCTGTAAAAATCAACTCTGGTGTTTCTTCCGCAACCTTTTCAATATCCATACCTCCTTCAGTAGAATACATAATCATATTTTTACCTGTCGCTCTATTTAATAGTACCGACACGTAAAATTCTGCTGGTTTTGAAGGACCATCATAATAAACGTTTTGAGAAATCAATACTTTTCTTACCAATTTACCCTCGGCAGAAGTTTGAGGCGTAACTAGCATCATTCCTAAAATTTGATCTGCATAAGACTGAACCTCATCAATAGATTTTGCTATTTTAACTCCGCCACCTTTTCCGCGTCCACCTGCATGAATTTGAGCTTTTACAGCAAAAACAGTACTCCCTGTTTCTTCTTGAATTTTTTTTGCTGCAGCTACTGCTTCTTCAGGTGTTTCTGCCAAAATTTCTAAAGGCACTTTAACCCCAAAACTGCTAAGTATTTGTTTTCCTTGATATTCGTGTAGATTCATAATCTGTTTATTTCGCTTTTCATATAGGTTACCAAATGTAGAAAACGAGGTTTGCATAAACAAACATTATTCTGCAAAAATTAGATACTAATACGTAGTTATTTTATTTTACTTATGTAGAAGTTTATTTTTTCAATAGCTTCAGCTAAAAACACACTAGTATAAACAAGAAAAGCAACGAGATACAACGTATTTTAACATCCTTAAAATGTTAAAAAGTAAATGCTATTAATCTAAAAAATCACTTTTTGCACTAAAGATCCATAATCTTTTGAAACAATTTTTACTATATAAACACCTGGCTTAACTACTAGGGGGATAAATTTTGTTGTAGTTGTTATTACAAAATTTTCTTGTTTGTATACCTCCGTTCCTAAAACAGAATATACTTTAACTGTTGCTTTCAGATTGGTATAATAATCAGAAACTAAACCTAAAGCACCTTCACTATTGATCACCCTAACATTATCTTTTAAATTCAATTCGTGTAAGCTGTGGGCATTGATCAAATTGGTATTCTTAAAGGGGAGTGACACGTTTTTACCAAGTTTAGTAACGCTAATATTTTTAAAACAATAAGACGCATTCATTGAAAATGAGAGCATTAAAAGCAAATATAAAGGGGAAGTAGTTTTTTTTATCATAATTTTGGGGATTAAATTAAGATGTGATTTCACATAAATTTAGCTATAAATAACTTAAAATCAGTATATTACAACTGCTGTTCGACAAAAGGCTTTTCATTTTGCAAATATATTTCATTTACACACTTGAAAAACTTAAACTTTTCACAATTATAAGCTCCTCTTTTTCAGTGATTATGTGCTAATTTTCCTATTAAATTGAACCTTGTATTTCGCAAAATTTGACTAAAATTAAAAAGCGATGCAATTCAATCTATTAAATTTGCACTTTTCATACTTTTACAGCAATTTCCTTGAGATTTTATATCAATTACCACACTAATTTTTTCCTATTAAAAAATTATAATAGTAAATTTGCTGACTTTTTGTTTTTTGTAAAGACAAAAAAATTATTAATAATTACATAAACCATGGAAAACACGGATTTATTAGCTATTGCCGAAACTTACGGAAGTCCCGTATACGTCTACGATTCGGCTAAAATTGTATCGCAGTATCAACGTTTAACAAGTGCTTTTAGTGGAGTCAAACAGTTAAAATTGAATTATGCTGTAAAGGCTTTGTCAAACCTTTCAATTTTAAAGTTAATGAAATCATTAGGAGCAGGTTTGGATACCGTTTCTATCCAGGAAGTTGAACTGGGACTATTAGCTGGTGTAAAGCCTGAAAATATCATTTTTACACCAAACGGAGTTTCGCTTGAAGAAATTGAGAAAGTAGCTGCAAAAGGCGTACAAATAAATATAGATAACCTTTCTATTTTGGAACAATTTGGCACTAAACATCCAAACATACCTGTTTGCGTGCGAATTAATCCGCATATCATGGCGGGTGGAAATAGTAAAATTTCCGTAGGTCATATTGACTCTAAATTTGGAATTTCTGTACATCAAGCACCTCATATACTTCGCATTGTTGAAAACACAGGAATGCATATCAACGGGGTACACATGCATACAGGGAGTGACATTTTAGATATTGACGTTTTTATAAGAGCGAGTGAAATCCTTTTTGATGTGGCTGCTCAATTTAAAAACCTAGCATTTGTTGATTTTGGTAGCGGATTTAAAGTACCTTATAAAGAGGGAGATATTGAAACTAATATTGAAGAACTAGGCGAAAAGCTTTCGGCACGTTTTAATACATTTTGTAAAAATTACGGAAAAGAACTGGAACTAGGTTTTGAACCCGGGAAATTTTTAGTGAGTGAATCAGGTCAGTTTTTAGCAAAAGTTAATGTGGTTAAGCAAACCACATCAACTGTTTTTGCAGGTGTTGACACTGGGTTCAACCACTTGATTCGTCCTATGTTTTACGATTCTTACCACAGAATTGAAAATATTTCAAACCCTGAAGGTCGTGAACGTTTTTACTCGGTGGTAGGCTACATTTGCGAAACTGACACCTTTGCTACAAACCGAAGAATTGCTGAAATTTCAGAAGGTGATATTGTTTCCTTTAAAAATGCTGGTGCTTATTGTTTTTCAATGGCTAGCAATTACAATTCGCGTTTTAGACCCGCTGAAGTTTTATGGCATAACGGCGAAGCTAAATTGATTAGAAAAAGAGAAACTTTTGAAGATTTATTAGCGAATCAAGTCACAGTAGAATTTGAAACTGAAGTTGTTTCTTAATTGAAATAACACTATTATAAGATTAAAGACTGTTAACATAATTGTTAATGGTCTTTTTTTATATTTTATTTTTTGTTTACACTGTATTTTTGCATTTACTTTTATACATTTAACTTTACAAAGTTAAATCTAATTTTAAAATACGTAATTAAAAAACTTGGATATCGTTGTTTAGCGAAACAAAAAAACTCAAGCACAGCCTTAGTTGCAATAAGATTTCCTCTTACAAGGATTATTTAACATCAGGCAAGCTAAATAGCTATAAATTAATAAAAACTACCATGAAACAAATTATAATTATCAGTGCCTTTGCATTAATACTATCTTGCAACAAAAAAGAAAAATTTAACAAAGCTACTGAACCCCCTTCCGAAACAACACTAAGTACTGAAAATAAGCCAAAAATATCACCATTTACTCAAAAAATAGAACGTACTCACAAAAAAACCGCTTACCTAAACAAAGAGGCTATTAGTTTTGATATTGACGTTAAATTTGGGGGTAAAGATTACTTAAACGGTACGTTTACCATGCTAACCGATGGTACTAAAATCCGATTAGACAGCAAAGACAACACCAAGGTCATTTATAATGGTAATGAGGTTTTTATGAGTCCAAAAACTGCGGAAATAGGAGGTGCAAGATTTGACATTTTTACCTGGAGCTATTTCTTTAATTTGCCTTACAAATTAAATGATCCGGGCACCAAGTGGTCCTCCCCAAAACAAAGACCATTAAATGGTAGCATGCACCATACCGAAAAATTATCATTTGAATCTGGTATTGGTGATGCTCCTGACGATTGGTATGTTGTATATAAAAATGCCATTGATAACACCCTTGCCGGTGCTGCCTACATTGTAAGTTTTGGAAAGGATTTGGCTGCTGCCGAAAAGGAACCACATGCCGTAAAATACAACAATTATCAAAATGTGGATGGCATTCCTGTATCTAAACAATGGACATTTCACAATTGGAATGAAAAAGATGGTTACGGGAACCAAATTGGTGAAGTGACCATTAACAACGTAAAGTTTTTGAATCCCGAAGACAATTTATTTTCTAAAACTGAAGATTCTAAAGCTGTACCTGCTCCGTAAATCAATGGATTATAGCAGTCACGCACTTTTCATAATTAAAAAATGCTAGAAAATCTCGTGCTTTATTTTAACATTATTAAATGAATACGCTGATTTAAATCCACTTTCCCATTTAAAAAAATTAAAATTTATTTTGCAACATATAACAAAGTAAAGTACCCCCATGAAAATCACTTAAAAAAATCTTGAATTTACTGGTATTAGATAGGGAATTTAAAAGGTTATATTTTAATGTATTAAACCACCCTTACAATATTAAATTCTAACTTTTGAATCATTTTATTTCTGATAGCTTTAGAGCTCATTAATTTATTGACTGACTTTCTTAATTCTATTTTGCTTTTGGCTTTCAATTTATTTGCGGTCATGATTTTAAGTTTTTTTAATTTATATTATATTACAAAAGCTTAGTCTCACAATTCATAGAATCCTTAAAAAAAAGATGTTTTTTACATTTTTTTAAGACATTCAACTATGTTAAATTGATAGTAAAATCATACAAAAGCTTTATTTATCTTTACTTTTTGCCATCATTAATAATTCTTGATCTAATTTAACACCCGTAGCATCTGCTAAATGATTGTAAAAAACGGCCATTCCAGACATGGCAATCAGTTCCATAATTTCGGTAGTGGTAAAGCCTAAAGCTCCTAATTTTTTAAAGTCTTCTTCATTTGCCGAATTTGGTTCTTTCGCAAGGCGCACTGCAAAATCAACAGCCTCACTTTCTTTTAAGCTGCCAGACCCGTTAAGTGTTTGTTGGGCTGTTAAAAGTTCAATTTGTTCCTGAGTACCTCCCAGCGTGGTACAAAATGCCTGATGTGCAGTTTGGCAATAATTGCACTCATTATTTGATGATATGGCAATCATAATCATCTCCTTGAGCTTACGGTTCAATTCGCCATTCCCTAAAATATACTGCATGGCCGGAAATATTCCTTGTAACGCCACGGGGGCATTCCCCCAAATTTTAAAAAAATTTGGAATAAATGGGGCATTCAAGTCTTTTTTTATGTTATCAAATGTTTGTTCTAATTCGGGAGTAATTTCAGGATCGTTGATAAGTGTTGAAATCGTTTTCATAAAATGGTTTTTGATATGTGCTAAATAATAAATATAAAAAGTATTTAGCTTATCTTAAACATTTTAACTAGATTTTAAAAAATTTCTGATATTAAATTGCATCCAACATTAAATTTCTCATTTTAAATAGTTCTTTTTCGCTTGATATTTTTACCGCATAATCCTTCCCCCTTTTTGATATTCACGCTGTATACCATTAACAATATCATGTAAGTGAATTGTTTTATTATTTTTACCTAACGTGCATAAACATGCGTATTGAACAATATTTATAATTTCAGCTCCAGACAAATCATATTTTTGAGCCAATTGTAGCATATCTACGTCTTTTTCTAGTTTAATTGCCTTTGGAAATGCCTTTTGCCATATCAAAAATCTTTCGGCTAATTTTGGTAACGGAAAATGAATGATGGATTGAAAGCGACGGACAAAAGCATCATCTATATTGCTTTTCAAATTAGAACTTAAAATCACCAACCCTTTATAACCTTCAATACGCTGTAATAAATAAGACACCTCCTGATTTGCATATTTATCATGGGCATCCCTCACGTTGGTTCGTTTGCCAAACAAGGCATCCGCCTCATCAAAAAAGAGGATATTCTCTGTTTTTTCTGCTTTAGCTAATAAGTTGGCTAAGTTTTTTTCGGTTTCTCCAATGAATTTTGAAACTACCATAGAAAGGTCAATTTTATATACCTCTTTACCCGTATATTTTCCCAATAGGTTTGCTGTTAAAGTTTTCCCTGTCCCTGGCGGTCCGTGAAACAACACCCGATATCCAGGTTTCATTTTTTTTGACATTCCCCAATCCCTCAGCAGGGTATTGCCGTGCGTTATCCAAGTTTTAAGCTCTTGAATTTGTTGATTGGTCTCTTCACTTAACACTAAATCTTCCCACTCCATTGAAGTTTCGATAACTTGAGCTGGAAATTTCATGCTAAAATTTGGTTTACTTTTTTTCCCAAACAAAAATAGATCGACATAATCCTGTGACAAAACGAGTTTCCCGCTCATTTTAGGCTCATTATTTGGTGCATCATCTAACCAAAGTAGTTGACTTTTACTAAAAAAATGATCCGTATCAAAAAGTTTGTAACACTCTTTTCTTTCTTCAAAATTTATGCCTCCTACTAAAAAAAGCGCCGTTTCTCCAGTGGGTAAAAAACCACGAAAGTTTTTACCACGAACACCACCTAGTTGCGGAAAATCTCCTGTTGATTGTAATTTAGTTTGAATAACACTGTCCAAAAAACCACTATCAATATGCGGAACTAAGGCTAATAAAAGCACTGCTTTTTCATCTGTATTTAGCTCAAGCTTTTTCAAATCATCTGGAATTTCTATTGACCATTTATTTATTGGAGGTATTTTCGGTTCAGAAATTTCGCTTTCAGGGTTAAAATAAATGTCTAAACGATATTCAATTAATGCCCTAAGGTAGTTTAGTTCAAGTGTCAAAATTAGTTAGTTTTTATTGGTGCGTTTAACAGCATTTGTATGTTGCTTTGACTAAATAATCATGCAACCACTCTTATAAATCTTCATTGGATTGATAAGTACATGAAAATTCACCCAAATTCATAAAAGGGATAGTAAATGAATGATCACTCCCCTTTTTCTTTATCATTATGTTCAATATTACTTTTTTAGATGTTTCATTTTTATACGAATACACAATGCCTTATTGACTTTCTTTTTTTACTATTTGGCGAAACCAATATGTGCTTCTTCAACTTGTTACTTTTTATTTCATTTAATGAACTGTAATAGTTCACCTCCCCTAATTTATATTGATTATCAAATTATTGGAAAAACCATTAGTATAAATTACAGTGTCCTTTTTTGCAAAAACTTTAAAGCATAGTACATTTTTCTCACTAAAAGTATTATTTGCACACTCAAAAAAGACACTTACTAAAAAACAAAACCTACTATTTCAAATAATCTATTAATCATAAACTGTAATTACCCCCACACTCTCATTTGTTCCTGCTCTTGAATTTATTAAATATTTATATATCGAAGTTCACTTTTTCCTATCATCTGGAGCACCAGTTGTATGATGATGGATAAATCTCATTGTTTGCTTCATTCTTTACATTTAAAAAACCTTTATCGTGTTCCTTTAATTTTTTACTTGATCGTTGTACCCTTTTCCCAATTCATTTTGCTGAACTACATGCGTTAATTCATGCGCCAATAAATATTTTCCTTGAACAGATTCGGGTTTGTATTTGCTCGAATTAAAATACACATCCTTCCCTTGCGTAAATGCTTGCGCTCCTAATTCTTTATTTAATGCTACTGCATCCTGATCGGTATGAATGTTTACATTGCTAAAATCTTTACCAAAAGAAGCTTCCATGCTTCTTTTTGTTTTAGCATCCATTTTACCTCCTTTACCTGCTTTATTTTTCAGCTTGCTAGAAATTTCTTTATTGGCTGTATTTAATCTTTTAGTACCTATCTTTGCTAGTACTGCTTCTTCTTTTAGCTGCATTTTATCATCCGCTTCTTGTTCTTTTGCTAGTACTGCTTCTTCGTCTTCCAGCTTTTGGATGACTTCATCCTCTTCCATACATTGAATTTCAGGTTTTTCCTGCACTAACTTATCTTGTTCTATACGCTGTTCGGCAGTACCTAGCTTTTCGTCTTCCTGAGGTGTCGCTAAAGATTCTCTTTGGATGCTACTTATTTCTTTATTTTGAATAGCTGGTTTTGCCGAATTATTAACTACGGCATCGGCCATAGAATCTGCTTCTTTTTCATATTTATCTCCTGGCTTGCCAACGGTCAATTTTGTTTGAATTCCCGCAGCTCTATTTATGCCGTTGAAAAAAGGTTGCCTTTTAGCTTCCCCAAAAAACGAATTTTCATTACGCTCCTTTCCTTTATTATCATGAGGAAGCTTATTTCTTTTAGTAGCAAATATAGTTTTCATGGTTACTTTTTAAAATTGACAAAACCCGCTCTTTTTAAGCAAAAATATCCAAAGCTTACGCCTATTTTAGAATTAGTATACAATTTACGACTTCAGCTTTTATTTAAAAACAACTTTAACTGTAAACTGCATGTTATAAGATTTTTATCCCAAATCTGCATTAAAATACTGGCATACTTTGTTCCAAACTTCACAACCTACTTTACGTCCTAATTCCCTACCTTCTATATCACCGCTTTTAAAATGAATCCCTCCGTAAAGTCTGGAAATTCCTGCCTCATCTGCAGCATTTTTCAGAGTGTCCCAACATAGTGTTACTGCTTCTTCAGGAGTGAAATCTGGCTCTATTTTTGAGCCTCCTTTAGCTATTGTCACTGTTTCGCCATAAGCACTACTATCGCAAAAAGAAGACAATACTTCTTCTGCGGCAGCGCTAAACGTACTATGTCCCGAAACATATTCTGCAAACGGTGGTGTTGGTATGTAAGGCACCCAGTTTTCTCCTTCTATTGCCTTGGTACCTTCGGAAGGTCCGCCCCACGCTTTAATAGTTTTACCACGATACAATGCTCGGATAGCCGAAATCGGCCGCACGTAATCATAATGTACTTTAGCATCCCAAGCAGCAATACCAGCATCCAATAGTGCATTTGACAATGCAAAAAACATTTTGATATCAAATGAATTTTTATGTCCGTACTTTTTTGAAAGGTAACGCGCCTGACGACAACATTGTTCCGGTGGCGTAGCCCTACGCCCTAGTTGTCCATCCTTTGGACTGTCTTCAAATTTATCTTCGTGCATGCCCGCCCAAAATTCTGCAATTAACTTTTGTTTATCCGTTAAGCTTTCACTAAATACCAATACTTCTTCGGCCTGTAATTTGTATCTAGTTTCATTACAATCAAACGGAGATGATGGTCGGTACTGCCCAGCCCAAGTCAATGCAAAAGGCTTTACTAAGCCCCAGTGTGCCGTAATAAAAGTTTGCGGCTGATGTCCTACCAATTGTGGTTGCCAACGATCTATATTTTTCAGAGGTTGAGGAACAGGGGGATTTGCCGGGCGGTAATTTGTAAAATCTTTATAACGACCATCTTCAAGTGTGGCGTATTGATTAGCCCCATCACCTGCGCGACTTTCTAAAATGAGTCGTCCACATAAATTTCCCAAACCAGCAGGATTGTCTGGTTCTAAATTTTTATCATCGGCATCAAAACTTAACTGGCACATAAAATCCCGGAATAAATACTTTTTTTCCGCAGGCAAATCAATCCAAAATAATGCTTGCAGCACTGTAAAAGCCGCATGACTGTATGCTTTTTCTCGATTTTCAAGTGTACATTCATGATTGGGTCTTTGCAAACGCTTGCCAGTGGTGGTACTTACTTCATCCCCACTATCATTATAATTTGTCCAAGCATCATACATTGCTGTATGCACCATTGCCAATGCTCTTGATGCAACGGTTGGTGGCATCCCAACATAGTGAATTGCATCGCAAGTTAATCGATTCCAGATTTGGACTTCGGTTGGAGTATAGTTATTATCTGTTGCCATGAGTACTGATTTTTATGTAATTTTTTATTGTCAATTACTTTTGCTTTGAAAGTCTCAACGATTCATATTTTTCCACAAAAGCTTCCCAACTAAAATCATTAAATATTTTAGGCATATTTTCTTTGAAAATTATCACTTCAGGAGATGCTTCATTATCCTGAATATCAACAAGCACTTTCTGCCAATATGCATATACTTTAGACTCAAATGCCATTTCTAGATACCCTTTAAAATTTAAGTCTAAACTACTTACATTTTCTCCTGCTAATCTATAGTAGATATCTATAGTTGGTTTTTTATCAGGTATCATAAAAAAGCCCACTTCTTCATTCATAGAAGGAATATCAATCGCTCGAAAAAACTCTAGATCCTTATCTAAATACTCATTGACCTTAAGCTCATCAATAATGGCAATATCCTTTTCAAACATACTTTCCATCTTTAGTAAGTTGATCGATCCTCCTATTCCTTTTGAACTGTCTTTCCACCATTTAATTTTTCTTCCATTCGACTTTTTCTTATATTCCTTGATGATTTCATCATCAAACCTTACTTCATTAGCTTTATTAACTATTTCATCTGAAATGGGAAGATTCGCCCAATAATCCCATTGCTCCAATGTAGATTCAACTTCAAATAATTTGTTTTCTAATTCATTCAATTTCGATTTGTAAAATAACCCCATGATCTATTATTTTTTATAATTTCTTATTTGAAGATTATCATATAACTCTAATTTTTCAATGGTCTTACTCAGAGTTAATTTATCATCTTTATCATATGAACTCGATTCTTCTAAATACATTTTCAAATTCTTAAGCGATCTTAATCCTTTTTTTACTTTAAAAATATTAATAATTACCTTCAAAACTTCAAGATCTACTCCTGTTTCCTTTACAATTGTGGTAGGATCTGTAACTGTTAAAACAATTCTTGTTTTCGAATTTGCACCATCTCTATCAAACTGATAAGAATCAAGGTCAGTATCAATATGATTGTCTATTTTCTTATTTTGAAAAATCGGTTCTTTTTTAGTAAAATCACCATTCGCATCTTCTTTTAGATTATAAGCAGTTACAACTAAATACCTTGGAACATATTTCTCCGTTTTTCTGATCTCTTGTAAATCAGATTGATTTTTTTCCTCTATTCCTGCTGCATCCATTTCTGCTTTATCAGGGATACTCGGCGCATACGTTCCGCCTCCTATTTCTACTTTATAATATACCACAGCACCAGAAGAAACTGCAACTTTAACTGAATTTTCAGCATTATTTAAATGTGCGCTATTTCCATCAATAGACAATGGTGTCAAATTCTTATAACTTCCTGGTCCATGTACATGATGATTTAATAAATGCCCTTTTACATAATACGCCTTTTTCCCTTTTTGACGTTTATATAGGACATCATACACATCATGAGCTGCCGTTGTGGGAACAGATCCTTGTTCTCCTTTTTTTGTAAGTTTTTCAACTTCCATGCTAGATCCAATTAGTGGATTTGAGGATAAAGCACCATATTTTGGATCCGTAGACTCTGGTACCTCACCCTCTCTTTCAAAAAGAATTTTTGTGTAAGGCACTAATTTTTCTGCTTCTTTATCAATTTTTTTAGGTTTCTCCTTTTTTAGATACTCTTTCTTTTGTTTGTCTGTATATCCCTTTGGAGCACCAGCTTTGATAATTGCTTCAATTTCACCTAGTATGGGCTCTGCTGCTGCTTTAGCAGTTTTAGCTTCATCTGGTTTTTTATTCTTTGATATATCAATACTATTAATAAACTCTCTATACGTTTTAGGATTATCTGCTTCTACATTTAGTCTATAAGAAGTACCTCCCTGAACTAAATAAATTCTACGCTTTCTCTTCTTTCCTTTATCATTAGTAACAAAATAAGCTTCGACTAGTTTTTCATTAAATGATATTTCCCCATTTTCGTCCCCAAATACTTTAAACAGCTCAGCAAGTACTTGTTTAAAGATTCTTTCTAATTGTTCTACTTCATTATCTATCTTGATAAATGCATCTGTTAAAGCTTTATCGCCTGATTTCTCTTCCGCAGCTTTTTTGGCATTATTGGCTAAATCGGCTTTCTGCTTAAGTACTTTATGTTGATTGTCTGCATTTTCTAACCAAACTTTAGCCTTTTTCTGATCATCAACACCTAATGTGGAGAGCCTTGTATTCCAGTCCAATATTTTGGCATCAACTGTCATCAAAGTACTAGCTACCATTACATCAATCTTACCACTAGTAGCTCTTACCCAAACTTTATGATCTTCTTTACCTACTTTAAAAGGAACTACCTCTCCAATCTCACCATCACCAGCTTTCAGTCCTTTCGTATCTATATTTCCTTTTTTACGTTTCCCCTTCTCCGTATTGCTCTTATCTCCAAAATCAACAAAGTAATCCCAGGTTGTTTTTCCATCAACTACTTTGGCACTTTCGACAATAGGATGTGCTTTTTTCCATGTAGTGATTAATACTGTAGCTCCAGATTCTTCGATAGTGCTGCCTTCTCCTGCTGCTTTCTTTTCTCGCACTCTTAAATCTAACATTGCTGCATTGCGTAACTTAACGGCTTCGGTAACATTCATTAATGGAATTTTCAATAAAGGCTTACTATTATTTTCCTTTTTATGCTTGACATAAATCAACGCCTTATCAGAATTTGCCCCTCCACGAACTTGTATTTGTTCTAAGCCATATTTTGCTTTTATCTTTTTCGCTTTTGCTGCAACGACCGAATGGGTTGGTTTTGGCTTGGCTTTTTCGAGCTTGGACATTTCGTCTAAAGCACGCATATACTTTTGCTGATCGGGTAGTTTTTTAAGATCCTCTTTCTTCTTATTGTTTTCGGGTAAGCCTTTTCCTTTACCATTAGCTTTTGGATCTTTCTGTTTGCTAGTATCCCCTTTACCTTCTCCTTTCCATTCTCCAGCTGGGTTTTGATCTGATTTCCCTATTTTTCGAGGTGGTGGATCTGCCATGACATCGGCAGTAAATTTGTTTGGATCAAATTCAACTGGCGAGAATTTCAACTCAGGAGCATCTGGTGATCCAACGAGCCAATCAACATCGGCACCTATACCCATAGAATCTCCTATTGGATATTGTACTTCACCTAAA
Organism: Aquimarina agarivorans; assembly: GCF_000218485.1. GTDB lineage: Bacteria > Bacteroidota > Bacteroidia > Flavobacteriales > Flavobacteriaceae > Aquimarina > Aquimarina agarivorans. The sequence continues at coordinate 38,139 of NZ_AFPB01000147.1, read as the reverse complement.
GGGAAATCTTCACGACCATCTGGAGCTGGTGACCACCAAGGGCTATCTAATTCGTAAAATAAAGACCCTGAAAGTTGCAAAAATAATTGTGCTGCTGCTTCGAAATGTCCTTTCAATCGGGATTCACCAACTTTCCCTCCTTCAGGAGCCTTAGCTTCTTTATATTCAAAAGTTGGGGTGGCTTCTGCGTAGGTACGTAATCCCGCAGCAGCAGTTACATTGACCCCCGCTTTTACATCGTGTCCCAATAAGGTAACTCCAACTCCAGCCTCGGCTTCTAATCCTAAAATGGCAAAAGCATTAATACCTAAAGTTCCAGTAATACTAAAGTTTTGTAGGACGGAAGGGTCTGTAGAATAGGTTCCTGTGAAGCCTACATTTTTTAATACTAAAGGTCCAAATTCTGCATTGATAAACATACCTACTCCTGCAAATAAAAATACCTGTCCAACCAAAGGAATACCATAGCCTGCTCGTATTTCAACATCAAACAGCTGTACCTTTTTCCCTCGTTGCTCCATGAGTTCTACCTCATTTGGCACAGCTACTTTACCAACAATAGTCACATGTCCTTTGGCATCGATTCCTATTTTAGCTGTACCTTCCAACCATGGGGTAATTGTAGCTTGTACTTCTCCCCAACCTGCTAATAATTGGTTTTGTGGAGTTTTCTTTACTTTTTTTGTCTGTGTTGGAGCTGGTGATTTCGCTTTTTCTTTTTCGCCGTCCATGGTTTCGGTACCCAAGGCCGCATGCATCATTTGTTTGGAACGTGCTTCGTCTGTTACTAAGAGAGTAATGCTCCCCGAAAACTTTTCTGAAGATATTTGTCCTGTTCCCTGAATCGTAACCACCCCATCGATATATTCTGCGGTTATCGTAGCTTGCACATTGGCAATATTAGCCTGAATGGTTCCTTTTCCACTTAGTTTTCCTTCCTTTCCTCTAGCAATGGTTAACTCTCCTTCTGCTAGACCTGCCACACTGATATCTGTATTTAAGTTGAAGGTAAATTCATCCCCTGTAATTCCTAAACCACCCCCAGCTTTTAGATATCCATCCACCATAGTAGACATCGTAGTTACTTGAAACAGTAAACGACCGTTTTCAAAAGTGTTTTCAATACCTCCATTAGGAATTTTCAAAGGGTTTATTCCCAGCAATTTCATGGCTTCAAGTTGGCTATTCAGTCCCTTTATTATACCTTGAGTATCTGCAAGCTCTACAAGATTTGCCGTTTCCCCTGTCCTTATACTCAAAAACGCTTTGGTTTGCTGCTTGTCCTTAAAGGGTTTTAATACCAAAATAGGATGCACACCTGCTTGTCTTAGAGGATCTAAAAAATGCCACCCTGAAATATCCAGATAGCGTTTTAAACTTCCTGAAACCAATTCGTACTTGGCTAATTTGCCATCTATATTTCTTGTCGTTTTTGAAACTTCTAAGGTGCCAACATAACGATTGCCAATTTTGACATCTACTTCTAACTTACGTTTTCCTTTGGTATACTGCCCGTCTAGATAACTTGCCCACGCATCTGTTAGTTGAAAACGATGTGTTATATCCAATTTATCTCCAGGCTTGGAAAGATCTGTTGCTTTAGGAAGTTCTTCTTTGGATTGTACCTTAGGTTTTGACGCCCCTTGTTGTACTGTATGGGTTAATTCGTGCGCAAATAAATGGTTTCCTGATGTGGTATTGGTGTTATACTTGCCTTCGTTAAAGTAGATATCACTACCATGGGTAAACGCCTGTGCACCTAAATCTTGATTCATTTGAACGGCGTTACTATCAGTATGCACTCTGACTCCTGAAAAATCGGCTTCCATAGCAGACCCCATACTTTCTTGAATAGCTGATGGTAAAGGACTTCCTCCTCCTTTTGAACTATTCAGTTGTGACTCTAAATTAGATGAAGTAGGGCTCTCTTCGCTTTTGGCTTGAACTTCTGGTAAAGTTTGCTCTTCTTCTTTTAGTTGTATCGGAGGTTCCTCTTCTGGAGATTTTTCCTTTTCTTTCTTTTGAAGTTGTGGAGCTTCCTCACTTACTTCTTCTTCCTTTTCTTGTATTTCTTTATCCGTTGCTTCCGATATCGCAGCCTTCTGAACTATTGGCGTGGTTTCGAATTTTGCCTGTACTTGATTTTCAGGTTGTTCTCCATTACTTTCAAAAATAGGTTTTTGTTGAATTTCGGTATCGATCTCTGAAAACTGCTCCTCCTTTTTTTGAAGTTTTTCTTCATGCTCGCATTGTGAACATTTGGTTTGAACTGTATTTTCACTGACAGCAGGAAAAACTATATTTGTTGCAGCAGGATCGTTTAATTTTCGGATTACTTTATCCGCCGTAGCATCAGCCTCTTTTTCATACTTATCGTTGGGTTTCCCTATCGTAAGCTTTGTTTGTATTCCTGTATTATTGAAAAACGCCTGAAAAGATTTTCCCGATTTTGAAAAAAAGCCGACCTGCCCATCTTTATTAAAAAAAGGTTGCTGCTTTTTTTGTACTTGCTGTTGAGCAGTGCTGGTTTTATTTGCTTCTATTGCGTTCAATTAAATACCTGTTTTCTTTAGTTTCTACCTTAATGTTTCACTCTTTGTTTAAAATTTAAGCAGTACTACTTCACTCATTCTCTTCTAAAAAACCATCTTTAGTAATTGTAGCGAGACACTAGCGAGAGTGAAGGAGGGATTATTCTCCACCTCTATCCTTATACCTTTTTAAATACTCACTCACATCGCTTTCCGAAAACAATTTAGGATAATCTCTAATTCGCCTCCCAATATTTGAGGTCTCAAATTCAAATTCTCTAAAATCTATATCTTGAAACAAATACTGCCAACCATAGAGTCCTTTTAAGAATAAAGCATGATCTAGATATTGAAAATAATCAATCTCCATCGAACTCAACTCTTTGCTTTTTAAATCAATACAATAAACATTGGGAGCTATTTTATCATCCTGTAACAAGATCGAAAATACTTGGGTATCACCAGCATGTGGATGTCCGTCAAAGAAACGATACCCCTCCATATAAAGCTCTTTTTCAAATGGATTTAACGCATCTTTAAATGCAGAAATAGCTGTATTGCTAAATAAAGAAGGTGTTCTTTTCAGATTAAATTCTCCTCCTGTTTCTTTAACTCCATCCAATTCATAATGCCAACAAAGATGAATAGTTAAAGGAATCATTATCTCTTTTAAAGTAGGTGACAAATTCAATTTAAAACTATCTGCTAAGTCTTTAAAAACAATATCTCGATCTTGTTCGGTTACTTCGGTAAAAGTATCCAAATGAATATTATTCTCTACCAAATGGATTGACTCATGATGTACTTGATCATTTAAGTGCCTTATCTTATCTATAAATTTTATATACTTCATATATATTCTCTTTAAAAATGAACCCTCCCCTGCGTAATAGCCTCATTGATATTTGTTCTAAGGATATTTCTTGGTGCAAAAAGGGTATTAATGGTAGCTTCAAAATTCAAAGCTTTATATTTAAAAGAAGGGTTGATCGCTTTTTGTTGATTTCTATAATTAATTATTTTTTCTGCTAATGATTTCGAGACTTTTAATGCTCTATGTATCTCATTTTTATCTATTTCCCTATTAATATTTATTATTGTTTGGGATATTCTAGGGGCTGGTATTTTGGCATTGTAAATTGCTAAATTGGTAGTTTTCTTTTTCCAACTACTAGATGTACCGTCGTATTCATATGCGCCATATTTTGCGGATAAGCTGTCTATAAATTTTTTGTTGGCCACTCGATGCCCATAACTTACAGATACATCATACCAAATTAGATCTCCATGATTAAGTGCTCTAATTGCAGGCGCCTCAACTTTTTCATAAAATTTCCGGTTTGTCCATGAAGGTGCTGGTGTAAGATTCGTATTTACAGCAGGACCTCCTAATTGCTCAGATATAATATGCATTTTAACATAAGTTCCTCCTTGACCTAGTTGAAGCTTATTCTCTGTAATAATATTCCAACCATGCAAATTTCCCTTATGTGAACCAGTTTTAGAGCCTTTTTGTTTTTCTTTTTACTTAAAAACTCAACAGAAGAATTTAATTTTACTATACCCGAATTTGAAAACCTAGGATATTTAACATTAGGGTATGGTTTAGACTCGTGCCCTGTCATTATAATATACAGAGGATCTACTAATTTATTTATGCGATTCTTTAATATAGCTGCCCCCTTTTTTATCTTATCCAAGTATTCTTTCTGTTTGACTGGTCTTTTAGTTCTTTTCAATATTCCTTTGTTTTTCCTAAGTCCAGCTTGATCTTTTTCAATATCTGGAATTTTTGTCAATACGGTTTTAATTGCATTATCAAATTCTATTCTTTGCTGCCCCTTTAAATCTTTAAACTCCTGTTTCTTTGTAGTAATTGTATTTTCCACGGTATCTCCATTAAATGAAGCCACCATAAGTTTTGCATTTTCTCCATCTCCTTTAAAATAAAGTTTATGGGAACTCCCATCTTTGGCCATGAAATGCTTTTTGTGTTTCCACCACTGGAAAAAGCTAGTAACCCCCTCTTTCACTTTCATCTTACCTTTTCGATAGAGGCTTCTTACCCGCTTCTCCACAAAATCAATTACCTTTCGAACAATCTTATCAATCGGCTTTCTAATTTTTTGGAGTACATTTTGAATCGCTTTTCCAATACCTCCAAGTCCAATCATTCGAGAGATAAAATTGAGGATGATAGGAATTCCTCCTGCCATGGCTTTTTCTATAAAAGCAGAAGCTGCCGTTATATTTCCTATTGCTATTTTACCAATTGAACTAAAAACGGAATTAACAAAATCAGAAATACGTTGCCAGTTGTTTACAAAAAAAGTTACTGCATTATAAATGGCTTTTGCAGCCTCTAATAAGATTCCAGCAGGATTCAAAAAGCTGAGTAACTTTATAATACCTTGTTGCACTACACGTGTAATTACCCAATTACGAATGCCCTCCATGATACTTTGCTTGATTTCGGCTGCTTTTTCCTTAATCATTTCCCAAAGTCCCATTGGGCCTTCATTCACTAGCTTTTGTACTATGGTAACTCCCGTTTCAGCTGCTTTCACCAAAGGTTCACCCACACGCTTGACCAGCTTATGACGAATATTCTGCCAGGTAACTCCTAAAACTTGTAATCCTAAATGAAGTACTCCTTTCACATCAAAAGCCTGAGGCATTTGGATGGGTAAATCCCCCATGACTCCCGTTAACCAGCTAGTTAATCCTCCTATGAGATGCTTGCGAATATTAGTGGCAAATCGACGAATCCCTCCACCCACAGCTTTTACTAGATTATGAATAAATACAATGGGATTTCCAACAATGGTCCAAAAAGTATCTCCTGCTTTACGCAGGATCTCCATCACTTTGGCTCCCATTGGCCCCGCTAATCTTAGAAAGCCTTCTAAAATAAATTCGGCGACTTTTTTAACTACTTTCTTCGCTAAGGTTAGAATATTGGCGAATATCGAAGCGAATATGGGTTTAATTTTAGTATTAAATGCTTCGATCGGACTGAAGACATCTCCAATTGACAAGGATGAAACTGCGGTTTTAAAGGCTGTTTTAATTGAAGCCCAGCTTAATCCCAGTTGTGCTATTTGACCATCTAACCAGCCAAATGCTTTAGTAATCATATTGGACTTCTCCAATTTAGCCCATAGATCATGACCTCCTGGTATTAACCCAATAAACCCTTTGATAAGGTTAGGTCCATCTCGCAGTACAGCATCGCCAGTAATAATATCTTTTCCTAAAATGACCGTCAACAACGTATAGCCTGGAATACGTTTAAGGATTGGTGAAATTTTACCCAAAATCCAATCGACACCTTTGGAAACGGTTTTGACAACAGTATTACCTACTTTTTTCACCCCATTCCAAGCAGTGCGCCCAACGCTTTTGGCTGCATTCCATAATCTACCAAATACGCCTTGTACTTTAGGTTGGGTATGCTGATACCTTTGTGGCTTCGTTTGAATCGCTGCACCTTGCTGCACCGTATGGGTTAACTCATGTGCTAACAAATGGTTTCCTGCTGTGGTATTGGTGTTATACTTGCCTTCGTTAAAGTAGATATCACTACCATGGGTAAACGCCTGTGCACCTAAATCTTGATTCATTTGAACGGCATTACTATCAGTATGCACTCGGACTCCTGAAAAATCGGCTCCCATTGCAGACCCCATACTTTCTTGAGTAGCTGATGGTAGCGAACTTCCTCCTCCTTTTGAACTATTTAGTTGTGACTCTAAATTAGATGAAGTAGTGCTCTCCTCGCTTTTGGCTTGAACTTCGGGTAAAGTTTGCTCTTCTTCTTTCAGCCGTATTGGAGGTTCCTCTTCCGGAGATTTTTCTTTTTCCTTTTTTTGAAGTTGTGGTGTTTCCTCACTTACTTCTTCTTCCTTTTCTTGTATTTCTTTATCCGTTGCTTCAGCCATCGCAACTTTCTGAACTACTGGTGTGGTTTCGAATTTAGTATGTACTTCTGGAGATTCGCCATTACTCTCAAAAATCGGTTTTTGCGGCACCTCAGCATCTATTGTGGAAAGGTCATCTTGTTCTTCCTTCTTTTGTATTTTATCTTCTTGTTCGCAATGATTACATTTTGACTGTACAGCCCCGTTGCCTCCGAAGCGGGAAATAAGAGTAGTATTTACTTCACTTAAACGCTGTATTACTTTATCCGCTGTAGCATCAGCTTCCTTTTCGTACTTATCATTTGGCTTGCCAATCGTTAACTTTGACTGTACTCTCGTACTATTAAAAAATGCTTCTGAAGACTCCGCTGATTTTGAAAAAAAACTATCCTTCCCTTCTTTATTAAAAAAAGGTTGCCGCTTTGCTTGTAATTGATTTGCTACGGTGGTGCTTTTATTTTGTACCTCTGCTACTTTCAACTAGTCCTGTACATTAATTGTTTTTATGTTTAAATAAATTTTGGTCTTGGGGTTTTCTCATGTTATATTTTCAATTTTATGCCCATTCTACTTGTAACATTGATTTCATCCAGGGTAATTTTATAATACTTATATTCCATGGCAACCGATTTAATAAAATATCCAGTGCATTTTGTTCTATATGTAAATTCCAACCCTTATCTTTCTTTATCAATTTACCATTTCGAGATAAAAATCCTTCTCGCAAGCCCTCTGGCGATGTTTTTCCCAAAGCTTTCCAATACTCTACAACTACCTGCAAAAGTTGATCGGCTTCATTTATCTCATCTTCAGTAAGTATGAATAAATAATCCAGTGGAACATTTGCTGGCATATTGCACAAAAACTTCATTAATGTCAACTCATATTCTTTAGCTTGAGACACTCCCGTGGCTAAATAGTATAACAATAAAACAGCCTTGCTTCTGCATTCTATATTTTTAAAATCACCAGCTTCAGTAAGTTTTAATTTTTTAAAGAATGTAGTAAGAAAGGGATGTATCAAAACAATTCCGGCATTTTCAAAATAATGATGCTCTTCCAAAATTTCAGAAATTGAGGTAATTTCTCCTTCCGCGTACCTTTGATCAACCGTTTTTAAAATTTCCGGAGTCTCAGGATTTTGATTTGATACAAGCTTATTTTCATCAAGAGCATTAGCTCGAACAATCTCTTTATTTTGCTCTGCTGATATATTTTGTGGTAACATTTTATCTAAATTCAAGCCTGAATTATCCCCATAACTGATCGGCTTTTTTGCACTTCCGTGAGAAACGTTATCTTCAATCTTTTTATTTATTTTTTGGATTTGCTGTTGAATAAGCTCGTTATTCATTATTTTTTGCCATGCTGCTACCATTTGTTTTTCAGAATTACTCCCTGAAAAAGGTGCTGCAATTTCTGGCTGATCGTGTACTACATGCCACACATAAAGCTTGTTTATACATGCTTTATCCTGATTTATAAAATGATGTAGCACCTGAACACAAAGCCCTTCGGATGGCAATCGCTTTTTTTGTCCAATTACTTGTTCAAATACAACCGTCCAAGCTTGAGTTTCAATAGTGCGTACATTAAATTTTACAGGTTCTAACAAATAGGTTTCTATGTCTTTAAAATTACCTAGTACAAACTTTTCAAAATCGATGCTAAAAAATTGTTTAATGGCTTCAATCCCTATACTAAGCTCCCCTTGATTATATCCCGAAAATATTTCGGTTATAGACTTTAAATCTTCAGGTGTATGTTGCAAAATCAACCGTTTTAAAGCAATTGGCTTGGAAACCACTAACCGTTGCAAAGTATTTAGGCAATACTCATTTACTGCCAAAGCTTCTAACACTAAAAGCATCCAACCCTGATCAGGCTTTAAATAATCAGATGAAAAGTTACCATGTTCTAACCAATGCAACCAAATATTAAAATAATGCGTATTCAATGGCTGCTTTTGAAAACCCAAATACTGATCTTTTGTATTCTTATCTTTTTCTTCAAAAATCTTTTTTCGATAATCTGAGTACTGATTTTTTGAAAAATCGGAAGTGTAACTTTGAGTATGTTGAAATCCAATGTGTTTATTATAACTTGTAAAACGTGCACTTTTATTGTCAACATATAGCTTCTCATTTTGTTGCAGACTTTTCACTAACTGCTGCTTAATAATGTGCAATATTTCATTCAATATAGGTTCTAAATTTTCTTCATTCCAATCAAATGAATTAAGATTTACCGTAAGTTGATCAATCAAAATATGGGTGTCCTTATCAACCAAACTATCCAACAAAGCTGCAATACGTGGATTTAGCTCTTTTTGAACCCAGCGACTTATTTGACTTTGTAAGGTGTAGCTATCCCTGTCGGTGGGTATCACCAAGTCCAGAATTAGCTTATTTATCAAATGTTTTTGCCTCATTGTTCTTAAGTCAATAATAAATCATCTATTTCTCCAATAACTAAATTTGGTTTTCCAGTCGATATAATTTCATAATGATTCCATTCTGCAAACCAATTGGCTGTTGAAATGCCTTTTTCTCTGAGTGCCTTAAATTCATCTTTAAGGCGCTCCGTATCCTTACTGCTAATTGACTTAGTGGGAGCACAACACAAAGTATCCAATAAATGAAATGTGGCTTGTTTTAAAAAGAAGGCATACGCGTTATAATTACTATTGTCTCGTTGCAAGCTGTAGCGAATAAAAAAAGCCATCAAGTTTTTATATTTTGGGATGGTAGCCTTAGCAGCCACAAATGCTTCAACCCGCTTGTAACTGGAAGTTTTTCGCACTCCAGTCCCTTGATAAGACTCTGCTATTTGCTGTTGATATCTTGCGCGTCTTTCACTAATTTTTTGTGTTAAACCAACATCTTTTGTTATTGGACTAACACTTACATCACCAGTTACAGGTACTATACTACTATCTTCACCAGACACCTCATCATTTATTAGTGTCTCATCTTCAATTTGTTCTTCTCTTGTTCCACCGCCTGAATCGTCATTTGCATTACAACTATTGCCCAAAAAAATACTTTGATCCACATAATCTAAAACTTCATTAGCAGATACATTATCATTATTACAATTACACGATGCTGTAGCCAATGATGCTTCCGCAGAAGGATTAACGGATTGCAAACTACCTATTAGCGCTACCATTTGACAATTTGGTGTTATGCTTGAAGTAACACAAATAGTAGTGTCTTTTTCAGGATTCTTTGCCCAAATCAGCCAATTGTAATATACAGCCTCGAAATTGCAAAGCTCCCTAGGACTAAGCCATTTGATATTTAAACCCACCAGCGCAGGTGCCTCCCTATGTAATACATTTTCAATCACTTTACGTTGTGCTGTTGTTTTAAAAGGAGCTATCCATGATGGCAACACCACAGTTGCCCAAAAGGAATAGGGATCACTCCCTGGAATATAAGTAACTACCGGACGATTTTCTGATGTAAGGCACGGATCTCCTTCTGACAGAAATGTTTGCCAATCCAATTTACACTCAACTTCAGGACAAACAGGCAAAAGGCAATTACTATTGACTAATTTTTCATCTCCATCTGACTCATCTTGATCTTTATTTTTAGGTCGCAATAATAAGTGTTCTACTAAATGCATTCCCATAGAACGCACATTTTTTTTGGTACGATCGGTTGCTTTTTCTACGTCCAATAATGTATTGTAGATCTGCGGATGGTAAGCCAATACTTTCTGAGGATTGATAATTTGAAAACTATACGATCCGTATGCTGTTTTTTCAATTGGTTCTGCTGTAAAAACTGGTGAACTAAGCTCAACTATTTCCTGAAATTGATAGTATGCTTGCAGGGCTTCATTGGCACTATGATAAGTATTTACACTTTCAAAAGGAAATAGAACATTTTGATGTAATTGCGCCTCATTATCGTCCTTATTCGTATCAAAAGGCATTAATCCTTGAGGAGTAATATTGGTATTTTTTTCTTGCATACACAAGCGATATTGATACCCTTGAGTTCCCTGAAACACCGGGAAACGATTAACCACATCAAACAACACATCATAAACTTCAGTTCGATTAAATAGAGCGTTTACAAAATTTAAGCCTTCAGGAAAACTTTTTAATGTTTCATTAAGGTAGCGCTTTAATGTCTCTTCCCGTTGCGCTGCCTGATATTTAGACACCTCAATTCCCTTGCGAAGCAAAAACATAAACTCACAAAAACCTTGATCAATATGCAACCCAGCTGCTGCTGGAAATTGAAATGCTTCGCCACCGACAATTTTTTCTAAATCTTCTTTTTGAGTTATGTATTTATTGAAATCAAGATCTCCGAGTTTTTGTTCCCAATCTTCCATGTGTTGATCCCTTGCAGCTCTTGAATTGAAACTACTGGCATAATCGACCAAATAATAATCATCAGAAACTACTTTAAACTTCCAATAGCTTTGGTCACAATAAGGAATGTAATTGGAGTCTTTTTCGGCTGCTTCCAAAAAAGCATTCAGCCCTCCATTTAAAGGCGTTGAATTTACTTCGGACGCTCCCCAAGCTTCATTTTCACTTCCATAATCAACACTGCTTTCCAAAAGCACTTCGGTTAAAGAAACATAAAATTGATCGGCCAAACAAGTCACCATGCAATGGTTAGCTGTTCCTGCTAAATTGTAGAAAAAATTATAAGCAGTAATCGCCTTTTCTATAGTATCAAATTCCGCTGTACTTTCCCAAATTTTTGATATTTCAATATCAGTACCTTTGGTTGGTACTATTGTAAAGTTTACTTGAGTAGCGTGGTACGAAAAAGTTTGAATTTTTTCTTGTCCTAAAATTTCAACTTTTTTCTGTATTGGATATTGAGCTGCTAGTCCACTCAAATAAGTAATTACGTTAGCATCCGTACTGCTACCTTTATCAGGGACAGGTAAAACAGTGTCTGTAACTTCTAACTTATTTGCTGTGCTAAATGCGTGTAGTACTTCCGTAAATAAATTCTTTATAGAGGTAGGCACAACAGCCAAAATAGCATTGGAATTACACTCTTTAACCATTTCCTTACTATAACTTTCTACTAAACTAATACGCCCATCTTTTCCATAATTTTCTGGATCTTTAGCAAGTGCTATTACAGATAAATATTCATTTTTGTAAGCGTCCAGTGCTTTTTCTTTATTGGCATATCCTTTATAACTAATCAAAATAAAAGTCCTACCCTTAGCATCACTAAAACTGACCTGATAATGAAATTTATTAGAATCTAGCACAGGGCAATTAATAATTTCATCACCTTGAGGTTGATTTTGTAAATCAATTGGTGGTTTAACATCACATATTTTAGATTTAAAAACCAAAGCACTGTCCCGATCACGATGCTTTTGAACAGAAATGGCAATCGGTTGATTTTTCTGACAAAATCGCCATTCATATCGTTCCTCATTGTTTTCAACCAATTTTTCTAAAATGTTTTTTTCATTAGGCTGAAAATCCTTTGTATAAATAGTATTTAAATACTTAGTGACTTTTTGAATTTCTTTTAACGTCTCATCTTTCTTATTTATTAAAATAGTTACTGGACTTTTAGCTTTTGGAGTATAAACCTCAATAAATCCCTTGTCATTTGTTTTAAAAGAAATTTCTAATAGCTGATTGGCAAATTCAGTATATTTTTTCTGCGCATCTTCATTTGTTTTAAAAGTAGCCGCGCTTTTCATTAATGGAATAAAATTATCTTGGGTATTGGTAATTCCATAAATGAACTGAAATTGTACAGGGGTAGCTACAATTTCAAATTGATAGCTATTTTGCAAGTATAGCTTTCTGTCCGAAGTTAAAACATCAGCTACCAGCGTACTGTCAGCATTATTTCTTGCTTTTTGCTCGGAAGCAAACTTTTCAAAAGATTGTAATAAAACTGAGCACTCTTTTGAAATGATCCACATATATGTGCGTGGCTCTTCCGCTACCTTAACCGGGAGTTCATTTTTCTTAAAGTAATTTATAACCGTAGTTAAAGCTTTGGCACGATCTGCTACTGTTTCAAATTGAGTTGGTGGTATTGCAAAAAAGTTTTTTGAAGCGTCCAATAAAATGAATTGATAAATCGAATTTCCTGGATCCCCTGACTTTATGTAACTCCCCTTGAGTTTACCCCGTGTAAACACCGATTCAAGCTGTTTCACTGCCAATTTTGATGTATTATAAACACAGTAACTCACAAGCAACCTATCTCCAGTTTTATCCAACAACTGAAATCCAAACTGATCTGAAACTTGCAGGTAGTTTGGTACAATTGTATTTTTTTTAAATACTGAAATACATGATTTTACAAGCTCATTCTTTTCAAAAGCTATTTCTAATGGATTTGACCTCCCAATTACATGACCTTGCTCATTTTTTAGCTGTAAATAAATGATTCCTTCTATTTCAACAAGTGCGTAATTTTTATCCGTAACCCCCAAGGCTTTTGCTTGTCTCCAGCCAGTTACAGCACGTTGCGCGTCTGGATAAGTAGCTACCCCGATAATAGTTACCCCATTGTAAATGGCTATTTCCCATTGAAAAGCAACATCATGTGTAGTTAGATAATTTGTTAATGTGGTTTTCTTAAGTAAATCATCCCAAGTATCTTCATACCCATTAAATATGCCTTCACAAGATTTAAATTTGTTTCCAATTTGTTCCGAAACATGCCATTTCCAAGTTTTAATAGTTTCAATTTCAATGTCAAAAGCATTGGCATTTATATACTTATTTGTTTCTTCCAATGCCAAAAAGCGATATACCTGACCATTACTCGCTGGTATTTTTACTTGCTGATGATTACTATTTTCTATAAACACTGCTTGGCTTTCAAGAGCGTTTTTTTTCGAAGTTATTTTGTCATTAGCACTTCGAATTGCTACTTGTTTTTCAAAATTTAATAACTGCTGGTGGTAAGTGTATTTAGTGATGACACTATTTTTAACACTTGGCACACTGGAATACAGGTGTTGCGCTAATTTGCTATCAAAACCATACAAACTTCTTTCCAGCTGATCATAGCTAGAAGGATTCCTGAGCTGCAAGATTATTTTTTTCGCATCCTCTGTTAACTCTTTTTTGGTCTGATATCCCTTATTACTCCGGAATAAAATAGCGTCATTATAATCTCGAATTACTATTCTGAAAGATGAGGTAACTTCGAAATTGCAAAGATTACGGCGCTTATAATTTTCAATCCCTAACAATCCAGACACCCGTTTTTCCAAACCTGAAACATTATCTGTATTCCAAGCTTCTTTTTGATAATTGAATGCTTTCCCTCTATTTCGACTAAGATCTGCAAAAGTATTTACGTAATCCGATTGATATGCTATTTCTTTTTCTTTTGCAGAAACTCCGTGTTCTGAGGTATTTTTTTGATAGTGAAGTAATGAAAAATCTGTAAATTGTTCACCAAAACGCGCCAAAAGGTGATCTAAAAATTGTTTTCTTCTTGTTTGATACGTCTCCTTGCTTTCGGTAAGCGTTTGTAAAACCGAAGTATAAGCTACAGGATTGTATACGATATCAAAAAAATGTTTGTTGGCTAAACTAGCTTCCGAAGTATCAGTAACTAGCCTATAGCTTTTTGTGCTTCTCCCCAAATACTGCACCGTTTGTGCTTGCTGCAACGCCTCCGTGTGACTGTGGCTTCGATGGACTCCAACAAGTATACTATCTGCTAGTTTATCCACAGATAATACAAAAAAATACCCTCTGCGATCCTTGTAAATAGCGGTATCGTAATCTTCATTGGAAAAGGCATTTACATATTGATTAATTATTGCGTTTCGTAGTACTGATGAGCTAAAACTTACCTGAGTTTCTTGATCGTAATTTTTTTCCTGACAGTAATTACCAACTCGAAATTCCTGATTGGTTTTATGCACTAGATTTTGCAATGTATGCTGGACCTCAGCTGAATTTACAATTGGAACTGCTAGCACGGAACCTTTATGAAGCGACTCATCCTCAAAAAAAGAAAGTAGCTCGTCAATGTTTGCAACATCAGTTGGCATATCCGTAAAATAACTTTTACGATCGCTTTCCAGTATCTCTTTTTCTGACTTTAGAGAAAAAAGCGTGCTAATATTATTAAGTTGCGCCGTATAATTTGTCAATAATTGATCAAAAAACAACAAATATCCTTTTAGTTGCATCGCCTGAGCTTTCCTTGTCTGGCTGGTTCTATCTGGCAAACCATCTGTCCCAATACCATAAACCACAGGAAAATCGTTTTGAATTGAGTAATGCTTATTGAAATCCTCTTTTGCAGTTCCGCTAGCAACGGATGCATTCAAATTTTCCAAAGGTTGTGTGAATTTTTCAGACAGGGTGCTTTTGCTCAAAACTGAAAAGGTATCAACACTCCATTTTCCGTTAGTATCAAATAATTCAATACAAGTATTTTCCGCTGAAAAATAAGGGGCATAACCCTGACTAATTCGGTACTCCCAAGTACTAAGCTTGGTCATCCCATTTTCAATTTTCAAGGAAATTTCCTTCACTTTTCGCACACCTGCCACCGAAAGTATTTCGTTATACAGATCTGAAAGATATATTCGATCTCTTTTTTGGTGCTGCTCTATTTCGTTGGTATCGATAAATCCAGCACTATTTTGGAGGTAAGGCCTACCTGCAAAAATTTCGTCCATGCCCTTACCTTTATCCAATAACTCCTTTAGAGTATAGAAATGTATTTGAGGTGCTATATAATTTCTAATTTTGTTAAGTACATCGGTATATATTTTTTGCGTATCTACTCCCTGATGCACCTCAATATTAGCACAGACACCAACATCGGATGATTGTAGCACCTTTACAACTTCCAAGTCTTCACACAAATTTCTGTATTCCGAAAACAGTTTTTTTACTGCTTTGGACAACTCTTTATCAGCATACCCTTTATCTTTTTCAATAACCACCTCATACAATCCATTAAGCTCTATTTTAAAATTGCCGGTTGAAACATTTAACTGCTTCTTATTTAAGTATAAACTTTGCTCTTGTGCCACTGGTGTTATCCAAGCATTGCGCACTCCTTCAATTTCCAAAAACAACTTCCTATAATCAGTATTAGTTACCGGATTTATAGATAAAATTTCGAGGGGAGATAAAAAATTATCCGAAACTGCATTTCCTTTCTGCGAAGCCAAAATATCCTGAAATGGCAATGAGGTACGGTATCCCAAATCCATTAAAGCATAAATCAATACCTCCAAAATGGTTATTCCTGGATCATGGATATTATGATCCGTCCAAATCTTTCCTGAAAGATTGGCTATATGACTAAAACCTTCGGCACGCAATTTTTCAAAATCCAAATATTCCGAAATATTTGGATCATTTCGCGTAACAACGGTACTTGATGTATTTTCAATAGTTGGCATATCAACAATTATTCGGATGATTTTTAAGATGGATTCGCAATACTGCTACTCGATCCTACTTCCTGTTCTTCTGAACAGAATTCCTGTTCAATTTCTACACAAATTTCGCCTGGACCGATCACCGATCTGGCCGTAAGCGGATATATTATATTTCCTTTTTGATCACTACCTCCTTCCAATACTAAATTTTTAATAAAATTGACATAATCTAGCTGCTCCACATAACCTACCACGTCTGAATACATTACTGGCATTCCGAAGCTAATTTTTTCTGCACCTTCCAATAACCAAGGTGCTAAATAATTGGTAACGTCCTCTTGTAGTTTTTTTTGATAAAAATTTACAGATTTACCTCGCTTTAATTGTACCCTAATGGTAACATCCAATGGCTCATAGCGCGGATTCATAATTTTGATTCTGGCAAAAGCCGATATACGATTACGAATATGTATTTCAATGTTTTGCAAAATACTGACTGGCAACTTTGGTGCTAACTGATTTCCTGAAACAAGCTTTGTAAGATCAGGAATTACCGTAATTAACGCAAAGCCAGGTGCAACTTCTAAATCCTTTTGATAGGTTACTGCTGAAAGTCCCATGGTATGACTAATGCACTTTACCTTGTATACCTCAGGAAACGCTTCCAGTATTATTTTCTCATAATCTTCAATCATAACCCCGCGCCCTTTGTGCTTTAATTGTTCACTCACTCGAGTGTAAAAATGACCATTTGCTTCTGGTGGTCTTCCTCCGAAACTTGGATAAGGTTGCTGTACTTTTTTTATACTAAAATTTGCTTTCAATAATTTGTCCACGCTTTTTGGTGCTAGTGCAGCACTCAATCTTTGTGTATCATTATTTTTGCTAATTTGTGCCGAAGCTTTTGCTGTTTGAGTGTGTATTCCTAAGGTTTCCGCAATGGCTTTAGCGTTTTCTTTTACCGTTGCTTTTAGCCAAAATAAGTCTTCTGGCATTTGAGTATTCCCTGTATTAGTAATATCCTGAGGTATAGCAATAGTTATAATCCCAGAAACAGTCAATCCCTTAGTATCATCGGAAACAATATTGAAATCAGGCCTTAGTACTTTCCAGGTATTATCGGACAGATAAAACCATTCAACATTTGCTTTGTCTATTTCCGAATCCGCAGTTGCCTCTGCCAATTGAAATAATAAGGAAAGATTTCCCCCAGGAGTCAATGTATCTAAACCTACAAACAGCGTACCTTCATCATCAAAAATTGGGAACAGACTTGGATTTTGCTCAATCCGTTCAAGCTTTGCAGAACTTTCGAAGGGATAAAGGTGAACGATATCAATATGATCGTTGTCTGCTTTTGCAGTGTAATCGATGTATAAATTTTTTATAGTTGGCGTCCAGGGTTCATTAGGAATTAGTGCTTGAAGCGCATCGTCCGATAAAAAATCTAAAATACCTGTATCAACAAAAATTTTATTTAACTCTTCAACTACTTCAATTACAGATGTGGAAAGATCAATAAGTTCGCCAGTGGTATTTTCATTTTTATCGTCCAAACGCCCTAGAATACCTCTTACAAATGCTTCAAAATCTAAAATTAAATCATCCAAATTATTCCCTGAACACAAACCAGCTATCTTGGTGCTCAAATTTTGAAAATCAGTTTTAATAAATCCAAATTGGTTGATTAGCTCCTGAAAGGTATCTTGATCACCTGGGATATCTTGAGGATTAACTAATAACGTTAATTGATTGACTACTGTATCAAAATTAGCGGTAATATAACTTGAAATAGCTTCAAAGGCATCTTTAACAGCGGCTACTTTAGTCTTTAATCCATCTCCATTCAACGGGTCTTTATTGGCATTCGCTAAATTTACGATTGTTCCAATTTGAGTATCAATTTCACCGATTGGTCCTTTGATATCATCCAAATCGTTATTTGTATCATTTAAAAGGGCTACAACATCAGCTACCTTTTTATTCAAACCTGTGTTTTGATCTTGAATAATAGCTAGTAAATCTTCAAAAAAAGTATCTAAAGTTTCATTTGCAATTGAAATAGAATCTGTAAGCGTTTCGCCCAAATTTCTATTATTGTCATCATCATTTGGTTTCAACTCATCTCTGATTAGTATAATATCTTTGACCAGACCTGTTAACGTAACATTAAATGAGTTTAAGTCACTTTCATAAACAGCCAAATTATCGAGACTATTTGTTTTGTTGTACTCCTCACACGCTGCTATGACCAATTCATTTACAGCTTTTAGTCCTAATGAAATGGCACCATTATTATCTGTAACAAATTTGACTAATTCAGTAAGATTTGTTTTTAGAAATTTGGCATTTGCCAAAGCTTGCTCAATACTATTTTCTGCATTAGCATTTACGTTTAAATCCTGACTTGCTTGAATTACCGATCGATCCGATTTTACATAAATAGCATCCGACAATTTATCGCCTTGCGCTGAAAACGCGTAAGCCAACATTTGACGTGCTAACACAAAAGGATATTCTTCATGCAAAAAATCCTGATCCGCTAGCGTAAATTTTAAAAAGCCATTGATAGAGGTTTTAAAAAAATTGAGTTCCTGATCAAAATCTACGTACGTATTTTGGGCATTATTATTCGTAATTTCCCAAGCAAAATTAGATTGATTTACACAAGATAAATCATCTAAAAAATTTGGGTTTGACTTACTAAATAATTCCATTCGGTCAATTAGCTGATTCCATGACCCATTTTGCAAATGATCTACTTTTATTTTAAAATTTTCCTCTACTAGTCCCAGTTGATCCAAAATAGTATTCTTCCTGTCATTTCCTGTGCCACCGTCAGCCATTCCGGCTACTCTTTTTATATATGCCTTGTAATGATCCCTAAAATCATTAGGTTTTTCTTTCCATTCAATATTTACCCGAAGCGAATCCCAATTTTTAAACAACACCTCCTTGCTTCCTATATAAAAACTTGGACCTAAACAATCTTGCGGATTCTCGCTAGTACATGCAAATGGATTTACAGTATCATCATCTTTTTTAACTCCATTATCAGTTGTATTTTTAGGTTCAGGATATTCTGCCAACTGATTCATCGGATCAAAACCTGAAACGTTAGGGCGTAGTCCAAAAGGAAACATTTGACTATTTATGTTTAAGACACTTTCATCATTTTGAACTATTAAATTTTTTATCCCACAAACGCTTACCTCAATATTAGATTCCATTAATTTTAAAAATCTTAAATAATGATATGGCGATACGACTTGAGGTAGCACTTGATTTTTTTTTGAACCAGATTCATTCTTATATTTTAACTTACAAGCGTCAATGATCGTGTTATTTTCAAGCGAAATATATGCCTCTGGGTTTAGTTCTATTTTAAGAACAGGAGTAGGTGTTTTAAAATCAAATTTATCTTTAAGTATGCTTTCGTTGTAAAAAACTACCGCTGGGAATTCCACATTTAATTGAATACTTATTTGAAAAATTAAAAGCTGTTCATCATTGCTCTTTAGAATACTCAGCGAAGCTATTTCTGTAGGAAGCCATTTTTTTTCACCACTAAAATGACATAAGAACAATGAATTTTCTACAGCTTCCAGGTTATTTTTGATCATATCTAAATCAACTGTGGTTCCATCTAATACTGATGAGTTGTTACCACAGGATAAGGTTACTTGTATATTTCGCTCTCCTTCCTGTAACAGTAATACGGGCGATGCTAATACGAATCCTAATCGCCCTAAGGGCAATTCTTCTGGTAACGTACTCCCCGATATCTTTTTTTTACCAAATTTTCCTCCTACAGTTGACCAATTGGTAAGTTGCCCTTCAGGAAATGCTGCGCCCAGTCCATCGGACGAGTTAGCTACTGGCGATATATAAACCCCCTCAATAAACTCTGGTGCTTTTTTTACTGTATTTACTGCTAAGGTTTTTAATGATTTAATTTGTGCTTTATCAATTATCAAGTCATGATCTAGACTAAAAATAATATTCTGATTGTTGGCATCTTTCCCATCTTTTAATAATAACTCTTTTTCCAACATCAGGCTGTCCAAATGTTTTGCTATTTCAAAAATCAAATGCGCCTGATCTGGTATGGCCTCTTTAGGCTGTAATTGTAATACTTCTTTATAAAAAAAATCTAAATGTCTTTTTGTTAAGCTATTTACATCTCCCTGAAGGTGCTTAAAAAGTTCTAAAAAGGCAAAAATCAAACCCAAATGTGGCGTATGTTTCTTTTGATATGTTTCCTGAAGAGGATATATTGCTTCTTCAATATATTGTGAAGCGGTTGCAATTACTTTTGCATAGCCCAACTGAAATTGCAAAAAAAGAGTCTTTAATTTATCCGCCGTAATTGCAAATGCTTCTTTTTTGCCACCTCGCGTTTGCTTAATATTTAAATCATAATTGAAAGTTTCTGCAATTGGGATTTGCCAAGGTGTTTGCGTTAAAGGCATAAAATTGATTTTAGAAACTCCCAAAAACAATTGGCTGGCGTTAGCTATTTTAATAAAATCTTTTAATGACTCATTATAATATGTTTTTACAATTGCTGTTAATGGGGTCAAAAAACTATTATTTCCTATCACTACCTTTTTAAATAAAGCATCCAAAGGGTAAATAAAAGTATCCATGACAAATCTCAAAAGCGCTTCAGCCGTTTTTGCTGAAGGAAATTCCTTGAAAACACTCATCAGCGATTCAAATTCACTTTGATTTTTTTCCGAAGAAACTTTACTTATTGAAGCGAGTTGAAATGGTAAACTATCTTTGAAAAAAGAACTCCAACTAGCTACTTGTTTGTAGGTATTTCCATTTTGATCCGTTTGCAATTGAGGGAAGTTAATATGCTCCGCATACTGACTTATTCTGTAAAGCTGATCTGCCAGAGTACTCCCATCTATTTCAGGTGCTTTTTCCTGAAGTTCCGCTATAATGCGTGTTCTTTGGCTAATCCCTGTTCTATTAATTAAGGGATGTGAAATCATGGATGGTTTTTTCATCATTTATATTTTATACTCCTTGATCGAGTTCCCTTAAATAAAAATCGTATACAAAATTATTCCGTGTATTGGTTTCTTCTATACGGTAAGTGATGTTAATTTTTAATATCCCTTGTATGACGTCAAAAGAGCTGGCTTCCGTAATGTCAATACTTTCCAAACGGATTCTGGGTTCAAAATATAAAATAGCACGCGCTACCAAATCTTTTAAAAAACCCAATAGTGCATTATCTACATTTTCAAACTGATACTCTTTTAAATTACAGCCATAATTTACCTGCATGACGCGTTCTCCCAAACTTGTAGACAGTAATATTTCCAAACTTTGTTCAATATCAGTTTCAGCACTAACCATTTGTACTGTATTTGTTTCTTTATCAAACGTAGGTGGAAATGACCATCCAGTTCCTAAATATGCTTTATCTGAGTTCATTTTATTTAAAATTAACCCCCAATATTCACTGTGGGTAGTCCTTGAACAATTACTCCTGAATGTGCTGTGGTATCACCCATTCTTGCTGCGGGTTTCCCGCCAATAAATACGGTACTAGATCCTTTAACAATAGTATCTGGAGGACCACTGCAAACGCACATGTCACCAACTACTGCTGCGGGCTGACCTCCAATTAAAACCGTTGGTACTGATGGCCCTACAATTGGTCCTCCTACATGAGGAACCGTTCCTGTCACCATTGGACAAGTGTGCATATCTGAAATTCTTGCTGCTGCTGGCATATCTTTTTAATTTATATTCACAATTGATCCTTTAACTTCCGTAATTCCATCTGCAGAAACAGAGGTAGAAGCTCCTTTAATTTCCATAGTGGCTTGCGCTTGCATTGCAATATTTACCCCTTGTGTAGCCACATCCATACCCGCCTTTAGATTTAAATTTCCGCTTGCTTCAATAGTGATATCCCCTGGACTGTTCATTTGAATACCCGAAGATTCCATCTTTAAAACATTATCGTTTTGATCAGTTACGGTAATTGAGGTAGTATCTTCATCCAATATTATACTATTCCCTGCTGGAGTATCTACAATAATCGTTTTTGTTTCGTCATTAAAAAGCAAACGCATGCCACTTTTGGTAGTAAATCCTTTTTCAAAGTTGGTATCCTGCGCTTCATAGGGAGCAGGCTTTGTCGAACTATGCAACATTCCGAGTACAATGGCTTCGCGCGGATCATCATTAATAAATCCTACAATAACTTCGTCTTCTATTTCTGGCAGAAAAAAAGATCCTCTGCCTGCTACACCATCAGCTGCTACACCTGCATCCAACGTAGCAATCCTTGCCCAAATTCCTGGAGCTGAATTATCAACAATTGGTAATCGCACTAAAATTCTGTTTTCACCCTCTGGATCATCCTGAAGCTGCACCACTTTTCCTATTTGCAATCCTTGAATTGCTGGAATGAGCCCCCCCGCTGGTGGGGATATAATATCGTGATATTTTTTAGCAAAGCATTCAGGACTTAATCCAAATTGCACTTGCGTTTGCCAGGATCCATTTTGCACTATTTGTTTTACACCTGATACAAATGCTTTTCCTGTAAAACGAGTACCTAAACCCTGTAAGTCTATCATATGACCCGGTTTAATTGGAGTGTATCCTCTGAATTTTGCGCGTCCTCTTATTTTTGACAATCTACTGATTTGCAAGGTAGACGTTGCCCAATTTTCCAATTCTTCGGCAATCACTTGACCCGAATGCCGTAACTCAAATTTTTCTGGCGAAAATTCATTTGCCAATGTTTGTCCTGCTACATTTCCCAGTTCATCAATATTCACACTTTCTGTACTACTCTCAAACATATCTTGTCCGCCATAGTCCCATGATTTTGCTTCTACAGATTTCCATTGATTTCTTCCATCCATTTCGGCTTCAAAATCAATTAAAGTCGATCCATAAAGTACTCCAATTTCTGGTTCATTATTGGTTTGAGGAGGCGCTATGTTAATTTCCCCATCGTTCACAAATACCAGTTGCGCATTTGCTTCTGCCCGCATGAGCATAAAATCCCAATCAGTCACATGATATTGAACCATTTCCAAATGAGTAATTGAAGTGCTTTGTACATTACTGGATAAATTTTGATATCTAGAGATGATTTCCTCCATGATTTCGCTATCCGTACGCTCTTCATAATAAAAATTATGTCTTCCTAAAGTCATTTTTACTGCTGCATCCCTACAGTCAAGAGTTAATTGGGTTTCACCATTCTCTTTTATTTTAATCCCATGTTTAATAATAAGCCCCTGAAATACTTGTTCATTATCACGGTCTTTCCCGATTTTGATTGCTATTGATTTCCCTGGTATGAAGTTTTCCTGCTCACTGATTTGAAAAGTTTCTTCGGCGGCATCTCCATCACGAAGCACAATACGTGCTGTAGGTATTTTATTAATTTCTTTACCTACTGAAATTGACATTACTTGATAAGCTTGATCAATTACCTGACCATCGATTATAATATCAAAGGTGGATACATCATGCGTTGACGTTTCGGGAATTTCTCTATCCTTCATACAAGATTCAAATTTTTAGTCACTACAAATCATTAGTTAGCCACGGTTTTATCTAAGGGCGGAAAAAGCAATTGATCTCCAGGCTTAATTCTTCTAAAGGATGTAAGGTTATTAATTCGTGCTATTTGTGTTAAGTATTTTGGATTGTTGTAAATACTATTTGTCATATTATCAAGCCGGTCACCTGCTTTTACTTGTTTAATATGAGTGAGATCGGGTGATTTTTTCCCTTCTCTAATAGTACGCTCTCTTTGCTCAATATATTTTAAAAATGTAGCGCTTACTTTTACGCGAAGCGGATCACCATTTGACTTGAACAAGGTGTAATTCAGATCAATATTTTTTAATACACATTGAAAAGAAATATCGCCCCATTGTACAATTAAAAAATTAGGTCTATGTGTATTACTATTCATTGTATACACTGAGTTTAAAAAAATATCGAGCTGTCCTTTTACAGAATGATCACTTCCGTTATAGACGTAGTCTTCAATAGTTTCTGTACCATCCATGATAAAATCGAGTTTTAATTCCTCAGGAGCAGTCACTTTGTAATCAGGATTAGTTCCTTGATTTCCTTGTCCTTGTTGCTCCGTATTCTCAATTTTTAAATTGCGAGAAAACGATTCCGGATTGACAGGTAGAAAAATGGTTTTCTTTTTCCCCTGAAAGGTTTTTTTCTCGTAAATATGGATTGCTGCTTTTATTAATTTTCCTCCTTCTTCCATTTAACGCTCTAATTTTTGTTCAATAATTTCAAAAATTTTACTGGCTATTTCATTAAGCTGTATTTGACTTAACTCTGCTCCATTGCTAATTGAGGGTGAGGCGCTTGCCCCTCCATTTTCCAAGGTTGCTTTAATAATTAGTTCTCTAATTTCAATAGGCATAGATTCAAATAATTAATTACGACACTTCCAATTTGAATCTATTGTAATTCAACTCAAAAGTTTCAATTAGTACTTCACTTTTTTCAGCATTCAATTCGCTAACCTTCCAACTTATTGGCCAAACGTGAGACAATACCCATTTCATTAACACCTCATGATTTTCATTTAAAAGCTGAATGTTTACTGTACTCAATGGCACTATATTTTGCTCGTTTGCTTTGTTATTGTACAAATTATAAAAGGCTTTTCCGCACCACTCTGTTAATGCGGATTCGTTTGGCTTTACAATTCCCCGTTTTAATACTAACGGACTGTATTTTCTGCGTCCAGGAAGCGAATGTTCAAACCTGTTTTCTCCACCTTCTTTATAGGTTTCTTTTTCAATTTGAACATCCAAGCCCGTAACGGACTGAAATTCTATGTCCTCATTTTTACCTCCTATATCTTCAAAGACAACTTTAAAATGAAAACCAACGATTTGGTACATAGCTTTTTTTTTAGAAAATTATTTGTACGCCATTATTTTTCAGCAACCGTAAGACCCTCATGAACCAGCTCCATAGTTTCAATAGCCACCTCATTTGCATCGGCTTTCAGATCCGTAGATTGTACTTTACTTGGCCATGCATTTTCTAGTTTCCAAACTACTATTGGTTGATGCTCTTCATTTAGTAATTTTATAGTCACCGTTCTACGATATCTAGATCCCGTTTCATTTCCTTCCTGAAAATAATAGGTCTTTTGCCATTCCGTAAAAAAATCAAAATCGCCCTCAAATGTCCCACGTTTAAGTGTTACATTACTGTACTTGGTTAAGCCTGGTTGTTTTGTTTTGTTATACTTTTTGCTATTGCCTTCTCGGTATTCAATAACTTCCGTTTCAAAATCCAAACCACTAACTTCTGTAAATCCGATTCTGAAATCATCACCCCACTCTACCTGGAAGTGAAACTTTGGAATTGGATAATCTCCTTTTGCTGCCATATCTTTTTATAATAAATAGTGTTATTAAAAATTTAAATGATTATGCTTTTTCTGCAATTTCTGCTGCAGTTATTGCATCTATTAAACCTGCTTTTTCGGACAAGCAGCGGTCGCTTTTCTCCTTACTTTCCTTCCATGTTTCCTCTAACTCAAGCGTTTTATTATTTGCTGTTACTAAACCACTTTCGATACTTTGGTAATACGCGCTTTGCTTAATTGGAAAACTTGGCATTGATTTCAAAGTATCATCACATGGATATGCATAATTTGTGGAATTCTCAGTTATCACCATTTTGCGAGCAGATTTCTTTTTAGTGTGATCATTTTCTTTAGAAAGACTTGCCTCAGTATAAATTGGTTCACCATCATTTGAATCAGAAGTGAAAATTTCCTGTAAACCTTCTATTTTATCTTCCAAACCACCCTCGCCACATAATGATTTACTTAAAATATTGGCATATTTAAAGATTTCGAACATCTTAATCAACACCTCATCTTGCATTTCGCAAACCAAAATGATTTTTTTCTCGTAGTCTTCTATACAAGTAATTACTTCGGCTTTATCCTCTTCACTCGTATTTTTAAGAAGCTTAATTAACTCTTTAAAATCAGTAATTTGCGCCTTAAGACCTGGTTTGGAGTTTTCATAGGTATAAAAGGTGTCAAAAATACTTTTTACAAGTCCAAACAACTTTTTAATTTCCCTTGTAGCTATTTCCGAATGGTTAGAAACGATTATAGTTTGATCTAAAAAAAACTTTAATTCATTAACAATACTTTCCGCTTTTTTATCGGTTTCATCAATAATGAGTTGCCAGTTTTTCAGTTTACTCAACCAAAAAGTTGAATTTTGATATGCTTCATTATCTTTAGCTGTAATAGCGCTTTTTGTATTACAAGTAGCCGTTACCCTAATTAACTTCTCGTTCCAAATATCTAAACAATCTTTAGTTTCAGGATCATTGTTGCTAGTGCCTTCTTCGCAACACTTTTTATCTTTTAAAAAATCTATCATGACTTACTATGTTCTAAATTATTAACTAACAGTCTTTAATCTACATTAGCAGTTTGCTGTCTGCTATTTCTATTCTTTTTTCTTTTTGTATAGCCATCATCACAATAACAATCCAAAGTATCCCTACAAATATTTAATAAGTTGTCATCATACTTTCCTTTACAAACAAAACTATGTACAGCTGTCAATCCATCTTCTAACACTCCTTGATCATTTTGATCGCAGGTAATTTTGGACAATTCAATTTCAGTAGTAATAAGATCGGTAGTACTGTTCTTTACTTCTTCAGTTGTTGAAGTAATGTTACTTTCCACAATACTTTTAAAACTTTTAACTGCTGTATTTAAATCCGTAGCAAATTTTTTAAGCCTACTTGTGTTGGTAAAAGTTTGCACTCCTGCAATTGCCACTATGGATTCAAAAGCATTTTGACCTCTTTCATTTATACTTTTAGTACTATTTAATAAGTCCTTTAAATTTGAGGCCGCATTTTCCTTCTCTCCTTCTTTTTTAGATTTGCCTTTAACAGTAATAATTTTGTTTTCAAAACAATTTGACATGGCACAAGCGGCGTTATGTGCTTCTTCAATTTTTATGCGCATTTGGTTTAATAACTTGGAAGTATCTTTGATTAACTTTCCAATTTCAGCATCCATTTTTACGTATTCATCGACATTTGTTTGAATTATTTCCGCCTTTTTATGCCCTCCTACAGTAACACAACTTAACATGTCCTCGTAAACAGCTTTAGATTCTTTAGCTTTATCAAGTGTACATAGTTTATAGGATCTTGCACTATTTTTAGATTCTTTTAAAATCTTATTTGCCTCATATAAACTTTTAGCTACTAGCGCTTCGCTATTTACAATTTTTATATTTTCACATATTACGGTATCCGCGTTCCTGGGCGAAGTTTCCGTATTGCTTGTTTTTGCCATGGTGTAATTTTTAACTTGTGAATTTTTTATTCAGATAACATCTTGTGACTAAACCTTAAGATGATAAATTCTGCAGGCCTAACAACAGCCATACCAATTTGCACAATCATACGCCCTTCAAGAATATCTAATTCATCCATGGTTTCATTAAGACCTACCCTAACAAAAAACGCTTGTTCAGGTGTTGTCCCAAGTAAAGCTCCTGCTCTCCATTGCTGCACCAAAAAATTGTCAATCATTGATTTTAATCGAGACCAGGTGTTTAAATCATTAGGTTCAAAAACAAATTGTCCTGAAGCCTTTTTAACGGATTCCTCAATAAAATTGAAAAATCGCCTTACTGGAACATAGCGCCATTCATTACTATTTCCCGCTAAGGTTCTGGCTCCCCAAATAATTGCATTACCACGCCCGACAAAAGATCGAACGGCATTTACCGATTTTCCTGAGGTACTATCCACATTCAAACCTTCTTGTTGTTCATCAGTAATTTTTATCGTTGGTTCAATTATAAAATCAATGTTTACATTGGCTGGTGCTTTCCAAACCCCTCTTGTAGCATCAACACTTGCATATTTACCAACAACGGCTGGGGATGGTGGCATTTCTAAAGGAAAATTTCTTAACGCGCTTTGTACTTGAAAATAAATGGCGTTGTCCTTAGTTTTTAGTTCAGCTAAGCTTCCTGCCAAAGGCCCTGCACTATTAATAGTAACATTGGCATCACCTACTCCCTCACCCCCGTAATAATAGTCTAAAATTGTTTTTAAGTTTGGAAAGTAAGTAGCCCCGTATTTGATAGTATTTTCAACACTAGGTGTATTATCGCGCATTTCCTGAATATCCGTTTGAATATCTGGTATTGGATTGGCTTGCCAAATATCCATTACTGTAAAGCGATCTTGTAATTTTTCGCACAACTTCAATGATGCGCTAAAAAGAGCATAAAAATCTGCGGATGCACCTAAGCCTTGAGCATCTGGATAAACATATAAAGTAACTTCATCAATTTTTTCAGTAGCAGCTAATCCTGATAATAAATCATTTACATTTAAAATATTAGCATCCTGATATGCTCCTACTGATACAATCCAACAAGGACCGCCACCGTTTGCAAAAAATAGTTGCATTGCATAATACATTTTGTATTTTGACTCCTCGGTTTTGTCAATAGAAACTTGAATAGTTGCAGGAGTTACTGCTTCATTAATATTTACAGATAATGCCTTTTCAACAGCCGGTCCTCCAAAGTATCGTTCATATTCCAATAACGAACTAATTCTCTTAGGCTCGTTTAACAACGGATCTCCAGTTCTATTATCTTCTGCTGATTCAGTGTAACCTATAAACGCAGGTATTGCAGTTTCTACCTGTGCAATCGATGGTGGTAGTTTTGGAATTTCTTCAATGAAGACTCCAGGAGTTTTGTAATCCATAATTTCTTAACTTTAAATCCATTTAACTATTCAATAATCTATTTGATTGACTAATATAGATTTCCGAAAAAATCTTATCATTCTCTATTTTTATGTTCGGTGTTTTTGGATGTGGTAACATCAATGAGCTGCCATTCATGAAAGGCACCAATACATCGGTAAGTGATTTAGTATCTTTTGATATTAACTTCGCGTTATTTTGAGTTAAAAAAGAAGCCGTAGCTGATACCTCAGATGGTGAAAAAGCTTCACTTTTATTGTAACGCCAATAAGTATTTCTGTTTTTAAAACGAATCTCAAATACTGGATGCTGTATTTTTTCACCATTATTATCAATTTTTGTTTTCAAAAAGCCTTGAATGTCTAAAATACTAAATGGTGAATTCTCTTTTTTAAAATGAATTTCTAACACTCCAAAATTATTTTTGTCGTACAGATCATCATTAATATGAATTGGAAAATTTAAAATCGTTTCTTTATTCTGTACTATTTTAAGATTGTAAAAACCCGATGAAATGGTATTAGAACTTACATCATTTTCATTGACTCTTTTAAAATTAATAGGCACTTTTGTTATTGGATTGTCACTTGTTTTTTGAATTGATTTTACGACACCTCCGCTTTTATCTTCCAAAATAAACTCCACATCCTTAATGTTTTGCACCTTTTTAAATGTGTAATCAAAAATACTGGGTAACAATGTTTTATCAGCATCAGAAACTACTCGCTTATCCTTAATCATTTTCCAATCTGTATCTGCTTTATTATTTGTAAAAAGCTGGGCTTCTTTTAAATTCCCTTCTATTTTTGAAAGGGCACCCATTTCGTAACATATCCCATCTTGGTAATCCAGAGGTGTGTTTGTTAGTGGAAAAGATTTGAAACTTGGAGTTAATTCTGTTTCTGTAAATACCTGTTTGTTTGTATTTGTGAAGTAATAAATTGCGGGTTTAAATGTGCTGAAACTAATATTAGTTACACTTTTAAAAAAAGGGAGTTGTGGTTGAATTACAAATGCCAGACTGGTTAATTTATCAGTGTCTAAAAATGGCATATACAAAACCTCATTGTTTATATTTTTAATAGTCACTTCTGTTCCTACAAAAAATCCTAGCGGTGTAGTACCGTATATCAATCCAAATCTTTCTAAAATTTGCTTAGTTTTATTGGTTGGCACTATTGAAAATAGATCATTTACGTTATAGCTATTATTTTCTATTTTGTTTGAAAGCAATCGTTCTCTATCAACTTTATTTTTGTTAAAAAATGAAACGCCAGCCGTGTCCATTAGAAAGTAATCATGCAAAATTTGCACCTCAAATAATTTTTTATATGTAGAAGTACTGCTATCCATCAAATTTGGTTAATTACAAATGAATCATTTTGAATTTCTTCAATTATTGGTGCTTCGTTACCCGATGCTTCTTGAATGTTAACCAAACGTATTTTATACATAGCAAAAGGAACTTGCTTACCTCCTAATGAGCCCCATAAATGATTAATTTGCTCAAATGTTAGCGTATATAATTCTACATTAAGTTTTATTTGATCTTTTATTTGTTGAGAAATATTATCATCATTAGAAATGGTGGTGAACGGAGAGTTTTGAACGGTAAATTTTTTTTTTGCCTGAAAAAACTGCAAAACAAGCGATAATCTATGTAAAGCAAATTCGTAGGCATCTTGTAAATCCTGTCCTAAAGTTGCTGAAATAAGGATGTACAAATTCAAAAAAACTGGAGGCTCAACGTATTTTATACCATTCGTAGTTTTAACTACATTACTAGTATTTTTTAAGGTACTTTCTTCCTCTGTATTCACCAGCGTGATTACAATTTTATCACTCAAGTCCTGCGCTTCGCTTTCCATTAAGGAAATATTATGTAATACTACATCTTCAGCTAGAATAGCATCAGTAGGGCGTTTATTTGCAAAAATATATTCGCTTAATTCATCCCTTATAAGTTTTAATGCCAATCCTATCATAAATATTACAATTAACCACTTGATAACCCTCTTAATAACAAGTACATAAAATTCATAAAGTAAGCACTATAAAACAATCCCCATAAATGGTGATTAACAATTCTTTAATTTTTAACAATTTGAATTACAACCCCTAACACCAGTTCTAATTTTAAATTACTCATGTAAAAATTAGATGTTTTTTTAATACGAGAATTAACTATGTAATATTTTATTTTGAAGTATCAAACGAAAGAGCCATTTTGAATTGGAAATTGGACAAATGATATGCCTTGTTTTTTTTACAAACCAGTGAGCGACGGTAATTATTTTTAGACAGAATCAGAAATGACAGGTTTGCCTATTAATTTTCAAAATTTGAAAAACGCTTTGAAATTTAAATTTAAAAAGTGCTACTACCTCAAAAAAACAATAATAATCCTGATAAGGTGCTTAAAATTTAATCAATTAATCGAAATATAAAATGATAATTATTAGAGCTCAATAACTTTTGAAGCCTCTTTGATCAATTGAGCTGTATTTTTAACCTGAAATTTTTTAATGAGGTGCTTACGGTGTGAAATGGCAGTGTGATTACTAATAAATAAATGTGCTGCAATTTCTTTAGACGAATATCCATCAGCAATTAATTTAAGTACCTCCTTTTCTCTGCTAGAAATTGGATCGTTTTTTACAAACTTAAAATTTGTATTCATTTGTATACTTTTAGCAATAGCTTCTTTTTCAGAAATATCATAATAATAATTTAAAACCAACCGTTCCCCTTCAATACAAAATACTTCGGCTTCATGCTTTAAAAAGAATCTTTTCCCTGAACTATTCGTTATATGATATTTTAACGAAATCAATTGCTGATTCCTTTTACTGCTAAAAAAATGAGTCAATTTATTTTGTACTTCCTCTACTTCATTGGCATCAATTACGACTGAACCATGTTTCCAATTCTTACCTAAAAAGCTTGAGTTTTCATATTCTAAAAATTTTCGAAAAGCTGTATTGGAATAAAGTAATGTTCCCTCTTTAACGGTACAAATACTAATGAGTAATTTTTGAGAACGATTACAAGAATTTAAAATTTTCGAAAATTTGGATGTCAAAAAACTTTCATCCAATGATATGGATGCTGCATTTAAATGATAGTACATTTTAGTTGGTTTCTTTTTAAAGTATGTGTTTAGCATAAATTTACTGAATTACAACAAGTTAAAGCAAGTGTTATCTCCCTTTTTTTTGAGGTTTTTTCCTGTTAATTTATCTTTAATAAATAAGCAATAAGAAAATCTACAATTTAAAGTCTCCTGACAAATTCGCGTGACCAATACATTGAAGAAGAAAAATATATCAGCCTTCTATTTAGGTTTTTGTTGTTTGAACGTCGTAATTCTGGTTTATTTGAACGCGTTCTATTTAAATAATATTCGCAATTTTGAGATCATATTTTCGTAAATTTGCAAATCCAAAAAAGTTTTATTGAATTATTAGCTTTTTTGATCGTTAAAAAAACCGAAATGAGTAAGACATTATTTGATAAAGTATGGGATTCACATGTAGTAAAACATGTGGAAGATGGGCCAGACGTATTGTTCATTGACCGCCATATGGTGCATGAAGTAACAAGCCCTGTGGCTTTTTTAGGAATTGAAAACAGAGGTATTGACGTATTATATCCGTCAAAAACATTTGCAACAGCTGATCACAATACACCAACTATTAATCAGCATTTGCCAGTTGCTGACCCGCTTTCTGCCAATCAATTGAAAGCATTAGAGCAAAACGCAGCTAAACACGGTATTAGTCACTGGGGATTAGGTCATGAAAAAAATGGTATTGTGCACGTTGTTGGTCCTGAATATGGGATTACACAACCTGGTGCAACTATAGTTTGTGGAGATTCACATACGTCAACTCACGGTGCTTTTGGAGCTATTGCTTTTGGTATTGGAACGTCAGAGGTTGAAATGGTATTGGCTACACAATGTATTATGCAGCCAAAACCAAAAAAAATGCGTATTAACGTAAAGGGAAACTTAAATTTTGGGGTAACTCCTAAAGATGTTGCTTTATATATCATTTCTAAATTAACCACATCGGGTGCTACTGGATATTTTGTAGAATATGCTGGTGATGTTTTTGAAAACATGACCATGGAAGGTCGTATGACTGTGTGTAACCTAAGTATTGAAATGGGTGCTCGTGGTGGTATGATTGCCCCTGATGAAAAAACATTTGAATATGTAAAAGGGCGTGAATTTACACCTTCAGGTGCCAATTGGGACAAAGCCATGGCATACTGGAAAACGTTAAAAACTGACCCAGACGCTACTTTTGATAAAGAATTGACTTTTGAGGCTTCAAATATTGAACCTATGATTACTTATGGTACTAACCCAGGAATGGGAATTGGTATTTCAAAAAGTATCCCTAAAGCTACTGAAGTGCAAGGAGGAGTTAGTACTTACCAAAAATCATTAGGATATATGGATTTCAACGAAGGTGAAGATATGATTGGAAAACCAATCGACTTTGTATTCATTGGAAGTTGTACTAACGGACGTATTGAAGATTTTAGAGCATTTGCATCCATAATCAAAGGACGCAAAAAAGCAGATCATGTAACTGCTTGGTTGGTTCCTGGATCCCACAAAGTAGAAGCTGCTATTAAGGAAGAAGGTATTTTAGATATCATTCACGAATCTGGCTTTGAATTGCGTGAACCTGGATGTTCAGCTTGTTTAGCAATGAACGACGACAAAGTACCCGCAGGTAAACTAGCCGTAAGTACTAGTAACCGTAACTTTGAAGGACGTCAAGGTCCTGGATCAAGAACATTACTGGCTTCGCCATTAGTTGCAGCAGCGGCTGCCGTTACTGGTAAAGTTACTGATCCGCGTGAGTTAATGTAAAAACACTATTAGCTATTAGTCATTGGCTTTTAGCTTGCAGTAAAATTTTTAAAAGCCAATAGCCAAAAGCTAAAGGTCTAAAGCTAAAAAATTATGGCATACGATAAATTCGAAATATTAAAAAGTACTGCTGTACCACTTCCAATTGAAAATGTGGATACAGATCAAATTATCCCAGCTCGTTTCTTAAAAGCAACTGAGCGTAAAGGCTTTGGAGACAACTTATTCCGTGACTGGAGGTATAATAATGACAATACTCCAAAAGCTGATTTTGTATTAAATGATGCTACTTACTCTGGAAAAATCCTTGTAGGTGGTAAAAACTTTGGCTCGGGATCATCCCGTGAGCATGCTGCATGGGCCGTGTATGATTATGGTTTTCGTTGTGTAATTTCCAGCTTTTTTGCTGATATTTTTAAAGGAAACTGTTTAAACATTGGCGTGCTTCCTGTACAGGTTAGTGCAGGTTTTGCTGATAAAATTTTTAGTACCATTGAGTCCAATTCCAATACTGAAATTGAAGTAAACTTACCTGAGCAAAAAGTAACTTTATTAGCTACTGGCGAGAGTGAGTCTTTTGATATCAACGGGTATAAAAAAGAAAATATGTTAAATGGTTTTGATGATATTGACTACCTGCAAAACATAAAAAAGGATATAACAGCTTTTGCTGAAGAATTACCTTTATAGTAAAAAGCAATGATTACAAAAAGCGTTTTAACTATAGGGTTAAAACGCTTTTTGCTTTCAGTACTGCTACTAAAACAAAACATAGTTTTATAGACAACTTCATAAGTAAAAAAATGAACAAAAGACACATCGAAATAATGGACACCACCCTGCGTGATGGTGAACAAACTTCAGGAGTATCATTTTCTGCTTCCGAAAAATTAACCTTAGCCAAATTACTGCTATTGGAACTTAAAGTAGATCGTATTGAAATTGCTTCTGCCAGAGTTTCAAAAGGAGAATTTCAAGCGGTAACTGATATTACTTCTTGGGCAACCAAACTAGGTTTAATTGATCGTATTGAGGTATTGTGTTTTGTTGATAAAGGAATTTCTATCCAATGGATGTTAGATGCTGGTGCTAAAGTTCAAAATTTATTGACAAAAGGATCACTAAATCACTTAACGCATCAACTTAAAAAAACAGCTGATGAACATTTTAATGACATAGCGGCAAACATTAAATTGGCAAACAGTAAAGGGATCGCTACCAATGTCTACTTAGAAGATTGGAGTAACGGCATGCGCGATTCTAAAGAATATGTATTGCAATACCTTGACTTTTTAGCCATACAACCTATAAAACGCGTATTGCTGCCTGATACTTTAGGGGTGTTGACTTATGAAGAATCTAAAAATTTTATTGCCGAACTAGTTGAGCGCTATCCAGATTTACATTTTGATTTTCATGCTCACAACGATTACGATTTAAGTGTTGCCAACATCATGGAAGCTTTAAAGGCTGGTGCACATGGCTTACATTTAACTATGAACGGTATGGGCGAACGTGCCGGAAACGCTCCAATGGCTAGTACCATAGCAGTTATCAATGATTTTATGCCCGAAATTGAAATTAATGTTGAAGAGAAATCACTTTATAAGGTAAGTAAACTTGTAGAAAACTTTTCTGGTTTTCGAATCCCCGTTAATAAGCCCGTTGTAGGCGATAATGTTTTTACCCAAACCGCAGGCATACACGCTGATGGCGACAATAAAAAGAACCTTTATTTTAATGATTTGCTTCCTGAACGCTTTGGTCGTAAACGGAAATATGCATTAGGAAAAACTTCTGGAAAGGCAAATATTGAAAAAAACTTACAGGAATTAGGCTTGGAGCTTAACGCAGAAGAAATAAAAAAAATAACCCAACGTATCATTGAATTGGGCGATAAAAAAGAGGTGCTTACAAAAGATGATTTGCCTTACATCATTTCAGACGTATTGGATAATGGCAGCTTGGAGCAAACCGTAATGGTAGAATCCTATGTGTTGACACATGCCAAGGGACTGAAACCTTCAACAACAGTTTCCGTTTGGTTGGATGGGGAATTATATGAAGAACATGCACAGGGAGATGGACAATTTGATGCTTTTATGAATGCTTTAAGAAAATTATATGCCAAAAGAGGTAAAACCATCCCAGAACTTATCGATTATTCTGTTCGCATCCCTCCTGGAAGTCATTCCGACGCGTTATGCGAAACGGTAATTACTTGGAAGGACGGTAGCAAAGAATTTGTTTCTCGTGGACTAGACAGTGATCAAACAGTTTCCGCCATAAAAGCTACTGAGAAAATGCTGAATATTAATGAGTTGAATTAATAGTATTTTAGCTAAAATTTATCTATTCCATACATTTTTGCATGATGTTCCGCTTACATGTACCTACACATTGTTGGTAAATAGCTTAAATAACCTTTTATTCTGAAGTAAATTTAGAACATGTGCATCAAAAATAATTTCCCTTAAAACAATTAAGCTCATTTAGATGTTACTCTAAATGAGCTAGATTAGTTGTTTAAACTAACTAAATAGGGAATCTGATACGTGTTAAAACTATCCCCCAAAACTTATAACTAACACTTATTTTGCAAAAGTGTTTATCAGATCCTTTTATCTATTTGAATTAAGATGAAAATTCATTAAGTTTTAAACAACTAAATCGTTTGATCAAATGTAGTTTATATTCTTATTAATTTACCCCCTGTTTTCAGGGGTTTTTAATTTATTTCATTAGTGTCTTGTAAAAATTCTAGATCACTTCGTTTCAAGAATGATGACTCATGATTAAACTTATAATATGCTTAAAATTAGCAGCTCTTGCTTTTTTGATTTTATAGTAATCTCAATTTTATAATTAAAGCCAAAGCATGCTTTTAGTTTTAAAAAAGCTTGAAGGCTACTATTGACAAATAGTTTGAGGTTTTTAATAAATTTTAACCAAACGCCGATGTATTAATTTGAAACAGATTTTAATTATATTTGATTAAACATAACGTTTTGTCAATTTTTATAGCCAGCTTTATCAATAGTATATATTTTACACTTGTATGAATTCATTTATTACTAAGGGGATAACTCTTTTACAAAAACACCTTTTAGTATTAAGTGGTTTATTTTCCATATTACCTTTTGTAATAGTATCAATGTATAATTATCCTTATGCTGATGATTATTGCTTTTCAAATAATGTCAACATACAAGGCTTTTGGGGTGCACAAAAATATTATTTTTTCAATTGGACAGGTCGTTACACTGCTACAGCAATATTAAGCAATGATATTGTTAATGAGAAATACCACATTTACTATAAAATTTTTCCTATCATTTTATTAATGCTGTTAGTGCTTGCATTTTTTATGCTAGCAAATCAATTTTTCGTTAAAAAGAATAGTTATACCAAAATTAAACTCAGTTTAACACTTACTTTATTGTATTTAAGTACAATGCCATTAGTTTCCGAAGGATTTTATTGGTGGTCAGGAGCTATAACTTATCAATTAGCCAACATACTTACAGTTATATTGATAGCCTTAGTTTTAAAAAGTTTGGTAAAAAATAGCTATACAAACACTTTGTTTGCTTCTCTAACTATTTTTTTGTTAATGGGTCTTAATGAAACTAGCTTAATAGCTGTAAATCTGTTTTTTATATTTATTTTTTCTTATAGATATTTCAAATTAAAGAAAATAAATTATCATTTTGTTTTTATACAATCAGTCATATTAATATGTTCAGGCATATCTATATTTGCACCAGGAAATTATTTGCGATTATCCAAAAATTCGAATACTAAGAATATTTTCTCTTCGTTCTTTTTTTCGTTTGGACAATATGGATGGAGTATTCTTACCTGGACAGGATTGTCTTTTCTATTTTCAATAATTATTTACAACGAAATTAAAGATGATATAGCATCAAAGAATTTCATTTTACCCTTAAAAAAATACTGGTTAATTTTTATTTATTTTAGTATAATTATATTTTCAACTTTTTTTATCGGATTTTGGTCTCAAGGTGAGCCCATCCCACCTAGAACCAGAAATGTTGTTTATCTTTTTTTCATTTTGGGAATAATATATACTTTCATATGTTATTTTAATTCGTCCAACATCTTAAGTTCTATTGTAAATAAAGAAAAACAACTTATATTCTTAATTACCTTTGCAGCTATTTCAATAGCATATTCAAATGATAATATAGTTGAAACTGTAAAAGATGTTGGAAAAAAAAGAGCGCTTAATTACAACAAAGAAATGCGAGAGCGACTAACACATACAAAAGAAAATAGACATAAAGGTGATCTTATTTTTACTCCGTTAAAAAACAAACCCTACTCAATTTTTCACAAAGATTTTGATTTCGACAAAAAAGATGTTTATAACAATTGTTATTCAAAATACTGGAAATTAAATTCTGTTATTAATTCAACCCAATTTATGCATTAGAACTTCGTAAAGAGGCTACGAAATACAATAAACACTCGTATTTTCCTAATTTTAATGGTTAAATTAAAAAATTCAGTTTACGTTGATTTTTGAAGTATATTACAGCCGTAGTAAATTTTTTAATTCATAAAACTAAGCAAGTAATA
>NZ_AFPB01000148.1 GCF_000218485.1 Aquimarina agarivorans | reverse complement strand
ACATAAAAAGTTATCTTTACATCTTTTTTAGCAGTCAATATCAATTTATGAAGCAAATAGAATCAAAAAATCCGCAACAAATGTCCTTTTTAGATCACTTGGAAGAATTGAGGTGGCATTTGATTAGAGCTACACTAGGCGTATTAATTGCTGCTATATTTGCTTTTTTAGCTAAAGGTTTTATTTTTGACACCATACTTTTTGGCCCAAAAAAAGTTGATTTCTTTACCTATCGTGTATTCTGTAATTTATCAAAATCTTTGGGCTTCGACGAAAGTTTTTGTTTGGAAAAATTGCCTTTTATTATCCAAAGTAGGACCATGGCTGGACAATTTTCAGCCCATATTTGGACTGCAATTACAGCTGGTTTTATAATTTCTTTTCCTTACGTAGTTTTTGAATTTTGGA
Organism: Aquimarina agarivorans; assembly: GCF_000218485.1. Classification (GTDB taxonomy): domain Bacteria; phylum Bacteroidota; class Bacteroidia; order Flavobacteriales; family Flavobacteriaceae; genus Aquimarina; species Aquimarina agarivorans. Next base: position 53,969 of record NZ_AFPB01000148.1, on the reverse strand, counting down.
AATTCATTAAGCCTGCCATGCACAGTCATGAACAAAAAACAGCTAAAGGTTTTATATTTGTTTCGTCACTTTTATTTTTTTTAGGCGTCCTTTTTGGGTATTATATTATCACGCCTTTATCCATAAATTTCTTAGGAAGCTATAATGTAAGTAACGAAGTTTTGAACGAATTTGATCTTTCGAGTTATATTGCACTCATTCGGGCATCTGTTTTGGCTTGCGGATTAGTTTTTGAACTACCTATTATAATTTATTTTTTATCAAGGGTTGGTATTGTAACACCTGATCTTTTGAAAAAATATCGAAAGTTCGCTTTGGTAATTGTATTAATTTTGGCTGCAGTGATTACTCCGCCCGATGTAGCTAGTCAAGTAATTGTTACAATTCCTATTTTGATACTGTACGAAATAAGCATTTTTATTTCTAAATCAGTTTTAAAAAAACAGAAAAATTAAAGTAATTTTACCTTAAGTATACATTATGAAACTACGTGCTGAAAATTTGATGAAATCCTACAAGGGACGAAAAGTAGTGAAAGGAATTTCATTAGAAGTAAATCAAGGTCAAATTGTTGGACTACTTGGACCTAATGGTGCTGGTAAAACCACCTCTTTTTATATGATTGTTGGATTTGTTAAACCTAATGGAGGAAATATTTATTTAGACAACACCAACATTACCAATTATGCTATGTACAAACGTGCCCAAAATGGTATTGGGTACCTAGCTCAGGAAGCTTCTGTTTTTAGAAAACTTAGTATTGAAGAAAATATTTTAAGTGTATTACAACTAACCAAACTTTCCAAAAAGGAGCAGCACTTAAAAATGGAATCATTAATTGATGAATTTAGCCTGGGACATATACGCAAAAATCGTGGCGACCTCCTTAGTGGTGGCGAACGCCGAAGAACAGAAATTGCACGTGCACTTGCCACAAGTCCTAATTTTATTTTGCTTGACGAACCCTTTGCGGGGGTAGATCCCGTAGCTGTAGAAGATATTCAACGTATAGTGGCGCGACTTAAAGATAAAAATATTGGAATCCTAATTACCGATCACAATGTGCAAGAAACCCTAGCTATTACTGATAAAACTTATCTTATGTTTGAAGGAAGCATTCTTAAATCTGGTGTTCCCGAAGAGTTAGCTGAAGATGAAACTGTACGCAGGGTGTATTTAGGTCAGAATTTTGAACTACGAAAAAAGAAACTAGAATTTTAAGTCAGAAACAACTGAAAACTGATTAAAAAAAGCCATGATACAGTCATGACTTTTCCTTTCCCTTAAAACAAATACTGCAAATGCAGTGCTGATTCAATATTACAATTCGGCAATTTTGAAACCTAATTTTTTCATATCTGACCAAAAATCTGGATATGATTTGCTTACTACTTCTGCCTCATTAATGACCAATGATGTTCTTAAAGCTAAAGGTGCAAATGCCATAGCCATTCTATGATCCTGATAAGTATCAATAGCTACACCTGACTTTATTTTTGATGCCACTTCTAGTTTTAATGCATTTTCCGTAATTGATACGCTCCCTCCTAGTTTTTCAATTTCTGCCTTTAAGGCCTCCAAACGATCGGTCTCCTTTATCTTAAGTGTATGTAAGCCTGTTAAATGACAAGATACACACAAACCAAAACAAGTAACCGCAATTGTTTGTGCAATATCTGGTGAATTTGCTAAATCTAATACACCATCAAAAGCATCTTTATTGGGAGATACTTCGGTAATTTTTTCCAGCGTAATTTTATTATTTTCATATGAAGTTTTTACGCCTAAGTTTTTATAAACTTCTGCTAAAGCGGCATCTCCTTGATAACTTGATTTTTTATAACTCCCTAACTCAATTTTTGCATTTTTTGAGAGCGCTACTAAACTATAAAAATAAGAAGCTGAACTCCAATCAGACTCCACTACAATGGTACTAGCGTTTGAAGTTACTTTTGGAGCTATTTTTATAACATTGTTTTCAAAACTACCAGTAACCCCTATTTCTTTTAATAGCGATAGTGTCATTTTTATGTAAGGTACAGAGGTCACTTTCCCTTCTAAAGTAATTTCCAACCCATTTTCCAATGAAGGTGCCACTAACATTAACGATGAAATGTATTGACTACTCACATTTGCCTTAAGACTCACTTTGCTTTTTGAAAGTTTTTTGCCTTTAAGTACTATTGGTGGATACCCCTCTTCTTTTTGATAAGCTATATCCGCCCCTAAATCTTTTAAAGCATCCACTAAAATTTTGATCGGTCGTTGTTGCATACGCGCGCTACCAGTGAGCACTGTTTTTCGATTTGCTCGTGTGGCAAAATAGGATGTCAAAAAACGCATAGCAGTACCTGCGTGATGAATATCTACCAATTCATCAGTGCTAGCTATAGCTTCCTGCATCACCTGCGAGTCGTCACTATTTGACAAATTTTCAATAGCAATTTTAGGATATAAAGCTTGTAAAATTAATAACCTGTTTGCCTCACTTTTTGAACCTGTTATTTGCAGTTTTTCATTCGAAATATCTGCTATTTGTGTTAAATCTAATTTCATTATTTCCTTTTACTCTCAATAATTTTACGACGTTGAAAAACAAACGACACTATTAATCCATAAATTAACCCTCCAACTACTTTTGCTCTGACATACCTAAATATTAATCCTTTATCTATTACATCAGCCTTAAAACCGTCAAAATTAATTCCTTTATACTGTCCAACATGCTCAACAATACTAAATACAACAGCAAATAGAAAACCTAACCTTATTACTGAACGCCAGTAAGCCTCAGAACTCATTATTTGTTTAAACATACGCTACTTTAATTTTGCGTTATTATGATGCCTGTCATGATCACGTTCCGCTTTTAAATCTAGCTTTTTGCTAAATGCTTCTTCTAAATTGACACCTGTTTGGTTAGCCAGGCACAAAACTACAAAAACCACATCAGCCAACTCCTCTCCTAAGTCTTTATTTTTGTCGCTCTCTTTTTCACTTTGTTCCCCATAGCGCCTTGCTATAATTCGGGCTACTTCACCTACCTCTTCGGTCAATTGAGCCATATTGGTAAGCTCATTAAAATACCTTACACCATGATTTTTTATCCAATCGTCAACCGCAAGTTGTGCATTTTTAATATCCATTGTTTTTTTAATTTTTATTTGCAAGCTTTCAGTTGATGGATTTTAATAATTTGAGTAACACTTGCAACTTGGATTATTCTTTATTTTTTGTATCTATACATATAGTAACAGGACCATCATTAACTAATGCTACTTTCATATCAGCTCCAAATATACCCGTAGCTATAGGCTTGCCTAGTTTAATTGTTAACTTATTTACAAATTGCTCGTAAAGGGGTTGCGCAATTGCTGGCTTAGCTGAGTTTAAAAAACTAGGTCTGTTTCCTTTTTTTGTACTGGCATGCAATGTAAATTGGCTAATTAGAAGAATGTCTCCATCAATATCTTGAACACTTTTGTCAATAGTTCCTGCTTGACCAGGAAAAATGCGAAGTTGCGTCAATTTTTTAACTAGCCAATCTATATCTTCTTCACCATCAGTATTTTCAATTCCCAGCAGCACTAACAATCCGGCACCTATTTCACCAACCGTTTCTTTATTTACCGCTACCGAAGCTTCGGACACCCTTTGAACAACTACCCTCATACATCTTTTGCATATTCATTTTTACGATAATGCGTATCATCACCTTCCAATATTTGCAGGTAACTTTTATAACGCGACCAAGCTATCTCGCCATTTTCTAACGCCTCTTTTATCGCACACTTTGGCTCATCCTTGTGTAAACAATTATTAAACTTGCATTCCGATTGACGCTCAAAAAACTCAGAAAAATAACCACTAATTTCTGCGGGTTTCATATCCACAACGCCAAAACCTTTTATTCCTGGGGTATCAATAATTTTAATTCCTTTTTCAAGATCATACATTTCAGCAAATGTAGTAGTATGCTGCCCTTGTTTATGCTGATCACTAATTTCAGTAGTTTTTAAATGCAGGCTGGGTTGAATGGCATTTACTAATGTAGATTTCCCAACTCCACTATGTCCTGAAAACATGCTGACCTTACCTTCCATCATGGATTTTACCTTATCCATATTTTTACCTGTTTTGGCTGAAATTCCCTCGCACTCATATCCAATATTCCTATACAAATGAGCTAGATAGCGTATTTCATCTAACTCATCATTATTGTAAGTATCTATTTTATTAAATAATAACACAGCTTCAATCCCATATGCCATGGCAGTAACTAAAAACCGATCAATAAACGACGTAAATGTTGGAGGATTATTTAATGTGATTACTAAAAAAACAACATCAATATTAGATGCTATTATATGCGTTTGCTTCGATAAATTTACTGATTTACGAACAATGTAATTTGTACGTTCTTTAATCTCATTAATAACACCTGTTGTCTGTTCGTCTTGTATTTCTAAATTAAAAACAACGTGATCCCCCACTGAAACAGGATTGGTACTTTTTATCCCCTTGATCCTAAATTTTCCTTTAATGCGGCAATTATAAAACACTCCGTCTTCTCCTTTAACTGTATACCAGCTTCCTGTAGATTTATAAACGGTTCCTGTCATTAATTGCTATTGTAATATTAAACAACAAAAATAGTGTTTTTGGTTTGACTATTACTGAAGATTTTATGCGACTTACCAAAAAATTATGCACATTAAAGTTGAAATACTATTCTTTTTTTTTGACCGTAACTTTATAGAATAGAAAAGAAAAAACTAAAACTTCTATCGACTAAATGTTTAAAAATTATACTATTGGCTTCTTGTCACCTAACCGTTTTTTATTGAAAAAATTAATCCATTGAATTGACTGTTAAAATGTTTTATTATAGATCCAATTTGTAGCCACCACTATTCTTGTGTTTAAGTTTAAGTTAAGAAAAAAATTACTGATGATGATCTGGGATTGGATTGCGACCATACTTTTTTAAACATTGGACCACCCCTTTAAAACCATTCTTTTATTATTTGAATCTTTAACAAAACAACGCCACCGCTATAGTTGCGTTTATGCTTTTTTTGCATCCGAACAAAAATTCATATTTTCTGTTTGGAAAATTTAAAACTGATAAGATATTTCAATATGTGAGCATAATGCAATAAGGATCATTTTATAGCAACAAAAAACCCGAAGCTTTGCTTCGGGTTTTATTTATTAGCCTATGTAAGATTTAATTATTAAAATCTTTTTCTGAAATATCTTCTGTCTCTAAACTATTCGAACTTGAATTACTAACATCTAATGATAACTCGTACGATGGCACATCTGTTCCCTTACTAGTTTTGACTGGAGTAAAATCAACGATATCATCTCCTTTTTCATATTGAGGGTTTTCAACAAATCGACCAAAACAATTTCCGTTTTCGGTAAACTCTCTCCAATCCTTTCCGTAAGCAATCTTTAAATAATATTTACCTGCCGGAATATTTTTCATTTGGTGTACATCACCATCTTGGATGTAAGCAATTCGATATGTCAACTCTTCACCATTAGTGTTGTCAATCTTAATCAACTTTACTACAGCTTCAGTATTTGAGCCAACATTATTGATTTTTAAATAATTATCTAAACTATAATCAAATTCAGGTACAATATTTAAACATTCTGGTGTTTCACCCGTTTCATATTCAGTAGATTCCCAGTCGTCATATTTATTTGAAGATTTATCTTCTTCTTCATAATAATCTCCATCATTTTCATCTTCTTCATTGGGTTGAATTACAATTCCTGCTGGTACTGCTAAGATATCAGATCTTCTTATAAAACCATTCATTGTTTTATATTGTACAGTCCACCAATCTCCAAAATCTTCACTGATAAGCAACACTTGCATTCCTTTTCCTAATTCAGCTACAACATTGTAGTTTGTTCCGGGTCCACTTCGTAATGACGATGACTCGACTGAAACGAAGTACAATTCTTCTTGTGCATTAACTAAAGTGATGCTAAGAAAAATAAAAATTGAGGCTAAAAATTTTTTCATATTTTCTAAGTAATTTATGTTCGTATTAGCTAGCTTTCAATAAACATGCCAAAAAAAGGCGAGCTTCCAATACAAATCAAATATAATAGATTTTAGTAAGAAAATCGACAAAACGTATGTTTTTATTGTTTTAAAGTTTGTTTTTTCAACAATAAACTGTTTTTTTACATCAAAAAAACATGTAGTCTTTTTCTTTGAAATTTCATAAAACTTTATAAATAAACAACTTACGATTGGTGTTTTTCCCGATGTTACCTGTCTTTTCTGGTTCTTCGTACAGGTCTACTTTTTTTAATTATTTTTTTAGAATCTGAACTTAAAATACGGTTTTTTAATCTTTTTTGCATCTTTTTTTCTGCAATTAATTCTTCTTTATCGTCAGATTTTAAGTTTGCAATCATCTCTTTTTGAGATATTAGTACGTATTCTCCTACATTTGATTGCAATTTTATATCCATAATTCGAACCCTTTTTAGCTTTACTACTTCATAGCCTAAATACTCACACATTCTTCTTATTTGTCTATTCAAACCTTGGGTTAAAATTATTCTGAAGCTAAATTTGCTAATTTCTTCAACAACGCACTGTTTAGTCACCGTATCTAAAATAGGAATTCCGTTACTCATTCGTTTGATAAAATCAGGAGTAATTAATTTATCTACCGTAACTATATATTCTTTTTCATGATTGTAACGTGAGCGCAAAATTTTATTTACAATATCACCATCACTGGTTAATAAAATAAGTCCCTCACTGGGTTTGTCCAACCTCCCTATCGGGAAAATGCGCTGCGGGTAATCAATAAAGTCAATGATATTATTTTCTTCTCGCGCATCAGTCGTACAAACAACGCCTACGGGTTTATTAAAAGCCAAATACACATGCGCACGTTTGGCATCTTGAATTTTTTTACCGTCAACACGTATTTCATCTTCAGGTGTTATTTTTTGCCCCATTTGTGGCAATTCATTATTTACCAGTATCCGTTGTTCTTCAATGAGCTTATCTGCAGCCCTTCTGGAACAATATCCAATTTCGCTCAAATACTTATTTAGCCTTGTTTCTGAAGTTTCCAATATATATTTTTTTTACAAAAATAATATATTTATCCTCTACCCTTGCACAAAGTAGTTGACGCTATTTTAATAATTAAGCTGACTTGCAATTTCATTAAACGATGATGTATTACCTTTCAACTATTTAAAAATGAATAAAGTAGAAAGCTTATAGCGTTAAAAAATCTAAAATTTTAGTATTAATTTCACTGGATTGAAGCGAATGCCCTACATTTTCAACAGTGTACAACTCACAATTTTTCCAATTATCAGCAATTTTTTTGGAATATTTATAAGGAGCCAATTTATCTTTTTTCTCTAAAATCAATAACCCTGATATTTCGATATTTTTTGCAAATTCAGCAATAGAAAACCCTCCTGCATAAAAACCAAATTTTTTATACAAATAGTGGTCTAGCTTTTCCATAAAACTATCTGAAAGTCTCAACGTATTTTGAAATCCTTTCATAAAAAGAGACAACTCTGAAGGCGGACCTAGCGAAATTATTTTTGATACACTAGTAGCAGGATTTAAGTACTGATTGTAGATTGCCGTCATCCCCCCTAATGAATGTCCTATTAAAATTTCTGGCTGGTGTTTTTTCAAAATATCTTGAATACAATTTACATACAGCGGCACACTCAAGTAGCGTCCACTGGAATACCCCTGTGCGGGCGCATCAACTGCAATAATATTAAAGTTCTTTGTTTGCAGCTCAGTAATTAAAGTCTTCCAGCGATACGTATTACTTTCCCAACCATGCAACAATAGTATTGTAACTCCTGATCCTTTCCATTGGTAAGTTTGAATTTTATGACCATTTGTAAGCACTTTTTCTAATTTTGCATCTTGTAAAAAATTCTCCTCATCGGGTCTAACACGTCCTTTTTGAGGCGAACAAAATAAATGAAAGGCTTGATCTACAGCTTTTTCAGTTGCCCAAAGCGACCTAAGTTCCAACTGCTTACCAATTACTATTGGAACAATATTCTTTAATTGATTTGCCATATAATTTCGCTTATGGTAGTAGTATTACTGTTTTTTTTATTATAAATAACTCCTTGTGTGGATTTAATTATACCTCTTTAAATAACTAAGCAACACTACTAGAATTGCACTTTCTACAATTTTTTACACAAACAAAATTTTTGCTTCTACTTGTAATTAAAATTAGCATATGCTTGTATTTGAAATTAAACCGTTGCCCCTCTTTAAAAAAAAAGTCATAAAAAAAGACTGTAAAAAAACAGCCTTTTTTATATTACTCCCAGTTTAACCAAAAATACTTTATTTTGGCATCATCGGGAATATTAACCGCTTCAATTTTCGTTTTTGTATCAAACTGTATTTGATTTGGCAACTCTTTTTTATCTATAGCCACATATGCATTAATTTCATTAATATCCACCAGCACTGTACTCAATGTGTTTGTAATTTTCGATATAGTATAATTGTCCTTCAAGTCTTTAAAAGTACTTACACTTCCAAAACCCTTAGCAGTTTTAAAACGTGGATCAATTACCCTTATGGATTTGATGGTTGCTGTAGAATCAAACTCTTGACTAGCTTCCAAAATTAACAATTGCTTTCCTTGCTTATCGTATATTTCAATTTCATTCGCATTCCCTACAAATTCATCACCTGCAATATGCTTTACCACGGAATCATTTTCATAAATTTTATCTAAATCTTTAACCGTGCTTGTTTTGGTCAGTTCACCAATGTGATCCATCCCTATTTCGAAAGGGTTTGTTTTCTTTTGGCAACTAAAAATAGTAAATGTTGCTATAGCAATTAATGAAATATACTTAGTTTTCATGATACTTATAATTTCAATTTAAAACACAAACATAACTTCTTTTTGAAAAAAAACAACACCTCTTATCATTTTGTTTTGACTATTCCTTACAGGCACATTAAGTGAGTTCATTAAAATGAAATCATAGCTTACTATTTATAAGTAGCAGAGCAAGCTACTTGTTAACAACAATACTAAAAATTTTAATAGACTAAAGTTTATAATCCCTAATACCTATCCATTAATTTATTGTATCACTTAACGCATCATTTTGTTTAGTATCCCAAGAGCTCCCCTTATAAAAGTTGCACTTGTTAACACCTTTATAATAGCTTTTTGCGTTCCGTTAGAGCTACTTCTTTTAGAAGTGGATCTTTTACTTGTATTTTTCTTATTTAGTTTTTCTCTTTCTGCTTTTGCAACTTCTTTTGCTGTTGCTGCTTCTGCTTTTGCAATTTTTTCATTCAACATTTCATAAGCACTTTCCTTATCAATAGTTTCATTGTATTTTTTTGCTAATGCAGAAGTTTCAACCAACTCCTTTAATTCATTTTCACTCAATATATCCATCCTACTCATGGGGGCTCTTAACATAGTTTGTGCAAGTGGCGTAGGTCTTCCTTTTTCGTCTAGCGCCGAAACTAAAGCTTCACCAATTCCTAGTGATGTCAGTACCTCGGCAGTATCATAAAATTTCGAAATTGGGTAATTTTCCGCAGTTAATTTAATCGCCTTTCTATCCTTTGCAGTAAAAGCTCGTAAGGCATGTTGTATTTTTAACCCTAATTGTCCTAAAACACCATCGGGCACATCGGTAGGGTTTTGCGTAACAAAATATAAGCCTACTCCTTTTGAACGAATCAGCTTAACAATATTTTCAATTTGATCCAACAATGCTGATGATGCCTGATTAAAAATCAAATGCGCTTCATCCAAAAACAACACCAATTCTGGTCTATCGCTATCTCCTTGTTCTGGCATTGTACTATAAATTTCTGCCAGAAGGCTTAACATAAAAGTTGAAAATAACTTAGGTTTATCCTGTATATCCGTTAAACGGATGATATTAACATATCCCCTGCCTTCATCATCTTGTCTCAATAAGTCATCAATTTCAAACGAACGTTCACCAAAAAACAAATCTCCTCCTTGTTGTTCAATTTCAATTATTTTCCTGATAATTGAGCCCGTAGATGTTTTAGAAATACTTCCGTATTCTTTTTGAATCTCTTCCTTTCCTTCTCCTGTAGCGTATTGTAATGCTTTTTTTAAGTCATTTAAATCTAAAAGAGGTAATTTATTGTCATCACAATATTTAAATATAATAGCTAATATTCCTGCTTGGGTTTCAGTTACATTTAATATACGTGAAAGCAGCACTGGACCGAATTCACTTACTGTTGCCCTTAAACGAGTCCCCTTTTGTTCAGAAAGTGTTAACACCTCAACAGGAAAACCGCTGGCATGAAATGGAATCCCTATTTTTTTATGACGTTCATCAATTTTAGAATGGCCAGGACTTGGTTGCGCAATACCACTCAAATCGCCTTTTAAATCCATAAGTAATACTGGAATCCCTTTATTACTCAAATTTTCAGCCAATACTTGTAGCGTTTTTGTTTTTCCAGTACCTGTAGCTCCAGCAATTAAACCATGTCTATTAAGAGTCTTTAACGGAATTTTTATTTGTGCATCGGCAAATGTTTGTTCATTGTGCATTGCTCCGCCTAAAGCAATATAATCCCCTTTAAATGTATATCCTTTTTGAATTTCTTCAATAAATGCTTCCGTTTTGCTCATTCTGTGTTTTTTAATGCCTAAAAATAAAGATTTCTTACCAACAAAAATAAACTCAATTAAATTATGCTGTTCCTTTTTATAGATTTCCAAATAAAAAAACAAATAATCTATGCTTAGATTTATTGAATTAAACTCACATTTTAATTAAAATTAAAATTAGACTTATTATTAGATTCACAGCACTTTATTTTTTGAATTACAATATTATGTAGCAAAATCAGTAGACAAAAAAAACCTTAAGACTATTTATTTCCTACGAACTAAAACATAAACCAGTATCTTTGCAACTGTATGACAAAAACGGAAATTAACAACTTGGTAGCAATGGGAAAAATGCTTCCTTTAATGGAGGAGTTTTATACCATTCAAGGCGAAGGATATCATAAAGGCACAGCTGCTTATTTTATAAGGATCGGTGGTTGTGATGTGGGTTGCCATTGGTGCGATGTTAAAGAAAGCTGGAATGCGGAACTACATCCGCCCACAAGTACCAAAACCATTATTGAAAATGCTGTTAAATACAGCAATGTAATTGTTGTTACAGGAGGAGAACCATTAACCTGGGACATGAGTCATTTAACTAAAGGGCTACATGAAAAAAATGCACAAATACACATTGAAACTTCTGGCGCATACGAGCTTTCTGGCGAATGGGATTGGATTTGTTTATCTCCTAAAAAAAATGAAATTACCCACACAAAGCGTGTATAAAAAAGCAAATGAACTTAAAGTGATCATTTACAACACGTCTGATTTTACTTTCGCCGAAGAGCAAGCCGCAAAAGTTTCAGAAAATTGCATTTTGTATTTACAGCCAGAATGGAGCAAACGCGACAAAGTGATTCCGCTTATTGTAGACTATGTAATGAAACACCCCAAATGGAAAATTTCTTTACAAACGCACAAGTACCTGAACATTCCTTAAAATTTTATTTCGGGAATGGTTTTCAACTTGAAAATAACTTTTTTAAGTTATTAACCCGACGGCAATAAATAGAGATTTTATGCTGCGTATTTCATATCTTTATGGTTAAAATATTTAGCTACTCTTTGGCTATTTTCAGTTAGCATTTTCATATGATTCTTGACATTTTCTTCAAGCTGTTTTTCGTTTTTAGGAGCAGGTTTTTCAGATAAAGCATATTTTAAATCACAGTTTAGATACTCATCAGGGTTTTTCTCTGGAGAATAAGAAGGCAAGAAGAATAACTCAATATGTTCCAGTTTTTCTTCAATCCATTTCTTTACTATTAACATAGCGGTAATATAGTATTACTTTTAGGGACGCGGATCTTTATTTGGCATCTATTAAATCAATTTGAAATTTTAACGCCATTTTTTTCTAGCTGTCATTCACAATCTTTCTTCAGGTTAGATGAATTTGCATTTTAGCTCAACATTTTTGCTTCAAAACCCACCTAATATCTAAAAAAAGTCGTCATAAATTAAGTTTAAAAAAGGATAGCTACTATCTTTAGGTTACAAAAAAACTCCATATGAAATCAAATATAGGTATAGAAGAAAAAAATAGGAAAGCAGTTGTTGAACACCTCAAAACCCTACTTGCTAATGAATTTGTCCTTAATTTAAAAACAAGAAACGCTCATTGGAACGTTATTTGAATTGACTTTGTTGACAAACATGTACTTTTTGAAACGCAGTATAACCAATTGACTGAAATCATTGATGAAATTGCCGAACGCATCCGAATGTTAGGTTTTGAAGCTCCTGCTAGTTTGACTGAATTTTCAAAATTAACTACATTGAATGAACTTTCTGGTCAAGAAAGAAATAGTAAATCATTTATTGAAGCCTTAGTGGCAGATCATGAAAGCGTAATACAATATATAAGACCCTTGATTAATAGTTTTGCCGAAGACTTTGATGATGCTGGTACGAGCGACTACATTACTAGTTTGATTCAGATACATGAAAAGATGACTTGGTTTTTGAAAGCCCATATTTCATAAAGCTGAACTACCTTTAATTCAAAAAAACTGCTTTGCGAGCAGTTTTTTTTATGCCCATTCTCATATTTAAATTTCAAAAAGACCTGTAAAGTTAAACACTTTATATACTTCCTTTAGTTCAAATTGACTTTTTTAAATTTTGTTTACGAAAATGTTTTTAGATAAAATGACTAATAAAATCGATTAATTACATTTTAAACCTACTATTTACTGTTTAAAAAAGATCAAAATCGCATTATTATTCCAAATTTTCACGTAACAATTATACTTCCAAAAACAATCTAAACGATACATTTACAGCACACTAAAATCCCTGTAAAAATTTAAGTGACGCCTTAATAAAATTTAAAAAATTAACACTAACATAAACATAACGTAAAGTATATCCTACACCGATATACGTACTTAACAGCACACAAAACAAACCTACCAAAATGAAAAAACAATTTTTTAAAATTGCGCTGGGATCACTAGCACTATTATTAGGCTTGACTAGTCAAGCCCAAATTAATGTTGAAGTAAATGCACACACTAAACATCAAGTGGGAGGAAAATCTAATTTTGACAGAAAGAAGTACATCACCGTGCATTCGGCAAATTTTGAAGCCGACTGGAATGGCCAAAATGGAGAAGGTGGTGCCCCTGGTCGATTATTTGAACTTACCCGTACGCTAGATGCCTGGTTATCCCGAGAAACTGGAGCATTTACGCGTGCCATAACAGGTTTTAGTGCTGCTCAAATTAACAGTCAAAGCTTAGGTGTGTCCGAAGGTTTCAGCTATCCTGCATTAAGCGACCGTTTTGATTACGAACGTGATCAGGATTTAGTAGTTGCTGCTCAGGAAAAAGCCTATGTACAATTTAATGCTGATGGATTCGCCTGGGGACGCCGGGCTGCTGCTTGGGTAAAAAAACATGGTAATGGTGGCACCACTGGAAGACCAAGACCATCATATATCGAAATCCTGAATGAACCCGTATTCCCTTTGGTTGATTTTATTCCTGAAGGAAAAAGTCCTGAACCATTGGATCGTATTTTTGCATTTCACAAAGATGCCGCGATTACTTATAAAAACAATGTTCCTGCAAACGGAAGACCTAAAGTTGGTGGTTGGACTACAGCCTTTCCATTACTAGACAAACGAAATTTTGGTCAGTGGAATGACCGATGGAAGCGCTTTATTGACATTGCCGGTGGTGCTATGGACTTTTATTCATTACATATTTACGATCAACCAGTTTTCGGCTCAGGTAATCGTGACTGGGCATTTCGTAAAGGAGGAAATATTGAAGCTACTTTGGATCAATTAGAAAATTATGGTTTTATTACTGGAAAGAAAAAGCCATTTTTAATATCTGAATACGGTTCACAATTAAATAACAACTATAGAGAAAGGTATACCCCTCGTAGGGATTGGTACTCATTACGCTCAATGAGTTCTATGATGATGCAGTTCATGGAGCGCCCGGATCAAATTGTTAAAGCAATACCTTTTGTTCCTATTAAAGCAGAGTGGGCTTATGGCTTGGCTGAAAATTCTCCAATTTCACCTGGCGTTGGCTTCCCATACTCATGGAGGTTAATGAAAAACAATAACGAACCTTATGGTACCTATTGGGTAAACCGAAATAATCCATTTGGTTCTAACCGTAATGTGCCAAACCAAAATTACAGTTATACTGAATTAATACGCTTTTACCAACTTTGGTCCGACGTAAGAGGAACACGAGTAGATTCTAAGCAAGCAGACGTTAATTTACAAGTAGACTCCTACGTACAAGGTAAAGATTTATATGTAATTGTAAATAACTTATACCGTACATCAAAAAGCTTTAACTTGAATATTAGAGGTACTGGCACTAATCCTGTTGAATATGTACAGGAAAAACATTTATTTGCTGATGCTAATGGGAATCCTTTTTATAGCCCTCGTTTTGTAGGCACAAATAAAGCAAGTACCATGACTATTGGAGCTGAAGCTACCATGATTTTAAGGTATCATTTTAAAAATAATATCAACGTAAACCAAACTTCAAACGAAACCAAACATTATGCAAATCGTAATGCTGCATCATACCTTGAATATATTGAAGCAAATCAAAATCAAAACTTTAACATCAATATAGGTAACAAACCTAGGTTTGGTGAAGCTACTTTACGTATCGGTGTTGGACGTGCACATAATTTGCAAAAATTACCTCGAGTGTTTGTAAATGGAACTGAAATAAATAGTGCAAAACAATGGAGAGGATCTGGCGCAGGACAAAATTTTAGAGAGCGATTCCATTCCATAGTTGAAGTAGATGTGCCCTTAAGTTTATTAAAAGCGAATGCTAATAATGTTTCGGTACGTTTTCCTGATGCTGGTGGATTTATCACCTCTATGGCAATGCAGGTATTTAGAATGACAGCTAACATTCGTGGAAATGTTGGCGCTTCACCTTCAGCACCGAGTACTCCTGCTGTTTCTGGAATTCCTGTTGGACAGGTAATTACATTACAAAAATCAGGTGGCGATTTCAAATACTTATCCGCAGTTCTGGAATTAAATAACGATATTTATGCAAATCAAAGTCAAGCCTTTGGTAACCGTCAAAAATTTAGAATTGTTAGTCATCCACTAGGCGGTGTAGCTTTATTTAATTTGAACTCACAGCGCTATTTACAAGTAAGTGGATTTAATCAAAACGTTATTGTTGGAGCCAGAGGAATTGACACCAAAGGATGGGAACGTTTTGAGTGGGTTTCAAAGGGAGCCGGAAAAGTAGCATTAAAAAGTTTGCATTCTGGTAAATGGCTACAAGCACCACACAATCAAAGTAATACTGCTGTTTTTCCTAAAGGAAATGCTGACCGTAGCTGGGAAACTTTTAATTGGAAAATTACTACAAGTAGTACTAGTAGCAGAACTTTAGCTTCAACGGATGTTAAGCATGATGCTGAAATATTGATTTACCCTAATCCAGTAAGTGCTGGGCATAAGGTTTTTATTGCCAACACTACCAAAAACGCTACTATTAATGTTTTTGATGTTTCAGGTAATTTAGTCAACAGCATTAAGGCTGAAAACGGAATGTCATCAATAGCAACTGATGGATTTGCTACAGGAATTTATTTCATTCAAATTAACGGCGAAACTCCAAAAAGGATCATTGTTAAATAAATAAAAAATCAAATCATTAAAACCACAAAGACCACATAAATGTGGTCTTTGTAGTTCTTACCATTAAAAAGTTACTAACAAATAGTTAAATGAGAATCATAAATCTTCATCAAATAAAACTTTTATGATACTTTAAATAGTAAATCAAAGCTCTTTTTTAAAATTAATGCAAATCTCCAAATTTTACAGCAAGTTTTATTGCGACGCTCTTTTAAATTTATTATTTAAATTTTTCGTTAAGTCTTACAATTAACTCTCTTTTGTTTTTGATATTTCTGTTTGAATTGTTGTAATCCTTTTTTATTTCTGAGAAATCTTGTACTATTTCATTAATCGTCTTTTCATTTAATATTTTGACTAAACCAGTTTTTGTATCAAGAACAATAGCTCTTCCCACATTACTCATAGCAGCACCCATAAGCCCAAAAACTGCGGCAGCAACAGGATCAGTAAATTTATCTTCAAAATAAATATACCTCCCGATCTCTTTAGATTTTGTGTAATGAAAATCATAACTATACCTCGATGCATGAATGTAAATGGACTCTCCGTCAGAAATAGCCATCATTCTTTTTTTTATTCTTTTATTATTTTCATCTTTAAGAAAATATTTTGGATAGGTTTTTGTGCCCTTTTTCTGAAGTTGATATTTTTTCCCTAAATCAATAGTATCCCCTAAAGCAAGCTTATTAAAACTTGCATAAAGCCCTTTCTGTGGTATTTTTGTGAAGTCAAAATCTGTTTTTTGGTCAAAATTATAAACGATACCTTCTGAATCGTAATCCATCTCTTTTTTAGATTGTTCAATACATGCCACAATACCTTTTAAAATGCGAATACCGTGTTTTTTAGTTACATCAAGACCTTTACTTTCTATTTGTGCTTCTGCTTCGCCAATTAAAATAAGCTGGTCTTCCTTGGATTTTAAAAATTCAATTTGTATTCTAGCTCTTCCAATTTCAGCTGTAGCTTTAGTATGCTCTGAAACATTCAATTCATTGAAAACTAAAATTAAATCTTTTGATGTTTCTTTATTCGGAATCAAAGTTTGTAAAATTTTTAGCATATATGGCTCAAAAGACTCAGGTAAAATAGCTGGAAAACGCTTGTTAAACATTCCTTTTTGAGCAAAACCAATATTTGTTTTTACTAACCTATTGTCTATAACTTTAACAACATTATATCCAAAATCAACTATTGGTTCTTTAATTTTGATTTCTACGGTGTGTGATTTTTTTTGCGAAAAAGAGATTAGCGATAAAAATAGGAATAAGTGTAATGTGAAATTTTTAATCATAATATCCTTGATTTTAATTAGGTCTTTGTTTTGTTAAATAACATATTATTTGTTAGCGAGATTTTACTAGTTCGAATCAAAAAATCCACTCTTACTTACAAAAGTGGATTTTTTAAATAATATATAGGTTAATGACTTTAAATTTTATTAACCACTTTAACGTTAGCTGCAGCAATTTTACCTTCGGAAAGTGGCGAAGGACTTTCAAAAAGTAAATCTTCACTAGAACCTGTTTTAGGAAATGCCATTACTTCACGTATAGAGGCTTTTTTCTCTAAAATCATTAGCAATCGATCAACTCCCCAAGCAATACCTCCGTGTGGTGGTGCTCCGTAATGGAAGGCTTTATACATGGTACCTACACTTTTCATCATTTCCTCTTTGTTGTAGCCCATATTTTTATAAGTAGCCTCAAGGATTTCAGGTTTGTGAGCACGTATGGAACCTCCTCCGATTTCGTATCCATTAAGTATTAAATCATATTGTTGTGCAATAATTTCACCAACTTCATCTCCGCCATCATTTTTCATGTGCTTGTCTAAGTCGTACATAGCTGGCATGGAGAATGGATTGTGGGTAAACGTCCAATGACCATCATCTGTTTTTTCAAACATAGGGAAATCAACTACCCAAGCAGGACATAGTACTTTTGGATCAATTAGCTTAAGCATAGCTCCCAATTCCTGTCGTACCGCATCTAAGGCTTTATTAGCTGTTTTATAATCAGCTGCGGAAAAGAATACAATATCACCTATTTTAGCTTCGGAGGCTGCGATAATTTGAGCAGCAATATCCTCACCTAAATATTTAATAATTGGCGATTGTAAATCATTTTCATTTACAATAATATAGGCCAATCCTCCTAATCCATTTTCTTGCGCGATTGAGGTCAGTTTTTCAATCTGACCTTTAGACATACGTTTGCCGCCTTGTAATTCGGCAGCAACTTTAATACATTTTACAATACCACCATCGTCAATAGGTTTTTTAAAGACCTGGAAAGTGGTTGCTTTTACAATCTCGGTAATGTCTTGCATTTCTAATCCAAAACGTAAGTCGGGACGATCACAACCGTATTTGTCCATAGCCTCTTTGTAGGTAATGCTTTGGAAAGGTAATAATTTCCATTTTTTGCCATATACACGTTTTACAATTTCGTTGAACATTTTGGTGTTCAACTCAATAATATCTTGCATGCTTACAAAAGCCATTTCCAAATCGAGTTGTGTAAACTCGGGCTGACGGTCTCCACGAGAATCTTCGTCACGGAAACAACGCGCTACCTGGAAATACTTTTCAAACCCACCAACCATCAACATTTGTTTAAATTGCTGAGGTGCTTGTGGCAGGGTGTAAAATGAACCGGCATACTTACGACTAGGTACAATAAATTCACGTGCCCCCTCGTCGGTTCCGGCAGTTAAAATTGGCGTTTCAATTTCTA
The DNA here is from genome assembly GCF_000218485.1 of Aquimarina agarivorans. Classification (GTDB taxonomy): domain Bacteria; phylum Bacteroidota; class Bacteroidia; order Flavobacteriales; family Flavobacteriaceae; genus Aquimarina; species Aquimarina agarivorans. Next base: position 35,397 of record NZ_AFPB01000148.1, on the reverse strand, counting down.
AGAAATTATCCTTGTCTAATATATCACGTAATAACTTTAATACTCTGTGGCGATTTACAATCGCTTTACGAGCTTCGGCACTACGGTGATCTAAAAATTTATATTTAAAACGAACAGTCTCACTTGTTCTGCTAGCTCTTTTTAATTCAAAAGGAAGCGTTTTAGATAAGTTGAGTAGTTCAATGCTTTTTGTGTCTAATTCTAATTTCCCTGAGCGAATTCCAGGGTTAAAGTCATCTTCATTACGTTTTACTATGTTACCAGTAACCATAATAACAGATTCTGGTTTTAATTTTGAAATTTCATCTAGGTTTTCAAAATCAGCACCATTCAAACGTACTTGTAATACTTCGAAACTAGAATCACGTAAATCAATAAATACCAAATCTCCGTGATCACGTACACTATTTACCCATCCAGACACGGTAACCGTGTTTTGTATATTTTCTTCTGTTAGTTCTGAGATTAAATGTGTGCGGTAATCGTCTTTTACCACAATGGGTATCTGACGTAATTCTTCTTCAGCTTCTTGCTTTCCTTCTGCGGAAGCTTGGCTACCTTCTGCGGAAGCATTATTAGTAGATTTTTCGTTATCGGCAGTATTGCCTCCTGCTAGACGTTCTAATATCTTTTCGCGAGCTACTTTACCCGAAACACCTTTGCCAACAATGCCAATTACTTTTCCGACAAGGATACCAGCTTTACCTTGGTTTCCGCCTTTAATATCATTGGCAATGGCTTCATTTTCAGTAATTACTTTATCGATGGCTTCCAATAGACTTTCGTCAGAAATGGAATTGTCGGCAAAGTATTTTTTGTAATCAAACTCGGGGTTGTCCAATAACTTAGTAATGGCATTTGATAGCAGTACATTAGTAATCGAACCCGCTTTGAACGAAGCAAACATATCGGTAAGGGCTACCGTGTTTGTTGCTTTTATATAAGCTTCAGGCTTTAAGTTATTCAATAAAGTTTTAGCTACAAATAAAGGATCCTGAATCGTATTGTTTATGGCAGTATATACATTGGAGCGCAAGGAGTTCGAAGTAAAAAACTTAGCATCCTGCGGGCGAACACCACCTTTAATTTGTGCAGTTTCAATAGCAAAAGGCAATAGATTCGTATCTACCTGTAGCTTTTCAAGCGCACTTTTTATATTTACAAAAGGAATATCAGGCTCGTGTGCAAATCGGTAATCTGCGGCAAATTCCTTTTTACGCATTACTTTGGTTTGCTTTAAGGCTTCGTCCCAAAGTACGGTAGTTTGATCTGGTCTAAAATCGCCATGTTCCTCAAAATAGGCTAATTGCTTGGTTACTTCTTCCACGGTGGCATCTACCATAAACTTAAATGAGTTTAAGTTTTTGATTTCGGTACGTGGATTTAAGTCCGAAGTTCCTTTTTTACGTAATGATACCGAAACATCAGATTTAAACTCTCCTTTTTCAAGGTTGGCTTCCGATATTTTTAGGTTTTGCACAATACGTTGTAAGTACTGTGCATAGGTTGCCGCATCTTTAATATTACGGATGCAAGGCGTGGTAACTACTTCAATTAAAGGTACCCCAGATTTATTAAAATCTACCAAACTACTTTTAGCTTCGTGCATTAGTTTTGCTGCATCTTCTTCCAAATGAGTTTGCTCAATTTGAACTGAAAACGTAGTCCCATCATCGCGATAACAATTTACTTCTCCATCAGGGATAATCGGATTATGAAATTGTGTTAACTGAAAGTTTTTTGGCTGATCAGGATATTCATAATGCTTACGATCCCATGATAATACTTCGTTTTTCATTGAAGAATCAACGGCCTTACCAAATAGGATAGCCTTGCGGATAGCCTCTGCGTTAATTGCAGGTAATACGCCCATTTGTCCCGTACAAACGGAACATATATTGGTGTTGGGATGTTCTGTTTCTTGATTTGCACAAGCACAGAATAACTTTGTTTTTGTATTTAATCGGATATGAGTTTCGATACCTATAACTAACTCCAATCCATTTTTCTCTAAAGCTGCTGTTAGTTGTTCCATTACACTACTTGTTTTAGGAAATTAGCACATGTAAATAATATAGCTTCTTGTTTTTTTGCAGCAGTAATTTGTACTCCTGTCTCCATAGCTAGTGGAGCTGTTAATGTTGGTAAACCACCTAAACTAAATCCAACCGTATACGCATCTGAAAGATACATAGTCATAGGATTCTTTAAGTTATTTCCTATTTCAGGCACTGGATTAGGGGTTACGGGTGATAATACCACATCCACTTTTTTAAAGTCTTCATCAAAATGATGGCTAATTTGCTGACGCAATTGTTGTGCTTTATTGTAAATTTCTTCGGAATGACCTTGTGATAGTACCTGATTTCCACCTACAATTCTACGTTTAGTTTCGGCAGTAAAGTTTTCGGAACGTGTAATAGAATAACCCTCTTTTAAATCCTTCCCAGTCTCTCTAACTCCGTAATTGGTACCATCCAAACGTGCTAAATTACTTGCGGTTTCAGCCATTGCCAGTGCGTAGTAAGTAGATACCAAAATACTGGCATCAAAAAAGTCCAAAGGAACTATTTCCATTCCTTCAGCCTCTAATTTGGCAATCATTGCCTTAAAATCTGCCTTTATAGTTGGGCTTAGAGCATCACTTTCAATAAAGTTTTTATAGTATCCAATTTTAGTTCCTTGAGCTAAAGGCCGGCTAAGACTTTCGTCAGAAACGGGTTCCGAGACCAAGGTAGTTTGATCGCGATAATCCAATCCACTCATTGTGTTTAGTACAATTTGAATATCTTCTAAATTTTGCGCAATAGGTCCAACACAATCGGTTGAAGATGCATAAGCCATTAATCCGTAGCGCGAAATTTTGCCATAGGTGGGCTTTAACCCATACACATTATTGTATCCAGCAGGCTGACGTATAGACCCTCCAGTGTCTCCACCAATAGAAAAAGTGGTAAAGTTTTTGGCTACATTTACAGCACTACCTCCACTAGAACCTCCAGCAACTTTGTTTTGGTCAATTGCATTTTTTACTGCACCAAAAACTGTGTTTTCAGAACTACTCCCGTGTCCAAAACTATCACAATTTTCTTTAACGATTGGTATAGCTCCAGCATCTAATAATTTTTGAATAGCTGTTGCAGTATACGGTGATTTATAGTTTCGTAAAAAATCGGAACTCGCGGAACTGTACGTACCCTGTAATAAATATACATCTTTGACACCAAATGGGATACCCTCAAGCAATCCAATGGTTTCATTATCTGCCAGCTTTTGATCTACTTTTTTAGCAAGCTTTAATGCATATTCTTCTAATATATAATTTGATGAGTTGTATGTACTAGAATTAAGCAAGTCCAATTTTTCCTGAACTAATGCTACACACGATATTTCTTTTTGTTGAAGCCTTTGATGCAAAGCTTTAATTGATGAATTCATCTTTATTTTGATGCTTTATTATTAGTCATTAAAGAGCATAATTTTGTTTATATTATTCTCTTTAATCTATTGTAGTATTTGTAAAGAATAAAATACAACAATGCTACATTTACTCTTCGATCACTTTAGGAACTACTAAAAAACCATTTTTTTCATTCGGGAAATTTTCAATAATCAAATTACGTTCAAGCTCTGTGCTTTTAATCACCTCATCCGGACGTAGATTATCAATACTTACTGCGTTTAAATTTGAGTAATTACTTGGTGAATTATCAATAATATGTCCTTTTTTAATTACTTCAAAAAGATCATCAACTACTTGTGAAGCTTTAGCTCCTTTGATACTTGACAACACATCCAATGTCATTTCTTTTCCCATACCTATTATTTATTGGTAATTAAACCAGATTTAGAACTAAAAAATCGTTGAAAAATTATGATTTTGTTAGCAAAAACTAGCAATCTGCGAATATAAAGACTTTTACTGTGGTATGAAATTGTTTTAAAGATTTAGTAGCCCTAAAAGCAATTCCAGATTTAAATTTAAGCTTGTAATTAATTCAAAATAAACTATATATATTTGATTTATAACTAACAAAACTTATCAAAATGAGAAAAATTTTATTTACTTTAAGTCTATTATCTTTATTAAACTTCACTTCATGCGGAGAAAGTTTTGAAGATATTAAAGATGCTATCAACAACGAAACATTAACACCTAAAACTGCAAAACTATTAGGTTCATGGCAATTGGAAAGTGCTGTTTTACCCAACGGAACTGATGTATCCAATTCATGTTTTATGGAGGAGGTAATTGATTTTAATATTAATGGAACTTATATTGACCGCAGGAATCAAATAAATGAATCCACTGGTGAATGCGAAATGGTTGGTGAGTTCATACGTGGTTTTGATAACGAAGGAAATATTTTTGAAACTGCGGAAAAAAAATTGGTAATAGCTAAATACCAGGTTGTAAATAAAAATGAGTTACTCTTAAATTTTACAATTCCGTTTGAAGCTACAGTGACTTATTTGCGAATATACTAATTCAATTAACATCATGTGATAAAGGTTACTTTTTTGAGTAACCTTTTTTTTGTTATCATAAATCACATACTAATAGTTATTTTATTAGCGTTAGTATTACTAATTTTGCACATTGTTTTAGAAAAGTTGTTTTTTGAAAATTTATCATACAATATTGTTATTCATTTGTTTGTCTATTAAACCAGCATATAAGCTAGGTTACGTAGCCTATTTTGAAATGAATATTGATACTATTATTGAAAAGTATTGTGTAAACAAGGATAAGCCGATAATGAAATGTAATGGTAAATGTCATTTATCAAAAAAATTATCCCTTACTCAAATTGATGATTCACTAACTAGCGAAAGACAAATAGCGACTAGTTTGATTGAAGCTTTTATTCCTGTATATTTTACTAAAACGCAAGATTTAAAATCTAATAAATTTTATTTTTCAGACACTAAAAAAGTTTGGTTCCATACTGCTTCAGACTATTTGGTATCACTTTCTATCACCTCACCACCACCACAAGTTTAATATATTTTATCAAATTTTATAAGGCCTTTTTTATCAAAGAAAATAGGCCACATCGCTTTGTATTATATATTAAAAAATAAAGATGAAATATATCTTTTTAAGTCTTGCAACTTTGGTTGGAAGCATAAGTGCTTATGCACAAACAACAAATCAAAAAGAAATTACAAACACAAAAAAAGATTCTTTAAACGGGACTATTTTACATGAAGTAGTTATCTCAGCAAGTAGAGAAAAACAAAAACGGTCGGAAGTCCCCGCAGCAATCTCTGTAATTTCTCAAAAAGAATTAAACGAAGTAAAAGCCTTTGGTGTAGACCAAATAGTAAATGATGTTCCGGGTGTATTTGTTTCGTCCTCTAAAGCATCAGGAAATGAGCAACACTTTACGGCTACGCGTTCACCTATTTCGACAAGGGCATTATTTTTATATTTGGAAGATGGTTTGCCTTTACGTCCAACAGCAGTTTTTAACCATAATGCTTTGTTGGAACTCAACTCTATTTCTTATAAAAGGGTAGAAGTATTAAAAGGACCAGCATCCAGTATTTATGGAAGTGAAGCAGTAGGAGGAAGTTTTAATTTTCTAACGAAAGATCCTTCTAAAGAGTTAACAGGAAGTGTTCAATTTCAATTGAATGATTTAGGTTTGGCTAATGGAGGTTTCGAGGTTTCCAAATACCTTTCTGAAAAATTAGGGTTTTATGCGGGAACTCAATACACCGAACGCAACAATGGACCATTAGGGAATAGTGATTATGAAAAATTTGCATCAACATTTAAATTTGTTTACGATTTTTCTGAAAAAATAAAATGGACAAATGTCTACGATCTTATCGATTACAGAACGGATACTTCAGGTTCATTAAGTCAGGAAGATTATGATAATGAAAATTTTGAAAGTGATCAAACCTTTACAGAAAGAGATGCATTTGCTATTCGTTTTCGTTCAACTTTTGAGACAGATTGGAATTCCAAAAACAAAACAACAGCTAGTTTTGTGTACCGAGATAATCGATTAGCTCAAATACCTTCGTTTAGAGTTCGACAAAATAGAGATAGAGGACAATTAACAGGTACAGGTTCGGGAAGAATTAATGATAATAGATTTAATAGTTATGTAGGCTTAGTGCAGCATAAAATAAAGTTTGATCAATTAAAATCTAGTTTAATAATTGGTAGTGCTGTAGATTTTTCACCTCAAACTTACGTAGAAGAAAACACAAGTATTATTGTGGATCCCGAAACAGGAATTAATAGAAGTTTTACTATTAATGAAAGTGATTTTGTGTTGGATTATCAAGCAGATATTTTGAATTATGCTGGATATGTGCAATTTGAAATAAACCCTATCAAATCTTTAAAAATAACAAGTGCTATCCGTTATGATAGGTTTAAATATGATTTTAATAATAGAATTACAGAAAATTCAGCAAATAGAATAAATGATAGACAAGATCAATTTAGAAACTTTTCGCCTAAATTTGGAATAAATTACAATCCTTTAAAGAATTTAGGGATTTATGGAAGTTATTCTAACGGATTTACACCACCTCAAACATCAACTCTATACAGAAGTCTTGGAGATGAAAATAGAAATTTAAAACCGACTACTTTTGATAATTTCGAAATAGGGGTATATAGCTCTCCTGTAAGTGGTTTAAGGTTAGATTTGGCAGCTTATAGTTTGGAAGGTATAGACACTGATGTTTCATTTAGAGATGAAGTTACCGGAGTAATTGTAAATACAAATGCAGGGGGGACTATTTCTAGAGGAATTGAATATGGAGTTTCGTTTAAAATACATGATTTTACATTGAGTCATAATGGGAGTTATGCCGAACATAAATACAAAAACTTTATTTTAGAAGAAACCATTACTAACCCAGATCAAAGTAGAACGAGATCAAACAGAGATGTTTCAAATAGTATTAGAGAAGTAGCGCCTAACTGGTTAGGAAACTCTAAAATAATATACACACCACATCAAATAAAAGGATTGTCATTAAGTATAATTCATGAATTGGTAGGGGATTATAATACCAGTTTAGAAGGACAAGTGGTGAACTTTAATAGTGAAGGTAGTATTGTTAGAAGTACAGAAACATATAGCGGACATAATATCATTAATGGCTTGATTTCTTATAAATTTAAAAATGTTGAAATTTGGGGTCAGGCATTGAATATTTTTGATGACTTATATGCCGTAAGAGCTTCTTTTAATACTTTTAGAGGGGAAAATACTTTTTCGTTAGGAAACCCAAGAGCTTTTCATGTGGGTGTTAAATATAATTTTTAACTATAAATTAAAAGAGCTTAGTATAAATTGTTAAGCTCTTTGTTTTTTTTTAAAAGTCATGAAATATACAGATTTAAATCAGTGGTTATGGAAATGGCATGTAATAGGCGGATTAATTTCGTTGCCATTTGTATTCATGTTAGCAGTTACAGGAGGCATTTATTTATTTAAAGATAAGGTGGAATCGCCTTTAATAAATAATTATAAAACTGTAGTTGCTACAAAACAAAAAGTATCTTATGAAGAGCAGTTACAAATAGCCACAAAAACTTTAGGTAAAAAACCTAATGCAATTGTGGTTACATCCTCTACAAATGAAGCAACTGAATTTGTTTCAGGCAAATTCAGTCATAAAAAAAGTGTATTTGTTGATCCCTTTACAGGTAAGGTAACAGGGAAGTTTTCTCCAAAAAACACCTGGATGTATACCGTGAGAAAATTACATGGAGAATTACTTGGAGGAAGTTTTGGCACCAAAATAATTGAACTTATTGCCAGTTGGATGATCGTACTGATTTTGACTGGTGTTTATATTTTTTGGCCAGCAAGAGACTTAGGTTGGAAAGGATTCTTTACCATTAGAACAAATTTAGGTAAGCGAATTTTGTACAGAGATATTCACGCTTTAGGTGGTTTTTGGCTTTCTGCGCTATTAGTTCTTACGCTAGCAGGCGGATTGCCTTGGACGGATATTTTTGGAGGTAATTTTAAAAAATTACAAAAAATAACTCATACGGGATTTCCGAAGGAGTGGTTTGGAGTAGGTGTAAAATCAAAAGTTACTAAAAACAGTATTCCTTTAGCAGAAATGATCCATATTGCCAAACAGCAACATTTACCTGGCATACTTACTCTAGATTTACCAAAACATAAGGCTGGAGTGTTTAGTGTTTCCAATGCCACATTCCCTTTAAAAAATCAAAAAAAGATTCATTTTGATCAATATACAGGTGATCAGTTAATGACTTTACATTGGGAGGATGTTGGTATTTTAATGAGAGGGCGTATGTGGGTTATGGCATTTCATCAAGGACAATTAGGGAATTGGAACTTTATTTTAATGTTATTGGTAGCAATTGGTTTAGCAATCATAAGTATTGCTGGTTTACTCTCATTTAAAATGAGAAATTGGGGCATCCCGACCGTTCCTGAAAATTTTAAAATATCATATGGCATGATCATTGGCTTAATAGTATTAGGTTTGGTATTACCCATGTTTGGATTTAGCTTATTGCTACTAAGCATTTATTTTGTGCTAAAAAACAAAGTATTTCAATCGACCTGATGCTCGCTGCATGTTTATTCCTATTTATATTTAGGTAGTTACTTTATTACTTATTGTATTTAAAAAACTTTGAGTTATTCAATTTACTCATATTGAATTGTTTAAAACAGAATATTACACTTGTAGGAATTTACCTATATATAATACTGAGATCGTCAAAAAGCATATTTTATAGATAAAAAACACTATTTTTGAGTGAACCTAAAAATAAACCAATGAAAAAAATAGTGTTTTATTACAGTTTTTTGGCGCTTTTCTTGCTTTGCTCTTGTGAATCATCAGAGAATAATGAAGAAACTATGGCTGATACACGTACAACGGCTGTAAAACTCCAAGGTGTATGGCAGCTTGTAAAAATTATTAGTGATGGAGGTGATGATGTTACTACAAGTTGCAAACGTATGGACAATATTGTAGTAAATGAAGATTTAACTTTTGTTGATACAGCTCATCGTTTTGATGAAGATGGAGACTGCGTTTTTTGGAAAACAACAAATTATAAATTTTTTATAGAAAATAACCGTGGCAATGAAGTCCTATTTTTTCAAGAAGAAGGAGATAGCGATGTAGCCGGAACCTATAAATTTGTAGGTGATCAACTGGAACTAGTATATATTACTACCTTTACTAGGGAAGTTACCGTTACTTTTGAAAAACAATAATCTCACAAAATAATAAACAAGCCAGATAGTTACAATCAACTTTCTGGCTTGTTATTTTTCAAAATGGGTAAGCAATTATTCAATTCCGAATTTGATACTTTCTTTACTTCCGTTAATTGAAAATGAACAAAAATATATTCCAGACGATAAATTATAATCTGCGCTTGAAAAATCCAAATCGATAGTTTGATTTCTTATAACTTCTCTATTAACCAATTCCGTAATTTTTTGACCAGTACTACTAAAAATTGTTATGGCTACTGTACCGTTTTTTGGTGATGTAAAGCTTAATTCAGCGGTTTCATTTTTTTTCAGCTTGGTAGGAAAAAAACGTAATGTATTTTCTGTTAATACAGTTTGAATTTCGTTTAAAATTTCATCTTCTAAACTTTGTAATTCAATTTCTGAAGCATCTAATTTTTGTTCTCTTTCCAAAGATTTTCCACCAAAATAGTAATTAGGTAAATTTGACATTGCAAAAGCTACAGTTGTATTCGTAGGACTAGTTACATCAATTCCGCGAGTTGTAGATCCTTGTAAAAAGTCTGCTGTAAACTTCACTGGAGTAGTATTTTTACTGAACTCTTCTTCTGAATTTATTCCAGCAATAGTAAGCAAATTTATCGGGTTATCCATAATTGAAAAATTAGGAGAAGTTGCACTAGTGTGCAAGCAGCCAAAAAGGTGACCAGCCTCATGCGAAATAATGTTTCCTATAACTACAGCTATAGCATCACTGATATCAGTTGATGATGACAGAGGCAAATCATTAATACTTATAATTGGCTCTTCCAATCTAAAAGAATCATCGGTATCTTCTATCCTAGCTGGAGCACTCAACAAATCCAGTAATACAAAACCTTTATCATTTATCTGGTAATTCCCAAAATCTATTTGTTGCGCTCTCCCAATTGTGTTTATTCCCACTTCTGCTGAAGACCCTCCAATAACTATAGGTGTAAATTCTAAACCTAAAAAATGTAATAATTGTGGTATTCTTCTTCCTAAAAAAGGGCTCCCATAATCACTTAAAATTAAAACATTTGCGTTACTATTTTGATTTCGTAGTTCTTTATTAATCAGGTTCTGCTTAACTATATTAGTAATTTTATGACTAAGTAAGGTTCTATTTCTTGTAGTGTTTTCAATACCCCAAGCTTCAAGGTAATTTTCAAAAGCATCAAAATTTAAATCATCATCTAAATCTCTTCCGTTTAAACCAAATGCACCTTCATCTAAAAAATCGCCAACCTTAGCCGTATCTCCAGTAAAATCAAGATAAATGATCTGTTTTTTACCTTTGTTAAAGGATTCATTTCCAAATCTACTTACCAAAACCTCTGCTGAATATTCATCTTCCACACCCTCAAATTGCACAAAATATGTGCCTTTTTGAGCAATAGTAACGTATTGTGATAGTGTTCCGCTATTGGGCAAGTTGGCAGCGCTTGGTTTAAATAATTCTTGGAACGGCAGATCATCATGCCCAAGTCCTACAAGCGTATTATTAGCATCATATACTGAAAATTGATTGAACGCTCCTTCAGCTGAAACTGATAACAAATCCCCTTTTTCTAAATCCAAACTGTAGGTATCGGTATCTTTATTATTTTGAATTACTACTTCCATTTCATACCTTCCTTCTCGCTCAATTGTAGTGTTACTTGGACCTCCAAATAGCGGATTGGCTGCTGATTTAATTACAAAATTATTCCCGTTCGCATCAATTTCAGTAGTTGCAAAAGAAGATGCGTCGTTAATAATAAAAAAAACATTAGCTTCTGCTTCAGCCAAGTAAGTGGAAGTTACTGTTTCTTTCATTGAAAATTGAAAAGTTGTATTGCCATCACTATCACTAATTTCAGAAAATGCACCGCTTTCGGTTCCCAAATTTCCAAATAAATTTCTAATAGAAACATCTGGAAACAATGGGTTTAGTGTATCAGTTGTAGTTACATTTACAGTAAGTAAGTCCCCTGGTATCAAATTTATACTGTACACATCAAGATCACCTCGGCCTGTTCCCTGTGAGGAATTTAAACCATCACCTATTACGCCATTAACCACTATTCGGGCTGTTTTATTTGTACTCCTTTCTAAAGCTACTGCACTTATAATATTATCATTTGCAGTTTCTGCTGTTTCTAAGGAAGTCAAAAAAGTGGTACTGGTAGCAGGTGCTAAAGTATTGTTATTATTCCCTGTGATTTTGAAACGGTTAATTTTTCCTGTACCGCTGCCTATTTTTGAAGGTAATTTTTCTGCATTCGCTATTTCATCATTTGTTATCGTATTCTTTTTTTCAGTTTCGTTATAATTTAAAATATTTGAATTTCCGATAGTACTTAATTGCCTAGTTAAATTAGAACTTTTTTGTGCAAGGCTACAAAATGTTACTCCTCCTTTTTTATCATTAGACTGATTATTAGTATTTTGAGCATTTAAAGTAGTAAAAGCTGTTACAAGAGTAACAGTTAAAAGAATCGATTTTCTTTTAATAAAATCAAATGTGTACATAGTAATATTTTTAATAAAAACGCTTATACCTAGAAAAACCCTACCCTTTAGTACAAAATGACACCTCATTTTCAGGTATTACATATTAGCTTTCACATCACTATTATTTATATTAAAATCACAATCAGCACATTAATTACGAAAAATTAAAATACAACTATAATTAATGAAAAGCAGTAAATTTAGATTGATAATCATTTATGTAAAACTTTTAATATATTCTAAAAATTAACCAATAAGTTTGCCGCCTTCTTAAAATCTTATAGCTTTATAAAAAGTATCATGTCCTTAGTAAAATAATTCATTAAAATCTTTTGCTACCAATTCACATAAAAAATATCGGTAGCGCATGAGACTACACTTTTGTTTTTTGATGCATTCAAACACAAGGGCTTTTATTTTTGTTTCCTCAACTTAGTGGCAGCAAGAGTACAATTACTATAAATCAATTACAGAAGAGAGTAATTATAAGATATTTTAACGCATTTATTATGAAAAAATTTATTTACACAATCCTATTATTTTCAGTAATAAGTTGTAATCAGAAACAAAAAAAAGAAATGAGTACTCAAAAAATTAATCCAAAAGAAACTGTAAAAACTACGGCTGTTGATTATACTATAGCAACGAAACCAATCCATGCTTTTAAAACCCAGTTGTACCGCTGGTATTCTTTTTACGAAAGGGATATTAACGATAAGCGTATTGCCAATCAACTTAAAATTTTAAGTGATAGTGTTGTAATAAACTCCATGGGTAATACGGCTACTAGTAAGGCTGAATACAAAAGCATTGCTGCGAAATACAAAGGCACTAAAAATTCGCACAAATTGATTTCTACTAAAATTAATCAAACTAAGCCTGCCATAAATGCAAATTCACAAATTGTTTTTCAAACTATTAGACCGGACGGCAGTAACGCTCAAATGAGGATTGGTTACAGCTTTGAAACAAGTCAATATAACGGCAACACATTACCTTTACTTCAAAAAATTGAAATTAACCCTTTAGAACAATTAAGTTTTAATTCATTTTCGGATACATATGCTGTAAACAGATTATCAGCATTAATGCATTTTTGGTTATTTAACATTGAACAAATGGATGGAAATGCGACTCCGTTTAAACAACTATTAGCCGACCAATTTGAGTTACATTTTTCAAAAGAAACTATTGTTACAAACCTTGAACAGTTTGAAAAATGGGTTAAGTACGCTGCCAAAGCAGTTTCCGATACCAACCATTTTCCAGAAAATTTTGAAGTGACCAAGCTCGAAGATAATCTTTATGAACTGAATGTTGATTTTGTATGGCGAGGAAAATCACCTGACAATACTAAATTGAAAGCCGTTACACACCACAAATGGACTGTTGAAGATGATATTAATGAACCATTTGCTAAAATTCGTAAAATGGAAGTGTCATACAAGGTACCATTTTCGCCCTTGGATGAATAATTTTATGAAACGACTCAACAGGTTTGCTCAATAATACTATTTGCAATATTAAATTTTCCAATTAAAGTCAGGCTCAAATTGATTATAAATTTTAGCGCAGCATGAAGCTGCGCTAAAATTTTTAGTAAAAAACTACCTTAAAGTTTTACAATACGCTTAGTTTCTTTTTGTTGATTTGTAGTATTAGTAAAAATCAAAACATGAACACCTTGCTTTAATTGTTCCGTATTAATTACCTTGTTTTTACTTGTAATCATCCGAGTTTCTATAAGTGTTCCTGACAAATTAAATACTTGTAACTTATAGGTATCACCTACTTCAACCTTAAAAGAACGATTCACTAAAGTTTGGTTTATTGATACGTCACTCCCTTCTGCTTTAGCGATAGCATTTATTGCTAAAAAAGAAGATGAAGAGACAGCACATACTCCCATCAATTCCCATGCATTTCCAGTACCAGGAGCTTCACCAGTGACATACCATTTATTCTCATAAACAGCATTTTCAAACTTAACTTGTGTACCTGGTATGGAATAAATTGCACCTGCAGACCAATCAGAAATAGTGACGCAGTCTACCGTTTCACCTTTACAAATCCGAATCAATTTCCATGGGCCTCCATTTGTAGGTAAGTCCCCTTTAGTATACCACTTATTTTCATAAGCTTTCCCTTGATAACTAACAATAATTCCTGGACTTGAATAGGTGATATTAATACTAAATTCCGGCGAATTACAAATAGTATCACATGAATCCTCCTCATTTCCGCAGCCACAAATACCTGGTGCAATTTTGTTAAAATCATCAGGACACTCATCGCCTGCACTATTCACGTAACCTAATGGTTGATCGCATGCAAGTACTGTATTATTAGCATCTCCTAAGCCATCATTATCAATATCTTCAAACCAAACAGTTGGATAACATGCCAACAATTCGTAAGCTCCTATATCGTAAGCTTCATCCTGAAAACGATCAGTTCCTAAAAAATCAAATACTACTTCGGGCAATGCAACCCCTGAATCTTTTACCACACTTTCAAATTCGGTAACAAATGGCATAGTACTGTTAACATCAGTGGTAATAAACTGGGGAATACTATTATCAATACACCCTTCGCACCCTTTAAAGCTAGTTAAAATTCCAGGTCCATTTTGTAAATTATGGGAATAGTTAATATTGGTATTACCACCAATATTATGCAGTCGATCTTTACCAATTATAATATTGTTTTTTACTTCAAAATCATCGCAGACACCAATACGCAAATCTCCATTTCCATTGGCACCTTCGTTTTGACTAGCATTGTTTACAATAGTATTATTATAAATATAACAATTGCTGCTTAAAAAAAAATGTAGCCCGCTCCCTCCATTTTCAACAGAAACATTATTGCTGATTAACGTTTTAGCAGTATATGCATCAAAAGTTATGGATTTATCCAGGTAATTTTTTGTCTGAGTATGTTTAAAATCGTCAATTATAAAGGCATTCCCATCAAAAAAAGCGCAAAATGGTACTTGAGGTACTCTCATTTCATTACCATACATCAAATTATTACTAATAGTGTTATGAAAACCTAACGTTCCATCCGTATTAATAAACTGATATAAATTAATCCCACTAGTTCCAAATAGAGAATACCAACAGTTATTATATATCTTATTGTTGATGATAGTTACATAATCTGCCTGTTGAAATGCCATTCCGGAACTGGTACAATCAAATATTTCACAATCTTCAACAATGATATGATGCGGAATTTCATCCCCTCTTGTCGCAGGATTACTCCATAGCAAGTTAGGACCTACTGCCAAAATTCCTGTTCCATTATAAAACCCATTAGCACTCCCTTCCAAGTCATTGTCGCAGCTTCCAGGTTGGCTTAAAGCATCTTCCAAGTTAATCCTGCTTCGTGCTCCTTTTATTTTTACTCCCTTTATTTTTATGTATGAAGCTCCGTTTATAATATCAATTCCAGTCCAGCTATCAAATTCCAATATCACATTGGCTTTATTGTAATTCTGAAATGTGATATATTTCCCCTCCTGTCCTGATTGGGAAATAGTAAGTAGCGTGGAATTAGATCGAGTATACGTTCCTTCTAAAAAATATACTGTATCCCCAGGCTCCAAATTTAATCTGTCAATTTTAAAAAGCGATTTAAATGCATTAGTAGCCGAGAGGCCGCTATTTCCATCATTCCCATTAATACTATCAATGTAATAGTTAGTGGCATTTATACTAATTCCTGTAATTAGTAAAATGAATAGTAGGGTAATTTTTTTTAGATTCATAAATTTATTATTTACTGTTAACAATTTAATTACATACAAGTTGTTGATTATCAAAAATATACCTGAATTTAATAGGAAGATTTTAATATTAGAGCTAACAAACACAACCTTAAACGTTATAGTAAGAACAATCTCACTAAAAAAAGACCATACAGACCTATATTGCTTTTTATAGCTATTATTGACTTTTAGTTTTATGAAAATCAAATTATTAAATTCAAATTTGTATCAAAAAAACCTCAAATAGTTGCTAAAATATTTGGCTTTAAAACAAAGCCAAAAACAAGCTATTACGATCTAAATTTGTTGAATTGGGTACTTTAAAGGAAAGAAATTATTGTAAGAATTAAATGAAAATGGAGTAACAGATAAAAAACTGCGTAAGCCAAGAAAAAGTAGATTTATGTTTTAAAATTCAAAGTCAGTTAGTTTTTGAGGTCCTTCTAACAAGACTCTAATAATTTTAAGCACACCATCTTTAGTTGTTGAAATTTGCCATTTTATCAATGAAATTTCACCATTTTCGATTTCTAAACCAGTAATAGCCCTTGGATGTACGCAACTACCAGTATTAAACAAAGGAATTTGATTTTTTTCAGGAAATCGAGGTCGATGTGTATGTCCTATGATGGTAACCACCTTAGCTATTTGACCGATCCATTTTTTAGTTCGGCGTTCCAACTTTATAGTTTCGCTATAGTTTTTTGCGGGACTTGTCGGATCATAAATACCAATGACTTGAAGCGGCCTCCAAAGCACGCGCACCATAAAACTATTAAAGCGCCACGCCACATAATTCATAAAATCTGCCTGATGACCATGAGCTAAAAAAATACGCTGTCCTGTAGTTATATGGGTCAACACAATGGCCTCACTCAATTCAATATCAAGCAATAAAGGTTTTTGTGTGTTTGTTTTACGATCAAAATACGAATGTAGGTTCTTTTTTACATAATTTGGATTTCTATACACCATATCATGGTTTCCCCAAATGAGATGCAATCTATTTTTGGTGTAAAAGTTTTGAAATAACCTGTATACGTGCTGATGCGCATGAAAAATTTCTTTAAATGACCTATTTTCCCATAGTTCATCCCCGTCTCCTAATTCACAATACGTAAAACCCTCATTATAATAGTAATTTAACGCATGCAAATAGACATTTTTGTTACGCGCAAAATCATCAGCAAAACTATTATCCCCACGGTGACAATCACTAAACAAAATTATCTTAGAATCATCAGAAAACGACACCTTTTTAGCTTGCCGATAAGCGCGGGAAAGTCTGGATTGAGAAGACATTTAAGGTTAGTGGTTAGTGGTTAGTGGTTAGTGGTTAGTGGTTAGTGGTTAGTGGTTAGTGGTTAGTGGTTAGTGGTTAGTGGTTAGTGGTTAGTGGTTAGTGGTTAGTGGTTAGTGGTTAGTGGTTAGTGGTTAGTGGTTAGTGGTTAGTGGTTAGTGGTTAGTGGCAACAAATCCTTGATCTTTTTATTGTTTGATAATTTACATTTTTTAACAACACAAAAACTGACAACCGACAACTCACAACTGTCAACTAAAATTACTGAATCACCTCAACTACCTCACCACATTTCAGCATTTGATCACCAAAATATGGATTCCTTACCTCGTCACTATCCGATAACCAATAGCCTCCTTTACCATCAAAAGCCATAGGACAAAATTGTTGAAATAACTTACCACTTTTCACGTCTTTCTTTAAAATAGAAGTTACCTCTTCCGTTAATCCAACAAAAAATTCACGCTGCTTTTTTATGTCATTTTCTGCGGCAATTAAAATAGCAACTTGTCGTACTCTCGAATACGCGGGTTTATTTGCAAACGCTTTACTAAAACCATCAGCTGCTTTTTTACTCGCTTTTAAATCCGTATTTACTAATGCTGATTTTAAAGCTAAATACTGCTGATACAAAGCTGCATTTTCTAAAGTACTGAAGGTCACCTCAGCGTGAGATTTGGTCTTATTCAAATCTTCATTTTTAGTAACTTCATTCGGTGGTATCCCCCTTTGGTCTTCCTTCTTTTTACAAGAAAATAGCACCAAGCAACACACTACAAAAGCAGTCAAATAAATTTTCATCTTTAATTAATTTAAAATAATTATAATTTGTAATACAGCTCGCTGAAAAAAATACAGTTTCAGCTACGCTAAATCTCTTTCTAATCCAAATATACAGTTTTCTTCAAGCAAAATTCAAATGATAAATAGCATAATTAAACGACAAATACGTAATTTTGCAATCTTAATTTTATCCTATTCACCATGAGCGATTCAAAGACTGTAAAGTCCGCACTTATCTCTGTATTTAGTAAAGAGGGATTAGCCCCAATTGTAAAAAAACTTGACGAACAAGGTGTTACCATTTATTCTACTGGTGGTACCGAAAAATTTATTACTGATCTTGGTATTAAAGTAGTTCCTGTGGAAGACGTAACCAGTTACCCTTCAATTTTAGGTGGTCGTGTAAAAACACTTCACCCTAAAGTATTTGGAGGTATCTTGAATCGTCAAAACGTTGAAAGTGATGTCGCTCAAATTGCTGAATACGATATTCCTCAAATTGACGTGGTAATTGTTGATTTATATCCCTTTGAAAAAACGGTAGCCTCTGGTGCCGCTGAACAAGATATTATTGAAAAAATTGATATCGGTGGTATTTCTTTAATTAGAGCCGCTGCAAAAAACTTTGCCGATGTTACTTGTGTAGCTTCGGTTAATGATTATGCGGATTTTTTGGAAGTAATTTCTGCTAACAATGGAAGTATCTCTTTAAAAGATCGTAAGCGCTTTGCCGCAAAAGCATTTAATGTTTCTTCGCATTATGATACCGCTATTTTCAACTATTTCAACGCAGAAGCTAAAGAGGAAGTAGTTTTTAAGGTAAGTATTACCGAAGGCAAAACATTACGATACGGGGAAAATCCACATCAAAAAGGAACATTTTTTGGTGATTTTGAGGCTATGTTTCAAAAGTTACACGGTAAAGAACTTTCGTATAACAACCTTTTAGATGTTGATGGCGCTGTTAATTTAATGAACGAATTTAAAGGAGAGGCACCAACTTTTGCTATTCTAAAACATAATAATGCTTGTGGTTTAGCACAGCGAGATAGTATAAAACAAGCCTACATTGATGCGCTTGCTGGCGATCCAGTTTCTGCATTTGGAGGTGTTTTAATTAGTAATAGCACTATTGATGTGGCTACTGCCGAAGAAATTCATAAATTATTTTGTGAAGTAGTTATTGCTCCTGCTTATGATGCTGATGCACTGAAAGTTCTTAAAGGAAAGAAAAACCGAATTATCTTAATTCAAAATGAAGTTGAACTACCAACAGACCAAGTGCGTACTTGCTTAAATGGATTACTGGTTCAAGATAAGGATAGTATTACCGATGCTGAAAAAGATTTGAAAGTGGTTACTAAAAAAGGACCAACTACTCAAGAGAATAAGGATTTATTGTTTGCTTCAAAAATTTGTAAGCACACTAAATCTAACACTATAGTATTCGCAAAAAACAACCAGCTGTTGGCTAGTGGATGTGGTCAAACTTCGCGCGTAGACGCACTAACCCACGCTGTAGAAAAAGCCAATTCATTTAATTTTGATATGCATGGCGCTGTAATGGCAAGTGATGCTTTTTTCCCGTTTCCTGACTGTGTTGAATTGGCGGATAAAGCCGGTATAACGGCTGTTATTCAACCTGGTGGATCCATAAAAGATCAATTAAGTATTGATTATTGTGATGCAAATGGAGTGGCTATGGTAATGACAGGAACCAGGCACTTTAAACACTAATTTACAGATAGATAAACTAAAAACAAACTTCAAAAAAGCTCGAAATATAACTGTTTTGGGCTTTTTTTAACTATTCAAACTATATAAAAAATAGGCTTTAAATTTGTGTTAATTTTATTACCTTTAAAACTTATTTAGTTTCACCCTTTTTTTCCATAAAAACGCATGGGTTTTTTTGACTTCCTTACCGAAGAAATTGCTATTGATTTAGGCACTGCAAATACATTAATAATTCACAACGACAAAGTGGTTGTCGATAGTCCGTCCATTGTTGCACGTGACCGAAATAGTGGTAAAATTATTGCTGTAGGAAAAGAAGCCGCCATGATGCAAGGTAAAACTCATGAAAACATTAAAACTATCCGACCATTAAAAGATGGTGTTATTGCTGATTTTGATGCCAGTGAAAAAATGATCAGTATGTTCATTAAGGAAATTCCTGCTTTAAAAAAGAAGCTTTTCACTCCTTCCTTACGTATGGTAATCTGTATCCCAAGTGGAATCACTGAAGTTGAAATGCGTGCTGTAAAAGAAAGTGCGGAACGTGTAAATGGCAAAGAAGTATTTTTAATCCATGAGCCTATGGCTGCTGCTATTGGTATTGGAGTTGACATTATGCAACCAAAAGGAAACATGATTGTTGATATAGGTGGTGGTACTACCGAAATTGCAGTTATTGCACTTGGAGGTATTGTGTGTGATAAATCGATTAAAATTGCGGGTGATGTTTTTACAAATGACATTATTTACTACATGCGTACACAACACAATTTATATGTTGGTGAGCGTACGGCAGAAAAAATAAAAATACAAATTGGTGCTGCCACTGAAGACCTTGAAGTTCCACCTGATGAAATGAGTGTGCAGGGGCGTGATTTACTTACTGGAAAACCTAAACAGGTGCAAATTTCGTTCAGGGAAATTGCCAAAGCATTAGATAAATCGATATTGCGAATTGAAGATGCAGTTATGGAAACCTTATCACAAACACCTCCTGAATTAGCTGCCGACATTTATAATACAGGTATTTATTTAGCTGGTGGTGGATCAATGCTACGCGGACTTGACAAACGCCTTTCGCAAAAAACAGATTTACCAGTGTATATAGCTGAAGATCCTTTGCGTGCCGTTGTACGTGGAACCGGAATTACATTAAAAAATCTGGAGCGCTACAAAAGTGTGATTAACAAATAGCATTTTAACACATGCAGCAAATATTTAATTTTCTTATCCGGTACCGGAACACGCTGCTATTTATTTTATTGTTTTCCATTGCTATTGGACTTACCATTCAATCGCATAGTTATCACAAAAGTAAATTTGTAAGCTCCACAGGAATAATTACTGGCGGGCTATATTCAATTACTAGTAATGTGGATAATTATTTTAACCTAAAAGCTTATAACAACAGATTACTTATTGAAAATACAAAACTTAAAAATGCCTTACAGCTAAAAGGAATTGATACAACCGCAATTATTCAAAAAAAAATTGATAGTCTTTCTAATGTTCAATACAGTTACCAACCCGCACTTGTAATCAACAATAATTACCACAAAACAAATAACTTTATTACCTTAAACAAAGGAAAAAACGATAGTATAGCTACCGATATGGGAGTAATTACTGATTTGGGTATTGTTGGAATAATTCAAAAATCCAGCGCTAATTACTCTAGGGTACTTTCCATCCTCAATAAAAACTCACGTATTAATGCAAAGCTAAAAAAAACAGAACATTTTGGTTCTTTAATTTGGAATACCAAGTCGCCTAATATGGTGCAGTTAATTGACATACCAAGGTTAGCCCCCTTAACAATAGGTGACACCATTGTTACAGGCGGACGCTCAACAATTTTCCCAAAAGGAATATTAATTGGTGCTATTGATAATTTTCAATTGGATAGCAACGAAAGCTACTATACCGTAAATGTGAAGTTATTTAATGATATGACTAATATTGGTTTTGTCAATATTATAAAAAATAAAAATGCCGAAGAAATAAAGGCTTTAGAAGATCAACAAAATGACTAACTCCATCACATTAAATACGGTTCGTTTTATAGCGCTTTTGTTAATGCAGGTAGTTATTTTTAATAAAATACTATTATTGGGGTTTGTTAATCCGTACCCCTATGTCATTTTTATTTTACTTTTTCCCATTAAAAATGAACGTTGGATTTTTATGCTTTTGTGTTTTTTAATTGGTCTTACGTTGGATATGTTTGGAAACTCTGGAGGTTCACACGCAGCAGCATGCCTACTTATTGGTTATTTAAGGCCTTTTATTTTAGAGAGTTGCTTTGGGCTCAATTATATACATCAAAACTTAAAATTAAACAACGCACCATTTAAACAACTCACAATTTATGTAGTTTTAATGTGTTTTATTCACCACATAACTTTATTTAGTTTAGAAGTTTTTGAAATTAATTATATTAAATTTATAGTATCACAAACGCTATTTTCAGGAATATTTTCAATCGCAACTATTTTACTCAGCTTATCGTTATTTAAAAAAGGGAACTAACCCAACAATTTAGCATGAGAAAACTCCTTTTATTAATTATTGTTGTATTTACTGCTATTGGATTTAGTGCGCGGCTGTTTTATTTGCAAATATTTGATACTTCGTACGAAAATTTATCACGTAGTAATGCAGTCAAAATTTTATATGATTACCCACAACGCGGGTACATTTTTGACAGAAATGGCAAATTACTTGTTGCCAACCAACCCTCCTACGATGTTATGGGTATTCCCCGAGAAATTAAAGCGTTTGATACACTTGAATTTTGTAAAATATTAAATATCACCAAAGAGCACTTACAAAAACAGCTTAAAAAAGCACGCGTATACTCCAGGCAATTACCCTCAGTAATAGTCCCGCAACTTACCAAAAGTGAGTACGCTTATTTACAGGAAAAAATGTGGAAATATGAAGGGTTTTATATTCAGAAACGATCCTTACGAGATTATAAAACAACAACTGCTGCCAATGTGCTTGGTTTTATAGGCGAAGTAAATAACCGAATCATAAAAAAACGCCCCTATTACCGATCTGGGGATTTAATTGGGAAACAAGGAATTGAAAGTGCTTATGAAAATGAGCTGCGAGGTGTAAAAGGGGTTAAATACATCCAAAAAGACCGTTTAAATCGAGAAATTGGCCCTTACAAGCAAGGCAAACTAGATACCTTACCCGTGCGCGGAAAAGATTTACATTTGACTATTGACATCGACTTGCAAGAATACGGTAAAAAATTGATGCAAAACAAACGCGGGGGTATAGTGGCATTGGAACCGTCCAGCGGAGAAATTTTAGCTTTAGTAACCGCGCCTAGTTATGATCCTGATTTACTAGTGGGCCGAAAACGATCTGCCAATTACACCAAAATGTATTACGACACGATTCGAAAACCTCTTTACGACCGAGGTTTATTGGCTGAATACCCCCCTGGATCTCCATTTAAAACCATAAATGCACTAATTGCGCTTGAAGAAGGTGTAATAAATCCTGAAGATCGCCTGTCCTGTTACCACGGGTATGTTTACGGAAGCCGAGGCCGAAAAATGGGGTGCCACTCCCATCCCAGTCCTGTTAATTTAGTAAAAGGTATTGCTGTATCTTGTAATTCCTATTTTGCACAAGTATACCGCAAAATAATTGAAAAATATAAACCTCCGCAAGTTGGACTGGACAATTGGCGTAAACACTTACAAAGCTTTGGTTTTGGTAATTTTTTAGGATACGACTTGCCTCCAGGTAGGCCTGGTCGCATTCC
Source organism: Aquimarina agarivorans (assembly GCF_000218485.1). GTDB lineage: Bacteria > Bacteroidota > Bacteroidia > Flavobacteriales > Flavobacteriaceae > Aquimarina > Aquimarina agarivorans. The sequence goes on along the minus strand of NZ_AFPB01000148.1, from coordinate 12,274 downwards.
GAGTGCCGCGTATTATGACAAAATATACCCTGCAAGAAACTGGCGTGCAACTACTACCCTTTCAAATGCTATTGGGCAAGGCGAAGTGGTTACAACCCCCATTCAACTAGCAAACATGACGGCAGCAATTGCCAACCGAGGCTTTTATTACACCCCCCATATGCTCAAAAAAATTGATTACAAACCTAATCCTGAACCTAAATTTACTACCAAAAATAAAACCACCATTAGTCCTATACATTTTGAAAAGGTTATTGAAGGTATGGCTGAAGTATTTACAAAAGGTACAGCAAGCTTTTTACAAGTCCCAGGAATTTCAATTTGTGGAAAAACAGGTACTGCTGAAAATTTTACCAAAATTGACGGGGTACGTACACAGCTTACCGACCATTCCATTTTTATTGCATTTGCACCTAAGGATAATCCTAAAATTGCCTTAGCAGTTTTTGTAGAAAATGGCTACTGGGGTGCCCGATATGCCGGACGAATATCCAGCTTAATGATTGAAAAATACATCAAAAAAGAAATCACCTTAAAACGTATGGAAGATTGGGTTTTAAGTCATAGCTTAGAAGAAGAATATGCCAAACCTTTAAGTGGCGAACCTTTTAAAATAAATCAATAAAAATGTCCAATTCAAATTTAGGAAACATCGACTGGGTATCTATACTGGTTTATTTTTTGTTGGTTATTTTTGGCTGGGTAAATATTTATTCGGCATCATTAAGTGAGGATGCCACGTCTTATTTCGATCTGAATCAACCTTACGGAAAACAAGCACTTTGGATTGGCCTAAGTATTTTTTTTATTATAATCATCCTAGCTACCGAAAGTAAATTTTTTGAACGGTTTTCAAGCATTATTTACATCGTTTCATTAATCAGTTTGTTAGGGTTATTTGTATTTGGAAAAACAATTTCAGGAGCCACCTCATGGTACGTCTTTGGAGGTATCAGCATTCAACCTTCGGAATTTGCAAAAACTGCTACAGCCTTGGCCTTAGCCAAATATATTAGTGATTTACAAACCAACATTAAACGCTTTAACCACCAAATTAAGGCATTTTTAATACTGATACTCCCTGCTTTGTTGATCATTGGCCAACCTGATGCTGGGAGTGCACTGGTTTATGCCGCTTTTGTATTCACCATGTACCGTGAAGGCATTACGGGTATTTATCTTTTTTTAGGGTTTTTAGCGGTTACCGTTTTTGTACTTACCTTGTTATTTGGTGCTACTGCGTTGGTATTAACTTCATTATTTGTAGGTATTCTTGTATATTTTTTTACCAAGAACAAAAAAAACCTAGTCTCAAAATTATTAATTTACTTAGCAGGCATCGCTTTATTTAGCTTTTCAGTGAACTATGTTTTTAATAATGTTTTCAAACAACACCATCGGGATCGCTTTAATATTGTTCTAGGAAAAAAAGTTGATGCCAAAGGTATCGGATACAATACTAATCAAAGTGAAATTGCCATTGGAAGTGGCGGTTGGTTCGGAACAGGCTGGACCCAAGGTACGCAAACCAAGGGCGGATTTGTACCTGAACAACATACCGATTACATTTTTAGTACCGTGGGAGAAGAATGGGGATTTGTAGGTAGTGTTTTGGTAATTCTATTATTTAGTATTTTGATCATAAGAGCGTTATATATTGCTGAAAGGCAAAGAAGCCAATTTAGCCGAGTATACTGCTATTCAGTAGCTAGTATTTTATTTATTCACTTTTTTGTGAATGTAGGAATGGTCATTGGTGTGGTTCCCACAGTAGGGATTCCGCTGCCCTTTTTTAGTTATGGTGGCTCGGGTTTATGGGGATTTACAATGCTTGTTTTTATCATGATCAAACTGGACGCTGATCGTATGAAAAAATCTTTTTGATTGTCAACAATTTAAGTTAAAATACTTAAGTATTTGTTTATATTAGACAGGACATAACTTAAGTATTACACACATGCATAAACTTACCATTAACAATCTTACCAAAACTTATCCAAATGGAGTTAAAGCGCTAGACAACATCTCTATAGAAATTACCAATGGAATGTTTGGCCTATTAGGACCTAACGGTGCAGGAAAATCATCATTGATGCGAACGTTAGCTACATTGCAAGAAGCTGACAGTGGAACCGCAACTTTGAATGATATTGATATTTTTAAGCAACCCAATGAATTACGAAAAGTTTTGGGATACTTGCCTCAGGAATTTGGGGTGTATCCCAGAATTACCGCGGAACAGTTACTAGACCATTTAGCAATTTTAAAAGGCGTTACCAACACCAAAGAACGTAAAGAATTAGTTAATTACTTATTAGACAAAGTAAACTTGTACGAAAAGCGAAATAAAAGTGTTAAAGGATTTTCTGGAGGGATGAAACAACGCGTTGGCATTGCACAAGCATTAATTGGAAATCCTAAGCTAATTATTGTTGATGAACCCACTGCAGGATTGGATCCTGGTGAAAGAAATCGTTTTTACAATTTACTTGCTGAAGTTGGACAAGAAGTCATTGTAATTCTGTCAACACATATTGTTGATGATGTGAGAGAGTTATGTACTAAAATGGCAATTATGAATTTGGGAAATATTGTTTATCAGGGAACACCTCAAAATGCTATTGATGATTTAAATGGTAAAATTTATCAAAAAATGGTACCTCGGGAGGCTTTGCAAAACTATGCCGACAATTATGCGGTAATATCCAATAAAATGGTAGGCGGACAACCTTTAATTCATATTTATAGTGATGTACACCCAAATGAAGGTTTTGAACCCATTGCACCTAATTTGGAAGATGTATTCTTTTCTAAAATAAATATCAAAAATGTTTTAGTCTAACTTTTAAGCTTCAATTTTATGTTTTCAATTTTCTTTTTTAAAGAATTAAAAGCGGCTTTAAAACAGCCTATGATATACATTTTTTTACTAATTGTTACATTGTTAACTTTTGCTGCAACAGTAAGTGAAAACGTAACTATCGGAGGTTCGGCAGGTAATGTGTTAAAAAATGCACCTTATATAATAACTACGTTTACTATAATTTTAAGCATTTTTGGTCTATTTATAGCCACTGCTTTTTTTAATAATGCCGCCTTGCGGGATTACTCAAACAATTTTGACCAAATTTTATTTAGTACCCCTTTAAGTAAATTTGGGTATTTTTTTTGTCGCTTTACTGGAGCACTGCTACTAAGTACCATTCCACTTTTGGGTGTATTTATTGGTATATTTATAGGAGCCAAATTAGCTCCTATTTTTGATTGGGTGTCTGCTGATATAGGTTTGGTTCTTTTCAACTAATGTCCTTTGTTAGTAATTACTTTACATTCATTTTACCCAATATGTTTATTGCTGGTACCATAATTTTTGGATTAGCAAGCAAATGGCAAAACACAATAATTTCATTTGTAGGCTCTTTGATTATTCTTTTAGGCTACATTGTTTCAATTAGTTTGGCTTCGGATATTGAAAATGAAACGGTAAGTGCTTTAATCGACACCTTTGGTCTGCGCACCTATAATATTCAAACAAAATATTATACTGTTATCGAAAAAAACATCGTCAATCCCTCTTTTATTGGTTTGTTACTATTTAATAGAGCTATTTGGATAGCTTTCGGGATGCTCATTTTATTACTATCTTATTTTAGTTTTTCTTTTATTAAAAAGGATAAAAAAATTAAAGAGAAAAAAACCAAGGCACCCGTAACTACTCCTCATTTTTTGCTTCCAAAATTGCATTTACAATATGGAACACCCACTCAATGGAAACATTTTAAAAGTTTCTTTTTTATTAATTTTTTGAGCATTACAAAAAACATTACGTTTAAAATTCTATTTCTATTTGGAGCCATAATATTAATTACTAGTCTTTTGACTGGCTATGAATATTATGGACTACAAACCTACCCCTTGACTTATAAAATAATCGACACCATTAATCAGGATCCTGCCTTTTTTATTTTAATAATTCTTGTATTTTTTTCGGGCGAATTAATTTGGCGTGACAGGGATTTCAAAATCAATGAGGTCATTGATGCTTCGCCGCACCTTTCCGTAATTTCACTAATAGCCAAAACATTATCGCTAGTAGCTGTAGCAACGGCCTTACGCTTATTTTATATTTAATGTGGTGTACTGTATCAGCTTTTTAAAGGTTTTGATCGTGTTGAATTAGACCTATACTTACTTGAATTTTTATATACTGATTTTGCTACTTATTTTATTTGGAGCGGTGTGCTTGTCTTAATTCAAGTACTACTTAAAAATAAATATATTGGTTATTTTGTATCCATACTTCTTTTATTTGTTTGGGATATTGCCATGTTTATCATGGACATTGAATCTAATATGCTACGTATTGATGGTGCCCCAACTATAGTAATATCTGATATGAATGCATTTGGACCTGCTCTTAAATCATTACTATGGTTTAAGGGGTATTGGCTTTTATTCAGTATCATTTGTGTGTTAATTGCTGGTTTATTTTGGAATCGTGATAAAGCCGAATCCTTTAAAAACAGAATTAAAAATGCAAAAAAACAACTAACTCCTAGCTTTACCTACATTTTACTCGGAATATTCGCTACTTGGATAGTTGTATTGGGATACATCTATTACAACACACAAATTGTAAATAAATATTTAACCGCTGATCAGCAAGAAAAACTGACTGTTGAATATGAAAAAAAGTATAAGAAATACGAGCATATCAACCTTCCTAAAATACAAAAAATACACTATTTTGTTGATTTGTTTCCTTATCGGAGAAGTTTTGATGCGAAGGCAATAGCTACTTTAGCTAACGAGACAAACACCGCTATTGATGCCATTCACTTTAACACAAATTCTAATTTTAAAACAGTAATTAATATCCCAAATGCAGTGCTTGAACTAAATGATAGTATTATGGGATATCGAATTTACAAGCTAAATAAGGCGTTGCTTCCTGATGAAGAAATTGAAATAGAAGTGAATACTAATTATACTGCCAAAGGTTTCAAAAATAATGTTGACAATAGTGGTGTGATCAACAACGGAACTTTTTTAAATAACGGAAGTATATTTCCTGGTCTTGGCTATGCAGCATCAGCAGAATTGAGTGACAAAAATCTACGAAAAAAATACGATTTACCCCCAAAAGATCGTATGCCTGCATTGACTTCAAATTGTACTGATAAATGTATGAGTAATTATATTTCCAACGGCAGATCTGATTTTATAAAAATAGAAACCACAATTTCTACTGCCAGCGATCAAATTGCAATTGCTCCTGGATCACTTACAAAAAAATGGAATGAAAATGACCGAACATATTTTCATTATAACTTAGAGCAACCATCCTTAAATTTTGTAAATTTTGTTTCTGCAAAATACAAGATCAAAACCAGGAAATGGAAAGGTGTTGACCTTGAAGTATATTACGATGAAAAGCACGAAATAAATACTGATATGATGCTTGATGCCGTAGCACGTTCATTAAATTATTACACCGAAAATTTTGGCCCCTATATGCATAAACAATGTCGTATTATTGAGTTTCCTCGATACCGTAGTTTTGCTCAAGCCTTCCCTGGTACCATGCCTTATTCTGAATCTATAGGTTTTATAATTAATTTAGAAGATGAAAATGACAATAATGTTGTGGATGCTGTTGTTGCTCATGAAATGGCACATCAATGGTGGGCACACCAGGTTGTTGGTGCCAACATGCAAGGGGGCACTATGCTTAGCGAAGCTTTTTCAGAATATGCCTCGTTAATGACCATGAAAAGCATTTCCAAAACTGCTGTAAAAATGCGAGAATTTGTAAAATACAATCACGATCGCTATTTAATTGGACGTGGACAAGAATTAAACAAGGAACAACCGCTTTACAAAGTTGAAAACCAACAATACATCCATTATGGAAAAGGAAGTGTGCTTTTATATGCGCTTCAAGATTATATTGGCGAAGATAAAGTGAATACTGCTATGCGTAATTTTTTAGAAGAATATCGATACAAAAAGCCCCCTTATCCTACATCATTAGATTTTCTTAGGCATCTTAATCCTCAAGTGCCCGATTCTTTAAACTATTTAGTGACGGACTGGATTAAAAAAATCACACTTTATGACAATCGGATTAAAAAAGCTTCTTATAAAAAACAACCGAATGGCAAATACAAAATAGTCATGACCGTTGAATCCAAAAAACTTATTGCGGATACTATTGGTATTGAAAAAGAAGTAAAAATTAATGATTGGGTTGACTTGGGCGCATTTAGTGATATGGATGAAAAAAATCTTATTTTTGAAAAGCGCGTAAAAATCAATCAGCCAAAAATGGACTTTTCATTTGAAATTGATACCATTCCAGCAAAATTAGCCATTGATCCAAGGCGATTGCTTATAGATCGTGTGTACAAAGATAATAGTAAAACCGCTGAGGAAATACTTTAAGGTTATACCATTCCTCATTTTAAGAACCATTTCAAATAGGGAATTTAATACCAAAAACAGTACTAGTTTGAAATGCCAAAAATCGACCACTGTATTAAGCGGTCGATTTTTTTTAGTGTAGTCTACTCCTATTTTTAATTAGATTTTACAAATACCTTTTTGCCTATAAATTTATAATTACAAGATGCTTCTTTTAATCTGATCCGGACAAACCTAGGTGTTTTTTGAACACTACTTTTTCATTTTATAACCCTACATTAGTTTTTTCTTTTTAAAGACAATATAAAAACAAAAAAATGATATTTAAGCTATTTGAAGAATTTAAAGATTTTGCCATTAAAGGGAATATGATTGAAATTGCCATAGGGGTAATCATTGGAGCTGCGTTCAACAAAGTAGTTGATGTTTTAGTTAAAGAAGTTTTTTTACCGCCTCTATCACTACTTACCGATGGTTTAGATTTTGCCAAGCAAAAATGGGTTATTAGAGCTGCATCCTCCACGGAAGTAAATCCAAAAATTAGTGAAGTAGCCATAGGTTATGGAAAATTAATTGAAGTAAGTATTGATTTTTTCATCATCGGTTTTACTGTTTTTCTGGTAATCAAATTTATGAACTCCCTAAAAAACAAGGCCGAAAATCCAAAGGATGTGAGCGTTAAAACACCAAAAAATATTGAATTATTGGATCGGGTAGCTGACCTTTTAGAGGTTCAAAATCAATTATTAAAAAACAAAGTATAAAAAAACTTTGTAATAATTGAGATACACAATTTTACAAACAATAATTATTAATTTGAGCTTAACGCTCATTTTAATTAGCTGTAATAAGGCCGTATAATCATAATTACATAAAGTAATCGTACCTTTTAGTTACTTAACGAAACAAATTACAAATTGAATCGATCATTAAAACAATTTTTAAAACTTTTACTCAATGCCGTTTTGTTTTGGTCTTTGGCGCTATGCCTGTTTATTGTAATTCGTTACTATGCTTTGGGTGATGAAGAGGGTATTGACAATGGAGCTATTGCTATTCAAGAGTGGTTAAAAATTGGAATCGTATTTGGTAGTATTATTGGTTTTTTTTACACCATAGTCGAATTTATTTTCGACCGCTTTTTATCCAAACAGCTGGCCTTATGGCTAGTTATTTTGCAAAAATCTACAATTTACTTAATCGTACTTATCTGGTCAACAGGCTATGTTTTTAGTTTAATGAAAACGCAATTGGACCTTAATTATATTCATGAAGGAAATTGGTGGCTGACTAGTCGAATTTTCTGGGTTATTGTAGCTTATTTTGTACTGGCTTCCTTAATTTTTTCCTTCATTAAAATTGCTAATGAAAATTTTGGTAACGGTACATTTATCAAATTGTTGTTAGGCACGTACAGAAAACCGCGCGAAGAACAACAGATATTTATGTTTCTTGATTTAGAATCCTCCACTAGTATTGCCGAACAATTGGGCCACTTTACTTACAGTAAACTAATTCAAGATTGTTTTTATGATCTCAATCGGTTGCTTATCCGCTACAATGCTAATGTTTATCAGTACGTTGGAGACGAAGCTGTGCTTCAATGGCCATTTAAAAATGGGATTAAAAATAAAAATTGCGTCAATATATTTTTTGCTTTTGAAAAACGCTTACAAAAACGAAAAAAACACTACATAGCAACATATGGTTTACTTCCAAAATTTAAAGCAGGACTACACGGAGGCAAACTGATTGCTACGGAAGTTGGTACGGTTAAAAAAGAAATTGCTTATCATGGTGATGTTATTAATACCACTGCCAGAATTCAAGATCAATGTAATATTTTTCAGGAATCATTATTAGTATCTGAACTTTTACTACGGCATTTACGACTAAATAAGAACTTTACAACTACCTCTATAGGCAGTATTTCTCTAAAAGGAAAAGAAGCAGATGTTTCCATTTTTGCAGTAAAAAAAATAATCAACAAAAATCAAAATAACTACTATGCCTGAATTGCCTGAAGTACACGGATACCAACAATACATTGAAAATACATGTTTGCACCAAAAAATTATTGGATTTGACTGTAGGGATACCCGACTATTAAAACAACCTTTAGTTGCTTTTGAATCAAATTTGCTAGGAGAAACATTTATTGGCACACAACGTATTGGAAAGTATTTATTTATAAAAACATCTGGTTTCAAAACCTTACTCATGCATTTTGGAATGACTGGTAAGCCAAACTATTACAAAGAAGCCGAAGTTCGTCCCAAATTTGGACACATTGTACTCACTTTTGAAAATGGATTTCACTTTGCTTTTGAAAATAAAAGAAAATTTGGACGGTGGGATTTGGTGGATTCTATAACATCCTATCAAAAAGACCATAAATTAAGTAAAGACGCTAGAGACCTTACTTTGCAAGAATTTATTACAGCAGTAAGCAAACGAAAAACTGCCATAAAAAAAGTATTAATGGATCAAAGTGTTGCCGCTGGAGTTGGGAATTGGATTGCCGACGACGTGCTTTACCAGGCACAAATTCATCCAGAAAAAAAAGTTACTGAATTAAGCAATGAGGATTTGAAAAACATCTACCTAAAGCTACAATATGTCCTTGAAACTGCTATTGAATTAGAGGCACATTATGCTGATTTTCCAGAACAATTTATGGTAAAACGCCGTAGAGAAATTGGCGCTAGCTGCTTTTATACAAGTGGAACTATGAAAAAAATAATTGTAGGCGGCAGGGCGACATATTATTCTCCTAAATGGCAAAAATTATAACATTTCTCATTGTAAAGCTAATTATTCTGGTAGTTGAAAACATCATTATTTCCATTACTCCCTCACATCGTATTTTAACAACATTAATATTCTAAATTGAATGCTTTTCGATGATACACACAAATACATATGAAATCATCCATTTTATTAAAAAAAATGACACTATGTTTTTTCACTTTAAAATTTACAAAAAAATTAACTTAATTTTAATAAACACACCCTTTACACAATAGGTAATTATTAGGCCTAATGTAGTAGATTTAGTTGATTATTATTATTTTTATGACCCACAATAATTGATACCAGTACCATGCTGGTTTAGTTATTAGCAACATGATTATTTAAAATTACCCCCTTTTTTATGAAAAAATCCATCTATTTATTTTTTACCTTTATCACATTCTATCAGTTTTTAATAGCTCAGGAAAATACCCAATGGCTGCATTTGCCAGCAATATCTCCTGATGGTACAACCATTGCTTTTAGTTACCATGGCGATATTTACACCGTACCTTCTGCTGGCGGAAAAGCAACAATACTTACTATAAGTGATGCTTACGATCATACTCCTGTATGGTCAAGTGACGGTTCTCAAATTGCTTTTGCCTCAAACTGATACGGTAATTTTGATGTTTTTATAATGCCATCCCACGGAGGCGCATCCAACCGACTTACTTTTCACTCTTCCAATGATAGCCCAAGCGACTTTACTGCCGATGGTAAATTTGTTTTATTTACATCCGCACGTTTGGATTCGCATACTAATCAACAATTCCCATCAAGTGTATTACCTGAGTTATACAAAGTATCTACTAATGGAGGTAGAGTTAAACAAGTGTTGACTACTCCTGCTATCAATACAAAAATAAGCTCCAACAACAAAACGCTTATTTTTGAAGATTCAAAAGGGTATGAAAATACCAGACGTAAACACCACAAATCATCGGTAACGCGTGATATTTGGAAATATGATATTTCCTCAGAAACGTACACTAAATTAAGTTCCTTTTCTGAAAAAGATAGAAATCCAGTTTTTGCTAAAGATGAAAAATCCTATTTTTTTTTAAATGAAACTTCAGGCAGCTTTAATGTGTACAAAGCCAGTCTTTCAGGCGGAAAAGCGCAACAAATTTCAAATTTTACTAAACACCCAGTACGTTATTTGAGTATATCTGATGAGGATAAATTATGTTACAATTACCATGGAGAAATATTTGTACAAACTGAAGGTTCTGCACCTCAGCTCGTAAAAATTAGCATACAATCTGATCTTCGGAATTTACCAGTAAAAACAATTCCTGTTCATAATAAACTTAGCGAATTTGCCATTTCGCCTAACGAAAAAGAAATTGCGTTTATAAAACGTGGAGAAGTTTTTGTAAGCTCGGTAAAAGATGGAATCACCAAACGAATTACAAATACCCCAGAACAAGAACGAAGTGTATCCTTCAGTCCCGATGGAAAATCAATTTTATACACTGGCGAACGTAATGGTAGTTGGAACCTCTATGAAACTTCGTTGAGCCGAAAAGAGGAAAAATATTTTTTTAATGCTACCGTATTAAAAGAAAAAACTATTTTGAAAACAGATTCCGAAACATTTCAACCAAGTTACTCCCCAAATGGTAAAGAAATTTCTTTTCTTGAAGAACGCACTAATCTTAAAGTAATAAATTTAAAGAGTAAAGCGGTGCGAGAAATCATGCCTGGGAACAATAATTATTCCTATTCCGACGGTGATCAGTTTTATGAATGGTCACCAGACAGCAACTGGTTTTTGGTCAATTATTTACGAGATGGACAATGGATTGATCAAGCGGGACTTGTTAATGCTTCTGGCAAAGAGCCCGTTATTAATTTACTACCAACAGGATACGGAGCTTTTGCCCCACAATGGATGATGGATGGAAAAATGATTACATGGCTTTCGCAACGTAACGGTATGAAAAATCATGCAAGTTGGGGTGCTGAATTGGATGTTTATGGCATGCTATTAACGAAAGCTGCGTGGGATGATTTTAATTTGAGCAAACTTGAAGCGGAATTAATGGAGGAGGATCAAAAAGATTCTGAGACCAAAGAAAATCAGGACGAACCAAAGGATAAAAAGAAAACTAAGGAACCTAAAAAAAGAAGTCGACCCCATCAAATTTGAACTTAATGGACGTGAGGATAGAATTACTCGATTGACAACACATTCCTCGGATTTGGGAGCTGCAATAATTTCAAAAGATGGCAAAATGCTGTATTACTTGGCTAAATTTGAAAAAGGCTATAATCTATGGCAAACTAACTTGCGTACAAAAGAAACAAAAATTCTTTCTTCATTAAAAGCTAAAAGACCTGGTCAAATTGAAATGGGAGCAAAAGGCACCCATTTATACGTTTTATCTGATGGCAAACTAAGCAAGGTTGATCTTAAAAAGGGAAAAGCAGAAAAAATTTCAATTAATGGTGAAATGTTACTTGATGAAATGTCCGAACGTGCCTATTTAGCGGAACACATTTGGCGTCAAACAAAAAAGAAATTTTACCGTAAAGACATGCAAGGTGTAGACTGGGAATTTTATAAAAAAGCTTATTTTATTAAGCTTAAAGACATTAATAACAATTTTGATTTCGCTAATTTAATGAGTGAAATGCTAGGCGAATTAAACGCCTCCCATACTGGAGCAAGATACAGTCCCTCGGCATCCAATGCTGATAAAACTGCCTCCTTAGGGTTGTTTTTTGATCCATCCTACAGTGGTGATGGTTTAAAAATTATTGAAATCATGGATAAAAGTCCACTAAAAAACAATAAAAGCAAATCCAAAGCAGGTCATATTATCAAAGCAATTGATAGAGTTACTATTGATAAAGACATGAATTATTACCCCTTACTAAACCGAAAGGCTGGTAAAAATACTTTGATAACTATTTATGACCCCAACTTAAAAAAACAATGGGAAGAAATAGTAAAACCAATTAACCGTAGCACATTAAGACAACTATCCTATGAACGTTGGATTAAAAAAAACGACCAACTTGTTGAAAAACTTTCGGGTGGTAAGTTAGG
>NZ_AFPB01000149.1 GCF_000218485.1 Aquimarina agarivorans | reverse complement strand
TAATACATACTATCATGTTTCTTTTTTAAAAGCTATAACGCAAACTTGAAATAAAGTTTATGCCTGGGGCGGATATCCCTGAAGAGTAAGTTCGGTAACGCTGATCCGTAATATTTTCGATAGCCGCAACAAAAGTTAGCTGCTTAGTTACGTTTAAACTGGTTCTTAAATTGTAAGTGATCCACGATGGCAAAAATGGATTACCCTGATTATCTTTGGCATAAATAAACACCTTTTCTTTTTCTGAAGGAGCGAGTTCTTTAAAAGAAAAGGCTTTACTAAATTCTGTGTAAACATCAAACATCCATTTATTATTTCTGTAAATTAAATGTGCATTACCAAAGTCAGGCGACACATGTCTTACGGGTACTTTTGTTTCGTCTGAAAGTGTATTTTTACCTCTAGTAACAGTATAGCTCCCTACTAATTTTAAATTTTTAACTATTGGTATTTGTGAATTGAATTCTAATCCATTTACATACAAATGCGAACTATTCTGAATTGCCAAAACTTCACTCTCCTGCCCTCTAAAAAATACAGAGGTATTTCCATTAAGTTCAAAATTTGTTCGAGTCAGTGCATTTTCCAGAAAAGTATAATACCCCGTTATTGAAAATTTGAACTGTTTTTTACTGTAATTAACACCAACTTCAGTATTATATGCGTACTCAGATTTTAAATTAGGATTTGGAACAGTTAATGAACCTGGCTCAGAATCTAACACCGTTTTCCCAACATCATCTATATTGGGTGCTCTAAATGCTGTATTCGCGTTTGCTTTTAAAGTTATGCTTTTTGTCATTTTCCAATTTACTCCAAAAGCACCAGTTAAAGCTCCTGTGTTTATGTTGGATTCTGAAAAAGGAAACTCTAAGCTAACATCATTAAATTTCGCCCTCAAAAGCACGTGATTGTAGCGCATGCCCAAGGACAAACCTAAAGTTTTAGTCGCTTTTATATTTGTTACTGCGTATCCTGCTACAGATTGCCATGTTGAACCGTTTGGATATCTTGTCAAATCCAAATCATTTATTTGCCCGTTGATACTATTTAATTCATAAGCATTACTTAAAACTTTATTGTAAATATATTCAAAACCATAATTGAGCTTTAATTTTCCTTTTGCTTTTCTAGCATCAAAATTAAATGAATATATATTTACCTTTTCTTGATTAGTAACCCTGATGGAATCATTAAAATCTCTTATATTCCTACTCTCTTCGTAGTTTTGGTAGGCATTAGTTACTTTCAATTCGTCAAAAAATTGTTTTTTCTTTTTATACGAAACAACTCCAGAAGCCACTAACCATTGTTGTGGACCATAAAACCATTCTGAATGCCTAAATTGATTATTTCTTTTGCGTTGCAAACGATCGTATCGATCATATTCAGATGAAGTAGTGTATATAAGTCCTAGATTTACATTTAAATATCTATTAGGTTTATAAACTAACTTTTGCAAAAAATTATACTGTTCGTACCCTGATTTGACTTGCTTTTTGGGATTTGAATTTGATAAAACAACATCATTACCATCAACAACTTCAACAAACTCATTTCGCAAATAATCTTTTGGTCCATGGCTTCCTTGAACTAAGTCGCCAAAGTTGTTGTATGAAAAACTAGTTACTGAAGCTATTTGATTGCCTGAAAAATTGATGTCACCATGAAAGGTACGTTCATTATTTGCTGTTGCAGTTCTTGCTAATAAATTTCCTTTAGCTTCAAACTTTTTATTTTTAGCTAAAGTTGGTTTTAAAGTACTAAAGTTAATTGAGCCTCCAATTGCATCGCTTCCGTAAATTATTGACCCAGGTCCAAGAATTACTTCAGAATTTTCAACAAATAAGGGATCAACAGAAATAATATTTTGAAGATTACCTCCTCTAAAAATAGCATTATTCATACGGATACCATCCACTGAAAGTAATAGCCTATTAGCTGAAAAACCTCTTACAAAAGGACTACCTCCACCTAACTGGCTCTTTTGGACAAAAATATTCCCTGACTTTTGTAATAGATCTGCGGAAGTTTGCGGATTCGCTTCTAAAATATCATTTTTAGTGATTTGATATACTTTCCTAGAAATTTCCTGTTTTTTTTCGGTCCATTTTGTATTGGAAACGATCACTTCCTTTAAAGATTCCTTCAAACGATCAATCTCCACAACATACCCTAAAGCTAATATTTCTGAGGCACTTAAACCCACCTCATCATAACCGTCAATTACAAAATCGTACCAGGAATCCCCTTTATTCAAAACGACAACAACACGCCCCTTTGCATCAGTATACCTATCTTCTTTTAATACTTCAGATGAAACACGAACCCCTTCAATCGGTTTTTTTGTTTCTAAATCGATAATTTTTATAGACTGCGAAAAAATAAAAATTGGAAAAAAAGAAAAAAGATATAACGTAATTTTATTCATCAGTCAGCTAAAAAGAGTCTCTAATACCAATAAAGACTTTGGGTTTTTAAACCCTGGAACATGAAAACTATAATAAAGTAACACCTTATTTAATAATTGTTTTCTTTCTTCTTTTGGTAATGAAATTTCTTTTAGATTATCAAAATTTGTGCCTAAAAGCATTTTAAATGCAACTAAAAGTGTGCCCTCGATAAAATAACCACTTTTGGTATTAAAAGTAAAGTTTCCTTCTTTCAAATCAAATTTTGTTAAATGTATATTTGTACTATCAGGACTGCACCCTAAAAAAGTAGTTAACCTGAGCAAAAAATGAACATGGAATAGAGTAATTTCTTCATTTGCATCCAACCACAAAATTGAATAGGCTACAAATTCATAAAGCTGTTCATCAGGTGCTTCATCTGCTAAAACTTGCAATAAAATTTCAGTTAAAAAAGTGACCATACTATTTTTAACTATTGATTGGTGCAGCGTAGTGTAAGCCTCAATAGGACTAGCATCTATCAAACGTTTTAACGTAGTTTTTGATTTGTGAGATGCATCGATGGTTAAAATAGAAAAAGGCAATAAAAAAGCTGGCTTTATTTTTCTTTTTTTTGATTTTAGTACTCCTCGTATTAAGTACGAAATCAACCCTTTTTCCTTAGTATATATTTTAGCAATAACATCAGCTTCGCCATACCTAATAGAATGAATAACAATACCCTCTGTTTTTATTTGCATCAGCGTACAACAAGTATTTTTCCTACAGTAGTTTGTCCACCCTCTTCCCCGGTGACCAACACTAAATAAACACCCGAGGCTACTTTTTGACCACTAAATGAACGGGTATCCCACTCTATCTCCCCACTACTCTGTCCTCCAAAAGTTTCATTTTGAGCTTCAAAAACTAAGTTCCCTTCCACGTCAGTGATTTTAACATTAGCTCCAACTGTCAATCCTTGTATTTTTACATTGACGTCCGTATGTTCTGGACGGACTGGATTTGGAAAAATTTTAAATTTTTCCAAATTTTCTTGAGCAACTGTAACTCCTGCTGTATATTCCATCAAACCTTTATCGGTAGCAAAAAAAACAACTCCTGTGGACTCATCAATAGCAATATCAATGATGTTGTTTGAAGGAAGCGGAGAATTATCTTTAGTAAAATTTAATAAAATTTCTTGCCCGTCTGGGGAAAGATAAAACGCTCCTCCTTCCGTTGCAATCCATTTATTGTTATTGGCGTCAATTTTTATATCAGCTACAGCTTGTTGAAAAAACAGTTCCTGAGGTATGCCGTCATCTAAAAAAATAACTGGTTCTCCTTTAACATTATTCCCTAATTCAAACATCCTATCTGGATTTTCAATAATTCTTAAGCCAGATGTGGTACCCACCCACAGATCTCCTGTAAGATCTAAGGCTAGAGCTATTGTTCTGACAAAAGAAAACTCCAAATCTTCAGTTTTCAATATTGCTTTTTTATTCGTATTTAATTGATAACCCAATAATCCATCTCTTACGGTAGTAAAGTAAAAATTATCATCATCATCTCTAACAATTTCATTACTGTTAAAAGCTTCAAAAGTTCCAAATTCATTTAAAAAACCATCGTAATCAACCTCAAAATTAGTCCCTGAAGAATCCTCATTTCTTTTAAATTTTTTCAACAACTTAGTTACTTCGTTATTTATTATCCATAGTTGGCCAGCAGTATCAAATTCAAAAGTAAAAACTGATGTTGCTCCATTTTCAAAAGTACTTTTTTCAATATTACTGTTTTCTGCATTAAAAACATTCACCATTTCTGCATCCAAGATCTCAAAAAAACCATCATTACCCCTAAAGGTCCCTGCGTACACTTGCTCTTTATTGCTTCTATTTATTAGAATTTCAGACAGTATAGGTGCATTATTGAATTTACTTATATCAAGATTTGTCCATTTATTATTTCTTAATCTACTGGATCCTTTACGTTTTCGCAAACCACCTGGATTAAAAGTTGCAGTAACCGCTCCATAAACCATCCACAAATCACCATCAAAAGCATCAATTGCAAATCCATTATTTAACAATGGCCCATCAGGTCCTATTGTTACATTATCCTGAAATTGTTGATTGGTTGTTTTAAAAAAACCGTTTTCTTGATTTACATAATACACCTCATCATTTACAAATGTGGCATGAGTAATTTTATTGTTTAATTCTGTATCATTGAATGGCATTTCAATATCCGAAACAAAAGATGTTGTTAATCTAGATACTTTATTAGAAAATGTTACCACCAAAAAACTATCGCTAGTTTCAAAATCCAAAATCCGATCCTCATCCGAAAAAACCGACTTAAATGTAACTCCATCAAATTCAAATATAGAATTCCCATCATTATGAGCTATTGCTTTACCTGAAAAAAGTTGAATATCCTCAAATACTTCATCTTGAATTTGCAGCCAGTTGGCAAATTCAATCAAATTTGAATTGTTTTTATCTCCAGAAAAAGTGCCTCGCCCTTGTATTGAAGCAATTATTGTATTGCCAACCACTGCAACACTAGCCACATCACTTGTTACTGCCGATGAACTACTGATAAAAAAAGTATCTCCAAATAAATTAGTATTTAAATCATAAACTACAATTCCAAACCCTGTAGCTATATAAAGTAAATTTTCATCCTCAAAAAAACTATTGACTTTAATACTATTTGGCGGCACCCCTGTTTTATTTTGGATATCCACTAATGAAGTTACTTTACCTGACACTTCATCAATAATTTCGACCAAACCATTTTTATAGCCTACTACAATTAATGCTTTGCTTTCACTATAAAGTAATGTTGCAATATCATCTCCTGATAAACCATCTACTGTAGTATATTCAATATTGGTGTTTGTAACAGCATCATGAACAAAAATAGTATTGGTTGAAGCAACAAAAACACGATCTTCGGCTGTGGTAATATCAACAAAATCCACATAGGCAAAATGGGACTTCCAATTGCCTGAAAAATCTTGAGCCAAAAACATAAAAGTGTTTAGCAAACAAAAGAAAAAAATTAAATAGCGCTTTAAAACAACCATAGTTTATTTTGATATATAACTGAAAGTGGGATATTAATATTATTTTTCGGGAATAGCTTTTTTTAATGCCAATATGTATCCCAAATGAATACCTTCATGAAAATTATTGAATTCAAAAGCATCATTTACTTTTTTTAATTCAAAACCTGTACTGGTCATATAAGCATCATATTTTTTAAATTTCCCTTCTTCAATTGCTTTTTCTGTCGCTTCAATAGTAGTAAAAAGTAGTTTTTTTAACTGGTCTAGTTCTGATTTAGTAGCATCTCTTTTGGTACTTGTTCCTTTTCTATACAAATTAATCCATGTTTCATCAATAACTGTATTTAAACCACTTTGTACATAAACCAATAACTGTTGTGTCACCATAATGTGTGCTATATTCCAAAACAAATTATTTTTAAAACCGCTTGGTATATAATTTAATTCTTCTAAAGTGTAGTGATTTAATATTTTATAATGAACCTTTCTGCTGATTTTGGTTATTTCAAGTGCTCTTTTTAAATCTTCCATTTTTGGGTATATTTTATATCAAAAATATGCTTTTTCTAATTGATTTCATTTTCCTTTGCAATCTAAGATTTTAAACTAACAATAAATGACCAAAAAAGTATACTATTTAGCTACATGTAGCACTTGTAAGCGCATTATAAAAGAATTGGAACTTTCCGAAAATTTCACACTTCAAAACCTTAAAGAACAACCTATTGAAAAAGAGGAACTGGAAAAAATTTATACTTTTAGCGGAAGCTACGAAAGCTTATTAAATAGGCGTTCCGTATTATATAGAGAACGAAACTTAAAAGAAAAGCAACTTACTGAAGAGGATTGTAAAAATTTAATTTTAGAGCATTATTCTTTTTTAAAGCGACCAATTATTCAAATAGGCGACCATAACTTTATTGGAAATGCTAAAAAAACTGTTGAAGCTGCTAAATTACATATTGAAAATAGTTAATCACGATGAACCAACGTCAACTTGCACTAGTTGCTGCTTCATTTGTGGCTATATTTTACGCAGCTAATTTTAGCATTGCTAAAAATGTAATGCCGCATTACATAAAGCCTTTCGGATTTATCTTATTCAGGGTTACAGGTGCCGGCTTGCTATTTTGGTTAGTGGGTTTGTTTGGCCCTAAAGAAAAAATAGCTCGCAAACATTATCCCCGAATTTTGGGCGCTGCCTTTTTTGGAATGGCGCTCAATATGTTGGCTTTTTTTTATGGATTAAACCTTACCACACCAATTAACGCTGCGGTTATGATGGTAACAGCTCCTATGATCACCTTACTACTCGCTGTTATTTTTTTAAATGAAAAACTTCAATGGCATCGTATTTTAGGACTACTTATAGGTTTATCTGGCACTTTATTAATGATTATTTACGGAAAAGGAAACTTAGCCACGGCACCTAATCCTGCTCTTGGTAATTTTTTGATTTTTGTAAATGCGGCATCATTTGCTTGTTATTTAGTTATTGTAAAAAAATTGACAACATTATACCATCCTTTCACTTTTATTAAATGGATGTATCTTTTAGGAATTTTAATGGTACTGCCATTTGGACTAAACCAAGTATTGGAAATGCCATTTTCGGAAATCCCTTTGTCTGGTTATTTAAGCATAGCTTATGTTGTTGTATTTGTAACTTTTGGTACTTACCTCTTAAACATTTTTGCTATTAAAATTTTAAAACCGACTACCGTTGCCGTATTCATCTACTTTCAACCGCTACTTACTACTCTTTTTGCCGTAGTATTAGGCACTGATAGTATTGATATTGTTAAAATTATTGCAGCAATTCTGATATTTGCAGGTGTATACCTAGTTAGTCAAAAACAATTAAAGTTTAAAGTTTGATTTTTCAAATTCTTAAAAAATATGTTATGCATTGCCAAACCAATCCAATTCATTTGCTAAATCAATGTCAGCAGGAGCTACATTTGCTACACGGGTTTCTTCTTTAGTTAAAATTTTAAAATCAGCGGCATGATTACTTCCCATTAATGGATCATATATTTCTGAAGGAGGGGCTACAATTTTTCTAGTTTTCATATCCAACCAAGTTCCTAACATTTCGCCTCTAGCAAAATTACCTCCCTGATCGTCATAAAAATTATGTCGAATCTTATAAAAACTCCCCTCTTCACTCACTGCAAACACCTCTTGACTAACGTATACTGGTTTCCCTGGAAAAACTTCTTTAAAATAATGTATTTCCTCTCTAAGAACGACGGGACCTATACTGTGCTTTTTGAGATCATTATAACTAACACCTTGCTTGGTCATATAAGCCATTCGGGTAGCACTCATAAAATTTGTGTAAGCAGAATTTGCCAGATGTTGATTAGGATCCAAATCGCTCCAACGAATATCAAATTTATTTAAAAACATATACTTAATTTATCTATTTAGTTCGCTAACAATTTAAGTTAAAAATATTCAATTTATCAATAGCAAAACATCATAATTTTCTTATTAAAAAATCCATAAATTAGCAACTATCAAATTATGAATGCCCTACTAAAAACAGCTATAAAAACTGTTATTTCTGTATCTTTGCACCTTATACAATATACATCGAATGATACATTCTATGACTGGCTTTGGAAAAGCCGTGATTCAACTAGAAAATAAAAAAATAAGTATTGAACTTAAATCTTTGAATAGTAAAAACCTGGATTTAAATGCTCGAATGCCTAATCAGTACCGAGAAAAAGAACTTATTTTACGAAACACAATTGCCAAAGCATTGACACGTGGTAAAATTGATTTTACTTTGTACACTGAAATTACTGGCGAAAATTCTAGTTCAAGTATTAATGCACCTGTTGTAAAAAAATACATGCAGGAACTTAATGAAATTTCTAGCGTAAGCGAAGCAGCACTTTTAGAAATGGCTATTCGTTTACCTGATACTTTAAAAACAGAACGTGAGGAAATTGATGCTGCTGAATTTAAAGTTATTGAAAACTTACTTAGTGAAGCGATTACCGAAATAATCAATTACCGTAAAACTGAGGGCGAAGTACTTGAGAATGACTTTACCCTGCGCATAGCTTCAATACGTACGTTATTAGAAAAAGTAATTGCTATTGATCCTGAACGTATTGAAAATGTTAAAACTCGATTGCAGAAAGGAGTGGCCGAGCTTAAAGAAAAGTATGATGAAAATCGATTTGAACAAGAACTAGTATACTATATTGAAAAGTTTGACATTACCGAGGAAAAAGTTCGTTTGGCAAATCACCTTGATTATTTTAATGAAAATTTAGTTTCCAACGATTCCAACGGAAAAAAATTAGGTTTTATTTCTCAAGAAATTGGACGCGAAATTAACACCATTGGCAGCAAATCTAATTATGCGCCCATGCAACAGCTTGTTGTTCAAATGAAGGATGAGCTTGAAAAAATAAAAGAACAACTTTTAAACGTATTGTAATGAACAAAGGTAAACTTATTGTTTTTTCTGCCCCATCCGGTAGTGGAAAAACAACCATTGTACAACACTTATTACGCAAAACTGATTTAGCTTTGGAGTTTTCTATTTCGGCTACATCACGCTCCCCACGCGGACAGGAAATTGACGGAAAAGATTATTATTTTTTATCCATTGATCAATTTAAAACTAAAATTGCTAACGATGAGTTTTTGGAATTTGAAGAGGTGTATTCCAATAATTTTTACGGCACACTTAAAAGCGAAGTTGAGCGTATTTGGAAAACTGGGAAAGCTGTTATTTTCGATATTGATGTTGTTGGCGGATTAAATATTGCCAAGCAATTCCCGCAGGAAACCCTTTCAATTTTTGTAAAACCACCTAATAAAATAGAATTAGAAAAACGCTTGCGCGGAAGAGCCACTGAAACTGAACAAAAAATACAAATGCGTTTAGCAAAAGCAGATAAAGAGTTGAATCTGGCACTTAAATTTGACGCTATTATTACTAATGACAATTTGAAAATTGCTAAGCAAGAGGCATATCAATTGGTTTCTAAATTTTTAAAATAACAGTTCGTTTTAAATAGGTATTTAACATAAACTTTGTTTTTTATGAAAAAAATTGGATTGTATTTTGGCACGTTTAATCCTATTCATATAGGGCATTTGGCTATAGCCAACCACATGGTTGAGTTTTCGGATTTAGATGAAGTTTGGATGGTAGTTACTCCGCACAACCCTTTTAAAAAGAAAAGCTCCTTACTTGACAATCATCACAGATTGGAAATGGTATACAAAGCCACAGAAAATTATCCAAATATTCACCCAAGCGATATAGAATTCAAATTACCACAGCCTAACTATACCATCCTTACGCTGACTAATTTGGAAGAGCGCTATCCAAACAAAGATTTTTGTTTGATCATGGGTGCCGATAATTTAAAAAGTTTCCACAAATGGAAAAATTACGAAGCAATTTTAGAAAATTATAAACTATACGTATATCCAAGAATTTCAGAAGGTACCATTCCCGAAAATTTTCAAAATCACCCAAAAATAAATCTGGTTACAGCTCCAATTATGGAAATTTCATCCACATTTATTCGGAATGCGATTAAAAACAAAAAAACATTACACCGCTTTTAAGCAACTCCGTTTGGAATTATATTGATGAAATGAATTTTTACAAATGATAGTATAAAAATCAAAGTAAAATTGAAACCCCTTCTCGTATACAATTTGATCCATTGCATTTCGCAAATTGTTTGAAGCAACTTTAAATACAAAATCTACTCCCTAATATTAGTCCGAGTGTTTTTATATAGCGGAGCGAAATAAAAATATATCGAGAACCTACTGGGTAACAACGTAACTCTTTTTGATACAATTTACCCCATTACATACCGCAAATCATTCAAAATACTTCAAACACAAAATCTACACCCTAATATTAGTTCGAGTGTTTTTATGTAGCGGAGCGAAATAAAAAATATATCGAGAACCTACTGTGGGTAACAACATAACTCTTTTCGATACAATTTACTCTATTGCATTGCATAAATCACACGAAGCAGTTCTAAACTCAATACCATCACCCCTATTACCGTTCAAAAATTATTAACTGTATTAAATTAAATACTGTTAACACTATTATAACTAAATACAAGTGCTTTATATATTTAAAATCATTTAACAACAGTATCAACTAAGATTGATTAATTATTACCCAGTAAGCTCGAACATTTCACAATACCCTCCTATATTAATCATAAAAAAAGCACTAATTTTTTATGACTCACCCACACTCAATATTAACATAACTAAAGGATAATCAGCAATATGTTCCTCTTACTTTTACTTCAAATTTTAAACTAACTAATTAAATATGAAAACAAAATTTATTTTAAACGCTTTATTTTTATTGCTCTTTTCAACAACAAACTTGTTAGCTCAAAAATACAATCCAAGACACCCTGGCTGGACTGATAGTTATGCTAAAAATGGTTTTTGCTGGTGTAATACCACCTTTGATCATGATTTGGGCGACATCAATAAAGTTTCGTTTGTAATTAACGGCAAAAAAAGAAACATTCGCGATGTATGTAACGAACTAAAAAAACACCCCCTGTATAAAAAATATGTGAATGGCGATGCCCCTTACAATGATATCCAATGTGGAAACGGGCCTGCAAACACTGCTCCTGATGAAACAGGTTGTCCTGGTAGAACGGATATTGGTCCAAACGGATGTAATCAAAAAGGACCAAAATGGGATGTTGCATGGTTAAAATCCAGAAAGCGTTTTGGGGGTAATAACAACTCAAATCCTGATGCTGGTAACGCAAACGGAGCTCCTGTAGGAAGCATCATTTCATTACAAAAGTCAGGCGGAAATAAAAATTATGTTACTGCTGATATCTCAGGGGCAAATAATTCTGTAATAGCGCGCGCTAACAGAGTGGATGCTTGGGAGCGTTTTTTAGTTGAAAACAACCCTAAAGGAGGTGCTGCCTTAAAAGCTTTATCAAATAATAACTATTTACAATCAGTGGGAAACAACACTGGTATTGGAATTAGAGCAGCTGGAAAAAATAAAGGTGACTGGGAAAGATTTGAATGGAAATCAAAAGGTAACGGAAAAGTAGCTTTAAGGAGTTTACAAACTGGAAAATGGTTACAAGCCAAATGGAATGTGAACAGAGCAATTATTTTCCCTATCGGAAATAACGACGGAAATCAAGAAACTTTTGACTGGAAAGTAACATCTGGACAAAAATTAATTTCTCAAAATGAATTCAATGGAAACTTCCGTGCAGTACAAAACAATATTACGAATAATGATTTATTTTTAGAAGTAGTTTCAAATAAAATTGATGCTTCTAAAATAAGCGTTTATGACCTAAGCGGTAAACTTGTATATACATTTAACTACAGCTTGATTGACGGCGTTAACTCAATAGATTTGGGTACTATAAAATCAGGATTATCAACTAAGGGTATTTACCTTTTGAACTTTAAATCGTCAGATAGTAATTACACTCAAAAAATTATTATCAATTAATATTTTGATAATTCGCTAAAGCCAAAATCTAACTATTTATGGGAAAGGGAACATTTTGAAAATGTTCCCTTTTTAATTTTCATAAATTTCATGCTCCAAAATTGTTTCTATTTAAATTTTTTTAGACAAAACACACCTCCCCAATACATTAATAAGTTTACAATTAGTACTTTAGAATGCTAATTGTTAAAAATTGAAAATAAAACCATCTTTAAACATTCCCTTTTGGGTCATTTGCTGTGCTTTTGTGCTAGGTGTTTTTATTGCCCAGCATTTCATCAATTTATTCATCACTATTTCAATTTCAGTTGGACTAATCACGCTACTTGCGCTGCTGTTTTTTTACAAAAAACTCAACTCCGTAAGTTTTCTTTCAATAGCTGGTGTTTTATTTTTATGCATAGGGTACTTGCGCTTACATATTGCACAACCAAAGTATCAAAAGTCACATATTGTACATTGCAGCTCAACCAAAACCCCTAAAAATCTAACCTTTGAAATCACTAAAGTTTTAAAGCCTTCCAAAAAACATCAAAAATTTAAGGTTAAAATACACTACATGGACACCAAAAAAGTGCTTGGTAACGCTTTAGTTTCCGTAAAATGTGATAGTCATGTTCAATATTATAAAGGAGATAGTTTTACGTGTTTTTCAAAACTTCATTTGCTAAAGAAATCAAACAATCCCTATGCTTTTGAATATACTGATTATTTAAAAAAAGAAAACATCACCCATCAGTTTTGGGTAACTTCAACTGACTTATATCAAATACCTCCATTGGCAAACTCACTCAATAAAGTAGCAAATACACTAAAAAAACACCTTGTAATTAACTTAAAAAATCAACATTTGCACCCCATTGCATACCAATTGACAACCGCATTAGTTTTAGGCAATAAATCCGAAGTAGACAATCAATTGGCTACTGACTTTACAAATGCTGGTGTAATCCATATTTTGGCTATATCTGGATTACATATGGGTATTATCTACCTGGTACTTGCTTGGTGCTTTCAACAAGTTCATGCGTCTATTATATTAAAATCGATATTAATCATCGGATTTTTGTGGCTATTTACTTGGTTTTCTGGCGGAAGCCCATCAGCCATACGTGCCACAACTATGTTTAGCTGTTTTCAGCTTTCCAAGCTACTCATGAGGCGGCAACACCCACTAAATCCTTTGTTTGTCAGTATTTTTATACTTGTACTTATTGATCCTTACACCTTACCTTCCGTTGGTTTTCAATTGAGTGTAGTTGCCGTTGGTAGTATTATAGTAGGTGTACCAAAACTACTAGCACTATGGAAACCAAAATTTTGGCTAACTCGAAAAGTTTGGGGAATAATATGTGTTAGTACCTGCGCTCAATTTGGATTACTCCCACTAAGCGTCTTTTATTTTCATCAATTTCCCAGCTTATTTTTACTAGCTAACCTTCCCCTTATGCTCATGATCACTCTAGTGCTAATTACCGCTATAAGCATTGTAATTTGGAGTGGAATAGGCACCATACCCGGTATTATAATTAATGGTTACAATTATTTTATAATGAGTATTTACAAATACATTCAATGGATAAGTTTGCAAAAAGAATTTTTATTTACAGAACTGTACATACAACCTGCAACTTTGATCTTTTTATACCTGTTTTTAGCGTTTTTAGTAGTAGCATATCACAAACCCCTATTTTTAATCCGACGGGGATATTTAATTTTACTCGGCTTAATTGGCCTGTTTTTTTATGAAAAAACATTACCCCTCTTTGTTGACGAATTGTGGGTTCACCAACACTATACAAACACCATACTTACTGAAATAACTTCACGTAGTATTAACACACATTCAAAAAACACCTTAAGTACGGTTGATAAAAAATTTTTAGTTGCTCCCATTAAAGGAAACTTGCATTTAAATAGTAATCGCTTTAAATTAAAAAACAGCTACACCTACAAAAAACATCAAATTCATATTATTGATAACAAAAGTAGTATTCCTACAACTGTTGCTAACGCAGTTGTAATTTTAACTGATGCCCCTAAAATTAATTTACAACGCATATTGAGTACTCAAAAACCAAAGCTAATTATTGCTACTTCTCATAATTATAAAAATCTTGCACAAAAATGGAAAGCTACCTGTGCTGAGCACCAAGTAGCGTTTTATGATATTTCCCAAAGGGGAAGTTTAAATATTACTAAGGAATTGACTACCCCTTAAAGGTCCCTACAAAGTTTTTTTCGTACTCTCTAAACATTTTTTGACTAGTTACCTGTTTGTAATCGTCAGACTGTATTAGCTTCAAAAATATTTCGAGCTGTTGTGCCGTATGAAATCCTGTTACGGGAAAAATCAAGTTACTTTTTTCATCAAAAAACACCATACTTGGATATCCTGAAATTCGTAAGGATCTTGCAAAAATATGACTTGACTTCCTACCTCTTTTACCCGCTACATAATCAGGGTTATTAAATTTATTCCCTTGATATACAAACTCATCATTACCTTCTGCATCAAATTTTACTGCATAAAAATGTTCATTTACGTACTTAACAACATCTGGATGTTTAAACGTTTTTTTATCCAACAATTTACAAGGACCACACCAATCGGTGTATACATCCATAAAAATTTTCTTCGGATTTTCTGCCTGTGCGCTCAATGCATCCTGCATGCTCATCCAATTAATTTCTTGTGCAAACAAATTAGAAATAAACAAAAAACAAGCAATAAAAAGCAATTTTTTCATAACTATAAATTTGAATTTTTAGTCTCAACAACCGTTCCTAAATTACAAATTTATCGAATACCATGCATTAATTTGATGATTGTTTTATTTAAAGCAAGCATAATTACCCCTGCTAAACAAGGAATTACCATTAAAATCATAAAGAAAAAACTCATTCCGTAGCTTTCAACAATCGGATCCAAATAACTACCAGTAACCCCTGCCATTAAATTACCTATAAAACTTGAAAAATACCACACACCAAACATTAAGCCCAAATATTTTATGGGGACTAATTTGCTTACGTAAGAAGTTCCCACTGGGGATATACAAAGCTCGCCCATAGTATGAAAAAAATAGGCTAACACAAGAAAAATCATACTTACAGAAGCTGACTTGGCATTTAATGGAATTCCAAGTGATCCGTACGATAATGCCCCAAAACCAATACCTGTTAATACCAAACCGATCGCAAATTTTGCAGGTCCTGTTGGGTTGTACTTACTCTGCCACCACTTAGAAAAATAAGGGGCAAATACAATGATAAAAAACGAGTTTAAAATACTAAACCATGAGGCTGGTACTTCAGCAACTTCATTTGAAAAATCCCTAACTAACATCCAAATAACAAGTGCCCAAATAATTACAAAACTAGTACTCAATAATATATTTGAAAAAGCATATTTTGAATAGGTTTGCCTAAATAATAATGACAATACCCAGGTTATAATAAGCATGGGTACTACCGTTAATAATGTATTAAAAACTTTAAAAATTAAAGCGCCATTACCTTCCAAAATTCGTTCAGTGTAGTCTTTGGCAAAAATAGTCATAGATCCTCCGGCTTGCTCAAACGCCCACCAAAACAGAATGGTGAAAAATGTAAAAATACCCACTACCACCAACCTGTCTTTAACAACTTTAGAACTATCCGCTTCTTCCGCCAAATCTTCAATAGCATCTTTAGTATCCTCAAAAGCATCCTCAACAGTATCATCAATTTCTTCAAGTTGTTTTGGAGAATCACCTATTTTACCAAAAATACCCTGTGCAAAATAAAATTGAAGCATCCCAAAAAACATAAAAATACCTGCTAAACTAAATCCGTAATGCCAACCCACTTTTTCACCAATGTAACCGCACAGTAAAATTCCTAAAAATGCTCCAGCATTTACACCCATATAAAATATAGTAAAACCAGCATCCCGCTTTTCAGGTACTTTAGTATATAATTGCCCTACTATGGAAGCTATATTTGGCTTAAAAAATCCATTTCCAAGTATAATCAATCCCAAACCTATAAAAAAGAATACGTTTGAAACTACTTCTAACGCCATGGAGGCGTGCCCTAAGGTCATTAAAAACGCACCTAATACTACTGCCTTTCTAAATCCCAAAAATTTATCTGCAATAAATCCTCCTAACAAAGGCGTCAAGTATACCAAACCTGTATACCAGCCATACAATAACATTGCTTCGTTACGCTCCCATCCCCATCCATTATCCACTAATGATGTTACTAAAAAGAGCACCAATAAGGCACGCATTCCATAATAAGAAAATCGTTCCCACATTTCTGTAAAAAACATTACAAATAATCCCGAAGGATGTCCTAAAACTAATTTTTGATTTACTTCCGTACCGCCGTATAGCATATGCATTAAAATTTTTGAGCTTAAATTAAGGTGTAAATTACAAAATACTGCGTATCTAAATCGATTAATTAACTACTTATATACTGTTTTATGAAATAACAAATTAGTCCTATCAAAAAAATAACAGTCTTTATTTTTTTGTTCAATCGCTTGAAATTATAAAAATTTTGGGCTTTAAAATTTTTAAATTCACAAAAAGTAAATGGACACAAAACACAAAAAAGCGCCTCTTTTTATTCAGTTCATTTATATTTGTGGCAACAAAACATGATTTATGATCCCTGAAGTTACTGGATTTTCAAAACTCAACAAACAGCAAAAAATTGATTGGTTAGTTTCAAACCATTTTAAACATACCAAAAAAGCAGAACAAGTTTTATATACTTATTGGAATACTGACAAGCAATTACAGCAATTGCATGATGAGTTTGCTGAAAACACTTTAAGTAATTTCTACCTCCCGTTTAGTATAGCTCCCAATTTTACTATAAATAATAAACGGTACACCATTCCTATGTCTATTGAAGAAAGCTCAGTAGTTGCAGCTGCCAGTAATGCTGCTAAATTTTGGAATAAACGCGGTGGTTTTACTGCAAAAGTTATTGACACCCAAAAAATAGGTCAGGTTCACTTTAGCTTTATTGGAGACACAACAAAACTTGTAACCTTTTTCAACTCAGTTAAACCCAAACTTATCAACTCCATCCAACCGATTGAGGCAAATATGAAAAAACGCGGCGGTGGTTTATTGGATATTGAATTACGAAATAAAACTGGCGATATTCCTAATTACTATCAATTACATTGCACCTTTGAAACTGTGGATGCCATGGGGGCTAACTTTATTAATACATGTTTGGAAAAGTTTGCCGAAGTATTACAACTTAAAGCGTTGGAATGGGATGCATTTACAACTTCCGAAAAGGAAATAGAAATTATAATGAGTATTCTTTCCAACTATGTTCCGGATTGCATCGTTAGGGCTGAAGTTTTTTGCAATGTAAAGGATTTACCAAATACAAGCGAGATATCCTCAAAAGCATACGCTGAAAAATTTATCCGTGCCGTAACCATCGCCGAAAAAGAACCCTTTCGAGCCGTTACTCATAATAAAGGGATCATGAATGGCATTGATGCTGTTGTAATTGCCACAGGTAATGACTTTAGGGCTATTGAAGCTGGAGCCCATGCCTACGCTGCAAAAAACGGAAGTTACAGCAGCTTAACACACGCTTACATCAAAAACAACATTTTTACTTATTACATTGAAATTCCCTTAGCAGTTGGTACCATTGGCGGATTGACCAGCTTACACCCCATGGTTAAATTGGCACTGGAGTTACTAAACAAACCAAATGCAAAGCAACTCATGGAAATTATTGCCGTAGCTGGATTAGCGCAAAATTTTGGAGCGATAAACTCACTTATTACAACAGGGATACAAAAAGGACACATGAAAATGCACCTTTTAAATATTTTAAATCAGTGTAACGCTACTGCAGAAGAGAAGCAACAAATTGTACAATACTTTACTAAAAACACAGTAACACATAGTGAAGTAATTAAACAACTTGAACTATTAAGATCCTAATGAAACAATCCTTTTATAGTAATGGTAAATTATTAATTACAGGTGAATAT
The DNA here is from genome assembly GCF_000218485.1 of Aquimarina agarivorans. Lineage (GTDB taxonomy): Bacteria > Bacteroidota > Bacteroidia > Flavobacteriales > Flavobacteriaceae > Aquimarina > Aquimarina agarivorans. The sequence goes on along the minus strand of NZ_AFPB01000149.1, from coordinate 37,235 downwards.
GTGGTATTAGATGGCGCAAAAGCCTTAGCAATACCTACTCAAAAAGGCCAGTCACTCGAAGTTAAAGAAAACAACACGGGCATACTGACATGGAATAGTTTTGATCATAACGCCCAAATATGGTATTCTACTCAAATCGCTACTAAAGATTTTTCAAATAATATTGCTCCAAAAGGGAATTCAAAATTTGATACTACATTATTCAAAATACTTTGGACTGCCAAACAGTACAACCCAACTTTTTTAATACAAAATAAAGGATATGAAATAGAAACCTACCTTACATTTGATCGATTATGGGGACTTGGCACTTCATCAACACTAATAAACAATATTGCTCAGTGGGCAAAAATTAATCCTTTTCAACTTTTACACCAAAGTTTTGGAGGTAGCGGATATGATATAGCTTGTGCTTCAAACAACACTCCTATTTTTTATCAACTTAATAAAAATAAAAACACGACAAAGGTGATCAAAACTACATTTGAACCCGCTTTTCATGAATTTTTATTTTTCATTTACTTAAAGGAGAAAAAAGATAGTAAAGATGCTATAAAAAATTACCGCAATCAATCGAAAGAAAATTTATCCTACACTATCAACCAAATTAACATTCTTACAAATAGTATTGTACAATGTACAAACTTACTTGCCTTTGAAAATTTGATAAATGATCACGAAAAACTAATTGCATCCCTATTAAAAACAACTACAGTAAAGCAAGACCGATTCAAAGATTATTCTGGTGCTGTTAAAAGTTTAGGAGGCTGGGGTGGCGACTTTGTATTGGCCACAGGTGCAAAAGAAAATATGGATTATTTTCAAAAAAAAGGTTACCATACCATTATCCCATTTAACAAAATGATCTACAAAGGATAATTAATATTAATAAAATTTGAACTCAAATACACTCTGGTTTGACTTTTAAACAATACTAGCTCTCTATTAAAGTTCATTTTTATAGACAAACAAAAACAAAGTTCAAAATAATTAGATACAAAAAAGGTACCACATAAATTACTAAGCAAATAACATTAAGTTACTTAGATAATTTAATAATGCATTTCATCTTATAAAAAAACCATACATCAGAAAAAATAAGTAAGTGAATTCGTTCTAATTTTTATAACTAAATATTCGCTCTGGACTTTATTTTTAAGCAACTAAATACTGACCATGAAAAAAATAAGTCTTTGGGCAATTAGCTTAATTGCCTGCGCTACCGCTTCGGCGCAATTTAACTACGGAGAAGCACTCCAAAAATCACTACTTTTTTACGAAACGCAGCAATCGGGGGTATTGCCCGACTGGAATCGAATTGACTGGAGGGCTGATTCAGGTGTAAATGACGGTAAGGATGTTGGCTTGGATTTAACAGGTGGATGGCATGATGCTGGAGATCATATTAAGTTTGGTTTTCCTATGGCATTTTCAGTCACTGCCTTAAACTGGGGATTTTTAGAATATAAAGAGGGTTATGATAAAGTTAACCAAACTGATATATTTTTAAGAAATATTAAGTGGGTTACTGATTATTTCATTAAATGCCACCCAAGTCCAAATGAATTTTATGCCCAGGTGGCTGACAGTAAATCACAAGATCATAATTTTTGGATGCCTGCTGAAATGGTAGATGTACACCCAATGTACGGTATACGTCGATCTTACAAATTAGATACGGATAACCCTGGATCAGATGTGGCCTGTGAAACTGCCGCTGCATTAGCTTCAGCGAGTATGATGTTTAAAACAGTAGATCCTACATATAGCGCTACATTGTTACAACACGCAAAAGAATTATATGATTTTGGGGATACTTATCGCGGTAATTACAATGAAGAAGGTAACATTCCTGCATCAGGCACATACTCTTCCTTTTCGGGCCATGTTGATGAGTTAGCATGGGGAGCAATGTGGTTATTTAAAGCTACTGGCGACAGCACTTATTTAGCAAAAGCTGAAGAACATTATAAAGACCCTGATTTTAAATGGGGAATTGCCTGGGATGATAAATCATACGGAACAATGGCTTTATTAGCTATTGAAACTGGTAAAGAAAAGTACAAAATTGCCACTGAAAAATATTTAGATTTTTGGCAAAAAGGTGGTGGAATAAACTATTCACCAGGAGGACAAGCCCATTTAGATCAATGGGGATCGTTGCGTTATGCAATGAACACTTCGTTAGTTGCCTTAATTTATTCTGACAATGTTACTACATCAAAAAAAGATACTTATCATGATTTTGCGGTTAAACAAATCGATTATGCATTAGGAGATAATCCGTTAGACAGAAGTTTTGTTACTGGTTTTGGAAAAAACCCACCAAATAAAGTGCACCACCGCGGGCAACACGCAAGCTGGATTCGAAGCGAGACGATTCCTGCAGAATCAAGACATACCTTATGGGGAGCATTAGCCGGTGGCCCCAACAGTGACGATGATGGTTTTGAAGATGATCGAACAGATTTTCAAGAAAACGAAGTTGCTACTGACTACAATGCATGCTACACAGGTGTACTTGCTCGTATGATTATGGAATTTGGAGGAACAGCCTTGGAAAATTTCCCACAACCTGAAGTGCCTGGTGAAGAATTTGTTACTGAAGTAAAAATTAATGGAGAAGCTAGTCGTTATACTGAGTTAGCCATTTGGTTAAACAACCGTTCTGCATGGCCCGCTCGTATTCCTAATTCACTTTCTGCACGTTATTTTGTTGACCTTACCGAAGGTATTGAGGCAGGACTTAAAGCTTCAGATTACACCATTACAGCTCGTGGGGCAGGAAAAGCTACTGGAGGTTTACAAGAATGGGATAGTACTAACAATATTTACTATGTTGAGGTGGAAGTTGATGCTGACAAAATGCCTTTCCCTGGAGGAGCCAGCCAATACCGTAGAGAAATTCAAGTACGCATTGAGATACCAACTTCAGCACCAGCAACCGCATGGAATCCTTCAAACGACCCATCTTACGAAGGACTAACTGGTGTAGTTACTGAGTTTAACAAAGTATCAATTTATAGTGATGGTAAATTAGCCAATGGAGATGAGCCAGCTGGCTCAAGCGTACTTGCAGCTGGATTTACTATTGACAAAACATCAGGAATAGCTCCTTTTGAGGTTAATGTTAATGCTTCAAAATCCAGTGACCCTGAAGGCAGTGGACTGACCTACAGTTGGGATTTTGGCAATGGAGATACTGCCAATACTAAAATTGCTAGCACTACATTTGAAACTGAAGGTCAATATACAATTGAACTAACAATTACCGATGGTACTGGTGCCACAGCTACTAAAGAAGTAACAGTAAATGCATTAGGGGAACGTAGTTGTTCCTTTGACGCTCCAAGATCAAGTGCGCTTCCTAGTGTAGAGAACAAAGACTACTCAAATGTTCATATTATAGGTTCAAATGGACCAAACCTTGATAATGTTACTACATTTACCATTAACTGGAATCTAGAAAACAATGGATTATATGGTTTTGCTCTTAGTACTAGTGATGGTAACCCAGGACATTATGTTGATTTATCAAGTAAAATAAACCAAACTTTTAATGGTAATAATCCAGGTATTTCAATAGCAGACAGTGGGTTTACTGGTTTGGATGACGACTACTTTGCAACCGTGGATGAAGGTAATTTTGTGTTAGTTTCAAAAACAAGAGAATTAACTATTTATTTTAGTAACAGTAGTGAGACTCCAGTTTGTGGTGAATCTTCCACTTTATCCACACCTACATTTAGCGCATTAAACATAGGCTTGTATCCTAACCCTGTCGTTGATAAATTATATATTCATGGTGATATCAGTAAAGCTAGATTGACAATTTATACTATTGATGGATCAATTGTTGAAAACACAATTATTGATTCAGATGAATTTTCAACAGAACTTTCAAGCCTTAGTAACGGTATCTATTTAGTACATATCGAAAAAGAAGATGGATCTGTTGGTATTGAAAAAGTTATTTTGAATAGATAATTTTTTTCAATAACATTTACAGATTTTCATATAAAAAAAAGGACAATGACAAAATCATTGTCCTTTTTTTTATATGAAAATTATTTTAAAATGAATCACTATTGACTAAAGGTTCCATAGTTTCGGTTATGACTAAAAGTCATTACTTTTTAAACATCTGTTTTTTGCAATTAGCTATTAGCCTTTGGCTATTTTAAAGCCAACAGCTAATTACTAATTGCCAATAGCTCTTGTAATATTTATAGAAACTAAAAGCGAAATGCTTTAAAAATGCATAGTTTTTACTAAACCTGAGACCAATAAAGATTACGACACGTCAGTAAACGAACTTTTGATAGACGTTATTTGTAAAAACCTGAATTTTATGCCTTATTTTAAAACAAGATTTGTTATTTACTGTCTGAAATTTCAATAATAATTCATTTCATGCAATCATTAGAAAAATTAAAAAAAATAAGCTCAAACAAATCAATAATATTATATCAAAATTTTAATATTAAAAACACCTACAAAGGAATGGGTCGAATTATTGGTGATTTTAATAACAAAGAATTGCTTGAAATTCTTAAATACACTAATGGTGCTAGTATTTTAGGATATTGCTTCTTAGGCATTAAAAATAATAAATTAGGAACAAATTTGGATAGCTTTCAGTATGAATTATGGCAAAGTAATGATTTAATTGCTGGAAAAATGATTGGTTTTATGATCGATGAATTAGGAGGAACATTTGGTTTTTTAATCAATGACAAGGTTAAATATCCTTTATCACCAATAGTATATTATTCTCAAACCAATCCCAATAAATTATTTATAATAGGTTCGTCCTTTGATTCATTTTTTTTCAATTTCTTAAATGATATTGAATATACCATTGAAACAAATACTGATGGTTTATTAATTGATATCGAAATCGAAAACTGGCCATTTAATAGTTCTCATTGGTTAAAAAACGACCAAAACTTACCTCTTATTTACAATGCATTAGGTACTGAAAACGGAATTATAGAATTAATATAAAATCTAACTAACGACCTAGTATGATATTCAAGAAGCCACTCTTTTTTTTCCAATAAGTGGCTTCTTCTATTTTTTAAAAATTCAATTATTCTTAATTAGAAGACGAAGTATCAGGAGCTGAGCATAAAAAAGGAAAAAGAAAAAGAAACGGACATGAACAAGGAAAAACTAGAAAACAACAAGTTAACAGAGATAAAAAAAGACAAAAACCTAATTTTAAACGTAGAAAATAAGCCTATGTATATTGGAGTAACTTTTTTGTATAAAAACAATAATGATAATTTAATTGAAGTAGTATTAATTTCATGTATAATTGAGATTCCTTCGATTAAAGATTTAACTAATATCGATAAAAAAGCTAAGGAAATTTCTTCTAAATTTAACTACGAATACCTAGGAATAAATGATCTATTCCATGTTACTGGAAAGTTAACTGAAGGAGAAATAATAGGTAGAACATCATATTACGAACTGAACACTTTTGACAAATCTAGGTCTTTAATTATGGATGATTCATTTTTTAAAAATAAATCATCCATAATTAATAAATTTTATTGTTTCACAACTATTTATTTTTGTAAAAATGACATTAATCAAAATTTTACTATATCAATAAAATCAATATTTAAAAACAATTCTAATAATTTACATCAACAAATCCATGAAATAAGTAAAAATCGTACTTTCTTAAAAAAAATTATATCAAATTCAATTGATAAAATACAATCAATTGAATTTGTTGGAATCGAAGACCTTTATTTAATTGACTTAAATATGGATATTTTTGAAACTTTATTCAGTAACATCAATGAAATCCAATCAATCGAAGATGAGATTATTTCTGAAAAAAAAGTCAAAGAATTGATAACCGATATTTTAAACTAAATTCATTTATAATGCACTAGATACTGAAAACGGAATTATAGATTTAATATGAACCCAATATAATATATACTATTAGATTAAAAAAAGCCACTCTTTTTACAAAAGTGGCTTTTATGTATATCACCTCATTCTGAGTACTCAAAAGTATTCCTAATTGCAGTATTGTTTTGTTTTAAAGCATCTAGCTAAAAAAGAACCCTTGAATTTCCAAAATGGTATAATTCACAAATTACTATTTTTTAGTCAACTACAAATGTTTCCACTCTTGAAGCTTCATTACTTTTTATTTTTAAGAAGTAGATTCCTGTTTCTAAATTAGAAACATCCACCAAGGTAAGCGAATTTGATACCTCCTTGGTTCGTATGAGTTTTCCTAAACTATCGTAAATTGAGTACGTACTATTCTCAATTTCTAACGCAAGTTTGACATGTAATATATCATTTGCTGGAACAGGATAAATTGAAACTAAAGAGGCGTCAATTTCCAAATCTTTTGCTCCGGATTTTGATTCCACTTTCCAATTAAAGGTTTCCCAATTTTTTGGGCTTCCTCCACGTGCTACTACAATGGCATTATCGTTATTCCATGCAGCTTGCAACCATTTGTTAGTATGCATACTTTTTAAAGCTACCTTCCCACCACCTAATGTTTTCCACTCAAACTGTTCCCATGCATATTTTCCATTTCCATTAGGCCTTACTGCTGCATTTTCATCGGTGTTGGGTACTTGGATGTATTTATTATTAGAAAGTGCTTTTAAAGCAACTCCTCCTTTTGGGTGTTTTTCTACTAAAAATATTTCCCATTTTTTTACTTCTTTTCTGTTAGCAATTAATCTGCCACTTGGTTCAGCAGCAACAAAACCTTTGTTACCTCCTGCTTTTTGTAATGAAATATATTTGCCAAATGGGATGGCATTAGCAACTGGAGCTGGGGTTGCAGAAGCTACTTTTCTTAACCATATACGAGAAACAGACCATCTATTATTCCGCCCACCTGCATCAATAAATTCTAAATTTAATTTTTTGTCTTTCACCTGAATAGTAAAATCACTATTCTTAAATTCGCCCGCTTTAGTAGCTATTTGTTGTCCAATTGTTTTTCCTTCGGCTTTAATTTGCATGTTATCTCTTGGATCTTTTGCATCCCCAAAGGTAACAACCACTCGCCAAAATCCATTGGCTACATTATGTATCAACATATTATTTTCACCTTGTCCAAATAAAAAATCTCGATTTAAATTATTAGCCCCGTTGATATTTCCCCTGTCAGCCACAAATAATTTGCTTACATTCCTCCAACTATACACACCATTCAAATTGGCATTGGTCATTTTTTTGTAATCCTTAAATACTGGCGAGCTTGCTGTACCTAAATCATAGCGATATTCATCAACTCCAGTTTCTACAACTGGTGGATCGGCTACTTTACCGTAACACGGTACTAAATCTAAAACCATTTTGCCTGAATTGTAATAAAGTAAATTGTTTACTGTATTTCTATTATACCTGGCTTTATCGTCATGGACTGGTCTATTATTGAATCTTTGTTTCACCTTTGAGCGATATTGATTTTTATTAGGCACTTCACAACGATAACTATCTTTGTACAACCCAATTTTTTCAAAAGGAATATTTACAAACCCTGCTGGTTTATTTTTAAACTTAAAATTTAAAGCATTTGGATTTTCAAATATTGACAAGTTAATGTCTTTATTGCCTCTTTCAGCAGTAGCGGGAGTAAATACACCAAATTTTCCTTTAGCATTTTTATGAAATACATTATCATAATACCTACTTTCATAAGCATGCATGTTTTTATTGTTCTGATATTTTTTAAACATAATATCCATTTTTGGATAGCGCTTTTTCCAAAAAAACAGAAACTTTGGAGTACCAATTATTTTCATTCAATCCGTTTTGCCACCCAGGTTTACCGATAGCCTGTAACATGCGTCCAATGTAATTTGGCTTGGATTTATTGGTAGGATCATTCCTTAAAAATTCTACGGAAGTGTCGTAAAAAGATTGTCGGTACGTATTGTTTCTAATTCCTAAAAATCCATTTAAAAAAACATTATTCTGCACCGTATGTCCACCACTTTTATTGAATTTTACTGCAGCCCAACCTCCTTTGTAAAAAACATTACCTATAATTTTTTCGCCTGCATCAAAATCATCGCAATGAAAGCCTCCTTTACCCAATAAACCTGGAACAGACATATTGTGGTGGATAAAATTGTGTTTCAATTCCGTACCAAAAGACCATATACTGTTTCCTGTGTAAAACACTCCTCCGTCACCTTCTTCAATTCCGGTGTTAAAGGCTTCATTAAACTCAATTTTATGATCCACACCCGAATACGTCATTGGTTGTCCATTGGTATTGTGTATTAAATTATTTCTAAAAACATTACCTGCCCCTTGAACAGCTGCCATCTTACCATAAAAATCTCGTGAATATACTTGAGTATAATGGCAATTTTCAACATAGTTCCTACCATGTTCAATTTTATCAACAGTTGCGCTACCTCCATAACATCGAAAACCACCTGAACAGTCAAAAATATCACAACTTTTGATCCCACAATTTTTACCGTCTATAATGTTTGCTACTGCTATATTATCAATATACCGGAACCGTACCCCTGCAATTTCGCAGGATTCACTACTGCGTATATCAATAACAGCATCACCCCCACTCTTGCCTCTGCTGGCATGTTGTACCGTAAACTTTTGCACCTTAATATTACGTGCTCTTGTAATATTAATTAATTCCGGACCTGCCCAAACACCAATTTTACTCGTATTTTTAATTTGCGATAATGGCCATAGGTACACTTTCTTTTTAGCTATATCATAAAACCACTCTCCTGGCTGATCTAATTCACACAATAAATTAGTAATATAAATCCTATCGGGTCTATTTCTGTTTTTTATGCCATAGCGCGAACCATCCCTTAAATGCAATAAACCACTCCCAGAAACGGATTGAATTGGCGAAGATTCCTTTAACCAATCTGCGGAGTAATATCCTACTACCAACGCGTTTTTATTGTTTTTTACTTCCCTATTCCATTTTCCATTATTAAAACTTTCGTGAATTTTAAATTTAGGTCCTTTAGGGTTATTGCTTGTTCCGTCAGTGTTGATAACCTCCGATGATGTATTTGTAGTACTATGATTTAAATGTACGAACCCTTTATTAGGAAACCGTGATATATACATCATAATGTCATCCATTGAAAGTTGTGTTCTTCCCTCTTTTAATTGATTTGCGATTTCATTATTTCTAACTGTAATTTCAAACACCTTGTCTTTCGCTTTGGCATGCATTCTATTTAATGTATTGCCATCAGTTACTTTTTTGAAGTCATTGGATTTGAAGTAGAAAGCACCATCAAAAATTACTTCTTCATTTTGATACCCCGAAATTTTTAGTCCGTTATCTTTACCATCAAAATCTACTGTATTTGTATAGGAGTAGCGCCCACCGCGTACCCATATCGTTTTGCTTCCATTTGACCTTGCTTTATTACGCGCGGCCAACAATGTTTTTAATGGTCGTTGTTTTGTTCCGGGATTGGCATCGTTCCCATTGGTAGCCATAAATATTTCTTGAGCAAAAATAGAATGACTAATTAATAAGAATGACCCCCAAATAATAGATTGAAAAGTAGTTTTCATTTTGCAGAGCGAATTAGATTAGTTGCCACAAAAAAACTAAAAAATTCCCATAATATTAAAATTTTAATAAAAAAATAGGTGATTTCCCACCAATAAAATACGAAATTTGTTTTTTTTCTATAAAGTACACATTTTTATAGAATTCAAAAAGCCACTACTGAGATTTCAGAAGTGGCTTTTTTGTTCTTGCTATACTTTTACAATTACAGTTCCTTACTGTAATGTATATCGCTTTGCGAACGTATTTTATCCGCTGCCATTTCAGCAGTGATATCACGTTGTGGATTGGCAAACATTTCATACCCAACCATAAACTTTTTTACCGATGCTGAACGCAATAATGGCGGATAAAAGCTCATATGCATATGCCATTCTGGGTGTTCCTTACCATCGGTAGGTGCTTGATGGATACCTGCTGAATATGGGAAGGATGTTTTAAAAATGTTATCCATTTTAATAGTTAACGCTTTTAAAATTTCTGCGTAAGCTAACTTTTCTTCATCCGAAAAGGTGGAAATATCCGCATGTTTTTTACGGGGTATAATCATTGTTTCGTATGGCCAAACTGCCCAATAAGGTACCAAGGCTACAAAATGTTCATTTTCTATTAAAATACGTTCTTTTTCTTCTAGCTCCTGCTCTAAGTAAGCTTCTAAAAGTGATCTTTTATTTTTATCCCAGTAAGCTAAAAGGTTGGCTCCTTTCTTTTTGATTTCTTCAGGAATTGAACGTTGCGACCAAATCTGTCCGTGAGGATGTGGGTTACTACATCCCATAATACCTCCTTTATTTTCAAAAATTTGAACATAATTGATATCATCATGCCCCCCGAGTTCAACAAATTCCTTTTGCCATAATTCGATCACTTTTTTGATGTCTGCTATTTCCATTAAAGGCAAAGTCAAACTGTGATTTGGAGAAAAACATACTACACGACAAATACCTGTTTCTGTTTCAGCCTTAAGCAATCCTTTTTCAAAAGTTTGGTGCGGCACATCTTGTAACAAAGCAGCAAAATCATTAGTAAAAGCCCAAGCTTCAGTATAGATGGGGTTTACTGCTCCTCCAGCGCGTTCATTTCCTGGACACAAGTAACAATTGGGATCATAATCCACATCAGAAAGTGGTGCTGGCTCTTCATTTTTTCCCTGCCAAGGTCTTTTAGTTCTATGCGGAGAAACTAAAACCCATTCTCCCGTAAGTATGTTTAGCCTACGATGAGGACTTTCGTTAAAATCTATATTACTCATGTTTTATTAGTTTGTTACCGCGGTACCTTGACTTGGAACTGCTGTAAATGATGTTAAATCTATATTAAATTTTTCTTTATATGCTTTGGTCGCTTCGGCTACAAACGACTCAACTCCATCCTTACGAATCAAATTGATGGTACAGCCACCAAAACCACCTCCCATCATTCGGGCTCCTAGAACTTGATCGTAATCTTTTGAAAATGCTGTTAAAAAATCAAGTTCTTCACAACTTACTTCGTAGTCATTTTGCAAACCACTGTGCGATCCGTACATTAGTTCACCAAAAGTGTTTAAATCCTTAGATTTTAATGCCTCAACAGCTTTATTTACGCGCTCATTTTCTTCCAAAACAAAACGTGCTCTTTTATATGCTATTGGAGTTATTTCCGATGTTACCTCAGCCAACATTTCAAAATTAACACCCCTTAATGATGTTACGTCTGGATAGTATTTTGCTATTGCTTCAACTACTGATGCGCATTCGGCAACGCGAGTATTATAAGCACTATCCGCTAAATTATGAGACACATTTGTATTGAGTAACAACACTTGATAATCACCAAAATCAGCTGGAATCATTTGATGTGAAATACTATTACAGTCCAACAAAATCACATGTCCACTTTGGCTCATTACAGATGCAAATTGATCCATAATACCACACTGGGTACCCACATAAGTATGCTCCGCCTTTTGACCAATTTTTACCAATTCTATTTTTTCAAGACCTAAATTAAAAATTTGATTTAAACCAAAAGCCAACCCACACTCCAAGGCTGCTGATGAACTAATTCCTGATCCCATAGGCAAATAGCTTTCGATAATGCAATCAAAACCTGATAATTTTTTACCTCTCAATTGAATTTGACTAACTACACCTAAAATGTAATTTTCCCATTCTTTGTCACTAGGTGCTACTTCATTTAAATTAAAAGTAAGCATTTTATCAAATGTGGCACTGTATACATTACAGGTATCAGTAGTTCCATTTTTTTTAAACTGAAAAACAATATGCTTATCAATGGCTGTTGGCAAAACGAAGCCTTTATTATAATCTGTGTGTTCACCAATTAGGTTTATCCTACCAGGAGAAGCTATTTTCAATTCCGCTTTAAAGGAATCCACAAAATTTTTGTGTACACTATCTGTCATACTTACTGTTAATTGTATCTGTAGTTATAAATTTCTCACAAAACAAACCTCAAGAATTTGTAGTCTATATTAATTAAAAATAGTTTTAAGAATTAAACCGCTTAAAGATTGTTAGAATCAGGTGCAAATATAGTAAATAGCGCCTACATTTAAACTCTATACTCAACAAGAACATATTGGATAATCCTTCCCAATATTTGTAAAAACTGACGTTTTTGTCTTAATTTTCTTCAAAAAAATTAACGGATAGAAACGAAACTTTCAAAACAAAGAATCACAACCATAAGTTAAATGTCATATTATTACACAATTCTTAATTTTTTTTTAAAAAAAAAGCGTTTTAACCTAAATATTAGCCCTAAAATTAAATTTAACACAATAATAACCTGTCAACTATTTCTATTGCAACTCAACAGAGTGATTTTGCTTATTTTTGGGGTACGCTTTCGAGCGTAATTTCATAATTAAACTTTGTTTATAGGCCTGAGCAACCTATTTACGATTAGAAGTTTAGTTTTTTGATTAGTTGTTATTCCAGGCAGAGTGATTACTGCCTGGATTTTTTTTGCCTTTTATCGGACTTTAAAAAACAAAGTACCCTCTTTTGTTTATTCTTTAAAATGCCGCTGTAAATTTTACCTTCAAATTATTTTATCTATCTTAAAAATAATGGAAATAACGTACCTTTACCGTTTCATTAATCTCTTATATATTTAACAATGATTACTCAAGAAAGCTTTGGAACAACAAAATCCGGAAATGATGTTCAAAAGTTTATTTTAAGTAACAAAAACGGATACACAATACATATTTTAAGCTACGGTTTGTGCATTCAAAAAATAATTTACCCTGACAACCAAGATATTGTACTAGGATTTGATGCGCTTGAAGCCTACGAAAATGACACTTATTATATAGGCAAAATAATTGGAAGGAATGCCAATAGATTATCCTACGGGAGCATTATACTTAATCAACAAGAGGTGCAACTATCCCAAAACGAGGGATTAAAACAATTACACGGCGGACACAGTGGCTTTGATACTAAAAATTGGGATTGCGAAGTTATAAATTTTGAAGACAAAGACGTATTAATTGCCACCTACGAAAGCGATGATTTAGAAGAAGGCTACCCCGGAAGGCTTAATGTAACGGTGAGCTTTGAGCTTACACAAAAAAACACTTTGGAAATGAGTTACACTGCCACTACAACTAAAACAACGGTGGTAAATTTAACTAGACACGACTATTTTAATTTAAAAGATGGCGGTATTTCAGATTGTAAAGATCACCAAATAAAAATCAATGCCGAAAATTACACCGAAAACAACTCGGATAACCTACCCACTGGAGTAATAAAGGAGACTAAAAATACTCCTTTGCATTTTTATAATGCAGCCTCCATTGCTGAAAATATTTCAAAAGATCCAGATAATTTAATTATGGGCTTTGACCATAATTATGTGATCAAACAAAACAACCCAAATGGAATTTCACTAGCTGGTACGGCAGTAGATTTAAAAAGTAAAAGACGGCTTGAAGTATTTACTACCCAGCCTGGTCTACAGTTTTATACCGCAGCATATTTGGATAATGTAAAAGGTAAAAATAACACCGTTTACAATGGGTTTCATGGATTTTGTTTTGAAGGACAACATTTTCCTGACGCCACTAAACATGCGCATTTTGAATCAACAGTTTTGAGACCCCAACAAACATACACACAAAAGTTAATTTATAAATTTAGCACTAAATAAAAAACAATAGGTAATATGAAAATATTAGTAACTGGAGGATTAGGTTTTATTGGTTCACACACAGTTGTAGAACTTCAAAACGAAGGATATAAGGTTGTTATCATCGATAATTGCTCAAATTCTTCCGAAGAAGTACTTGTTGGCATTGAAAATATCACTGGAAAAAAGCCTCTTTTTGAAAAGATGGATTTACGCAATCGTCAAAATGTGAGTGATTTTTTCAAGAAACATTCAGATGTTGTTGGTGTTATCCATTTTGCAGCATCAAAAGCTGTGGGCGAAAGTGTACAAATACCACTTACATATTATGAAAATAATATTGGCACACTTGTATACCTATTACAGGAATTACAAGAAAAAGATGAGGCAAGTTTTATTTTTAGTTCCTCTTGTACTGTTTACGGACAGGCCGATGAATTACCTATTACTGAAAGTGCTCCTATAAAAACAGCAGAATCTCCTTATGGAAATACCAAACAAATTGGCGAAGAAATAATTAGAGATACTTGTAAAATTGCCCCACAATTAAAAGCTATAGCCTTACGCTACTTTAACCCTATTGGCGCACACGAATCAACTGAAATTGGTGAACTACCTTTGGGAGTACCTCAAAATTTAGTGCCTTTTATAACGCAAACTGCCATAGGCTTACGCGAAAAATTATTCGTTTTTGGAGATGATTACGATACGCCTGATGGTACTTGTATCCGCGATTATATTCATGTAGTTGATTTGGCTAAAGCACACGTGATCGCCTTAACCAGATTACTAAAAAACAAAAACAAAGCAAATTACGAAGTTTTTAACCTAGGAACAGGAACAGGGAGCTCCGTTTTAGAAGTAATTAAATCTTTTGAAAAAGTTTCAGGAAAATCCCTGAATTACGAAATAGTTGACCGTAGAGAGGGAGACATTACAGCGGCTTTTGCTGATACTACTTTAGCTAATAATGAATTAGGCTGGAAAGCTGAATTAAGCTTAGATGAAGCTATGAGAACCGCTTGGGAATGGGAACAAAAGGTTAGAAGCAAGAAGTAAGAGCTGTTAGCTGTTAGCTGTTAGCTGTTAGCTGTTAGCTGTTAGCTGTTAGCTGTTAGCTGTTAGCAAAATTATAAAAAAACCTGTAGAACATAATGTTTTACAGGTTTTTTTGATCAGATCAAAAGATTGCTTTCTAATAAAGTACCGCTCTTTTATCTTCAATATCCGCATTATCTTTTAATGCGTTTAATAAAGCACTTCTGGATTTCCTAGCCTCTTCCTCTGCCTTTTGATTAGCTAAACCTTGGTATGAAGCTAATCCTTGACCTGGTGTTTTGGAAGTTACCTTTACCACATACACTCCTTTGTTACCTTCAATTGGTTTTGACACCTCATTTACATCCAATGCAAATGCTGTTCCTACTACTTTCTTTTCAATACCCGCACCACTAATAGTAGAACTTTTCATGGTTATCGCTGAAGCTGATTTTACCGAAACATTATTTGCTTTAGCAATTTCATCTAAATTCGTTCCGTTAATTTTAGCTTTTAAAATATCTGCTTTTTTCTTATTCTTTAAAATTGGCGAAACTTTTGCCGATGCTTCTTCAACGTTCATTAATCCTTTTTCATGAACTGCCGTAAGCTTAGCAATTACATAACCGCTAGGCAAATCAAAACTTTTAATTGCTCCTTTTTTAGTTTCTTCATTAAACGCCCAACGTACAATTGAACGTTGTTGCCCTACACCAGGAATATTTTCATCCAGTTCCCCCATTTTGGTTACTGGCTTCACCGTTAAGTTTTCAGCTTTTGCTGCTTCTGCAAATCCTGATTCACGAGCATTAATTACAAATTTTGTAGATTTTGCATAAATTTCGTTAATAGTTTTTTCACTTGGCTCAATTTTTTGTGCAATTGTAGCTACTTTAACTGCCTTTTGAATATTCTTTTGATCTTCAATTTTAATTATATGATAACCAAATTGAGTTTCAACCACTCCAATATCTCCTGTTTTATTTTCAAAAACATAATCATTAAAAGCTGGTACCATTCTACCTGGAGTAAAATATCCTAAATCACCACCTTTATCTTTGTTTGATCTGTCCGCAGATAATTCACCAGCCAAGTCAGCAAATTTATCATTCTTTTTAGTCACAACAGTCAATACACTATCTGCTAATTTTTTAGCCTCCTCCTTAGTTCTGGTAACATCAGGACCTGCAAATTGCAACCCTTTGTAAGCAATTAAAATATGACTTGCTTTTACAGAATCTGGAATTTTAGTTGTTGCAATTAATTTTGACAACTTAATAAAATTACCCTCCTTATAAGGTCCGTAAACCTTACCTAATTCAGCATCAAATAAATTTGTTGCCACCTCAGCATTCAGTTTACTTTTAAACTCGTACTTATCGGTATACTTTATTGCCGAATTTTCGTTTACAAACTCTTCAACATTTTTAGTGTTTGTAAATCCTAAAACTTTTTCAGTTTGCTTGGTTACATTATTAAACTCATCAGCATCATTGATCAACTTTGCCAATTCATCTGAAATTGCTTTTTCATCTTCCAACGTAGCTACCTCATCAATTTTAACATATTCAATGTTGGCGTAAGCATCACTTTCAAACTCACTCTTGTTTGCTTTTATGTAAGCTGCAATTTCGTCTTTTGAAACTTCTGCTTCCTTATCATCAACTGAGCTGTACGGCAATTGCACATAACTAATATTGATTTTGTCACTTTCCATTTTGTAAGCCAATTCACCTTCGTTAATCGTAGCACCTAAGCCCGCTTTAACCATGTCAAAATACACATTACTGGCCACATCTTTAGCTATTTGCACTTCGTTATTAGTCCAATTAGCATACCGCGCTTTATTGTCATCTTCTTTCATTTCTAAAATCAACTCCTGTAATTTAGAAAAACTGAAGTTTCCATCCTCATCCTTTAATGATGGATCATTTCCGTAACGACGCGCCAACTCTTCATTAAGATGTGCTTTATCCACAACAATCCCAGCCTCATCAGCACGTTGACCTGCCAATAAACCATTTATTTTTTGATTCCAAACATTTTTAACGGCTTGCATATCCGATCCGCCTCTTCGTTGATTATCAACTAAAGCCTGAAATTCAGAAGTTTTAATTTCTTCGCCATTAATCTCACCTATTGTTTTTTGAGCTTTTTGCCCTCCAAAACCTCCATTCCTCAACAAATCACCAATGATAAATGCGAAGAGAGCCAAGGCTATTATCACGATTAGAAAGAATGATCGTTGCCTAATTTTATTTAATACTGCCATTTTTTGGTACTTAATTTTTAATCTATAAGGGGCGAAAATAAGGTTTTTATTACTAAAAATAAAACAGAATACATTTAAAAATTGCAGCCTCTCCTTGCGCTCTATTCCGACAACACCTCAAGTTTGGTTAGGATAATTTTATTCTCCAATGTTTCAATAATTGTAATTTGAAAGTGTTCGATTACAATTACTTCATTTGGCTTAGGAATTTCTTCGGTAAAGTTGACAATATAACCTCCCAAAGTTTCATAACTTTCCGAAACAGGTATATTTAAATTATAAGTTTCATTAATATAATCTACCTCAATTCTAGCTGAAAAAATATATTGTTTATCTGAAATTTGTTCTTCTATTAGTTTTACCGAGTCATGTTCATCTTCAATTTCACCAAACAATTCTTCAATAATATCCTCCACTGTAACCAGTCCACTTGTACCACCGTACTCATCAACTACTACCGCCAAACCTTTCCGTTTTTTAGTCAAACTATTTAGTACATCTTTGATGTACATGGTTTCTGGCACAAATACAACGGGACGTATAATGGCTCGTAAACTTTTTGGTTTTTTAAATAACTCAAAAGCATGTACATAACCGATAATATCATCAATAGTGGCGTTGTATACCAATATTTTAGACAATCCAGTTGCTTGAATCAATTTCACCACCTCGGCAATGGATTGCCTACGATCCACTGAAACCATTTCTGTCCTAGGCACCATTACTTCTCGGGCACGAACATCAGAAAATTCCAAGGCATTTTGAAAAATTTGAATTTCAGAATCTAACTCTTCCTCATTTGATCCAGCTCCTACCTGCTGATTGATATAATCACCAATTTCTGTTTTAGAAAAGCTTAATGATTTTTGATCCCCTTCAGTTTTAAAAAAATATTTTAATATTACATTTGATACTCCCATAACCACCCACGATATTGGCGTAAATAACCAATAAAACAGGTATGCAGGAAAAGCCATTACTTTAACTAATTTGTTGGCATAAATTTGAAAGAAAACTTTTGGTAAAAATTCCGCTGTAAACAATATGATTAATGTAGATAGCAATGTTTGAAAAAACAGACTTACGCCAGAAGATATTCCCTCAAAATTCACAGCCAACCAATTGATGAGCAACTCCCCCATGAGAATCCCATAAATTACCAGTACAATATTATTCCCTACTAGCATTGAAGCAATAAATTGAGAAGGTTTTTTGGTAAGTTTATTTAAAATTTTAGAAGAAAATGTGAGTTGCTTCTTTTCAATTTCAAGATGAATTTTATTTGCAGAAACATAGGCAATTTCCATTCCTGAAAAAAAAGCTGAAAGTATTAAGCAACAAACAATAATTCCGATTTGAAACCACATGAATTACTGATTTCTGTTTTCAAATTTTTTACGAAAGTGACGTTTAAAAAAGAACATCCCTATTGCCGTAATTGCAAGCAAAACAAATGCCCAATTAATAGCACCAGTACTTTGATATTCCTTATACACATTGTATCCAAAAAATATACCTACAAACAAGTAAGCATATTGAAAAAAAGCCTGTAGTGACTTCATAAAATTAGTATTAATAAAACCAATTGATATTTATGGCAAGATACAAAAAATGCCTGTAGAAGATTAGTCGTTTAATATTTGTGTTCCCACGTTTGTTCTTGATCTAAAATTGGTGAAATCCTCATTTACATCAAATCCAGCACCTTTATTTTTTGCTCCATTTTTAAGCACAGCGTCGTAATCATTGTCAGTATACAACCAGTGTAACTTTTGATCCCAATACAATTGTGGAGCATTGACTAAAACACTATCCGCGGTAACAATTTTGACATTACCCCTCAAATCCACCAAATTTGTCAATTCATACTGCACCCCAAAATCCGCCTTAACGTTGGATTGCCCTCCTTTTTTATCAAATACAATTAATTCCACTCCTTTTGGGAACTCGCGGTAAGGAAAATCAATATGCGTAAAATCTTTAAAAACCGGCGCCTTCATAATGGCTACCAACCTTCCTGAATCCGTGTACTTTACTACAACTTCTTTCCCTACTCCTTGTGCTACTTCGGTAAAATTAATGGTATTGTTTTGATTACCTTTTGGAGCACAACAATAAAAAAACATTGCTACAAGCACAGTTGCAGCAATGTTTTTAAATTTTTTATATAATTATTTTTTATAGCCATAATAGCTACAAATTACAAGTTTGGCACTTTAACCGACTCTCCAATCCAACATCCAACCTGGATTGTTTTACCTTGCATTCCTTTGGTAAATACATCAGATTTAGATGGCGCACTAGCCATGTAACTAGCCACTGTTTTTTTAGCACGGGATGCTACCGACGGATCAACCCTTGCTGCTTTATTTGCATAGTTAGCAGCCAACCAGTACACGGCACGTTTACTAAATTCATCAGACCCACAGTTATTGGCACTTTTACCTATCATGCTTGCAATTTGCAAATAAGCTCCTCCTAATGATGGTTTGTATTCCAATGCCTTTCTAAAATACGTACGCGCCTTTCCGTAGCTTCCTTTTTTCTTTTCTGCCAAAGCGATCTCCACGTAAGCCTCTGCTTTACGACTAGGGTTATCCTCACGCTCAATAGCTTCTTCGTAATATTTACGCGCAGCAGCTACATCACCTCTTTGTTCAGCCAATTTTCCTAAATATTTTGCGGTAACTGCTGAAGGCTCTAACTTATGTTGTTGCTCCACTAATTTTAAAAATAATGGATCCGTAGTACATTCTTTTTTGTACATGCGTCTTGCCGACTGTTTTACCCATTTGATATCATCCTTTTTAGTATCAAACTCCTTAGTAAACAATGGAATTAAATAAGGACAATCGGCTAATTTTCCTAATTTTTTATCTATTGAAGTTTTTACCTGACTGTATACCTTTAAATTCTTTTCTGCTTTATCCAAAGCTTTTTTCTCCTTACTTAACAACTGCGTTCCAGATTCTTCTTTTGCTGTATATTTAGCAATTTTAGTTGCCATTTTACTTTCTTCTACCTCAATTTTATCAGTAAGTTCATCGTAAGATTCAAATACTTCGCCAATATCTTTTTTCCCTTCAGATTGTAGCCCTAACAATAAATCAAAATACACATATATTTTTTTCGGGCTTTTAAAGTTTTCTTTATCATTGGTGTACGCCTCTTTAAACAGCTCAAACTGCTCGGATTTTGTTCCTAACTTATTTTCATACTTTAACAATGCAATATCAGAAATCATATCACCATCGGGCGTTTTAGAAGCAAAATGCTGCTTACGCTCTTTAAATAAAGTAATTAATTCATTAACAACTGCTTCTTTTCCTCCTTCAGGTGCTTTTTTAAGCTTATCGCGAAGAATTTTTTCGCTATACTGAAATGTTGCCAAACTGTAACTTGGACAATCTTTTCGTACTTTTTCTAAATAAGGCGCTGCCCTTTCATAGTCCTTCACTTTAGCACTCTCAATTCCCAGAGATGCATTTTTTTTACACTCATCAGATACCTGAGCGCTTAACGAATAAGTCGTTACTAAAAAAGTACCAATAGCTATTTTAAGTAATGATTTCATAGTTAATTATTATGTTAATTAAATTTCCTTTTTCTAAACCATTTATCACTTAGTGATAAACCTACTGAAAGATTAATAAAATTTTCTTTTACCAATCCTGCGGATGTCGTACCTCTTGATCCAAGCTCTACACCTAAATCTAATGAAGAATATCCTTGCGATACTGGTAACGAAATACCAAAAGACGTGCCAAACTCATTAATATCCTCACCACGGATGACCAGACCTAGTCTTTCGTAACGGAGTCCAACACGGTAAGTCATTCGCTGAAAATAACTTGTAAGCGAGTTGTATTTAGGAATAATAAACCCCCCAACTTTAACCCCGTAAGCCTTGGCATAATTTACGCGATCTCTACTTTGAATACGGTCTTGATAATCATTATTATCTTCCAAATAAGCTTCTCCACCAACGAACCATTTACTTTTTTTTATTACAGCTCCTCCTAATGTAAGTCTACTTGGCAAATTAAATGAACGATCTGCAATATCAACAACCTGTTCATTTGATGTAGTCTCTTGGTCGTCTTCAAATTCTACAGCTGATATTTGCTGTATATTTTCAGAAGTAATACTAGCTGAATTACTATATACGGCTGAAACTCTAAATAAAGTTTCTTCATTAACATCCAAATCATACACTCCCGAAAAAGTAAAACTTACACCTTGTATATCGGACTGGTTAATTACCCTGGTATTAATACTTGAGTCAGGGAATTGAGTTACAATATTTTCCAAACGGCCAAAATTATACTGGAATTCAGCACCAAGCTTAAAACCTTTATGAATTTTTACTCCTGCACCAAAATAGGCTCTGTTTACATTACCTGAGCCCGTATTAGTTTCCTGAAATCCAGCTCCATTAATTCCTTCAAACGAAAAACCTACAGATCTGTAGGGCACTATTCCGAAACCAAATCCAAACTTGCCTGCCGGAATACTTAGCGTTAAATAATCTAACGTAGTTGCTTTTCCTGAGCTTTCCGCATCACCCTCTTTAAAAGTTGCTGTTTTATAGGATCCTCCAACTCCTAAAGCAGTAGTTTTAAGACCCCCATAAAGCGCAGGGTTTTGTATGTTAGGAGTAAAAGGGTCTGAGTACAAAGTTAGTCCCCCCATACTCCTGTTAGCAATAGAACCCCTAAAGTTTGTAATTCCCAATCCATGGGTAGAATATGGTGACGATGTAGACTCTTGTGCGTATGCAAAACCTGCCACTAAAAGCAACATACTAATTATTATTTTTTTTATCATTTACTACTATTGAAATCGAGTATGTAATTTAACCCTTTGAATAAAAAATTAGGGTCGACAAATATGCCACTTTTTAATCGTTTAGACAAGAAATTAGCATTTCCACCCGTCAAAATAACGACCAACGCACCAAAGGTGTTGCTAAATTGCTCAATTATACCACTAATTTCATTTACAAAACCATTAAAAACACCTGCATGGATTGCATTTGCTGTACTATTTCCTATTATTAAATTAATTTCTTGAGCTTTCAACAAAGGTAAGTTTGCCGTATAATCATGTAAACTTTTATAACGAAGTTGCAAACCTGGACTGATACCTCCCCCTTTGTAAATTCCTTGTTGATCTAAAAAATCATAGGTAACACAGGTTCCTACATCAATTACTAAACAATGTTGATTTGGGTATGCTTTACTTGCTGCTGCTACCAAAGCCAAACGATCCACACCCAACGTTTGTGGGGTGATATACAAATTTTCAAACGGCATGGAGGTCTGATGATCTAACACAAGCAATAACTCAGCGTCTATTTCATTTTCAATAGCCTGCTTACTTAATTTTGATACTGACGAAAGAAAAATTTTATCTATTGTAGGATACGCTGATTTGATTTTTAAAAATTTTTTTAAAAAATCACCATATTCTACTTGCCACTTTTTTATTAAAATATCTTTCTGAAAAACAGCAAGTTTGACTAAAGAATTACCAGCATCAATAATTAAATTCATGAATGAAATAATTTTTATTTTTCAAAAATATGAAAGTTTTTAGGCAAAGTAGTTGCAAAAGCCAAAAAAGGTTCTATATTTGCACTCGCTTAGCTACATAAGCAAATTGGGTGCCTTAGCTCAGTTGGTAGAGCAAAGGACTGAAAATCCTTGTGTCCCTGGTTCGATTCCTGGAGGCACCACCTTTAAAACCTCGTAAATTATCGTTTACGGGGTTTTTTGTTTGTGATAGTGTTTAACTTATTTTGGATCAACCCGAAAAGTTGTGGAATGATAATTTTTAAGCATATATATTTGACAGTCTAAATAAAAAAAAAGATACAGATTTCACCCCTCTGAATTGACTCCTAAATGCTTTTATTTTGCATTGAAAGATTCAGCCGAAGCATTTGTACTGCGGTTATCAAAGAAGTTTAGAATGTTGCGATAATAGCTTTGTATTGATCTAGCTACGGCACCAAAAGTTTTTGTGATAAAATACAGTGGTCACAAAAGTCTCTTTTTAATTCAGTAAAGTCAATTATCTTGTAAGAATGATGTGAAATAACTATTTTGGAAATAGAATTTAGCAAGTTTTTGTCCACAATATTAAAGATTCGTATCAAATTATAGCAGGTAACTATAAATCCAACTTCTGCGCTGGTTCTATGAATATTTTTTTTGTTGAGATCTGAAAAATTCCCATTGGCGTTTTATAGTGCCATAAAGATGTTCTGCGATTAAAAAATTGAACAAAACCCACATAAAACTTATAATCCATGACAATGGATTTGTTTTTCAATAGTCAAAGCGTATTTTCAAGCTTTAAAACTTCTGAAATCAAGGAGCGTTCCTCATCACTTTACCAATAGATCCACCATTGGGTATGTCAAACGGATTATAAAATGAGACTGAAAATAGGCCACTGCTTTTTTTTAAGATCAAAGCCGTGTTTTATTTTCATAGCCCCAGCTTTGGAAATGAGACACAATGCAGCTATCGAAAAAATGAACTAGTATTTGCGTCTGTTATTTTGTGATTTTTTGAGCATTGGTCATTATCGCATTTATCTCTAGCTTATAGGCAAGACGAATACTTTAGGTGTTAGCTTGCGTTATTTATCTCAAAGTTTAATCTTTTTCCTAATTCTATTGATTTTTGTTTAGACCAACCTCTTGAAAGATGATTCATTGCTAAAATATTTGTTTTTACTTCTAAAATATCAAAAATTTCAATTTTGTCTTTCACGATTTTTATTCCGTATAGTTTTTCAAAATATTCGATTACTTCATTTCCGTGTAAAAAAAGTATTTTCGGTTTTATAGATTCTAATAAATACTCAAAAACAGAACTTTCTCTATCTTCACTTTTCAATTTGTCTGCAGTCGGTGTAGCTTTTACAAATAAATTTGTCTCTAAAGTTTTGATTGGTTTTACTGAGTCAATAATCCATTCAATTCTTTGTCTGGTATTACTAAATTTATTTCGTCTTGTCTTATTCGGTTTTAGTGGCTTCAACTTTCTTTCCAAAATGTAGCTCTCAAGCCATTCCGCTTTTTTGAATCCATTTTCTTTAGACCAAAAACTCCAAAAATCACTTTTCATTTCAGTTGCGGCATTTATTCCTACGATAAATATTTCACAGTCTAAAGGATTTCCTTCACATATTAATGGTCTTGATTTGTCATATTTTTTTAATCTCTCACGTAAATTATTTTCAAACTCCAATAATTTCATTTTATTCTACGGTTTTCGGTAAACAAAGACAACATTTATTTAAACCCCACCAATAAGGTTTATTTCTGTCATATCCCAAAACTATCTAAATTACATTTACCACCCAACAATTTAAGCTTCTTTATCATATAAATATTTAATTTACAGCAACATAAAGCATGAATTCTTGTTTTGTGAGTAAATTCCAAAGCGATGTCAACTGAATTTAAACGTATTTTACTCATCTATTTATACGGTTGATAATTACTTTTTTTTGATAAACTCAATATAAATAAGTTAGGCACAGTCAATCGTTTAGCTATAAGCACATGCGTTTCAGTGTTACTTACCTGTCAACCGAGACCATAGTTTGTTAAAAGTATCATCGTTTCGTTTACCGCTATCCGTTTGCTTGCTTGTAAATGTTGTAGCCAGTGATTTTTCTTTTATTTTTTTCAATTTGTTGATTGTATTCTTATCTGCCTTGATTATTCCAATGGTTTTATGTCTATTAAATTGAGGTTCTGTAATTGTTGAAAGTTGCAAAGCTGAATTTGCGTATTCAGAAGCTTCTTCAATTTTTCCCATTCTTAGGCACAAGTTAGCCATCAATGTCGCATAATAGAATTTTTGGTCGTTCATTAATAAGTGGCCACCTGTTTCGTCAAATTTTAAAGTCGACAGTTCATAAGCTTCTTGAAGTTTGTCTTTTTGGTCTGAAAGCAAAATTGTTTCACACAATTTCAAATCTACCAGCCCAGTTGTACCGCTCCGTGTGTTCGAGTGATAATGATCGGTTACAATTCTAAAACAACTTTCGGCTTCTTTATAATTCCTGTTTTTCTAGTAATAGTCACCAAGTTGTTCTTATCCGTGTATCGTGCTAAAAGTTTCTTCTGGATAACCGTCAATCACCTTTTTCATTAACTGAATTTCCTTTTTCTGATTTTCAGTCTCTTGAGAATTTAGAAGATAACTGGCTTGAATACGTAAATATTGAGCCTTGTTGAAGTTTCCACGTGAGCGTTTCAGTCGAGCTTCAAATTCAGATTCAATTTGGTCGTTCCATTCCGTATTTCTATACCAATCATCTTTGCTCATTCGTGTTTATTTATTAGTTACAAAGGACTTATCTATGAAACTTAGCGTGCAAAATACACACTAACTTTTCGGATTAACACAGAGCCGAATTTTTGTATTTCGTTTTAAATTTTTCTCTTAATAAAAGCCAAATTAAAAATTTGCCGGACTTACTAAATATACACAAGCCTTACGGTTAAGCACATATTAGCTATATATTATACACCGTGTGTGCCTTGAATGGTAAATATAGTGCTTTTAACAACAGGTAATAAAACTATCAATCAATCTCATACTTTACAATTATTGTTTTTTGTATCTTTAAGAAAGCTGAAAAAACAATTGGTAAAATGACTGAATTATTTAACAAACTAGGTATTGGTGAAGTTGATGAAATTTTAATTTTAAACGAACCCGAGGGATTTTGTAAGGAACTGGACAAATTACATGGAATTATTATTAGAGAATCAGTAATTAGAACTTCTGAAATAGATTTTGCTTTAATATTTGTAACTGAAATTTCGCAAATTCAAAACCGTATTGAAACTGTGTATCCTAAATTAGTAGGTGATGCGGTAGTTTGGTTTGCGTTTCCTTCTGACACTGATAAAACAACCCTTTCAGAAACTAACGGTTGGGGCGTTTTAGGAGATTACAATTTAAAGCAAATTGAAACCGCGCCCATTAATGATGACTGGCTCGGTGTACATTTCCGGAAAATTGAATTTATTGAAACTGAAGCTTCTTAAAAGCACCTATTAAATTATATGACAACACCTTGGCATTTATTCCTTATGGCTGCAATGTACGTAGTGGCAGGCTTTTTCCATTTTTACAAACCAAAACCTTACCTAGCCATTATGCCTCCTTATTTACCTCAACCAAAAGCATTAGTTTTTTGGAGTGGTGTAGCTGAAATTTTATTAGGATTGGGATTAATCTTTACCCCAACCCGAGTGCTTAGTATTTATTTCATTGTAGCCATGCTTATTGTTTTTTTACCTGTTCACATTTATATGCTACAATCCGAACAAGCTGCTAAAGGTGTTCCAAAATGGTTTTTATGGCTGCGCTTGCCCTTACAATTCGTACTTATATGGTGGGCGGTATTTTATTTACCCTAGTACAATATAACTGTTACCATACTCTTTATTAAAATATTCCCAACAGCTTTTTAAATCAACGCCTGTGCAACTTTTTCAAAACCCACATCAAAAAATTGATTTAGCGCTCCCGGATGCCGATATAATTTTTTACCCTAACTTTATTTCTCCCGAAAGGGCACAGCATTATTATAATGACTTGTTAAACAACACTACCTGGCAACAAGATAATATAAAACTTTTTGGCAAAACGTACCCTCAACCGCGTTTAACCCATTTGTTTGCAAATAACAATTTGCCGTACTCCTACTCCAACATTACAATGTATCCAACTGAATTTACTAGCAGTTTGCTTGCATTAAAAAACGATGTAGAAGTTATTACCTCCAACAAATTCACCACCTGTTTAGCAAATTTGTACCGTAATGGCCAGGACAGCAATGGTTGGCACGCAGATAATGAAAAGGAATTGGGAGAACGCCCGATAATTGCATCAATAAGTTTGGGTGCCAGTAGATGGTTTCATTTAAAACACAGGACTAAAAAAGAATTGAAACAAAAAATTGAACTTACCCATGGTAGCCTGCTACTTATGCAAGGTAACACGCAAAAATATTGGCTACACCAAATTCCGAAAACAAAAAAACCAGTAGGCAAACGCATCAATTTAACATTTAGAATTGTAGAGACTAAAAACTAAAAAAATTAATGTCAAAAGTGGTACTATTTCAATTATTTGAGAAGTGATACTTATTACGCTCAACTTTGATCGTACAACAACACCCGTTTTCGTTAGCTTTATTAAAAAAACTTACATAATTAACACTATATTTGTTGCACCCCTCACAACTTTTTAACAGGTTTTTTACTATTGCGAATAATAGCTATTCATTTGAAAAAACTAGAGGTGAGGTGTTAAAATATAAAAAAATGCTATAACCTTGTTATACAATTTGTTGATAGGAAATTCGTGCAATTAGGTACATTTGTTTTTTACTGATTAAAAGCAAAAAAAGAGCACCACCTTAACCCTAGCTTCTTTTATAACGGACTAATGATGTTAAAAGAAATGGGATACCTACGAAATTTCATAGATCATCAAACGGTTATGCTACTAATTGTAAAAAATGCAGCCAAAAATTGTTTTTTCAGATATCGATGGAACTCTTTTAAACAATAAACGTTTATTATCCGAAGCTACTATTAGCCAGTTTAAAAGAATTAAAGCGTATACTCCCATTGTATTAATATCTTCCCGTATGCCAAACGCCATGGTACACTTACAAAAAATGGCTTCTATATCACATTTTCCTATAATTGCTTATAATGGTGGTCTGATAATTGTAAATGATGAAATAGTATCCAGTACTGAAATTAAAGGAAGTATTTTACAAGAAATTATTAGTTTTAATAAACAAACTGATGTCCATTTAAGTCTTTATAACCACAACCATTGGTATGTGCCGCAAATGGATTATTGGGCAAAACGTGAAATTAGCAATACCAAAACAACTCCTGAAATCCTTATTAATGATCAAGTAGCCTCTCGTTGGAAAGCGGAACAAAAAGGAGCTCATAAAATCATGTGTATGGGTAATGTGGATGCTATTGACAAACTGTACCATTTTTTACATCAAAACTATAGCAACAAGTTACATTTGTACCGATCCAAAGAAACATATATTGAAATTGCCCCTGCTGAGATATCAAAAAAAACAGCCATTCAGTTTTTACTAAATCGGGTATATACTAATTTTTCATTTAAAGACGTCGCTGCATTTGGCGATAATTTTAATGATATTGAAATGTTGGATGCTGCTGGTTTTGGAGTGGCTGTAGCCAATGCCAAAAAAGAGGTTTTAGCAGTTTCAAAATACACCACGCTAGCAGGCACAAATGACGGGGTGGCACATTTTATTAAAAATTATATTTAAGCTGTTTTTATGAAATTATACTTTTACTATTTATTTACTTTTATTTTAATTGTTAGCTGCAAAACAATTCAACCTATTGTAAACAAACAAGTTCCCCATATAAACAACAAAAACAACAAGGTGCTTATTGATCTTGTTGGTGTTGAAAATGATCAGGTTTCGGTTAGCTTTTTTCCCAGCAAAATAACAAAGGATACTACCGTTTTTTATATGCCACGTATTATTCCTGGCACCTATAGTAGTGACAATTACGGACAATTTATTACTAACTTAACGGCTTTTACTCCAACTGGCGAAGAATTGACCGTAAAACAACTTGATACCAACAGTTGGAAAATTAGTGATGCCACTAAATTAAATAAAATCACGTATTTGGTGAATGATACTTTTGATGATGAAAAAAATCACAGCGTTTTTTCTCCCGCAGGTACTAATATAGCTAAGAATATCAATTTTATTTTAAATCTTCATGGGTTTATAGGATATTTTAAAGAAACCAAGGAAATTCCATTTGAACTTTCAGTGATTCGTCCTAAAACCATGTCTAGTGCCACCTCGCACGATAAAGTATTGGGTATTAACCCCAAACTGATTAAAAATGAAAATGATTTGATTGACACCTTTTACTACAACCGCTATGCTGAAGTAACAGACGATCCCATAATTTACGGCAAATTAGATAGTAAAACCTTTAAAATAAACGACATTGAAGTATTGATAAGCGTATACTCTCCAAATAAAATACACACTGCAGATGCCTTATTACCTTCCATGAAAAAAATGATGTTAGCCCAAAAAAAATTTATGGGAAATATTAACAGCACTAAAAAATACAGCATTTTAGTATATCTTTCTACTTTGATGCCTAATGATGCCAGAGGATTTGGCGCATTGGAACACAACAACTCTACGGTAGTAGTATTGCCGGAAAGAATGCCTTTGGAGGCCTTAGAATCCACCATGATTGACGTAGTATCTCATGAATTTTTTCATATTATTACGCCACTCACTGTACACTCCGAAGAAATTCATAATTTTGATTATTATGAACCTAAAATGTCCGAACATTTATGGATGTACGAAGGGACTACTGAATATTTTGCGCAGTTGTTTCAGGTAAAAGAAAAACTGGTAAGTACTACTGAATTTTTTAACCGTATTGTAGATAAAATTAGAAATGCCAATCAATACGATAATAACATGTCCTTTACTAAAATGAGTAAAAACATTTTGGAACAGCCTTATAAAGATAATTATAATAATGTTTACGAAAAAGGGGCTTTAATCTCCATGTGCATTGATATAATTATCAGAAAAAACAGTAATGAAAAAAAAGGAATTCTAGACTTAATGAAATCCCTGTCAGAAAGGTATGGTGCCAAACGCCCTTTTGTTGATAGCAAACTTATTGAAGTAGTTACGGCATTTACCTATCCTGAAGTTGGTAACTTTTTGAAAAAACATGTAGTAGGCAATTTGCCAATCAATTACGCAGACTATTTTCAGTTTGTAGGTTTGGAATACGGTGCTAAAACTATAAATACCGATTATTTTCAGCACAATGAAATTCCTTACCTATCCCCTAATCAGGATAAAAATGAAATCTATTTTAACACTAGTGGCACTTACAATAGTTTTTTAACTAGTTTAAATATTCAGCCCAAAGATGTTTTGGTAGCTATAAATGATCAAAAATTTGATTTAAACAACGCCGCCTACATTTTTGAGTTGACTAAAGAATGGAAAATTGGTGATACGGTTAAAATAACTGTGAAGCGTAATGGAGAAGAAATTACCTCCGAAACCAAAATTGCAGAACAGCCCGTTAGTTTTGAAAAAAAATTGATTGAAATCCCCGAGGAAAACCTAACACCATTACAACTCACTACAAAAAAAGCTTGGTTGCATTAAACTTATGAAAAAAAACTATTTTTATTATGTTATTTGTGCTTGCGCAGCGCTGTTATTCAACTGTTCAAAAACAGAAAATACCTCATTTAGCGGTACTATAAAAGGGTTGAGTAAAGGAACTATTTACTTGCAACAAATTAAGGACACCTTACTTGTTACTATTGATTCTATTCAAGTTAACGGAGCTTCGGCATTTGACTTCAATTTGCAGCTGGATGAGCCCGATATTTTTTATTTGTACTTGGACAAAAACGATGGTACCATTTACGACGACCGTTTAGAAGTTTTTTTAGAACCTGGCGAAATCACGTTTTCTACCAAACTAGCTGATTTTGAAAAAATGAGCAAAATTAACGGATCGGAAAACCACAACAAATTTGCACTTTACAAAAAAACACTTCAGCGCTTTAACTTAAGAAACATCAATTTGCTCCAGGAAAATTTTGACGCCCATAAAACCAATGATACCAATAAAATAAAAGAAGTTGAAAATAAACTTAGTAGATTACAAAAAACCAAGTATTTGTACACAGTTAATTTTGCTATTCAAAATAATACTCTTGAAGTAGCACCTTATGTTGCTTTGCGCGAAATTAGTGATGCTAATATTACTTATTTGGATACCATTCATAAAAGCTTACCCCTAAAAATTAAAAAATCTAAATACGGAAAGCAGTTAAAACAGCTTATCAAGGAGCGTAAAAAACAAACCAAATAGCTTAAACTATCCCAAAAAAAGTAACAAAATTACGGGCTGTTTAAAAAAATGTAGTTTTAAGTTCAACCTCGAAATCCAAACGTGGTTTGATCCGATTCCTAATAACAATAGCAATGAAATAGCAGTTTCAGAATAAACTTCTCCGGTAACGGATACTATCAATTCTTAATTACGCCCATGAAAATTAAAATTTCTGTATTTTCCAAAAACAGCAGTGTTTTTTAACTTAGACCAGTCCGCTCTAAAAACACCTATGAGTTGCGTTAAAATATGCTTTTCTACTTATGGTAACATTCATGAGGTTACTTGTAAGTGATGGTAAAACTTTTCAAAAATTATTTTAAACCAAGGCGTGTAGCTATCTGGATGCTGTTCTATATCTATTTTAACCCCTTCCAAATCCATCCATTTCCACCCTGCTGCTTCCTCTGTATTTATCAAAGGGTCTGCCTCATAATTACCCACTAAAACATGATCATACTCGTGCTCGGTAAGTCCATTGTCAAATTCAGCTTTATAAATAAATGAAAACTTTTCATTTAATGGCGTTACAAAGCCCATTTCCTCTTGTAAACGCCGCTCTGCAGCCTCTAAACTTGTTTCTCCCTCCCTTTGGTGACTACAGCAAGTATTTGTCCATAAGCCAGGAGAATGATATTTACTTAACGCTCTTTGTTGCAACATCAATTCCCCATTTTTATTCATCACAAACACGGAAAAAGCTCGGTGTAACAATCCTTTTTCATGTGCTTCTATCTTTTCCATTAATCCAATTGGTTGGTCATTAGTATCAACCAAAATTACTTTTTCTATACTCATACAATTCCAAAGCTAAGTAAGTTCTTATCAACTTACAAAAAAAGCGCTCCAAATTGGAACGCTTTTTTTATAACATTATATTTTGTTAATTATTTTAGTATTCTAAAATTATAAATTCACTCCTACGATTTAGCTGATGCTCCTCCACAGAACAGGGCACTCCGTTGGCACATTTATTCACTAATTCACTTTCTCCGTAACCTTTACCAGTCAAACGATCTTTACTAATTTTCCCTTTAGTAACAATATAATCTATAGTTGATTTGTTTCTATTTGAAGATAAAATCTTGTTGTACGCATCATTCCCTCTACTATCGGTATGTGAGCGCACATCAATTTTCATAGTTGGGTATTCCTGCATTACAGCAATTACTTTAGCCAACTCAACAGAGGCATCATTACGAATATTATATTTATCAAAGTCAAAATAAATTGGATTTAGGTTCAATACCTTACCTAAATCTTGACCTATTTGAGCTGTTTTTATAGTTTTTTCAAGTTCTAATGGGATAGTTATCGTTTCAGTTACTTTTGGCGTACTTACCAATTCCTCTACAGTATTGTAAGCCTGCTTATCTGCTCGTAAAAAATAATTTTTACCACATTCCACAACAAAATTATAAGTCGCTTTTACACCAACTTTAACGGTTTCCACAATCTCATTATTTTCATCAAACAAAGTTACTTGAGATTCTGGCAAAACTTCTTGTGTATCTTTATCTTTAACCACACCTGTCAGCGTTACTTCACAATCCTCTCTAAGTTCCTCTAGCTGGGTAAACTTATAAATATCATCATCACCATTTCCTCCATCTCTGTTCGAAGAAAAATATCCAGTTTTTGTATCTTCATTAATTATAAAAGCAAAATCATCTTGAGGTGTATTTGCAGGATTTCCTAAATTGTAAATTCCATCAATATTACCTGCTGCATCTATTTTTGTAACATATAAATCCAAACCACCTAAACCGATATGTCCGTTGGAAGCAAAATACAAGTTTCCGCTTTTACTCACAAATGGATATGCTTCTCTACCTTCTGTATTGATTTCAGGACCTAAATTTCTAGGATCACCTAAAGTACCGTCTTCTGCAATAGTTGCTTCATACAAATCAGTATGCCCGTAACTACCAGGCATATCGGAAACAAAATATAATTTTTTATTATCAGGACTTAATGCAGGGTGCGATACTGTATATTGATCACTATTGAATCGGATTTCTTCTGGCTTGGACCATACCCCTTTTTCAACTAATGTTGATTTGTAAATTTTTAATTTATTTGTACCATTCTCATCCTGACTATAATTACCATTATTATAATTATTACGAGTAAAATACATAGTTTTTAAGTCATTAGTAAAAACAGGAGTGGATTCATGAAACTTTGTATTAATACGTCTATTAAATTTTTTAACTCCTTCCAGTTCTCCTGAATCTTCTTTAATTTTACCAACATACAAGTCTAAGAAAGGCTTATTGTTCCACTCATGCACACGCTTAACAAACACCCCAGTATCTCTGGCGGATGCAAATAATAAACGTTCTCCATAATAAGCGGGTCCAAAATCAGCATATTCTGAATTAGCAACGATATTTTTTACTTTGTAACGTCCAGACTGAAAATCAATTTTCCTTAAATAATCAGGCGCATCTTGGTAATTTTTTGCACGTAAATCTTCGGACTTTGCTCCGTAAAATTTATTCATATACTTATCTGACTCTTCGTAAGCTTCAATTGACTTTAAAGATTGTGCATATCTAAAATAATATTCTGGCTTCGTTTCTTTTTCGTAGTCAAGCATCAGTTCTTTATACCATCTTACTGCATTAATGTAATCTGCATTAAAATAATAACTGTTCCCTAGTTTTTGAAAAAGATCAGCACTACGATATCCTTGCTCAGCTACTTTTAAAAATATCTTTTGAGCATCAATATATGCGTATCGATCGTAGCTTTTTGTCGCTTGTTCAAGCTTATCCTGCTGAGCAGACCCAAAAAAAGAAATGAACAACGGTACAACTAACGTAATTAAGTATTTTTTTTTCATAATAATAACTCCTATCTACTTAAAATATTTGTTCTAAAAGAAACGTGGTGTAACTAAACGACTGTATTTTTTTATCAATTCAAATCGAAGCATTAATTCAAAACTCCCATCATTTTTCTCTTGCAATTCTGTTGTATCTCTATCATACGAAAAACCTATCAACATACTATCCGATACTTGAAATGCTAATAAAGCACTTACAGCAGCACTCCATCGGTAAGATAAACCTGCTGTAAACTTATCGTGGAAAAGAAAATTAGCGGATAAATCCACCTGCAATGGTGCTCCAAAAACCAATTTGGTCAACGCAGCAGGTTTAAATTTTACGTTATCGCTCAAATCAAAGATGTACCCCGCTATCAAATAATAATTCAAGCGTTCTTTGGCAATAAAACTAGATTCAGCAATAGAAGATGAATTAGTTGTGTCAAAATGCTTTGTTTGTAAAAGATTAGGTGCACTTAATCCAATATACAATTTTTTTGTATGATAATATCCTCCAATTCCAACAACAGGACTGAATTGACCGTCAATATTGTTTCTAAAAATATCATCATTTGCATCAAATTGAGAAAGCTTATTGAAATCCACGTTAAATAAGCGTCCTCCTGCTTTTAAACCTAAACTTAACTTTCCGAATGCGGAGGTAGGTATAGTGTATGAAAAATCAATATTGAAATAGGTTTCTGAAGCAGGTCCAACGGCATCATTGACTAATGAACCACCCAAACCTACTCTACCAATACCTATTGGTGAATGAATAGCTAAGGTTTGTGTCCTTGGCGCACCTTCAAGCCCCACCCATTGCGATCTATGAAGACCAACAACATTTAATGCTCCCCTTGTACCAGCGTAAGCGGGATTGATAGCTACGGTATTATACATATATTGTGTATACTGAGCATCTTGTTGAGCGAAAACCCCTGCACAAAATAGTGATAATGACAAAAAAATTAGTTTATAATATACTTTCATAAGAAAAAATTAAACTTTCAACATTAATATAAGTTATCTGTTAATATATAAATAACCAGACAAACACTTTTCTCCACTACCCGTATCAACGTTTAGCACATAATAATAAGTTCCTACAGGAAGTTCATCACCTCTTGCAATTGTAGCACGACCGTCTGAAAGCCCTTCAAATAACTTTCCAGTTGGCTGAGGTACATTTGAATTATTTGACCTCGGTTCCCCTTTGTAATTATCCGCACTAAAAACTTCTACACCCCAACGATTGTAAATTTTAAGTGTATTATCAAATCTTGAAATATTTTTTATAGCAAAATGATCATTTCTTCCATCCCCGTTTGGCGAAACTGCCGTAAACACCTCTAAACCAGTTTCCTCAATTAACACAATGGTATCATCATTCAGCACATCGTTCAAATTAAGTGCTTCTATATCCATCAAATCATCAGAATGTGTATCCTCAATGGTAACACTTACACCTGAAATTATTACATTTCCAGAAACTCTGGCTTCGCTTACAACTTCTAAAGCTGCTACTTCTGATGCAGTAGGATTATAGGTAGAAGTAAAGGTTACCTCTCCTCCATTTGGACTTAAACTTTCAATTTCGAAAGTCCCATTTCCAAAAGCTACCGAGTTGACACCCTCGCGAACATCTGATAACACAATATCTCTAATTTCAGTAGTTCCTTGATTAATTACTTTATAAACATAATTCACCTGATCACTTTCATCAGCTAAACCATTATTATTGGTATCAACATATGATCCTGATTTGAATAACACTAATCTTGGCGCAAATCCATCGTTGGATGTAAATATATCATTTCGTCCTGTAAATTCATCTACTTCTGAAATACTAGTAATTAAACCATCTACGTTTGACCTTCCTGTAGTATTTTCAGTTTGGAAAATACCCGATGGTAATGATGTATTTACAATTGAGGTTCTTGTTGGTCCAAATGGCAATCCTTCAATAATCCAATCACCATTTTCATCAGTAATAGTATTATAAATCATTCCATTAACATCTTCAACAACAATTTCTATTCCTGTTAAATTTTCTTCATTAGCATCCTGTACATTATTACTATTGTAATCTAAATATACATGTCCCGTAACAATTCCTAAAGGCGTTATCACTCCAATTCCCGTAATATCATTTATTTCGTTAGTTATTACCCCAGTGATCACGTTTCCTGTACTAACCTCAATAGTTTCTACTGATTCGTCCTCTTTATCTGTTAACGTCTCTACGGTAAATGCTGCCGAATCTTCACCTGGTTCAAAAACAACCACTACCGGATTAGTATTGTAATCATTAGTATCCGCAGCCAAAGTAGGTTGCAGTGTCGTTGTTGTATTAAATGGGTTATTATCAAAAGGCATATTAGTAATTACTATTTCAATTTCAGTTCTTTCCGAAACTGGCTCAGATAAAGTTACTGTAAATTCTAGGTTACCTCCTTCTTGCACAATGGCATTTGATATTGAAGTTATTTCTGGACTAGTTATCACTCCGCCATCATTATCGATTACCGTAATTATGGCTTCTATTGGATCGGTATTGGTCGTATTTCCACTCGTTACCGTTCCTGTAATGGTAATTTCCTCATTTGGCCCTGGTGTCGTATCATCCGTTATTGGAATGATCGCATCCACACTTGTTTCTCCTGCTGGAATAATTACTGTTACTACTTCACCTGTACTGGTTACGATTTCTACAACCGTATCAACACTACTTGGTATATCAATACTTACTGGCACTACTACACTACCTGCATCTTCCAACACCGTTGGACTGGCGATGCTTACTGTTGGCGTTCCATCATTATCGATTACCGTAATTATGGCTTCTATTGGATCGGTATTGGTCGTATTTCCACTTGTTACCGTTCCTGTAATGGTAATTTCCTCATTTGTCTCTGGTGTCGTATCATCCGTTATTGGAATGATCGCATCCACACTTGTTTCTCCTGCTGGAATAGTTACTGTTACTACTTCACCTGTACTGGTTACGATTTCTACAACCGTATCAACGCTACTTGGTATATCGATACTTACTGGTACTACTACACTACCTGCTTCTTCCAATACCGTTGGACTAGCGATGCTTACTGTTGGCTGATCATTCTCTGGAGTAATCACTACACTTACCGTGATCGGTGCACTTGTTGTTCCATCACTATCAGTTACTGTATAGGTAAAACTATCTGTTGTAGTTTCACTGCCATTGTGTACATAACTGAAGGTTCCGTCCGTGTTGATTGTTACTGTTCCGTTGGTTGGATTGGTGGCTATCACTACATCGCCTGTTGGTAAACCATCTTCGGAATCCGTATCATTCGCTTGTAAGGTCGTTGCTCCA